>NZ_RJQC01000008.1 GCF_003725415.1 Absicoccus porci | reverse complement strand
AGGGATATCAATCGGATGACGACTTCTTCAAGCAGTGCTAGTGTTTTGAGAAGTCTTTTTATTTTATCATCCATTAACCTATCTCCTTTCTACGTTTATATAATATCACTATATAGTTATATTGTCAATAAGAATAATTCTTTTTTTCAACATATCGAAATTTGTATGATCCCTTCATATAATATGTCTATGTGGGCCGAAGTCACACAAAAGCACCACAAATATATCTATATATAATATAGGTAAAGGGATATGGCTTTCCCTTTCTTAAAACTTTCTTGAAGATACCCTGAGTAGTGTTACTTGGGGTATCTTCATTTTTTTATGGGTTGATTCAAAGGCCTTCTTTTTTATATAATTGATGCAATGGGAGTGAATAGGTATGAATTTTTCAATGTTTAATGACTCTATGTTGAAGTGGGTCATCGCAATTATCATATTTGGTTTTATTGGTTGGTCGACATATAAAACGATAAAATTAATTCAAGCAAATCGTAAAGCGCTTGAGTTGTTTAAAAGTCAACATCCGCATGCAGAATTATTGGATGGATCCAGAAATTCGATGTTGTTGACATTTGCGTTTGGAATTGTCTGCCTGGTATTTTTGTTTATCACTGGTTCCGTATTGAAAGTAGATATGAGCCAGATCTTCTATTATCGTGTAGCTTATATCGCTTTGGCCTTGATGTTCTTTGGACAAGGCGTAGAAATGACGGTGCGTAAGAAATTATGGTTTGCGGAAGATGGTTTCTTCTATTTGGAAAAGTTTTATCGTTTCCGTATGATTACTTCATATGAGCGTCAAAAAGGGACGGTGCCAACGGTGAAGATCCAAATTGGACAAGAAGGAATTGTTTTACCAAACAATATGGCTGTGGCTGTAAAAGAGCATGCAGAAGCTTGGAAAGCTGAAAAGAAAGCGTCTAAGAAAAAAGGAAAGAGATAAGTATGGCTAAGGATTCCAAAAAACAAGAAACACCTCAAGTTACGCCAACGATGCAAAAAATCATGGATCATGATGAAAAAATGAAGAAGCGGAATAGTGGGCGTACGGCAAGTGAAGCGGTGATCAATGTATTTCGTAAGCATAAGGCCTATAGCCAGAAGCGTGCAGTAAAGATCGATGCATTTAAGGATTTGCCATTATCTACTTCAACGATTTCGTATACGATGGCTAATTTAATTGATCAAGGGGTCATCATGCAGAGTGAAGATCAAAAAGAATATTGGTTCAATGAAGCACGTTGGAATGAATTATCAAAAGAAGTGGTTCGAGATTATCAAATGATTTTCATCGTGCCATTGGTTGTGGGTGTACTTGTCTTTATTTTGATCAAATTCGTATTTCATTAAAAAAGA
Source organism: Absicoccus porci (assembly GCF_003725415.1). Lineage (GTDB taxonomy): Bacteria > Bacillota_I > Bacilli_A > Erysipelotrichales > Erysipelotrichaceae > Absicoccus > Absicoccus porci. Next base: position 871 of record NZ_RJQC01000008.1, on the reverse strand, counting down.
GCTAACCTTTTTCGTTAGCTCTTTTAATATGCCATTTGTTCTTGAGTTGTTTGTTTACCGTACATCTATTTTATTTGTTTTTACGTACCATTTTCATCTCACTAGATGTTTTCTAACTCCCACACTTGATTTTCCTACTTTTCCAAAGATGACCCTTATTGAAGATTTCTATTATTATGTTCTTCTCTTCTCATTCATCCTCTTCGTTAATAGTTCCATCAATTCTCATTTAAAACGACTTTTTCAGAATCTTTTCCTTCCTACCGCTATCACCTTTTAAATGATTCTTTTTGTACAATCATACTCTCCAAAGATACCTCTTTTGAAGATTTCTTTCCCTCTGGACATCTCTTCTCATGTATCTTCTTATTGAATACATTTTCTCATTTGAAACAGCTTTTTTCAGAATTTTTCTTCCTACCATTTTCCCTTTTCAAATGCAATTCTATTTTTTGTACTGTGTGTGAACAAATGGATGTAAACGAAGATTTCTCTTCTTCGTATGCATCTATTTCTCTTTGCACTTATATAATAACAGGAATCTTTACATTTACAATGAATTGGCTTTTTTGGATCAAATTGTGGAAATGTTAATGAAATAAAGCAACTTTTCGATACATATCGGCATGAATGCATTGTTTACCCATTTTTTTGATGACTTATGGACATGCCGTAAATGGTCGATCCAAATAATAGGTATTGCCATTTTTATCATCAAACATATAGATCATGGTGGCAATATGGCAATCCAAGACATAGGCATGCACACGAATTTTTCTGAGTATTTAAGATTTTGGGTGGGATTTCACTAATTTGTGGATTCCACTCTTTTTTTGTATTTAAGATTTTAGGTGGTTTTATTTAAGAAATA
>NZ_RJQC01000007.1:5000-7680 GCF_003725415.1 Absicoccus porci | reverse complement strand
TCAAAAGTGGCCAACGAGTGCCGGGTGGCGGGGGCGCCCCACCAGAGAGCTCGGAGGGTATGTGAGAGCGGGTGGCCAGTCGAGCAATCGGCCGGCCACAACACAACCGCAATCAAACAACTGTACCATATCTTGAAGACTTTCATTGCGTGGTCCCTTGAACAGGCTTGCAGGCTCCGGTCTCGCTAGCGAGGGATTCATAGTGTTGGTCGGCCCCCACGAAACCGGTCGCTCAGGCTTCACGGCGTACTGGGGATGCCCTGAAGGCGACGAATGCCCCGGCAATCGCCGCTGTAGGGATGGGTTCTGTGGATTACTGGCCTCTGGCGAGTTCTACCATCGAGCAACGGAAGGCAACCACGCCCGCCGGACGCCGCAATGGCTGAAGTCGGGCGCTGAGTCCTTCTCCTGGCGTGCCCCAGGCCACACGCCGCCCGTTCGGGCTCAGTGTGGTCGACGGCTTCGCTGGGGAACACATGAGTGGGAAAGCGGATTGCCGGCTCGCACGGCGCCCACGGCTCCTGCCGCAGGTGCTTTGCCCGGCGCGTCTCCGGACGCCACCCAGTGAACTTGACATCTCTCCGGCGCTGCTCGCAGCACCGGTTGCCGTTTTTCCGCGGCGGACGATAGTTATCTGGTTGATTCTGCCAGTAGTCATATGCTTGTCTCAAAGATTAAGCCATGCATGTCTAAGTATAAGCAATTATACAGCGAAACTGCGAATGGCTCATTATATAAGTTATCGTTTATTTGATAGTACCTTACTACTTGGATAACCGTGGTAATTCTAGAGCTAATACATGCTAAAAATCCCGACTTCGGAAGGGATGTATTTATTAGATTAAAAACCAATGCCCTCTGGGCTCTTTGGTGATTCATGATAACTTCTCGAATCGCACGGCCTTGCGCCGGCGATGGTTCATTCAAATTTCTTCCCTATCAACTTTCGATGTTTGGGTATTGGCCAAACATGGTTGCAACGGGTAACGGAGGGTTAGGGCTCGACCCCGGAGAAGGAGCCTGAGAAACGGCTACTACATCCAAGGAAGGCAGCAGGCGCGCAAATTACCCAATCCCGACACGGGGAGGTAGTGACAATAAATACTGATACAGGGCTCTTTTGGGTCTTGTAATTGGAATGAGTACAATTTAAATCCCTTAACGAGGAACAATTGGAGGGCAAGTCTGGTGCCAGCAGCCGCGGTAATTCCAGCTCCAATAGCGTATATTAAAGTTGTTGTGGTTAAAAAGCTCGTAGTTGAACCTTGGGCCTGGCTGGCCGGTCCGCCTCACCGCGTGTACTGGTCCGGCCGGGCCTTTCCCTCTGTGGAACCTCATGCCCTTCACTGGGTGTGACGGGGAAACAGGACTTTTACTTTGAAAAAATTAGAGTGCTCCAGGCAGGCCTATGCTCGAATACATTAGCATGGAATAATGAAATAGGACGTGTGGTTCTATTTTGTTGGTTTCTAGGACCGCCGTAATGATTAATAGGGACAGTCGGGGGCATCAGTATTCAATTGTCAGAGGTGAAATTCTTGGATTTATTGAAGACTAACTACTGCGAAAGCATTTGCCAAGGATGTTTTCATTAATCAGGAACGAAAGTTAGGGGATCGAAGACGATCAGATACCGTCGTAGTCTTAACCATAAACTATGCCGACTAGGGATCGGACGATGTTATTTTTTGACGCGTTCGGCACCTTACGAGAAATCAAAGTGCTTGGGCTCCAGGGGGAGTATGGTCGCAAGGCTGAAACTTAAAGAAATTGACGGAAGGGCACCACCAGGGGTGGAGCCTGCGGCTTAATTTGACTCAACACGGGGAAACTCACCAGGTCCAGACACAATGAGGATTGACAGATTGAGAGCTCTTTCTTGATTTTGTGGGTGGTGGTGCATGGCCGTTCTTAGTTGGTGGAGTGATTTGTCTGCTTAATTGCGATAACGAACGAGACCTTAACCTGCTAAATAGCCCGTATTGCTTTGGCAGTACGCTGGCTTCTTAGAGGGACTATCGGCTCAAGCCGATGGAAGTTTGAGGCAATAACAGGTCTGTGATGCCCTTAGATGTTCTGGGCCGCACGCGCGCTACACTGACGGAGCCAGCGAGTACTTCCTTGGCCGAAAGGCCCGGGTAATCTTGTTAAACTCCGTCGTGCTGGGGATAGAGCATTGCAATTATTGCTCTTCAACGAGGAATCCCTAGTAAGCGCAAGTCATCAGCTTGCGTTGATTACGTCCCTGCCCTTTGTACACACCGCCCGTCGCTACTACCGATTGAATGGCTCAGTGAGGCGTCCGGACTGGCCCAGGGAGGTGGGCAACTACCACCCAGGGCCGGAAAGCTCTCCAAACTCGGTCATTTAGAGGAAGTAAAAGTCGTAACAAGGTCTCCGTTGGTGAACCAGCGGAGGGATCATTACCGAGTTTACAACTCCCAAACCCATGTGAACATACCTTTACGTTGCTTCGGCGGAGCCGCCCCGGCGCCCGGAACCTCTTCGGTTTCGCGGCCCGGAACCAGGCGCCCGCCGGAGGCCACAAACTCTTTTGTTTTTACAGTTTCTTCTGAGTGTGCCGCAAGGCAAAATACAAATGAATCAAAACTTTCAACAACGGATCTCTTGGTTCTGGCATCGATGAAGAACGCAGCGAAATGCGATAAGTAATGTGAAT
>NZ_RJQC01000006.1 GCF_003725415.1 Absicoccus porci | reverse complement strand
TTCAACCATATCATGAGATAGGCATAATAAAAACTGTGTTCATTAGTTAGCCGTACGCATCTAACTAACTTACACAGTTTAGATTACACTCTCCAAAAATTGATCAGTTTTAAATTACAATATACACAAATAAATCCGAGGACCTGGATTTACTTCCAAATCCTCGCAAATCCCCTTATTTCAAGCTTTTTTACTTTTACTTATGTGCTTTAGTCAACAGAACCACGCTCTCAACGTGGCACGATACCTTGATAATGATGTCACAATAGTGCCCGTTCTCGGAAACAAATCCACTTTATTCTCTGTTCGTGGAAACATATCTACATCTTGCCCTTTTCTAAGATTTACACACATAATCTGTGCTTTTTGTTATCCATATCAAAGTCTAAACCGTCGCAGTAAACGGAAACAGGTCTATAAGTTAATATCCCGTCTACCTTATATAATGCAGGCAATTTTGGTATCGACCCTTGTTACTGTCTCGACCTTTCTGCAATTCTGGGAGACATTCCATCAGTGGCAAATGTGTGCTTTCTGATGGGAATAAATTGTGTATTTTATAAACACTCGACCTCCCGATTATGCGGTCTCGACCTAACTTATTTATCAAAGTAAGTTTGTTTACCAATAGTGTCTTGGTCAGCTGTTGGCTCTCCAATAAGTACTTCAACCGGCGAATCATCATCTAATTTGAATTGATATGAAACCTCTACTGATGCACCGTCCTTGACTTCCTTAATCAAAGAAGCATCTGCGCCATTGATATCTGAAACATCCGTGATTTCTTTATCATTCTGAAAAGCACGAACTGCAAAAAGGCTCATGGCATAAAGCGGCTCATCGCTATTATTTGTGAAAGTAGCGTTAACCTTTGCAACCTTCTCTCCATTATCGTTGGTTGTAATTTCAGCATCACCTAAAGTCAAAACACATTCTTCGTATTCCGCTGTATTTGTAAGTTCCTTTTTTGTTTCCTCAGTGCTACCACATGCGGTAATGGAAAAGGCCATCATCACCACAAGCATTAATGTTGCTAATTTCTTCATGCTTTTTACCTTCTTTCATTATTATTTTGAGAGTAGCTCTATCATCTTTTTAAGCAATGTCGTTACATCAGCTCTTCAAGTCAAAGTGCGATTCTGCAATTTCATTTAACTGCTCTGCTATTTCCGAAAACGGAAGATTTAAATCCAACGTTCTGACGGTTATCTGATTGCCATGCATCTGGTATGTATTATTCGGTTGAATCTCTTCCTCGGTCTTTGCATACAGCAGCATTCCAGAAACCTCGTGTTCCTCATCACCAAACTCATAATCACGATTCTTCACGTAAGTAAAAATCTGATACATGTTATTGGAATGAAGCGTATGCTTGTCATACTGTGTTTGCGTCGTATGGCTGTAATACTTGGCATCAATGATAAGCACGGTGTTTCCTTTTTGCAGATGAATATCGCTTTGCATCACCGGCAGCATTGTTCTGATTCCATCATCCACTGACCAAGGTATCTGCGATGCGCTCACTGACAGTTCTGGATAATGCTTACTGTAGTATTCAAGAATAAACTTCTCATACAGTCTGCACATCCTTTGCTCATCAACAAAGTTTGCTAATCTATAATCACCTGCGTCTGTCGTAATCAGCATACCCTCAATTATTAGCTGACAAATGCTAATCAGCATACGATAAGTCTGGTTATTCCGTTGAAAGCGAATCGCGGACCATTTGATGGATGTCGGCTCCAACATATCCACATTGGAGAAGAACAACATTTTCTTTTTCAAATCATCCTTGTACTCCGTTTTCACCTTCGCATTTCTGAGAAGCAGCATGACCGTTGTTTTAAGAATCTGGTTATACAAATTGTTCTCCGACAGTTCATCAAACTCACAGGTCAAAACTCTCTCATGAGCTAAACGATTCTTGATGGTTCCCGGCATATTGATTTTTCCACGCATGACCGGTAATTCTTCCTGACGGTTAATGTACTCCCTGTATAGGCCCTGTTTCAGCTGAACACCGATACCTTTCGCAAGGATAGCTGCTAACAGGTCGTACATCTCATCAAATGATTCCACCGCTACATCTTCATAATTTTCCTGATTCAAAGTCTGAAACGCGTAGGCAAGCATATGGTAGATGTTATTTATCAGTATGCTCTTATCTTTTATCATTGAAATACACCATGCAAGATATTCTCCCAGCGTTGAAGCTTTGTATTATCATCAAACCAGTATTCACTTAGCATTGGTAAAATATCGTAATCCACGACGTCTTTCATCCACTCATCGGTACATTCATCTGCATTGCAGAAGTAGCTGTGTCCAATACAGAATCCCTTTCCAAGTGACTTGTCTTGCATGATTTCTCTATTGAGGTCTTTTATGCGCTCAATCAAAGTGTTGAAAGTATCGTTTGCAAATCCTTTCTGGTAATTTATGAATCCTTCGGAATCAAAGCCCGGTTCCATGTCAAAGAAGCTGAATCGTCTTCTAAGAGCATAATCAATCATTGCCAGACTTCTATCGGCTGTATTCATCATACCGATAATATGCAGTCTCTTTGGAACAGAAAAGCTCAATCCATTATAAGCAAGTGTTGCTCTCTTATCACGGTAATCTGCTTCAATCAACATCAAAAGCTCACCGAAGATTTTACTCATGTTTCCACGGTTAATCTCATCAATGATAAAGAAGTAATCCTTGTCAGGATGGTTTGCTGCCTTCTGACAGAATTTATAGAAGATACCATATTTCAATTCAAATCCGTCGCCAACCGGCTTATATCCCATGACAAAATCTTCATAGGAATAGTTCTGATGGAACTGAACGAACTCTATGCGGTCTTCATCTATTTCTCCCATGATGGAATATGCTAAACGCTTAGCAGCAAATGTCTTACCTACACCCGGAGCACCCTGCATAATGATGTTCTTTTTCTTTTTCAGTACAGACACCAGTCTGTCATACTTGGCTTCCGTAATATAAACATCTTTCAGGAAATCTTCCTTTGTGTATTTATCTTTATCCTTTTTGGATGGAGCAGGATTTTCATCTCGAATCATATCAAGAATGAATTCATATTCGCCCTTTGTCAGTTTGAATAAGCTACCCTGCGGATTGATGAAATACTCCATCTTTTCAAGTTCAGAGCACTCCTTCAATGTCGCATAGTCAATAGGCGAAGATAGGCCTTCTAATTTTTCAAAGTAAATCTTCTCGCCATCCTGCTCTGCGCTAATACGCATCAAAGCTACAATCTGCTTAACAGGCGTTGACTCATAGCCAATCACCATGTCTCCAGCTTTCGCATCCAAGAAGTTCTGGAACACTCTGCGCTTATTTCCATTGTCATTGTAAAGTGTATAATCCTGAACATCGCCAACTGGCATGCTGGCCATGCTCCACATCTTTGGATTTGCATTTAAGAACCAGTAATGAATGCCCGAAGCGTCATTTTTCAAGAGTTCCTCTTTGGTAATATCAAAGTATGGCTTCAAAATATAATTTTCAAACTGCTGCATTTCACCTTCAGGCACAGCAATGCACGTCGAGTTATCGTTTGGCGTCCACCACTTTTTTTCACCAGTATATGGACTGGTATCTTTCGACTCTGCAATAACAGTATAACTTCTCTCGCACCAGCCATCCTGTTTTTCAGAATTTTCCTCAACCTCATCAGAATCAATTCTACCCAATAAGCGGATGCTGTTGCCTCTGCACAGATAAAAGAAGTCGCCCTTCTTCATAGTTGCCACGAAATCCTCGCCTTGGGATACTTTTGTTTTACCCTTTGCGGCAGTATCCTTATGAACAACAACCACTCTTCTCTTTTCAAAAGCGGTCACTTCTGCATCAGTGATACAGTCATTACCGTGGCTTATCTTCCAGAAGTTCGGGGCCAAATTTGCATATAGTTTTACCTTTGATAAATCCACTCTTTCCAATGCTTCAGCAAGTTCATCTCGCAGTTTCCAAATATAAGAACCTTCTTCGTCCTTTTTAGCGTTTTTGCCTACATAGAGAACCGGCCACCACTTGCTATTTTCATTGTCACGTGGGAATACCGGACATCCAGTCTTTTGAACGACCCTCTTTGCCAAAGCAGAAGAACCAGCATTATAAAAATTCTTGCTTTCACCGTATTTGATGGCCAACTGTGTACAAGTAGCCTTACCACCGTAATCGACCATACGCTTCATGATTTCTAGACTGCTATCGGTGAATACCTCATTGTCGTTTAGCAAAGCTTCCCAATCATCAGCAGATAAAGCTGGCGTATAATCTGATGGCCACCACTCATCTGATGATTGAGCCGCGTCGTCTTTATTAAAATATCTGCTGATAAAGAAGCCAACATCAATGGTGAGTGTTCTTAATTCAGGGTCTGGGTAACAGGTACCTGTAATCTGTGCAGCGAGCATATTTTTGAGTTCTTCATCCTGCTGAAGTTCTGCGCAGATTTCGTTATAAAAAGCTAAGAAGTTGCGGATGTTATTAGCATAGGCACCTTTTTTGAAGGTATAGTCGCTCTCCAGTTCATTCGAAACTGCCTTTACTTCACTTAACTTGTAAATGTAGTACTTATCCGGATAGCGTAACCAAAGGTATGTAGAAATTGCATTCTCATACTGATAATGCTGTCCTGCACCGTTACCATATCTTTCAAGTAAGCTATTTGATTTCTGCTTGAAGTTCTCGATACGTTCGCAGACATCCTTACTCTCGTCATACAAGTCAATGAACATAGCACGGACTTCTTCTCCGGCAATCTCAGCAAACTTTGTAATCATTCTTGCTGGAAAGTTATTCACCGAAGCAAGAAGATTAGAAGTCTGAGACAGTGCCTTGGTAAGCATTCCGGCAAAGTCATCAGCATTGACGTCCCAGTTCACTTGGAAGCATTGCACTGCTTCCCATTTGTACTTTTCATCTGGCCACTGAGTTCCTACAAAACGTTTCTTGTATTCAACCAATGCGGCCTTCAATCTGAATCTATCAAACATTTTTCCACCGCCTTATTTATGCATTACGCAAACTTTTATATATTTCATCAGAGAAAATACCAAGAACCTGACGCTTCATTTCCTCATTCGATAATAGCAATGAGAAGAAGTCCTGATTCTGAGATAATCCCTCAATCAATGCATCGTCGATATCATCAAAATAAGAGAACTCAAAATCTTTCTGGGTATTATTCTTCGCACTGGTTTTTAACTTATCAGACTTCATAAGAATATCTCTAATCTGCAGCATTGCCTTAACCACTACATCATTGTCATAGTTCTTACCGGTTCTGCTGTTAATCTCATCGATAATTTCTGATAGTCTCTTTTCTTTATCTTCAGTAAGCCCAAAATGCTCAGCTGTCGGAAGCTTCATCACAGGCTTTGCAACAAGGTCTGACTTTTTATGTTCGTCACCCTTCTTCTGTACAAAGTTTGTCGCTTTGATTTTTCCATCAAGATTAAATCCGCCGCCCGGATGCTTGATGTTGATGTATGAAAGCAAATAAGCGATGAAGTTATACTTCTTGTGAAGGTCTGTATCTTCAAAGCTTGATACCTGCAACAAAAATTCATAAAAGCGGACAAAGCTACGCATAACTGATACACATTCTTTTTGAGTGTTGTACTCATAGTTTTCTAAAAGCTTCTTGCTCTTTTGCAGGAAGAATGTGAGTCTTTGTTTCTGCTTTCCGGTTACTTTCTGTGCATAAAGGATTTCATTTGCAGCCTCAATATCTGCTGGGTCCAAGATAGCATATGCATCAATCTTTGCTTCCAAATCATATACAGCATCTATTGTGCCTCTGCATCCCAGATGTTTAAGGTGCCAGTTGAAAAACACGGTATCAATGGCCATCTCCGTCAAAAAGGCAAGATTGCAGAGTTAGCGCTTGGCTATGGTGGCTCCGTTGGTGCATTAAAGGCAATGGGCGCTCTTGATATGGGACTTACTGAAGACGAGCTTCCTGCCCTTGTAGATGCTTGGCGACAATCCAATCCGCGTATTGTGGAATTCTGGTGGGCTGTGGACCGTGCTGTCACAGAAGCGGTGCGATATAAACATACGACTACTGATTATGGCTTAACCTTCTCTTGCCGCAGTGGGATGCTCTTTATCACCTTACCTTCTGGCAGAAACCTTGCGTATGTTAAACCGAAGCTTGGCACTAATAAGTTTGGTGGTACCTGCATCACCTATGAAGGTATCGGCAGCACCAAGAAATGGGAACGTCTCGAATCTTATGGTCCGAAGTTTGTGGAGAACATCGTGCAGGCAACTGCTCGTGACATTTTGTGCTATGCCATGCAAACGTTTCGCAATTGCTCTGTCGTCATGCATATTCACGATGAGCTGGTTATCGAAGCCGACCCTCGTATGTCATTAAAGGCAGTCTGTGAACAGATGGGTAGAACTCCACCTTGGGCGAAAGGTTTATTACTTCGTGCAGATGGCTATGAAACACCATTTTATAAAAAAGATTAAAATTTATCCGCTCAAAAAGGACGTTCATCTCCAGTGGAAACTAGAGGTGGACGTTTTTCTATGTCTGCCCGGAAAGGAGGACTCGCATATGAGCATCAAGAAACTAATCGTGTATATCTGCTCTCCTTATGCAGGCGACATTAAAGCAAATGTAGAAAATGCCAGACGCTACTGCCGCTTTGCTGCGGATAGCGGATATATCCCGATGGCACCACATTTATTGTTTCCGCAGTTTCTGGATGATACCAATCCCAAAGAACGTGAACTCGGTTTAGAGTTTGGCAAAGCCATCATCGAGAAGTGTTCTGAAGTCTGGGTATTTGGCAAACATATCTCATCGGGAATGGAAGCAGAAATCAATCTTGCCAAGCAGAACAATTATCGCTTGCGCTATTTCACAGACAAATGTCAGGAGGTTTAACACTATGTATGAAATTAAAGAAAACAGACGCAAATTAAATGACGGAACGGAAATCACTACTTATGCGCGTGATGTTTACAGTGCCAATATTCTCGAAGTCGAAGCTGGAACCACTGGTTTTATGGGCGGCGATACTGGTCATGGCGGACGTACCTACTTCTCCATCAAAGATGCCGGTTCCACGGATATTGACATCAATGTGATTCGTGACCGCTATGGCGATGCAGAAGGCTTCGAGGTTGTCCTTGGTGGCGATTGTGAACTGGAAACCATGATTCGTGCATTAAAGTTCATCACCAAGGTACTGGAGGAAGAATCTGAGGAGGTGTATGACTGATGCTTACCCTTTACAGCGCTGATGTTACTGGCAATCCCGGTAACTGCTCCTACCCTCACAAGCAGGTAATTCTCGACGAGGATAGCTTGAAAGCTACCATCTGCCACGACTATGTATGTGCAGAATATAAAAACAGCTACCGTAACAACGACAACTTCATCGGCAGCGATTGTCTGCCTGTTGATTGTGATAACGACCACAGTGAAAATCCAGAAGATTGGATTACCCCAGATGATGTCATGCAGGCATTTCCGGGTGTGACCTTTGCGGTCCACTACAGTCGTTTCAATAACAAAGTCAAGAATGGAAAACCGGCAAGACCGAAGTTCCATGTCTTATTTCCCATCGAGTATGTGACCGACGCCTCCCTTTATAGCGATATGAAGAAGCTGGTCAATTCTATCTTTCCATATTTTGATACACAGGCACTTGATGCAGCTCGTTTCTTTTTTGGAACTGCATCCGCAGATGTGGCTTTATATCCCGGTCGTATGAATCTGACAGAATATCTCGACGAGGACATTTTCGATGAAGATATGGCAGAAGGTCAATATGATGGTTCTTCTATCCCAGAAGGCAGTCGTAATGCAACCATGTCCCGTTTTGCTGGTAAGGTCATCAAGAAATATGGTGACAGTGAAAAGGCCTATGAAGCATTTATGGAAGAAGCTGCAAAATGCACGCCTCCTCTTGATACATCGGAACTTGCAACCATCTGGCACAGTGCGCAGCGTTTCTATGCAAGAGTTTCTTCGCAGGATGGCTATGTGGCACCGGAAGTATATAACGACCCTTCTTGCTATAAGCCGGAGGATTATTCTGACGTGGGACAGGCTGAGGTGTTGGCAAAATACTTCTCAAATGAACTGCGCTACTCTCCTGCTACGCACTTTATCCGCTACTCCGACCATTATTGGCAGGAAAGCGAACCGGGCGCACAGGCTGTTGCACATGAGCTCACACGCAGACAATTAAAGGAAGCCAACAACGATTTGATGGAAGCACTCGATAAGATGAAAAACTGTGGCGCCCAAAACATCCTTGATAGTACATCCAAGTCAAAGGCAGAACAGCTGATGAACGAGGAACAGCAAAAGGTCTATCAGGAGTTTCTGGCTGCAAAAGCATATCAGAACTTTGCCATCAAAAGACGTGATTCCAAGAATGTCACATCAACTTTGAAAGAATCCCATCCAATGCTTGAAATTTCTCCGAGAGATTTGGATGCGGACCCATTTGCGCTTTGTACCCCAGAAGCAACCTACGACCTTCGCAAAGGACTGGCTGGAGCACGTGAACATTCTCCAGAGGACTTTATTACCAAGATTACCAGCGTATCACCTAATCAGAAGGAAGTAGATGTCTGGCTTGATTGCTTGAATACCATTTTCCAGAATAATCAGGAGCTCATCGATTATGTACAGATGATTTGTGGCCTTGCTGCCATTGGCAAGGTGTATGTAGAAGCTTTGATTATTGCTTATGGCGATGGTCGAAATGGCAAGTCCACCTTCTGGAATGTCATCTCCCGTGTGCTTGGGCTCTACTCCGGCAATATCTCTGCAGATACCTTAACCGTAGGCTGCCGCAGAAACATCAAACCGGAAATGGCCGAGGTCAAAGGGAAACGTCTTTTAATTGCTGCCGAGATGCAGGAAGGTGCTCGTCTCAATGATTCCACCGTCAAACAGCTCTGTTCCACCGATGATGTATTTGCGGAAAAGAAGTACAAGGACCCGTTCTCCTTCAAGCCTTGCCATACCCTCGTACTTTACACCAACCATCTGCCTCGTGTCTCTGCATCCGATGATGGTATCTGGAGACGTTTGATTGTCATCCCCTTCAATGCCAAGATTACCGGTTCCAGCGATATTAAGAACTACAGCGAATATCTGTATGACCACGCTGCCGGAGCCATTCTCTCTTGGGTGATTGAAGGCAGCAGAAAAGTTATCGAGCTGGATTATCAGATTCCGGTTCCTGCTTGTGTGCAAGAGGCCATCAATGAATACCGTAGCCAGAATGACTGGTTTGCCCACTTTCTCGAAGATAAATGCGTGGTGGGTGCTGATTACAAGGAGAGTTCTTCTTCTCTTTATCAGGCTTATCGCAATTACTGCATCGATACCAATGAGTACGTGCGCAGTACCGCTGACTTCTACTTTGCTTTGGAGAATGCCGGATATGAGCGTATCACTCAGAATCGAAAGCGTTATTTTAAGGGTCTGCGTATCCGTACCGAGGACGATTTTGACGAGGAATTCTTAGACTAATAGACCTAATGACAAGGTGTATCAAGGTATATTTATAAACTTTTCTATAGGCTATAAAAAATCATATATATAAAAGTTATGTAAATACCATTGATACACCTTGCACTTATAGAAATTTACACTCTGATGGAGGCTTAGAAATGTTAGAAAAACAGATAGAGAACATGTTAACAAGGTCGGTTAAAAAGGCTGGTGGGATTGCACTAAAGTTCGTGTCTCCAAGTTTTGCAGGAATGCCCGACCGCTTAGTCTTATTACCTGATGGGGTGTGCGCCTTCGTAGAACTGAAGGCTCCCGGCAAAAAGCCACGCCCTCTTCAAGTAGCAAGACACAAAATGCTTCGTTCACTTGGCTACCGCGTCTATGTGATTGATGGCATTGAACAGATTGGAGGAATGCTTCATGAACTTTGTACCCCATGATTATCAGCGATATGCCATCGACTACATTGAAAGTCATCCCGTAGCTGCAGTACTCCTCGATATGGGCCTTGGTAAGACGGTCATTTCCCTGACTGCCATCGCAGACCTGTTGTTTGACAGCTTTGAAGCACATCACATCTTGGTTATTGCACCACTTCGTGTGGCCCGTGATACATGGCCTGCAGAAATCAAAAAATGGGAGCATCTAAAAGGACTTACCTACGCCGTGGCTGTTGGAACCGTCAAAGAACGAAGAGCAGCTTTGATGGAAGGCGCTGATATCACCATTATCAATCGTGAGAACTTAGGATGGCTTATCGATAGTAGCGGATTTCCTTTTGATTACGATATGGTCATTATCGATGAGCTCTCATCCTTCAAGAACCATAAATCAAAAAGGTTCCAATCCTTGATGAAGGTCAGACCAAAAGTCAAAAGAATTATCGGTCTTACCGGCACTCCTTCTTCTAACGGACTTATGGATTTGTGGGCTGAGTTCAAACTGCTGGACTTAGGAGAACGCCTCGGACGCTTCATCACCCACTACAGGAATGATTACTTCGTTCCGGATAAGCGAAATGGTGAAATCATCTACTCCTACAAACCAATGCCTTATGCAGAAGATGACATTTATCGAAAGATATCGGATATTACGATTTCTATGAAATCAACCGACCACTTGCAGATGCCGGAGCTCATTACTTCGCAATATGAAGTGGAATTATCCGAGGAAGAATCTGAGCGCTATGAAGAACTAAAAGCAGACTTTATCTTGGAACTTCCTGAAGGCGAAGTCACCGCTGCCAATGCTGCATCCCTTACTGGGAAGCTATCCCAGCTTGCCAATGGTGCCATCTATGACGATGAAGGCAATATTATCGAGATACACGATAGAAAGCTGGATGCGCTGGAGGATATTATCGAATCGGCAAATGGCAAACCACTGCTGGTGGCTTATTGGTTCAAGCATGACCTGCAAAGAATCAAGAAGCGCTTTGATGTCAGAGAAATCAAAACCAGCAAGGACATCAACGATTGGAATAATGGAGATATTCCTGTTGCTGTTATCCATCCTGCTTCTGCCGGTCATGGTCTTAACCTGCAGGCTGGCGGTTCCACTCTTATCTGGTTTGGGCTGACATGGTCTTTGGAATTATACCAGCAGACCAACGCCCGACTCTGGAGACAAGGCCAGACTTCCGGTACCGTGGTGATTGAACACATCGTTACCAAAGGAACCATTGATGAGCGCATCTTAAAGGCGCTGTCACTGAAGGAAGTATCACAAAACGCATTAATTGATGCGGTCAAAGCAAATCTATGACAAAGAATGCCAATCCAAGGGAAATCAAAACATCCGGAGGTATTAGCATGAATGCAAAAGAATACTTATTACAAGCACGTTTTCTTGATGAGCGCATCACTTCTAAGACGCAGCAGATTGCTTCCTTGAATGACTTAGCTACCAGATGCACCAGTACCTTTTCCGATATGCCAAGAAATCCGAATCGCGGTGGTTCAAGGCTGGAAGAATGCATCCTGAAGATTATCGATTTGGAGGACAGCCTGAAGAAGGACATCGAAAAGCTGGTGGACCTTAAGAGCGAAATCATGTCGGTCATCAAAGCTGTGCCAAACGTGGAATACCAGACGCTTCTGGAGAAACGCTATCTCTGCTTTCTTAACTGGGAACAGATAGCCGTGGACATGAACTACTCCATGCAGCATCTTCACCGTATGCACAGCAGCGCATTAAAAGAAATCGTGGTGCCAGACCATGATGAGAGTTAATGTGATAGATTGAGAGTATCGACCTATGATATTATTACAATAGCAAAAAAGAAAGTTACAAGAGGCCTTGTGGGACAAACTCCTACGGGGCTTTTCTTATGCCCGAACGGAGGTGAAACAGATGCCAAGAAAACCTAAAAGGCCCTGCTCCTATCCCGGCTGCCCGAACCTGACTGACGGACGTTTCTGTGAGGAACACGCAAAGCTTGAGGCCAAGAGATACGAACGTTACGACCGTGACCCAGCTACCAAGCGCCGCTATGGTAGAGCTTGGAAACGAATCCGTGACAGCTACGCTGCTGCCCATCCGCTTTGTGAGGTCTGCCTTGAGAAAGGTGTTTACACACCAACCGAGGAGATACATCACATCAAACCACTGTCACAAGGAGGCACCCACGACAGAGATAACTTGATGGCTCTTTGCAAAGCATGTCATGCAAGAATACATGCTGAGCACGGTGACCGCTGGCACAACCAGTAGGACCCGTAGGGGCGGTCAAAATCTCTACAGCAAACCTTCCGTGGAACGGGCGTGGGGTCACACGCGCAAAGTCGCGGTTTCAAACAGGGTATATAAGGAGGTGCATGAATTATGGCTAAGGACGGTACAAACCGTGGTGGCGCTCGCATCGGTGCCGGAGCCAAAAAGAAGCCCTTAGCTGACAAAATCGCTGAGGGTAATCCGGGCAAGAGAATGTTGACTGTCATCGACTTCGATAATAAAGCGGTCGATTTAGAAGGTCAGCAAATGCCCAAACCATCCAAGCTGTTATCCGCCACTCAGAAGGACGGAAAACCGCTGGTGGCTGAAGAAGTTTATATTGCGACATGGGAGTGGCTGGCAGAACGCAAGTGTGCAACACTCGTTTCTCCCCAGCTACTTGAACGCTATGCGATGAGCGTTGCCAGATGGATTCAATGCGAAGAAGCTATATCTGATTTTGGTTTCCTTGCAAAGCACCCTACTACTGGTAATGCAATCCAATCACCCTATGTGGCAATGAGCCAGAACTTTATGAGCCAGACCAACAGGCTCTGGATGGAAATCTATCAAATTGTAAAGGAAAATTGCGCTAGTGAATACAGCGGTGCCACTCCAATGGATGATGCTATGGAGCGCCTGCTTCGCGCAAGGAAAGGAAACTAACTATGATTGAAAAAGTAAATCCAAGTCATCCGGATAAGGTGGCAGATAGAATTGCTGGTGCAATTGTTGACTTAGCTTATAAAACAGAAGCTGTTCCAAAGATTGCAGTTGAAGTCCTTATCGGGCATGGTAAATGTCATGTAATTATTGAAACTACTGCTGCTATTAATCCTTTAGATGTTGAAGATGCAATTCACAGAATCGCCGGTGCTGTATGGGCAGATATCGATATTGTTCCACAGGATAAGCACTTATCTGATAACCAGTCAGCCGGTATTCGTTGTGGTGATAATGGTATCTTCAAGGGAATGCCTCTTACAGAGGAGCAGAAAGCTCTATCTGTAATTGCACATGATATTTACACACATTATCCATATGACGGAAAGTACATTATTGAGGAAGCAAGACTTATCATCTGTCAGAGCAATGCTTCCACTGCTGAGCTTTCAAATATGTACCCTCCTGCTGAAGTCAATCCGCTCGGTGATTGGACTGGGGGTACAGACGTTGATACTGGCGCTACAAACAGAAAGCTGGGAAGTGATATGGCTGACTCTGTTACTGGTGGTGGCCTTCATGGCAAAGACTTATCTAAGGCTGATGTCACTCTTAATATCTACGCATTCCTAAAAGCACAGGAAACAGGTAAGCCAGTACAGATTGCCTGCGCTATTGGTGATGACACCATTGATGGACATCCATATCAAGAACTCGTAGATATTGCAGCAGAATATATTTCATCCGTTGGCGGATTTGAAAAGTTCGCTGAATGGGGATTGTTTTAAGGAGGTCGCCTATGCAGATTGAAAAGAAAAATGTCGCAGAACTTCTTCCTGCGGATTACAACCCTCGTAAGGATTTGAAACCCGGCGACCCTGAATATGAAAAGCTAAAACGCTCGATTGAGCAGTTTGGTTATGTGGAACCTGTTATCTGGAATGCCACTACTGGCTGTGTGGTTGGTGGCCACCAGCGATTAAAAGTGCTTCAGGATATGGGTATGACAGAGGTTGACTGCGTAGTTGTTGAACTTGATGTCGAACATGAAAAAGCATTAAATGTCGCACTAAACAAAATCAGCGGTGAATGGGATAACGATAAATTAGCTTTATTGATTGCAGACCTTCAGGGTGCTGACTTCGATGTATCTCTTACAGGTTTTGAACCTGCAGAGCTTGATGATTTATTCAAGGATTCCACGAAGGATAATATCAAGGAAGATGACTTTGATGTAGCTGCAGAATTACAGAAGCCTACCATCACCAAGGCTGGTGACCTTTGGTGCCTTGGCTCACACCGTCTATTCTGCGGAGACAGCACTAAGGCTGAATCCTATGAAATGCTGATGGCTGGCAAGAAATCAAATCTGGTGGTAACCGACCCTCCGTACAATGTGAACTACGAAGGCACAGCCGGTAAGATTCAGAACGATAACATGGATAATGATTCCTTCTATCAGTTCTTGCTGGACGCCTTTACCAATATGGAACAGGCTATGGCCGAGGATGCTTCGATTTACGTCTTCCACGCTGATACGGAAGGCTTGAACTTTAGAAAAGCATTCGCTGATGCAGGCTTCTATTTGTCCGGTTGCTGTATCTGGAAGAAACCTTCTCTTGTGCTTGGTCGTTCTCCATATCAGTGGCAGCATGAACCTTGCCTGTTTGGTTGGAAGAAGTCCGGCAAGCATCAGTGGTATTCCGGTAGAAAAGAAACTACTATCTGGGAATTTGAAAAGCCTAAGAAAAATGCCGACCATCCTACGATGAAGCCGATTGCATTAATTGCATATCCGATTATGAATTCCAGCATGAGCAACTGCATCGTACTTGACCCGTTTGGCGGTTCCGGCAGCACACTTATCGCTTGCGAACAGACCGGTCGTATCTGCCATACAATTGAATTAGATGAAAAATACGCAGACGTCATCGTGAAGCGCTACATTGAACAGGTAGGTACTTCCGATGGCGTTTCTGTTATCCGTGATGGCCTTACTTATTCCTATGATGAGGTGGCTATCGAAGAAGAATCCGACGCTGATTGATAGACAAAAACCACACTTTCTAAAGGCACATATTTGTTGGATATATAGCTTGCTATTATGTGCCTTTAGAGTGATTAATGTACTACCAAATCAAAAGGAGGATTTCATTATGTCAGAAACTACTGGACTTACCATTTCCATTCCACTGGATAAGGTCGCAGTTGGCAACCTTACCAATCTTCTGGATGCAAAAGGAACACTTATTAAAAAGGCTCTTGGTATTGCAGAACTTCCAATCATTATCGAGGAAGATGTTATTTCATTTCCTTGGTTTGAAGAGATGCCTGCTGCCGAGGAATGCACTGCCTACACTGCTTTTATCGCAGCCCTTTGCCAGATGAGCATCAAACAGAAACGAATCAACTCTGCTGAGAAACCTACAGACAATGAGAAGTACGCATTCCGCTGCTTCCTGCTTCGCCTTGGATTTATTGGTGATGCACATAAGGCAACAAGAAAAATCTTACTCAAGAATTTAACCGGAAGTTCCGCTTTCAGGAACGGTTCACCTGCAAAGGAGGTGCATGAAGATGCGATTTCCTAATGCAGCAATCGTTGAACGATTAAGAAATCAATATCCTGCCGGTACTCGTGTTGAACTCTTGGAGATGGATGATGTACAGGCTCCACCAATCGGAACACAAGGAACAGTACTTGGTGTTGATGATACAGGCAGCTTGATGGTGAGCTGGGATAACGGTTCCGGACTCAATGTTGTGTATGGAATTGACCGCGTAAAAAAGCTGTAAATTACACACTTTTTGCTGCTGATATTTGTCACATATATAGCTCTAATTAGCTTGCTATTATGTGCTTTTAGAGTGATATATAGTACTACCAAAAGGAAATACACATTTAGGAGGAACCTACCATGACAAGAATTGAATTATTAGACAAAGCAGCAGAAAACGGAACACGCTTCAAGGACATCGACATCAACCCAACCTTCGGTGCAGCCTACTTCTACAGCATTGACGCAGGCAACGAACTTATCAACTTCGCCGAAGTTATCTGGGATTACGACATCGACCCAATCCTTGAAAACTGCAAGCGCCTTGGAATCAGTGAGTTTACCATCAGCTCAACCTTTTCAAGCCTTATCACAACGATTGCAGAGCTTCAGAAAAAAGGATGCACACTTGACGGACTTACAGAAATCAACAGCCGCTACGACGACTGGAAAACAGGTAAGAAAGAGCGCATTCCAGCATTCAAGATGAGCATTGCAGAGTAAGGAGGCGACAAGGATGTGGCACGAAGGAACCATCGGAATTCCAAAAGGCGATAAGTACACCATCGCCCACTACTGGGTCAAGGCTTACGAAGAAGGAAGCGAGTACGGAATCAACAACGGTCGCATATCTAAGCTGACCATTAAGATAGCCGGTAAGATTACAGCCAACTACGACAGAGGCTGGGACATCGAACCTGCTGAGGATGATGAAGCAACACAGATTGCCTACTGCATTCTCTTACAGAATTACAACTAAGAACCCGGAAATATAAATCCCCGGATGCAGAGCCGAAAGGCCCTGTATCTCGTTATGTCGGTCGCAATGATGCGGCTATTTTTTATGCCCTTTTGGAGGTGAGAACTTGAGAAAACTGAAAAAATATAAGCCGACAAAATTCAAAGCTAAGGATTCTCATTACGATGAGGAGGCTGCTGATTACGCAGTGAATTTTATCGAATGCTTGTGTCACACCAAAGGAACATGGGCAGGTAAACCTTTTGAACTGATTGATTGGCAGGAACAGATTATCAGAGATATCTTCGGTACATTGAAACCGAATGGATATCGACAATTCAATACAGCTTATGTGGAAATTCCTAAGAAGATGGGAAAATCAGAACTTGCTGCAGCTGTCGCCCTACTGCTTACTTGTGGTGATGGTGAAGAACGAGCTGAAGTATATGGCTGCGCCGCTGACCGCCAGCAGGCAACTATCGTATTTGATGTTGCTGCAGATATGGTGCGTATGTGTCCGGCGCTTAATAAAAGAGTGAAGATATTAGCTTCCCAGAAACGTATCGTGTATCAACCTACCAACAGTTTCTATCAAGTGCTTTCTGCAGAAGCCTATTCAAAGCATGGTTTCAATATTCATGGCGTTGTCTTTGATGAGCTTCATACGCAGCCGAACAGAAAACTGTTTGATGTTATGACTAAGGGTTCCGGCGATGCTCGTATGCAGCCGCTCTACTTCCTTATCACAACTGCAGGTACAGATACCAATAGCATCTGTTATGAAACACACCAGAAAGCTAAGGATATTCTTGAGGGAAGAAAAATCGACCCAACCTTCTACCCGGTTATTTATGGTGCTGATGAATCAGATGATTGGACTGACCCGAAGGTCTGGAAGAAAGCGAACCCTTCCCTCGGTATCACTGTTGGCATTGATAAAGTTAAAGCTGCATGTGAATCTGCCAAGCAGAATCCCGGTGAAGAGAACTCCTTCAGACAACTTCGTTTGAATCAATGGGTAAAACAGGCAGTTAGATGGATGCCAATGGAAAAATGGGACAACTGCTCCTTCCGCGTTAACGAAGATGACCTTGAAGGTCGTGTTTGTTATGGCGGACTAGACTTGTCGTCCACTACAGATATCACTGCATTTGTATTGGTGTTCCCACCTGCAGATGAAGATGATAAGTATGCTATTCTTCCATACTTCTGGGTACCAGAAGATACGCTAGACCTGCGAGTCAGACGAGACCATGTTCCTTATGATGTGTGGGAACGGCAAGGCTTCCTGCAGACAACCGAAGGTAACGTTGTTCACTATGGTTATATTGAAAAATTCATAGAGCAACTTGGTGAGCGATTCAACATTAGAGAAATCGCCTTTGACCGTTGGGGTGCTGTCCAGATGGTACAGAACCTTGAGAACATGGGATTCACTGTTGTTCCATTTGGTCAGGGCTTCAAAGATATGTCGCCACCTACTAAGGAGCTTATGAAACTAACACTTGAAGAGAAACTGGCCCACGGTGGTCATCCAGTACTGCGCTGGATGATGGATAACATTTATATCCGCACTGACCCGGCTGGAAATATTAAAGCAGATAAAGAGAAATCTACAGAGAAGATTGACGGTGCCATTGCAACGATTATGGGCCTTGACCGTGCAATCCGCTGTGGAAATGATACCGGTGCTTCTGTCTATGATAACAGAGGCATTTTGTTTATTTAGAAAGGCTGGTGATGATATATGAGCTTTATTTCTGGTTTATTTCGTTCAAGAGATAAGCCCACAAATAGTATTAACGGAAGCAGCTACCGCTTCTTGTTTGGTGGAAGCACCTCTGGCAAATCAGTCAATGAGCGTTCTGCCATGCAGATGACTGCAGTTTATGCCTGCGTCCGCATTCTTTCAGAGTCTATTGCTGGATTACCAGTTCATCTTTATCAGTACAAAGATGGTGGTTCTAAAGCAAAAGCTATCGACCATCCGCTTTACACCTTGCTTCATGATGAGCCGAATCCTGAAATGACATCATTTGTATTCAGGGAAACACTCATGACGCACCTTCTATTGTGGGGTAATGCTTATGCGCAAATCATCCGCAATGGTAAAGGTCAGGTCGTTGGCTTGTATCCTTTGATGCCGAATCGAATGTCGGTTGATAGAGATGATAAAGGCCAGCTCTACTACCAATATCAAATGCAGGATTCTGATGCTAATACAGGTAAAACAGGAACTGTAACCTTGAAGCCATCAGATGTGCTTCATATACCCGGACTTGGCTTTGATGGTTTAGTTGGATACTCTCCCATCGCTATGGCTAAGAATGCAATCGGTCTTTCCATTGCTACAGAGGAATATGGTGCTAAGTTCTTCGCTAATGGAGCTACACCGGGAGGTCTTTTAGAGTATCCGGGTACTGTAAAAAATCCTGATGCTATTAGAGAAAGCTGGAACAAAGGCTTCTCCGGCAGCAACTCTCATAAAGTTGCAATCTTGGAAGAAGGTATGCACTACACACCGATTTCTATTTCTCCAGAACAAGCACAGTTTCTGGAAACAAGAAAATTTCAGATTGATGAAATAGCTCGAATCTTTAGAGTGCCACCACATATGGTCGGCGACTTAGAGAAATCGAGCTTTTCTAATATTGAGCAGCAATCACTGGAGTTCGTGAAGTACACATTGGAGCCTTGGATAGTTCGTTGGGAACAATCCTTGAACCGTGCCCTTCTTACAGATTCAGAGAAGGCTGCTTATTTTGTCAAGTTCAATGTCGATGGCTTGCTGCGTGGTGATTATCAGAGCCGAATGAACGGTTATGCCACCGCAAGGCAGAATGGCTGGATGTCGGCTAATGACATTCGCGAACTTGAAAACCTAGACCGTATTCCACCGGAACTTGGTGGTGACTTATATCTCATCAATGGAAACATGACCAAGCTGGAGGATGCAGGTATTTTTGCAGCGACCACTGCTGCTGGAAAGGAGGAAGATTCCGATGAAGAAGTTTTGGAAGTGGAAAAATCAGATGACGACAAATCAGGAGACTCAGGAACAGACGATGGAGAGAACTCTGTTTCTAAACGGAACAATCGCCGAGGAAAGCTGGTTTGATGATGACGTCACACCGCAGCTTTTTAAGGATGAGCTGCTTTCAGGCAGCGGTGATATCACCGTTTGGATTAATTCTCCCGGTGGTGATTGCGTCGCAGCTGCCCAGATTTACAACATGCTGATGGATTACAAAGGCAATGTCACAGTCAAAATCGATGGTATTGCGGCATCTGCTGCATCTGTCATTGCAATGGCAGGTACAAAGGTGCTGGTCTCTCCGGTATCCATGATGATGATTCACAATCCGATGACTGTTGCTTTTGGTAATACCGGCGAGATGGAAAAAGCTATCGCAATGCTTGATGAAGTCAAAGAATCCATTATCAACGCCTATGAAATCAAAACCGGTCTTAGCCACGCTAAGTTATCTCATCTCATGGATGCGGAAACTTGGATGAATGCAAATATGGCAGTTGAACTTGGATTTGCTGATGAAGTCATGAAGCGTGAGGAAGCAGATAACGACATCCCTCAGCCTGCTGTAGCAGCAACCTACTCTCGTGTTGCAGTCACAAATTCTCTTATGGAGAAGCTCGCTGCAAAATGTCACATTGACTCGAAAAAAGTCGAGTCAGAACCTACTGGTCGCTCTGTTGATGAACTTATGGAGCACCTTAACACAATCAAGAAATACATTTAATGGAGGTAAATAACCATGACTATTATGGAACTTCGCGAAAAGCGTAATAAAGCTTTGGATGCAGCTAAAGCATTCCTTGAATCTCATCGTACCGACAAGGGTGTTCTTTCTGTCGAGGACGATGCTACTTACACAAAGATGGAAGCAGATATTGATGCTCTTACAAATGAAATCCACAGACTTGAACGTCAGGAACAGCGTGAAGCTGAAATGAGTATGCCTATCAATACTCCGCTTACTTCTAAGCCTTCCGGAAATATGGCACACGACAAGAAGACTGGTCGTGCATCTGATGCCTATAAGGACGGTATGCTTACTGCCCTTCGTACAAACTTCCGTCAGGTATCTAATGTCTTACAGGAAGGTGTCGATGCCGATGGTGGTTACCTTGTACCTGAAGAGTACGACAGCCGCTTAATCCGTGTACTTGAAGGTGAAAACATCATGCGTAAGCTTGGCCACAAGATTACTACTTCTGGCGACCACAAAATCAACATTGCTTCTACAGAGCCTGCAGCAGCATGGATTGAGGAAGGTGGCGCACTTCAGTTCTCTGATGCTAAGTTTGCACAGATTTTACTGGATGCCCACAAGCTTCATGTAGCCATCAAGGTAACCGAAGAGTTGCTTTATGACAATGCTTTCAACCTTGAAAACTACATCATTGAGGAATTTGGTAAGGCACTTTCTAACGCTGAGGAAGATGCATTCCTTAACGGTACCGGTGTAGGACAGCCTCTTGGACTTTTCGCTGCAACTGGCGGTGGAACTGTTTATAAGACTGTAACAAAGCTTACTGCAGACGACATTATGAATCTTGTATATGCGCTTAAGCGTCCTTACAGAAAGAACTCTGCATTCATTATGAATGACCAGATTATCGCTACTATCCGTACTTTCAAGGATGGCAATGGTGCATATATGTGGCAGCCTTCTTATCAGGCTGGAGAACCGGATAAGCTTCTTGGATATCCTGTTTACACTTCTCCTTTTGCACCTGAAGATGCGATTTCCTTCGGTGATTACAGCTACTACAACATCGGTGACCGTGGTACTCGTTCCTTCAAACAGCTTACTGAGCTTTTTGCCGGTAACGGTATGATTGGCTTTGTAGCAAAGGAACGTGTTGATGGTAAGCTTATCCTTCCTGAAGCAGTACAGATTTTGAAGATTGGCAGCACTACTGCTAAATCTTAAGAAAACGAACAGCGGTGTCATTCATTTAGAGTGGCATCGCTGATTTCATGATTGGAGGCGATGAGCAATGCTTGTAACACTGGAAGAAATGAAGAATTATCTGCGCGTGGATTATGAAGATGATGATAGCTTAATCGAAACGCTTATAGCTTCTGCTAAGCGCATCTGTATGGATATTCTCAGAGTGGATGATGAATCACTTCTTTTCGATATTGAGAATGCAAAGCCTGCCATCATGTACAGCGTTGCATATCTATATGAGCACCGAGAAGAAGCTGACCACCATGCTTTGACCATTACGCTTCGTTCACTTTTGTTTGGTTCACGTAAGGAGGTCTTCTGATGGATATTGGTTTATTGAATGTTCGAATTACGATTTCAAAGAATGTAGTAACCACAGATGCTATCGGGAACCACAAAAATGAATGGGTGCCCTTTTACACCTGCTATGCCACAGTCAGTGGTGAAGCTGGTAAAGAGGAAACCGATGCAGGCACTATCGTTGATGATTCTAAAATCGACTTTACTATCCGCTGGTGCAAGAAAGCTGCAGCACTTGATTCCACACATTATCGTGTTGAATTTGGTGGTGAGCTTTATGACATCAAGGCCGTTGACCACATGAACTACAAGCGCAAATGCATCAAATTATCCTGTCAGAAAGTGAGGCGATAATTATAGCTACTAAAGTATCCATTGACCAGATGGCATCTGCCATCATGGATGGCCTAAAAGAATACGCTGACCTCGCCACTGATGATTTGAAAGCAGCTGTTAAGAAAACCGGCAACGAAGTCAGAAAACAGATTCAATCTACTGCGCCAAAAGCCAGCGGCAAATACAGCAAAAGCTGGTCTGTGAAGACAACTAAAGAATCCTCTAACGGTATGGAAGTGACTGTTTATTCAAGAAACAGATATCAGCTTGCACACCTGTTGGAATTTGGTCATGCCAAGCGTGGCGGCGGTCGTGTTGCAGCCAGACCGCATATTGCTGCTGCAGAACAGGCTGGTATTGAATCGTTTGAACAGGCCATCGAAAGGAGCTTAAGAAATGGATAGAATTCTTGCTATTTTACAGGAGATAGAGCTTCCTTTTGCATACGACCATTTTGCTGAAGGTGAATCTCCTGAACCACCATTTATCTGCTACCTGATTCCCGGCAGTGATAACTTTGCTGCTGATGGAAAAGTCTACGTAAGGATAAATGAATTTCATATCGAGCTGTATACCGACTGCAAAAATCCTGCACTCGAAAACAGCGTCGAAGCTGTGCTTGATAACCACAGCATTTTCTATAACAAATCCGAAGTCTGGATTGAGAGCGAAAAGCTCTATGAAGTCCTATATACATTTGAAATGGAGGTATAAATCATGGGCAATAAAGTAAAATACAATCTTAAAAATGTTCATGCTGCAAAGCTTACAAAAACAGAAGACGGTAAGTACACCTACGCTACACCTCAGCCTATTCCGGGTGCAGTAAGTATCAGTCTTGATGCTGAGGGTGATTCCAGTCCGTTCTATGCAGACGGTATCGTATATTTCCGTTCTACTGCAAACAATGGTTATAGCGGTGACCTTGAAATCGCATTGATTCCTGAATGGTTCCGCACAGATATCTTGAAGGAAACCTTAGACAAGAATGGTGTTCTTATCGAAAGCTCTAAGGTTACTGAGATGGAAAAATTTGCACTGTTATTTGAATTTGATGGCGATGTTCGCTGCATCCGTCATGTTCTTTATAACTGCACAGCTTCTCGTCCTTCTATCGAGTCTGAAACCAAGGAAGATACTATCGAGCCGGGAACAGAAAAGCTTTCTCTTACTGCTGACCCTCGTGAAGATGGCCTTGTTAAGAGTAGAACTGGTGATTCCACTAGCGAAGCAACTTATAACGATTGGTACAAGCAGGTCTATATTCCTGTTGAGCCTACCACTGCCGGTTAAGGAGGAATCGTATGCTTAGTAAAACTATCAAGGTCGGCGATAAAGAAGTCGCCTTCCGCTCTTCTGCTACTATCCCAAGACTCTATCGTGCAAAGTTCAAAAGAGACATCTTCAAAGACCTGTCTAAACTGGAATCCTCTTATAAAGGTAACAGCGAGGCAGGTTCTTCTTTTGCCATCGAGGACTTGGAGATATTTGAAAATGTGGCCTACATCATGGCTTATCATGCTGACCACAACATTCCAGAGGATATCGATGATTGGCTTGACCAGTTTGAAATGTTCTCTATCTATGAGGTGCTTCCAGAAATTCTTGAACTCTGGGGTACAAATCTGATTACAGACGTGGAGTCTAAAAAAAACTTAAACGCAGTAATCGCGAAATGACAACCGCACTCTTCCTTCTGCGCTGCGTAGAAATAGGTATCTCCATTGCTGAGCTTGACCTTCTTACCATCGGTATGGTGATGGATATCTGGACGGAAAAAGGCAATGACGGAGCTACTTATGACAATCTTGCAACGCAGGAGGATTTTGACAAATTCTAAAGGAGGTAACCGCCAATGGCAAATAGAATCAAAGGTATTACCGTTGAAATTGGCGGCGATACCACTAAACTACAAACCGCCTTAAAAGGTGTAAACGGTCAAATTAAGAATACGCAATCTGCCCTACGAGATGTAGAAAAGCTGCTTAAACTTGACCCTCATAATACAGAACTGCTTTCTCAAAAGCAAAAATTACTGACACAGGCAATTGGAGAAACCAAAGAAAAGCTAGCCACACTTAAGACTGCTGCTGAACAGGCAAATGAACAGCTACAAAAAGGCGAAATAACACAGGAGCAGTATGATGCTCTCCAAAGAGAAATCGTCGAGACCGAGGCTGAATTAAAACGATTAGAACAGCAGGCATCAACAACCAATGCTACCCTTACAAAAATTGGTGATGTAGGTTCCAAGCTTGAAACTGTCGGTAATGGTATTACAAATGTTGGTAAGAAGGTATCTGTTGTATCTGCCGCAGTAACCGGCATGGGCATCGCTTCTGTAAAAACCGCTGCTGACTTTGAAAGCTCAATGAGTCAGGTGCAGGCGACAATGGGAATCACCAAAGATTCCATGTCCAATGTCAATGGTGAAAGTGTCAATACTATGGAGGCCCTTTCTGACCTTGCGAAGCAGATGGGTTCTGAGACGGCCTTCTCTGCAAGTGAATGTGCCGAAGCACTGAACTATCTGGCCCTTGCTGGTTATGATACGCAAGAAATGGTCGATACATTGCCAACAGTACTTAACTTAGCCGCTGCCGGTAATATCGACCTTGCTTCCGCATCGGATATGGTCACTGATGCCATGTCTGCTCTTGGAATGGAAACATCTGAGGCAGATACAATGGTTGACCAGATGGCTAAAACTGCATCTAGCACCAACACCTCTGTATCACAGTTAGGCGAAGGTATTCTTACAATTGGTGCGACTGCAAAATCCATCAAAGGCGGTACAGCTGAATTAAATACTGCTCTAGGTATCCTTGCAAACAATGGTATCAAGGGCGCTGAAGGTGGTACTCATCTTCGTAACGTCATTCTTTCATTGCAGAATCCTACTGACAAAGCTGCTGCCTGCATGGAACAGCTCGGTGTTGATGTTTATGACTCACAGGGAAATATGCGTTCTTTGAACGATATCCTTGGTGACTTAAATACCAGCATGGAAGGCATGACTTCTGCGGAGAAAACAAATATCATCAGTTCCATCTTCAACAAGACCGACCTCTCATCAGTAAATGCCCTTCTTGCAAATACAGGTGAGACATGGGATAGCTTACAAAATTCCATTACAAACAGCGCCGGTGCTGCCCAGCAGATGGCTGATACACAGCTTGATAATTTATCCGGTCAGCTTACAATCTTGAAATCTGCATTAGAGGGTCTTGCTATCTCAATTGGTGAAGCTCTGATGCCGATGGTGAAAAATATCGTTTCTAAGATTCAAGGATTTGTAACTTGGCTAAATAATCTGGATGATGGCACAAAACAAGTCATTGTAAAGATTGGATTATTTGTTGCAGCGCTTGGGCCAGCGCTAGTGATTCTAGGAACCGTGATATCAAAAGTCGGTGTCGCGATGCAGGCCTTCAGTAAGTTTGGACTGAAAATTACAAGTCTGGTATCGAAGGCTGGCGGTTTATCTGGAGTGATGAGCAAAGTCGGTACAGCAATCATGAGTATCAATCCAGTTGTAATTGCAGTCGTTGCTGCTATTGCTGTTTTGGTTGGAGCTTTCGTTCATCTTTGGAATACCAATGAGGAATTCCGAAATAAGATTACTGCCATCTGGGAGCGTATCAAAGGTATCTTTGCAGGATTCGCACAGGGTATTACTGATAGACTTAGTGCACTTGGCTTTGATTTCGAGAACTTCAGCGAAGTAGTATCTGCCATCTGGGAAGGATTATGCAATTTCTTAGCACCTCTTTTTGAGGGCGTGTTCACACAGATTGCAAATATCCTTGAAGGCGTTCTTGGTGTTATCACCGGATTACTTAACGTCTTTATCGGTATATTCACCGGTAACTGGTCTCAGGTATGGGAAGGTGTCAAAGAAATATTCGGCTCTGTATGGGACTTTATCAAGAATACATTTACCAACTATATGAATATCATTCGTAATGTTGCTGATGTTGTACTTGGTTGGTTCGGTACAAGCTGGAATGAAGTATGGACTGGTATCAGAGATTTCTTTGTAAATCTATGGACTGGAATCGTCGAATTCTTCACCGGTCTGTGGGAAGGCATCAAAAATACGGTTCAAACCGCCATTATGTTTATTGCAGCAATTCTGGAAGCATCCTTTAATATCATCACCCTTCCATTTAGATTCATATGGGAGAACTGTAAAGAAATTATTATTGCAGTCTGGGATGCTATCAAAGAAAAAGTATCCGGAGCAATCAATGCGATATCTACTGTTATCGGTACAGTGCTTAACGCCATAAAAACAGTTTTCACAACCGTTTGGAATGCAATCAAGACGCACGTAACAACTGTTGTAAATGCAGTAAAAACCGTCGTCACCACAGTATTCAACGCTATAAAGAGTGTTGCTACTACCGTATGGAATGGCATCAAAACAGCTATCACTACTGTCGTTGACGGTATTAAGAGCAAAGTATCCACAGTATTCAATTCTGTAAAAAGCACGGTATCTTCTGTGTTTAACGGAATCAAATCCACTGCCACTTCTGTATGGAACGGTATCAAGTCGGCTATCACAACACCAATTGAAGCTGCAAAGAACAAAGTAAAATCTGTTGTTGATGCGATTAAGGGCTTCTTCTCCGGAATGAAGATTTCTTTACCTCACATCAAATTACCGCACTTCAAGGTAACAGGCTCTCTTTCTATCGCACCGCCAAGCGTACCTCATCTTTCAATCGACTGGTACAAAAACGGTGGTATCATGAATCGCCCTACTATCTTTGGTATGAATGGTAGCTCACTGATGGCTGGCGGTGAAGCAGGACAAGAAGCAATCCTGCCACTGAGCGGATTCTATAAACAGCTTGAAGCAATGCTTGATAGCAAAATGAATACTGCTGGCATGGAAAGATATCTTGCAATCATCGCAGACAACAGTTCTAAGGGCATTTACTTGGAAGATGGAACCCTTGTTGGTCACCTTCTTCCTGCAATTGATAATGGCCTTGGAAAACAACAGAAATTATCAAGGAGGCTTGCACTATGAGACCAGATATATTAATCAATAACATCTCACTTTTTCAGATGGGCTGGCTTAGAGAAAGTATCGACTTTCCAACACCACAATCTCAGAGTGAAACCGTCGTTGTTCCCGGTCGCAATTCTCCAATCAGATTCACAGAGGCTCTTGGCTCGGTATCATTCCAGCCAAGGGCCTTTACTATAGTTTTGTCAATGCTTGGAACACGAAGCGATTTCAATAACAGAGTGACTGAGATAATAAATCACTTTGCTGGAATACTTGTACAAGTAATCTGTTCTGAAGAACCAACACTCTACTGTATCGGAACCATTGAAGCCTCTCCAGTGTATGACCCTATTTCCAACAAAGGACAGCTCACTCTTAACTGCACTGATGGTGATGCTTACCGTTATCACACCGACGAAACCGTTGTTCAGGTAGCCGGAACTAAAACCGTTTCGCTAACAAATGATTTTATGCCTGTTGTGCCTACAATCACCACAACTGCTGAAACTACCCTTGAATGGAAAATCGGTACAGATTCTTTTTCCAAAACAATCAGCGCAGGCACTTGGGAAATCCCTGAACTGCAACTTGCCTATGGAAACAACTCTGTGAAGGTAAACAGCACTGGAACAACTACATTCAGATATAGGGAGGGCCGCCTATGAGTTTATTCAAAGTATATGTGGACGGTTCTCTTTTTTATCATCCGAATCTTTCAAAGTTAGCAATTACAGAAGCGCAAATTCAGGAAGATGCAGAAAATATCGATAGTCTTAAGCTATCCGCTCCGTTTAATCATCCCTACCTGACTTCTATTAAACCAATGGCCTCAGTGATTGTCTGCAAAAAAGGTAATGATGTCGTATTTGAAGGCCGTGCCTTAGATGATGGCAGTGATTTTTACAATACCCATTCTTGGACTTGTGAATCCTGCCTTGCTTATCTAAAAGATACAATCCAGCCACCTTTTTCATATAAAGGAACGCTCAAAGGATTGCTGGAATACTTCATTTCTATCCATAACAAAAATGTGGAGGAACAGAAACGCTTCACTCTTGGAAATGTAACGGTCAAAGATGATAACGATTATATTTCCTACAGCAATTCCGAATATTCCTGCACAATGGATGCCATCAAAAACAAGCTGATAAATACGCATGGCGGTTATCTTCAGGTGCGCTACACAACAAATGGTAAGTATCTGGATTACCTTGAAGACTTCACTACCAAATCAGTGCAGACCGTTGAATTCGGTAAAAATCTTTTGAATGTCAAAATTACAAAAGACCATACCGAGCGTGTGACTGCGCTTATCCCTCTTGGTGCGAAAAAGAAAGAAACTGACGAAGAAGGAACCGAGACAGAAACAGATGAACGTATCGATATCACCTCTGTCAACGATGGAAAGAACTACGTTTGTGATGAAAAAGCAATCAAAGAAATCGGCTGGATTTGGACTTCTGAAATCTGGGATGATGTAACGCTTCCCGGAAATCTGCTTAGAAAAGCAAAAGCCAGATTATCAGATTTGGTTAAAGGCATCACCAGCATAGAACTAACAATCGTGGATGAATCAGATACCGGTGCTGATATTGGTGATATTCGTGCCCGTATGTATGTGGAATGCATATCAAAGCCACATGGCATTCATGGTACTTATCTTTGTGTCAGCCGAACCAGAGATTACTTAAATCCTTCTGGTAACACCATCACCATTGGAGCAAGCGGTGTAACACTTACTGCTGCTTCTGCAAAACAGAATAAAAATATCGCTGCCCTTGAAGATGACATTCTTGGGCAAACTTCAAAAATAGAATCTATATCCGGAAAAGTCGATACCATCAATTCACAGAAAATGTATCACACAGAGCTTGTGGTTGATGGTGTCAGCATTTTCAAGGATAAAGGCCAGAAAAGCCGAATGCACTGCAAGGTATTCTCTTGGGATAAAGATATCACCGATTCCCTTGAAGCAGAAAGCTTTATATGGCATAGAAAGTCCTCTGATGAGGCTGCTGATGCTGAGTGGGATAAAGCTCATCGCGGCATAAAAACAATCATAATCACAACAGAGGATGTTCAGGATAATGCTTCCTTCTATTGTGAAATCATTTTATAGGAGGTTATTTCATGGCTACAATTTTGACATCCAGCCAGCAGACCTTTGTGGATATTACTGACCAAAGAAAGCTGTCGGCATATATTACTTCAAATCTTCCTAAGACGCAGAGTGAAGACCCGAATACACTACCACATGAATATGCACCTAGCTGGGCCACGACTAATCTTGTATTGACTCCGGTTATCTTTCTTGACCAGACAAACATCTCTTTGACCGCTACCGGTGTAACAATCTCATGGAAGCGTAAAGATGGCGTTGCTGCTGAGACATCACTTACATCTGGAGAATCTGTCAACAAGGGTGTTCTTACAGTTAATACAAACAAGCTAGCTGCTTCTGATTCCGGCATGATTACTTACATCTGCTATATCAGCTACTACGATTCTGAAACAAAGAACACCGTCAATATCTCTGCTGATATTACTTATACCTTGGTAAAAAATGCAACAAACGCAAGACTTGCTTATGTAACTGCTGATACCTATGTATTCAAGTACGACACCTCTTCGACCTTAGTAGGTGCTTCTCAGGCCACGCTTACCGCGCAGGTTCAGGGTGTGACTATTAGCAAATGGCAGTATAAGAACAGCTCTGGAAACTGGGCAGATTATCCTACCACATCTGATAACACGAGCATCACCGGCGGAACTCTGATGGTTAAACCTACGCATGCAGTATTCGTAGATAATGTGGCTCAAATCAAGCTTGTGACAAGTGATTCTGATGTATTTGATACTGTAACCATCACAAAGATTTATGACGGTGCCAAGGGTGATAAAGGTGCTACAGGTTCTGCAGGAAGCGGCGGTATCTCCATTGTTTTAGGAAACGAAACGCAGTCTATCGCTTGTACATCAGCCGGTAAAACATCTGCTGCATCAACTATCTCTATTCCGTTTACCGGATATGTTGGTATCACACAGACAACTTGTACTTGTGCTGTTGGAACCTTTCCTACAGGTATCACACTTAAAACAAATACAGCTGCGACTGCTACAGCTGCAGGCTTGATTGAATTATCCGTTGCAGCATCTTCTGACCTTGGTGGAACTGCGGTACTTACAGGTAATATCACTTTGACATTTACTATTTCAGGAAAGACAGCCACTAAGGTGTTTACTTGGACGAAATCCAAAGCAGGAAGCAATGGTACTTCAGCAGTTGTTTTCTCTGTATACGCACCTAATGGAACCATCGTACAGAATCAATCCGGAAAGCTTACTCTGGCAACCTCTGCATATAACGGCACTACCGCTATCACAACTGGTACCTATCAGTGGGCAAAATATGTGAATGGTACATGGACAAATATCAGCGGTGCTACTGGTTCCACCTTGGAAGTCTCAGGTGCAGATATTATCAACATCCAGTCTTACCGCTGCACGATGACATATTCCAGCAAGAACTATGTTGATGTTATCACCGTGGAAGATAAATCTGACCCCTATGTATCGGAGATGCTTTCCATCGGTGGATTTACTGTTAAGAACAATCTTGGCGGTCTTGTTCCATATATCATCGTCAGAACTAACCAGCAGGAAGTAGATGCCCTTCTTGGCATCATCAGTGAAACTGCACCTTCAAGTCCGAAGTCCGGTGATTTCTGGTACAAGATTGACCATAGCGCTAAGTCCGTAACGCTTATGAAATATAGTGGTTCTGCATGGGCCAACGCCACAGAAAAGCAAAGCCTTACTTACACTTGGTACGCACAGGATAAGGACGGCAAGGAAGTTACATTCACAAAGACCGGAAAAGTTATCTATCTTTCCGCAGCTGATATTGATAGCTTGCTTACTTTACAGTGTGATGTTTCTAACTGATGGGAGGTGTAATGAATGGCGCTATTAACTTCATGCCAGCACACCTTCCAAAGCGTGGTGGCTTATGAGGATGCTTTAGATGATGTAGAAATCCTGAAGATTCAGGTGCATGACTGCTACTCAGAAATTGCGAAAACTGCAGATGAAATTACCAGTACCGTTCATGATACCTACATTGAAAAGACTCAGTTAGAAACCATTCAGAAAGATTTCCAGTCTAGCATTACTCAAAACAGCAGCGAAATCCGCATGGACTTTACTGCTATTACTGATGAGATAAAAGGAAACGTAGCTTACAACCAACAGCTATTAGAAGAATACATCCGTTTCAAAGGTGCCCTTATTGAGCTTGGCAGAGTTGGAAATGCCTTCACTGCCGAGCTATCCAATGAGGAGCTTGCCTTCAAGGAAAACGGCCAGAAAATCGCTTTTATCTCAAATAACAGCTTGGTTATTACCAATGCAGAAATACGAAACAAATTATCTCTTGGAAATGAGACCAGAGGCTGGTTTGACTTTATTCCAAGAGCAAATGGCAATCTCTCCATCAAATGGCGAGACCCTGCATCTTAAGGAGGAATGGGAGGAATGATTCATGGCTAAAAGCGGAAGCATAACAACAAATGAAAGTCACGGTCGTTCCGTGAAATTATCTTGGTCATTATCAAGTCAAAGTGTAGAAAACAATCAGTCTACATTATCTTGGTCTATTACTGGTGCAGGTTCTGCCAGCGGCTGGGTTATGACTGGTGGCTTTAAGGCTGTCATTAACGGAACAACCGTTTATTCAACTTCAACAGATACAAGAATACAGTTATACAATGGTACGTCTGTAGCATCAGGTACAACTAAAATCACACATAACGCAGACGGAACAAAGTCTTTTAGTTTGAGTATTGAAGCAGGTGTTTACACTTACGCAGTCAGCGTTACTGCCAGTGGTACACATACCCTTGATACGATTCCAAGAGCATCAACCGTATCTGCTACCAATACAA
The DNA here is from genome assembly GCF_003725415.1 of Absicoccus porci. Lineage (GTDB taxonomy): Bacteria > Bacillota_I > Bacilli_A > Erysipelotrichales > Erysipelotrichaceae > Absicoccus > Absicoccus porci. The sequence continues at coordinate 26,541 of NZ_RJQC01000006.1, read as the reverse complement.
ATTTAAACTCTGCCTCAACGATTACTATTACAAGGGCATCGTCGTCATTTACACATACTTTGACATATTCCTTTGGAAGCACCACAGGAACTATCGTTTCAAAGACAACGTCAACATCCGTTTCGTGGACGCCTGCTCTTACACTTGCAAATCAGATTCCAAATGCAGTATCAGGAACCTGCACTATCACCTGTGATACATACAATGGTTCTACTAAGATTGGCTCCAAGACATGCACTCTAACCTTGACAGTACCAGCTTCGGTAAAGCCCACGATGACAAGTGTTACTGCTACACGTGTTGATGGTGATGTTCCGACAGCATGGGCCATCTATGTTCAAAACAAATCAAAAGCAACCGTAACTATTAATGGTGCAGCTGGTGCATATGGTTCAACGATATCTTCCTACTCAATCAGCGGTGGCGGATATTCAAGTACTGCGTCCAGCTTTACAACGGGTTTACTTGCAGCTTCTGGAACAATCACTTTTACTGCGAAAGTTACAGATTCCAGAGGACGAGTATCCGATGCAAAAACCGTCAGCATAAGTGTTGTTGCATATTCTGCACCATCCTTTTCAAGTTATATATCACAAAGAGCAACCAGCGCCGGTGTCATAAATGATGATGGCACGTATATCCGAGGACTTATCTCATTTAGCTACGCTACATGCAGTAGTAAAAATACGATAACCTGTGCAACGTACTACAAAAAATCCTCAGCAACTTCATGGACTAATGCCAATAAGAGCTTTTCTTCTGGAACAGCATTCACTTTTGGTGGCGGCGCAATTTCAACAGAAAGCTCCTATGATGTCAAATATACCATCACTGATGCCTTCACTACTGTCACTATTATCGATATGGTTTCAACCGCCTCAGTTTTGATGGACTTTAAAGCTGGGGGAAAAGGTATCGCAATTGGTAAAGTGTCAGAAAAAGACAAAACTCTTGAAATAGCGGATTCATGGGAACTTGAAGTACATGGAAAGAAGCTAATCGATTATATCTATCCTATTGGCAGCATCTATCTAAGCGTGAATTCGACTAGCCCAGCCACGTTGTTCGGCGGTTCGTGGACACAATTAAAAGACAGATTTTTATTGGGTGCTGGTTCAACATACTCGTCAGGAGCAACTGGTGGTGCAGCAACTCATAAATTATCGGTTGCTGAAATGCCCAGCCATGCACACGATACGCCATTTTTTAACAACATGACAAATAACGGTGAAATGAAATCTGACTTTATTGGTGTATTTGGTAAAGGCGTTACTGCTAGCCAAGCTCTTAAAGATACCGGCCAAACATCCACTATGGAAATGTGGTGGATAAACCAAACAAACACTGCAGAAGGAAATGAATGGGCATATTTAACTTCTGCGAAAGGTAGTGGTTCTGCTCATAACAACATGCCACCTTACCTTGTTGTATACATGTGGAAACGTACCGCATAAATCAATTTGGAATCAAGCATCTCTTCGGAGGTGCTTTTTTCATACAAATTTTTAGAAACGGAGGAATTTATCATGAAGGAATTTTGGAACACAATTCAAGTTCTATTTGCTGGCATCGGAGGCTGGCTCGGCTACTTCTTAGGCGGCTGTGATGGCCTGCTTTATGCGCTCTTAGCCTTTGTCGTTATCGACTACATCACAGGTGTCATGTGTGCCATTGCCGACCACACCTTATCCAGCGAAGTCGGATTCAAAGGCATCTGCCGCAAGGTACTCATCTTCTTACTGGTGGGTATTGCCAACATTCTGGATGTACAGGTTATCGGTACCGGAAGCATTCTTCGTACCGCTGTCATCTTCTTCTACATTTCCAATGAAGGTGTATCCCTTTTGGAAAATGCAGCACATCTCGGACTACCAGTTCCGGAGAAAATCAAAATCGTATTAGAGCAGTTACATGACCGCTCAGAAAGTGAGGATGAATAAATATGGGATATACAAACAGCTCTTTAATCTCTTACACACAGCTTAGCCCAAACCATTCCGGGCAGAGAACGCACAGCATTGACCGTATTACGCCACACTGCGTTGTAGGTCAGCTTTCCTGCGAAAGCATCTGTGGCTGCTTTACCAGCCCATCAAGGGAAGCCAGCTGCAATTATGGTATTGGCACGGATGGACGCATCTCTCTTTGCGTCGAGGAAAAGAACCGTTCTTGGTGCTCTTCTTCTAATGCTAACGACCAGCGTGCTATCACCATCGAATGCGCATCTGATACAACAGAACCATACGCAATGAATGACAAAGTCTATGCTTCACTCATCAATCTTTGCACTGACATCTGCAAGCGTTATGGCAAGAAGAAACTCTTATGGTTTGCTGATAAGGACAAGTCCTTAAATTACAATCCTGCTGCAGATGAAATGATTATCACCGTGCACAGATGGTTTTCCAATAAATCCTGTCCCGGAAACTGGCTCTATGCTCGTCTTGGAGACTTGGCTACAAAGGTTACTGCAAATCTTGGTGGCAGCACTTCTCCTACTGCAGACAATCTTTACCGTGTGCAGGTCGGTGCTTATAAGAATAAGGCCAATGCCGAAGCACAGCTTAATCGCGTGAAGGCAGCAGGCTTTGATACTTATATGGTTCAGGTTGATGGAATGTATAAGATACAGGTCGGTGCATACCGCCAGAAAGCCAATGCCGATAGCATGATGGCAAAACTTAAGAGTGCTAGTTTTGATGCATTCGTCACAACCAAGTCAGGAACTGCTGCATCTTCTGCTCCGACAAAGAAATCCATTGATGAAATCGCGCGTGAGGTCATCCGTGGTGACTGGGGCAATGGTGCCGACAGAAAGGACCGCCTTACTGCTGCCGGATATGATTACGAGGCCGTACAGGCAAGAGTCAATGCATTACTTGGATAACCATCAGGGTCTATGAGGATTTACGTCCTTGTAGGCCCTTTTTCTTTTTGCCTGCAAGGTGTATCAATGGTATTTTCCTAACTTTTATATATCTATATTTTTATTGCCTATAGGAAAGTTTATATATACACCTTGATACACCTTGTCATTTAAAAAATTTATCCGCTCAAAATGGCTCCTCATCTCCAGTGGAAAGTGAAGAACTTTTTAGAACTGGAGGTGCCCTTATGCAGGCAGAAACAAAAACCGTATTGCAAATGACGGATATTGCAGAACATCTAAAGGCTTCGCCAAAGCCTATCACGAATAAAGATATTCAGCAGGATTATGATTACTTCATGGCACAGAAAGTGGCAGAAAAGATGCTCTCTGATGGACTTATTTCCTTGTCGGAATTCAACAAATTAACGCAGATAAACCGCGACACATTCTCCCCATTCTTGGCCGAGATTATGCCCAAAATTACTTGATAATTACAGTGTTTAGAGTGATGTATATACACTGACAAAGGAGGTGAACTACCATGAAGAAGGTCACAAAAATTGAAAATAACCATCCTTCAAAAGCTGTCAAAAAGAAGATACGCGTTGCAGCCTACTGCCGAGTATCGACCGCATCTGATGCCCAGCTGGAAAGCTTGGAAACACAGAAAAGCCACTATGAAAGCTACATTCAATCTCGTGAAGATTGGGAGTTTGCCGGCCTTTACTTTGATGAAGGCATCACCGGTACCAAGGCAGATAAACGACCAATGCTCATGCAGATGATTGCAGACTGTAAGGCAAAGAAAATTGACTTCGTGATTACCAAATCCATCAGCCGCTTTTCCAGAAATACTACAGATTGTTTGGAGCTTGTTAGAACGCTTCTAAACCTGAACATTCCCGTATTCTTCGAAAAGGAAAATATCAACACCGGCTCAATGGAGAGTGAATTATTCCTTTCCATCTTAAGCTCAATGGCTGAGGGAGAATCAGCATCCATTGCTGAAAACAATAAATGGTCCATCAAGAAGCGATTTGAAAACGGAACCTACAAGCTAGGATGTGTTCCTTATGGCTACAGTGTCACCGATGGAATTCTAGAAATCATCCCGGAAGAAGCCAAGGTTGTGAAGCGCATCTTTTCGTCCTTGCTTGGTGGCAAAGGTACTGACGCTATCGCAAAAGAACTTAATGCTGAGCATATCCCGGCACGCAAAGGCAATCACTGGTCTCCGGCAACCATCCGAGGCATTATCGCAAACGAGAAATACACTGGAGATTGCATCTTCCAAAAGACCTACACCGACGACAACTTTAATCGCCATACCAATGATGGTGTTCTGGACCAGTATTATATGGCCAACCACCATGAAGCAATTATTAGCCATGAGGACTTTGAAGCAGCTGCCGCCCTGATTGAACAGCGTGCTGCAGAAAAAGGTATTGATAAGGGAAATCCCAAATACCAACAGCGCTACGCATTTTCTGGAAAGATTATCTGCCACGAGTGTGGGAATACCTTTCGCAGAAGAATCCACTCAAGCACCTATGGTAAATACGCTGCTTGGTGCTGCAATACCCACATAGAAGATACAAATAAATGTTCCATGCTCTTCATCAGAGATGAGGATATCAAGGTCGCCTTTGCCACAGTTCTTAATAAGCTAATCTACGGTCACAACCTCGTGTTGAAACCTTATCTTCAAGCCAGCAAGCACAATTCAAACGACGCCAACATTCTCCGTATCCAGCAGCTGGAAAGCTTACTGGAACAGAATGCCGAGCAACGAGAAACCTTGCATAAGCTGATGGGACAAGGCTATATTGACCAGATTCTTTACACGCAGGAAAACAATGCACTGCTATCTCAGGCCGATGGCTACCGTCAGGATATTGAAGTCCTTAATCAATTTATGTCCGGCTCCAGCACAAGGATTTATGAGACAGAACGCTTGCTTCACTTCTGTGAGCACGAAGATATGCTGAAGGAATACGATGAGAACTTATTTGAAATATTCGTCGACCACATTGAAGTCTATTCCAGAAATGAAATCGGCTTTGTGATGAAATGCGGTCTGACGCTGAAGGAGATGATTTAATGGGACATACACCACTCGGATACAAAATCGTGGATGGCAAGGCGGTCATTGACGAGGAAGCTGCTGCACAGGTACGAGCCATTTACAAGAATTATTTAAATGGGCTCTCACTTACCAATGCAGCAAAGGAAGCTGGCCTTGACCTCTTCCACGCCGGTGCAAAACGAATCATGCGCAACAAGCACTATCTTGGCGATGACTTCTATCCTGCCATCATCAATAAAGAAACATTCGATGCAGCAGAAGCTGAAATTGCCAAACGCTCCGCTCACCTTGGACGCGATGATAAGTACCAAGCACCAATCACCAAAAAGCCACCTACTGCATTTCGCTTAGGTGACATTACGCAAAACTATGACAATGAAATCAGGCAAGCAGAATACTTGTACAGTCTGATAGAAAGCGAGGTTATTTGATGGGAAATGTTATGGTTATTCCTGCAAAAAGGCAAGTCGGAAACACTGCCAGAATGCGGGATAATGAAAAGCCAAAGCTTAGAGTCGCAGCATACTGTCGCGTTAGTACCGACAGCGATGAGCAGGCTACAAGTTATGAAGCTCAGGTTGAGCACTACACAGAATTTATTCAAAAGAACCCGGAATGGGAATTTGCGGGCATTTATGCGGATGATGGTATCTCCGGCACTAACACCAAGAACCGTGATGAATTCAACCGCATGATTGAGGAATGTGAAGCTGGAAACATCGATATGATTATTACAAAGTCCATCAGCCGATTTGCCAGAAATACACTGGACTGCCTGAAATACATCCGGCAGCTTAAAGAAAAGAACATCCCGGTATTCTTCGAAAAGGAAGCCATCAACACAATGGATGCCAAGGGCGAGGTCCTGATTACAATTATGGCATCGCTGGCCCAACAGGAATCACAATCCCTTAGCCAGAACGTAAAGTTGGGACTTCAGTTCCGCTACCAAAATGGCCAAGTGCAGGTCAATCACAATCACTTTCTGGGATATACCAAAGACGCTGATGGGAACCTTATCATCGACCCGGAACAGGCTGAAGTTGTAAAGCGCATCTACCGAGAGTACCTTGAAGGCTCCTCAATGGATAAAATTGCTGCCGGACTTGAAAAAGATGGTATTCTGACTGGTGCAGGCAAAACCAAGTGGTGGGCCAGCACAGTAAAGAAAATCCTCACCAATGAGAAATACATCGGTGATGCCCTTCTACAAAAGACCTACACCACAGACTTCTTAAACAAAACCAGAGTCAAGAACAATGGCATCGTTCCGCAATACTACGTTGAAGGAAACCACGAAGCCATCATTCCAAAGGACATCTACCTGCAGGTACAGGAGGAACTGGTACGCAGGCGCGTTGTCAAAACCAGTGCCAATGGCAAGAAGCGCTCCTACAGCTGCAACCACTGCTTCGCTCAGATTGTAGTTTGCGGAGACTGCGGTGAGATGTTCCGCAGAATTCACTGGAACAACCGAGGCTGCAAATCTATCGTCTGGCGCTGCATCAGCAGACTGGAACCCGGCCTTGAATGCCATGCCAGAACCGTCAATGAGACGATATTAGAAGATGTAGTAGTTCAGGCGATAAACAAGCTCCTTGGAGATAAGTCTACGTACCAAGCACAGCTGCAGCAAAACATCGCCAAGGTCATCCGGGAAGCGCAGCAAACAACCGCTGATGGCATTGACGAACGCTTGCAGGAGCTTCAGAAGGAACTGCTCAAAAAGGCCAATAACAAGGAAGCCTACGATGAGATTGCCGATGAAATTTTCAAGCTCCGTGAACAGCGTCAGCAAAACACCGTCGATACTGCTGCCAGAGATGCACAGATTGGACGCATCAATGAATTGCAGGATTACATCAAAGACCAAGATGCCACCCTCACCGAGTTCGACGAAGCCTTGGTAAAACGCTGGCTCAAACAGATTACCGTATTCGAGGACCACTTCACAGTGGAGCTCAAGTCCGGACTTACAATTGATATTGAAGGATAAGGCCCCCAAGATACACGAAACCCTCTCGACCATGATTAGCCGGGAGGGTTGTTTTAATTTCTACTGTCTGTTCTAACTTCTTCTCTTAAGAGTGCATACTCAATCAAATTGTACATATAATTTGCAACATCAGGTGCATCAAGATATAAAAGGCTATTACAATCAAGCTCGCCGATTTTTATTTTAGTATTTACAATTTGAAGCCCACAACCATATTGTGAAACCTTATCTATAACACTTTGGCTTTTAAACCCACCAATCTGTCCGTTATGAGCAAAGCATATTTTACCATCATTTCTCACGTTCGCAAAACGGTCAACATTATACTGAAGAGAATTATGACTAGCGAACTTTTAGAAAAGATATAAAACATCAGAGTATGGACAGTTGCGGATGTACTTCAGAAAAGATTAGATGTCTAAAAAGCTTGTAGTTAAAGCTTTTTAGACATCTAAATCTAGGTACTAAAACAATTCATCCAGTAAAATATAATATTTTATTTTCTCCCAATCAGGCTTGATCCCCAGTAAGTCAAAAAATAGCTCGACATACTGTTCTTCCCCGATATCCTCCCTGATCGATCGGACGCAGAAGGCAATGTCATACCACTTGTCCGCCCTGCCGCTTCTCCCAAGATCAATAAAGCCACTTACTTTGCCATCTTTCACAAAGATGTTGCTGTCTCCCAGGTCGCCGTGGGAAAAGACAAGTTCCTCTTCGGGCTTTTCCGTCTTTAAAAAATCATACAGCTCGCGCGGATCTTTAAATGGAGTGTCTTCTTCCCAGTTTTCGCAATCCACATCGGCCAGATCGTTATTCAGTAAGTAATCCAATTCGGCTAAGCGGCTGTCTAAGCTATTCGTATAGGGACAATCCGATATGTCGATGGAGTGAAAGAGCCTGATGCACTCCGCATACAGCTCGATAATCTTTTCAGGGCTTTGTTCATCTTCATACTCTTCCGAGCAAAGGACGCCATCGGCCTCACTCATGAGCAGATTGCTCCAGCCATCATGCCGTTCAAAGTGCAGGACCTTTGGAACAGGCAGCTTTCCTTCCAGCCATAGCATCATGTCCTTTTCCCGTTCCACATCATAGGTGGTCCCTTTATACCGGCTGTCCGTCATTTTTAAATATAGGTTTTCATTTTCTCCCACCAGCTTATATACCTTAGCAGGAGACATTCCTTCCGTATCTTTTACGCAGCGGTATTTTTCGATCAGTTTTTTCAATTCCGGTGATATTCTCATTTTAGCCATTTATTATTTCCTTCCTCTTTTCTACAGTATTTAAAGATACCCCAAGAAGCTAATTATAACAAGACGAACTCCAATTCACTGTTCCTTGCATTCTAAAACCTTAAATACCAGAAAACAGCTTTTTCAAAGTTGTTTTCAAAGTTGGCGTATAACATAGTATCGACGGAGCCGATTTTGAAACCACAATTATGATAGAATTTACAAGCTATAAGGTTATTGTCCTGGGTTTCAAGCATTAGTCCATGCAAGTTTTTATGCTTTGCCCATTCTATAGATATATTGATAAGCGCGCTGCCTATGCCTTGCCCCCTGAAATCCTTACATACGGCGATATCTTCTATATAAGCGTACCGGTTCCAATTTTTTCGCAGTTTAACTTTTCCGACGCATTTATCGTCTTGGTAGTAAAGATATATTATCTTATCAGTATTGTCAATATATTCAAGGCAATCTGCCTCCTCATCCTCTTCATCCTCTTCGTCTTGGTAGCTTTTTAAATATGGCGCTTCATAGAGTAATTCTGTAAAGGTCCAATTCTCGTTTTCATACCTCGGTATAATCTTACCTATCACCTCAAATGGTTCGCTGGGTTTATCGATATCTTTCAGGTGCCCTGCTTTCATTTCTGTAATCACTGTTCCCGCCTCTCTTCTATATCAGCGGCATATGTGCTATCCAGGCAGCCGGTTTTACCAGTGTATTTTTTATACATGTCCCTGGTATATTTTGTTATATTCCTATCATACTCCGGATAGGCATAATGAAGCCTTTCCGCCACCTCACCGGATACCGCCCTGAACAATTGATGGCATAGAAATAATGCTTCCCATATGTTTTCATAGGAATCCATCCGGTAGGTGGACAAAAGTTTCTCCCACAAATCCTCGGATATATACCTTTCAATAAACTTATAGTTCTTGCCTACACTTAATTTAAAGCCTGTTTCGATGCCGACCTTCCATGATATCATTCTCAGCAGCTCATGGCGAACAATCTGATTAAAATGATCAATAGCAAATAAAATTTCCTTACGGCACAATCCTTTAATAACATAAGGTGTTACATTCCAAAATTCATTGCAGCAATCATCATACTCCCTTGCGCTTGGCTTTCTTACATGATAATCTATATCAGTCGGAACTATGTCCCTTTTAATTCTACAATCTTTATCAATTAGAACCTTTATTAATTTATCGCCCTTTAGGTAATTATCTAACTCTTCCAAGGGCAATAAGGTAAGATCAATTTTATTGTAATCATCAAATAGCATAAGATAGGAAAATCCCTTTTCTTCAGGTGGGAATAATTCCATATCCTCCGGCTTTTGCATCATTATTATATTCCCAAATTGATTAAGCCAGTCATCATTAGATATAAACGGTTCTATATCACTTACAAAATATGTAATATCATAATCCTGAAATTCATCTTTAGGTATATTAATATTTGCGCGTGACCCCTCAAGGGTCACAATTCGAATACGTTCATCCTGTTCTGCTAAAGAAAGTACTAAATCCATCATTTCTTTTTCTGATCTCATTTACATACTCCTCGTTTATTTTTTCTATATTATTACATCTTCTTTTTTGCCGATACAATCAGCATCATTGGGCGTCGCATTTCATCCGCCATCCCCGGAATATCCATCATGTTCTCTGGCGGCTGTGGCTCCACAATCTGATTTATTATAAAACTATTTGAAAGCAGTGTATTTAGATATGTGGTCAGTGTTCTATGATATTTTGTAACCTTTTCTTCCAAAAACATAGCTGTCCGTTTGCCCTCATAATAATAATTGTCCACCGGGAAATGCAGTATTTCTCCTTTTTCGTTATAATACCAGTCTTGTGTTCCATGAGCAGTAAAAACAGGATGTTCAACTGTAAAAACTAAATTGCCACCAGCCTTCAGCATCCTATATATCTTTTTTATTAAATTCTCATAGTCTGCTACATAATGAAACGCAAGCGAACTTAGTATTACATCAAAGCTCTCCTCTGGGAAATCCACATCTTCTATAGCACAGCATTTATATTCAACCTGTGGAAAATGTGTTTTTTCTTTGGCTACCTCGAGCATTTTATGAGAAATATCAACACCTACAACAGAAGAAGCACCGTGTTCCATCGCATAAATACAGTGCCATCCATAGCCGCATCCTAAATCAAGCACACGCTTATCTTTAAAATCCGGCAGCAGCTTTCTCAATGTTTCCCATTCTCCTGCACCGGCTAGTCCCTGCTGTGAGCGACTCATTTGACTGTATTTTTGAAAAAATATATTATCATCATATTTGTTTTCTTTCATCTGAATTCCCCTCGTTTAAAAAGTTATTTATCTCCGTTGCAATTTTTTTCACTTCTTTAACGAAAAAGTCTACCCTGTAGCTCTCAGCATGTGTCTCCCAGTACTGTTCAATTTTTTGCGCATCGGGTAGAAGATCACTTAATGACATCAGGAACTCTGGCCTTTCATGAATTCGCGTGCCATAGTTAAAAACATTGTCGTTAACAAGGAATCCATTAACACAATAATCATAAAATACTCTATGCGCGATTCTATCAAGCACTTCCTCATTTCCGGTCAAAAATTGCCTGCCCCTATAATGTTCATAATCTATATCATATTTTTTTGACCCCGCATAAAGTAACTTATTTGTGATATCAAAACGGATGCCGTGTTCTTTCAGAATCCTTGATAATATAGTATCTCCACTCAGTACCATTTGAAGATTCCAAAGGCCGTTCTTTTTAATTTCTTCACAACAGTCCAACGAACCCAGAACATGAAAAGCTAATATCCTAAGTTGAGAAATATCGATGTTCTGTATTCTTTGGATGTTTCTCTCCCAAAAAAGTTCAAAATCGCCTTCACTTTCTATCGTGAATTCTGTTATAAACTCATCTGGCGTCACATTCAGACAATCCAGAACAAATCTGTATGCGGAATCACATGTCCTTAAATCAAAAAGCATCCTAACTAATTTTTCCTCCCACATCTAAATCGCAGCCTCAACCCTGTGTTATCCAAATCACTGCCGCAACCCTATCGCAAAACATCCATATCACTAACTCAATTTCATGACATCCAAACCGGCTACTCGACCCTACCGAATATTGGCGTTGATATATTCCCACGGAGTTAATTTCGAAGCTGTATCCGCCGTTGTCCTCTGATAGTCAAATGCCGGAAAAGCCCGGAAATACGGCACTTTTTCGCTGCTTATGGGGTGATTCGTGACATCAATACTACCGTCTCCACATGTTCGGTTCTTGGAAACATATCAACAAGATCTAATCGATCTGTGACATATCCAGCTCGTCTAAATTGTTTCAAATCTCGTACTAATGTTCTTGGATCACAAGAAATATATAAGATCTTCTTTGGTGCTAAAGAAGTAGAGGCATAAATAAATTGCTGTGTCGTACCTGCTCTTGGTGGATCCAATACAATCACATCATACGGATGATGATAGCGTTTGGCTTCCATCATAAATGCGGTAGCATCCATATCCACAAATTGCATATTTTTGATATGGTTTTGTCTTGCATTGATCTTAGCATAATGAATAGCCTCTTTATTGATTTCGACTCCCATCACGCTTTTACAAGCATCCGCTAAGGATAAACCAATTGTACCCAAGCCACAATACGTATCCAATATTGTTTCTTTTCCTGTTAATTGTAATTTTTCTTTGGCTAATCCATACAAAACTTCACATTGTTGGGAATGAATTTGATAAAAAGCTGTGGCTGGAATCGTAATTCGTTTTCCACATAAGATATCATCAATCGTTCCTTTTCCATATAAAACCATGGGCTTATTTTCCATGACTACACTTGTTTTCCGTCCATTGACCTCTTGCAGAATCGTTTTAATTTCTGGATGTTTATTTCTGAGTGCATGGACCATATTCTTTCGAGAAGGAAACATATTGGTTCCGGTCACAAAAACGACCATCACTTCATTGGTGGCATGCCCCCAACGAATCAAAACATGCCGCAATACACCGGTTCCTGTTTGTTCATTGTATAAATAGATTTTCATGGATTGGACCAATTCGGTAATGGTATCAATGATATCATTAATGATCTTTGGTTGTAACGATTTGCCACCATCTTTGATCACACGATGACTATGAGGTGCATATTGACCTGCATACACCCGACCTTTATGTTTCGCAAAGGCTACAATCACTTTATTGCGATAATGTTTATCTAAGGCTGCCGAATGGATGGGGCCTACTTTAATAGGCAAATGATTTTTATTGATCAATTCTTCGACCATAGCTTGTTTTTGTTCTAGATTCATAGTATTCTCCATTTCTATATAACTCTAACAAAAAAACAGTCGATTTGCATCGACTGTCTTCATTTATTGATTCGAATCTACCAACAATTCACAAATCTTACGACTATAAGCAATTGGATCATCAATTGGGAATCCTTCAATCAACGAGGCTTGATCAAATAAAACATCAGCAACTTCTTTGACCTTATCTTTATCCGTTTCATATAAATGTTTTAACGTGGTAAAGATGGGATGGTTTGGATTTAATTCCAAAATACGTTCGGCCTTCATGCCGCCCATTGGGCCACTGCCCTCTGGAGCATTCGCAAACACTTTTTCCATTTCAAAAGAAACACCTTCACCGGCACTCAAACAAACCGGATCTTCACTCAATTTATTGGATACTTTGACGTCTACTACTTTATCTTTCAGACTTTCTTTCATGAAATCCAACAATTCTTGATTGTCTTTTGTCGTTTGTTCCAATTCCTTCTTTTCATCTTCCGAATCCAGATCCAGATCACCTTGACTCGCATTCTTAAATGTTTTTTCACGGAAGTTCTGTAACGTCTGCATGACGAATTCATCAACATCATCCAACAAATAAATGACTTCATATCCCTTCTTTTTCAATGTCTGTACAATTGGCATTTTATCAATCAAAGTCATATCCGAACCAGAAACATAATAAATCGATTTCTGATCTTCCTTCATGCGATCAACGTATTCATTCAAAGTTGCTAATTTTTGCTCATGACTGGTATAGAACATCAATAAGTTTTCAAGCTTATCTTTGTCCATGCCCCAATTGTTGTACACACCAAACTTAATATTCAAACCAAAGTTATTCCAGAACTTTTCATATTCCTCACGTTCTTTGGTCATCATTGTATTCAATTCCGATAAAACTTTTTTCTCAATTCGTTTGGCAATCAATTTCAATTGATTATCATGTTGCAACATTTCACGAGAAATATTCAAAGAAAGATCTTGACTGTCAACCAATCCTTTCACAAAGCGTAAATAATCTGGTAATAATTCTTCCGCATGATCCATGATGAATACGCCACGACTATACAGTTGTAAACCTTTTTTATAATCTTGTTGATAGAAGCCCATCGGTACACGACCTGGTATATACAACAAAGCTGTAAAGCTGACATTTCCCTCTACACTAAAATGAATGACCCGTTGTGGATCTTGGAAATCTTGGAAATGATCCTTATAAAATTGATCATATTCCTCCCTTTTGATCTGCGATTTTTGACGCTTCCACAAAGGAATCATCGAATTCAATGTTTTATCTTCTACAACCGTTTCATATTCCGGCTTTTCTTGATCTTTCGTTTCCTCTTTGACCTTTTGTGTCTCCACTTCCATCTTGATTGGATAACGAATATAATCCGAATACTTCTTGACTAGATTTTCCAATGTATATGTTTCCAAATATTGAGAATAATCTTCATCATCGGTATCTTCTTTTAAAGCTAAAATGATGGTTGTGCCTCGTTCTTCCTTATCACTTTCGGTAATGTAGTATCCATCATCTCCTTGGCTGACCCATTTATAAGCGGTATCTGCTCCATCCTTTTTCGAAACGACCGTTACCGATTTTGCAACCATAAAGGCCGAATAAAAACCAACACCAAATTGACCAATGATATCTACATCGGCATCGGTATTGTCTTCTTTCTTTTCCATCTGTTCTTTAAAAGCCAAAGAACCCGATTTTGCGATCGTACCCAAGTTTTCTTCCAATTCATCGGCATCCATACCAATTCCATTATCGGAAATGGTCAATGTACGATTTTCTTTATCTGGATCTAAGCGAATCTCAAATTTTGACGCATCCACATGACCCGCATGTTTAAAATAATATTTATCGATCGCATCACTCGCATTGGAAATCAACTCACGTAAAAAGATTTCTTTATGTGTGTAAATCGAATTGATCATCAAATCCAAAAGACGTTTTGATTCTGATTTAAACTGTTTTTTTCTTGGCATACTCACCACTCCTTTTTAGCACTCCTTGCATCTACCTGCTAATCATACAACGTATTATTAGCACTGTCAAGGAATGAGTGATAAAAAAAGGAGTGGAATATCCACTCTTTACTCGTCAATAGGTATTTGTTGATTGATCCTTGAAAGAACACGCACAAAGGCAGATAGATCTTCAGGCGAACAATCGCAAATGGCTTTTCGAATCAAATCTTCTTCCAATGGAAAATGCTTCTTCACAAGTTCATGAGCTTCATCGGTCAAACTGATATATACATTACGACGATCCGTGTCGGAATGTACCCGTTTTACCCAATTTCGTTTTTCATAATTCGCAATCAATTGACTCACAGCGGATGGACTAATTTCCAAATAAGTAGCCAATTTTGATGGTTGTACTTGATGCATCGGATTTTCTGCATAGATATAATGAAAGATCATATAATCTCGTAACGTCATATGTTTCATTCGTCTTAAACTTTGAAAAAAATATGTATCTTGCAACTCAAAATATAATTTGATCGTTTCAAAAGCTTTCCGCTCTACTTCCGTATTTTCCATTTGTTTTTCCTCATACTTTCCAAATTAAAACACCCCCAATGCATTGGTTTCCCAAATAAGAAGATCATTTTCTTTCCTATTCTATTCACTGAATCAAACAATAAAATTCATTATACTAGAATGAGGATGCACTCTTTTCACGCAAGATTTGTGTGGCCAATGTCCAATTTGCTTCCGATTGTTTCTTAGTACACCCTTCATAAGCACCCAAATACGCAGTAAATCCCAAATGAGAATACATTGCGATTGCACCATAACTATTGGTTTGCGTAGCTAGATATAATGGATATTTTCCTGGTGTCGCATCATATTTCATGACCAATTTAGAAACCATGCTCGACCCAATTTTATGATGTTGATGAGCTTGTGATACAGCCACATAATGAATCCGCAAACGTTCCATACCATAATGATGTCCTGGCCATAAGCCAGCACTACCAACCAAATGACCATTTTGATCACAAACAAAAAGGAAATTTTCCTTAAACATTGGTTTTGAAGCCATTTCATGAATCGTTTGTTTCGCTTTATCTAATGTATCAAAGACACCCAAATCATATTGCAGTTGGGCCCATGCAGTTTCAAAGGCAGGTTGATATGCCACATATTGATAGGCAGGATCCAATGGCACTTCATGTGTGCAGACTTTTCGTCCAATGATCATCAATAAAGGTCGATATTCTACATTTTGATCGACAATTGTCATTTTTATCACCAAATTTAGTATATCATGGAATTAGGAGGATTTTTATTATGAAACTCACAAAACAATCACTCGCAAAATATTTTGATCACACCTTTTTAAAAGCCTATGCCACCGAAGATGACCTTCGCAAATTATGTAATGAAGCCAAAGAAATGAATACAGCCATGGTCGCCATCAATCCCGAATGGGTCACCTTCTGTAAACAAGAACTAGCTGGTACCGATGTTCATGTCGGTGCTGCCATTAGTTTTCCACTTGGTCAAACCAGTCGAAAATCAAAACTAAATGAATGCCAAAATGCGATTGATGATGGCGCTGATGAAATTGATTATGTTATCAATATTGGCCGTGCCAAAATGCATGATTGGACATATATCCAAGAAGAAATGGAAGAGATGGTCCACCTTTGTCGAAAGCATGATGTGCTCATCAAAGTCATTTTTGAAAATTGTTATTTAGAAAAAGCAGAAATCAAAAAACTCGCTGAAATCGCAACGATCGTAAAACCAGACTATATCAAAACATCGACTGGATTTGGTACAGGTGGTGCAACTGTAGAAGATGTCGCTCTCATGGCAAAAACTGTTAAGGGTAGTACTGTCAAAGTAAAAGCTGCCGGTGGCATTCGTTCCTGGGAAACTTGTAAAGCGATGATTGAAGCAGGTGCATCTAGAATTGGCACCTCTTCAGCTGTACAAATCCTAAAAGAATTTGAGGAAGCCGAACAATGAAGCCCCTGCTTTGTAAAGGCTATCCCACCCGATCCATCTGGGCTAATGATTTGCTTGCCAAAAAGCGTGGCTATGACATTCCCATCGGCACCTTTTGGGATGTATCCATTCATGATCATGTACCATCTACCATTCAAAACCTAGAAAATCAACCGTATTTAAAAGATTTGATCAAAGCCAATCCCAAAGACCTTTTAGGACCTGGATTGAATACGACCGATTTTATTCAATGTGTCTACTTAGATGCCAAAGACAATCTCAGTATTCAAGTTCATCCTGATGATGCTTATGCGCAAACCCATGCACATGACAATGGAAAATTTGAAACCTGGTACATTCTGGATGCGAAACCTGGAGCTACACTGGTTGGTGGTACCACGACAACCGATGCGAACATCATTAAAAAGGAATTACTTTCTGGTGAAATCAAACCGTATTTAAAACAATGGCCTGTACATACAGGAGATTACTTCATCATTCCCAATGGCACGTTACATGCTTTGGGCAGTGGTATTTTGGCATTAGAAATTGGTACAAACAGTGACACGACCTATCGTTTCTATGATTATGATCGAGTAGATACACAAGGAAAGAAACGCCCACTACAAATCGAAGATAGTTTTAACGTTGCTCATTTTGAAAATACCATTGGCTTTATTCCTGTACACGACACATCTTGTCGATTGTGTGAAGATCCTTTTATCGTTGATGATATCTATGTGACAAACAATCAAAAGATCATGTGTGGACCTGCCTTCTGTATCATTACGAATGTAACGGATTCTGATATACTATACACATGGAAGGAAGACACCCAAACATTACCAGCCTATGACAGTTTATTTGTGCCTTATAGTGCCGAAGAACTGACTTTACATACTGGTCATGTATTGGTAAGTCGTCCAAAGAAAGGATGATACAATGAAAAAAACCATTTTAGTCACTGGTGCCAATGGCTATTTGGCATCTTTGATATTCAAAACCAATCAAGACAAATTCAATTGGATCCGCATGACACGAAAAGACGCTGATTTATCGGACCCAGATGCTGTTGCTACCTTTTTAAAAAGCCAATCTTTTGATATTTGTTTCCATACAGCTGCGAATGCCACAACGGCTTGGTGTAATGAACACCCCGAATTGGCTCATACGATCAATGTCGAATCTACGCAAAAAATCATTGATGCATGTAAAGAAAAAGATGCTTTATTGATTTTTTCGAGTTCGGAACAATGTTTTAACGGCAAAGAAGAACATGGGCCTTTCAAAGAAGAAGAACCCACCAAAGCCGTGACCATTTATGGACAAAATAAAAACGAATGTGAAGATCTCATTCATGCACAATGGTCCAAATCCATCATTTTGCGATATTCTTGGCAAATGGGATTGTCCAGTGATGGTATCAAAGCCAGTCCATCCATTATTAAAAATGTCATGCATGCCTTGTTGACGCAAACGCCAACAAAATTTACTTGTAACGAAAAACGCTGCATGACCTATGCGAAACATTTAGCCGATCAATTTGAGCAAATTACCCAACTAGAACCAGATACCTATCATGTGGCTGCACAAAATACAATGACAACCTATGAAGCAGCTGTATATGTCGCCCAACAACTAGGAGCTACACCAGAAGCCATTGAAACATATATTTTGCCAAATACCCAACGGTACAGTGATCGTTTCCGTGATTATCGATTGGATGCATCAAAATTAGAATCCCATGGCATTCATTTTGGTACGTTTGAAGAGAATGTAAAAGAAGTCTTGACGGACTTCGGGTGGTTAGTATGACATTATCAGAAGTTATTGAAAAATATTATGTCAATCAAAACTATAATTGTGCCGAAACCCTGTTGCATGCAGCCAATGAATACTATGATTTACAAATTTCAGAAGCCGATATGAAAATGATGGCTGGTTTTGGTGGCGGTATGTTTGTTGGTAGTACATGTGGTGCCATGGTCGGATGCATTGCTGCTCTATCCAAGATGGTCATTCACAACAAAGCCCATGAAGAATTGGATACCATTCGTCCTTTGATTCAAGCCTATCAAAGAAATTTCAAACAAATCTTAGGAGCTACGCAATGTGTGGAATTGAAACCAAAATACAATACCACTGCGAAACGTTGTTTGCCTACTTGTTTAATGGCAGGTCAAGCATTAGAAAAAACATTAGAAGAAATAAAAAAAGAAGAGGAGTAAATTTTCTACTCCTCTTCAACTTTTTCCCATTCGGAATCTAATTGTTCATCCGATTCTTGTTTATCTTCATCGATGGCATCTTCTCTTTTACGCAAACGTAAACGAGCATTCAACAAATTGGCTTGTTTCGTAGCTCCACGAAGCATGCGTGAATAGGTAATAAATGCGATCAAAGCAACGATAAAGAGAACTACACAACAGGCGATACCAAATAAGAAACCTTGTGCCATGACTTGTAGAACGCCTGTGACAACGCAACATGCCATACAGATAAAGATAAAGAACAATGTAGAACGAACCGAATTTCGATACTTTCGGAAGAATTCATATTTTTCTTGTTCATTATCAATGGTCTTGCGATATTCACCTGGTTGTTCTTCATTTCGTAATACAAACCAACCAGCCGCTTTCTTATCTTTGGATGGCGATACCGATAATAATTTCCAACCATCGCGTTTCCATTGTGATTTCATTTGTGCCGATGGCTCGTTTTCATAGTAATTCAAAAGATAGTAATAATCTTTTGGATCCCCTTTAACGAACACAAATCGTTTTCCATCGCGACGAACATAATGATATCCACGCTGCGATTGCCGTTCTAAATAATCTTCTTCTTTGACATATTCAGATAATAAGAAACGTTTCTTTTCTTCGTAGAGATCTCCTTCTGGAATGGCTTCTGGCTCCAAGTCTTCTTCTTCGTATACTTCCTCATCGTCCAAATCTACTACTTCAATGTCTTCATCTTCTGGTTCCACTGATATAGCCGCTTGACTTGGATCAATCTCTTCCGGCATTTTTCTTTCTTCTGTATCTTCGCTAGTTTTTTCGGATGGTTCCGGTTGATTTTCTTCTTCATCCATATCCATGACCGGAATATCCATTTCATCTTCCACTTCGTCTTTCGTTGCATCATCTGTATCCTCAACATCGACTACATCAATATCATCATCTTCATCTAAGTCCATGACTTTTCCATTGGATGTATCAATATCTACATTTTTCGATTTGGATGCATCCACAACTTGAAGGACTTCATCCAAAGAAATTTCTAATTTTTCCTTTTGTGGTTTCTTTGGTTTTTCTTCTTCGACTTTTACTAATTTTATATCATCATGATCTGGTGTGGCTTCCGATTTCTGAATCAACGATTCAATTTCTTTTTCATCCACATTGACTGGTTTTTCTTCTTCCTCTTCGGTTTTATCAACCACAGCCAATTCTTCGATCAATTCATCTTCAGAAGCTTCTTCTATTTCTTGTGGTTGTGCCACTTCTTCTGGTTTTTCAGAAACTTCTTCACTTTCTGGATGTGCTTCTTCGATTTGTGTTGTTGGTTCTGGTTCTTCTACCGGTGCCGGTTCAGCTTCTTCCTGAACAGGTGCTGCCTCTGGTTCAACAACAGGTACTGGTTCTACTTCTTTTACTGGCTCTGCCTGATCAACAGGTGTAGATTCTAATTCCTCATCCCGTTTTTCTTTCGGCTTCCAAACCTTGACTTTTTCATCCGCTACATCTTTTTCATGTGCCAACGATTCCTTCATCTGTTGGACCTGACGCGCTCTGACTTCTTCTGCTGGATTCATAGGTGCTTGATGACGTCTTGGCTTTTCTCTTGGTGCCAAAGTCACATCTTCAATTTCCATAGAAGTATTTTCAAAAGCTTGTGAATGCACTTGTACTCGCGTCGTTTTGTTGCGATTTGCTCGTTTTCCAAGATGGAATGCACTCTTTCGTTCCGGCTTTTTCTCTGTTTTTTTATCATCTACATTAAACACACTTTGGGCATCAAAATGCTTCAATTCTGGTTCATTATAATGAATGCCCGCCGCATGATCCGCTTCTTGAATTCGCTTTAATTCTTCGAGGGCACTTTTTTTATTTTTTTGTTTTGATTCTTCGGCCATACTACGTCACCTTCTTGACTTTATTATTTTACTAATTAATACCTAGTTAGTCAAACCATGGAAAGTTTCCCTTCTGAAAGATGGAAATTTTTTTTCCTTTCCGCGTTGTTGCATCAATTTGTAGATCTTTTGTTCCTACCATAAAATCCACATGAATACTGGATTGATTCAATCCATGATGGGCTAATTCTTCCTTTGTCATGGATAATCCATTTTCAATACATTCCGGATACGATTGTCCAAGGGCAAAATGACAAGAAGCATTTTCATCAATTAAGGTTTCATAGAACGTTTGATGTAGATTCGAAATCGGTGAATCATATGGTACCAAAGCGATTTCACCAATATAAGTTGATCCTTCATCCGTTGCTAAAATTTCAGATAAAACTGATTTTCCTTCTTTCGCATCAAAATCAATCACTTTACCATCTTTAAATTGAAACCAAAAATCTTTGATCAATGTGCCTTGATAGGATAACGGCATTGAAGCAACCAACTTTCCTTGGATTCCCTTTTTCAATGGTGCTGCAAAGATCTCTTCAGTTGGTAAATTAGCAAAATAAGAAGTACCATCCACAAGGGTACTGCTACCACCACTAAATTGATACTGTTCAGGCAATTCTACCAAAAGATTCGTTCCCAATGCATTTGAATAATGTAACGTATGAATATCCAATTGATTGATCCAAGAAACTCGTTTTTCAAATTGTTCTTTTCGTTTTTCCCATGTCACAACAGGATCCTGGTTATCGATATAACATACTTGAAAAATATCCTGCCATAAACGATGTGTATCTTCATGGCCATAAATCTGTTTTGACCAGGCTTTGGTCGCAACTGCTGCGATACACCATTGACAATGCATAAAATCCAATTGATCCCGATAAAAAGCCGTCGCTTTTCGAAAGGCTTTTCGATAGTTTGTGATCTTTTTTGGATCCACATCCTTCATTAAATTGGAATCATCACCAACCAAAAATAAGTAACATGCCTCTTCTTGGGCTGTCTGATTATAAAAATCCACTACATGGGAAGGAACCTTATCAATATCTTTGGCATATAAATATCGATCATGTGAAAGAATCTCATCACTATAACGAACGATCACATCACGAGCGCCTGTCAAATAAGCTTCTTTAGATAGTAATTGAACAAAGGGATAGACTTCCACCGGGGCTTGGATCACAACGACTTGGTTTGGTTTTACATGTAAACCGACTTGAATTAAACATTTTGCGTAGTTTTCTAACATACTTCTATCTTACATGAAAAAAGCGCGCTTAGGCACGCTTTCTTTATTTTTTGCAATTTGGACAAGAACCCGAAGTGCTGGAATCGTGGGTATCACAACATCCAGGTCCGGTGTTTTTTACATGACGAATTGCTAAGTAAACGAGAATACCAAGAATAGCTGCAACAATAATCGTTGACATTTAATATTCCTCCTTAACTACGCGTTTTCAACAGCGGTATTTTCTTTTGGTTTTGGTTCAGGACGAACAACTAAGTAAATGCAAATAGCTAATAAAACAAGAGCTACACCTGTCCAGAATCCAAATTGTCCACCAAAGAATAACCAGTTACCCAATTGATAACCAATTAAAGCAACAACCCATCCTAAGACAAGTTGGAAACAAATACAATACCAACCCCAGGCTTTTGATCCCATTTCACGCATCATTGTACTCATAGCAGCGATGCATGGAGGATTGAACAAGTTCAACAACATGTAACTGAAAGCACCCATAGCAGTAAACAAACCAGCTACTTTTGCTTGGCCTCCAGCCAATACGACGATCGTACTTGCTGCCAATTCTTTCGCAGATAAAGCAACCAAGACAGATACGCCACCTTCCCAGTTACCAAATCCAAGAGGCGCAAAGATTGGTGAAATAAACTGGCCAATGCTACGCAAGATGGAACGCGACAAATCCATTGATTCTGGATCCAAGTATTGTAGAGACCAACTATACGACATCAAGAACCAAACGATAACGGATACCGCAAAGATAATCGTTCCGGCTTTAACAATAAAGTGTTTACCACGATCTACGACACGCAACAAAACTGTTTTTGGTTGTGGCCAGTGATAAGCAGGCAATTCCATAACGAATGGAGCTGTATCACCCGCAAATCGTGCGGTTTTCTTCAAAGCAATACCTGAACAAATAATGATGGCCCAAGATAAGAACAACATACCAACGGCAATGTATGGATTACCACGGAAGAAGACACTACTTACCATACCAATGATTTCAGTCTTTGCGGAACAAGGAATAAATGTACACAACATAATGGTCATACGACGATCTTTTTCATTTTCAATCGTACGAGTAGCCATGATAGCTGGAACACCACATCCGGAACCAATCAACATAGGAATGAAACTTTTACCGGATAAACCGAAACGACGGAAGATACGGTCCATAACGAAGGCAATACGTGACATATATCCACAATCTTCCAAAATAGCTAGGAAGAAGAAGATCAATAAGATTTGTGGTACGAATCCCAATACAGTTCCAACACCACCGATAATACCATCAACAATCAAGTGTTGTAGCCAAGCAGCTACACCAATCGAAGTTAAAAAGTTAGTTACTGCATTTGGTACAATATCACCAAACAAAACATCGTTTGTCCAGTCTGTCATCCATGTACCTAATGTAGTAACAGAAATGTAATAAACAAACCACATGATGATGGCAAAGATAGGCAAAGCTAAGATACGATTGGTTACGATCTTATCAATCTTATCGGAAACGCTCAATTCCCCTTTTTGACGTTTTTTCTTTACACAAGTTTGAATAACCTTGGCAATATAATCATATCGTTGACCCGTAATGATACTTTCTGCATCATCGTCCATCTCTTTTTCACAATCAACAATGTGTCCTTCTACATGATCCAAAACAGAAGAATCCAAGTGCATTTCTTGAATCGCTCTTTCATCACGTTCGAAGACTTTGACGGCTGCCCAACGAAGACCTGCATGACCAACCGTTGGTTCAATCGATTCTTCAATATGCGCAATTGCATGTTCTACCGATCCGGTAAATACATGAGGATTTTTGATGGAAGGACGCATTTTCGCAAGTTGTATCGCTGCTTCAGCGACTTCCATCGATCCTTCACTATGTAAAGCTGACAAAGGCATTACTTTACATCCCAGTTCTTTTTCCAATGCTTTTATATCGATTACATCGCCATTTTTCTTGACCAAATCAATCATATTAATGGCTAAAACCATAGGAATATCCAATTCCAATAATTGTGTGGTTAGATATAAGTTACGCTCAATATTTGTTCCATCCACAATATTGATCAATGCATCGGGTCGTTCATTCACAAGATATTGTCGAGCAACAACTTCTTCCATACTATATGGTGATAATGAATAAATACCAGGTAAATCTTGAATGGTCACATCTTCATGATCACGAAGTCTACCTTCCTTTTTTTCAACCGTTACACCAGGCCAGTTACCTACATACTGACTGCTTCCCGTTAAATCATTAAACAGGGTTGTCTTCCCACTATTTGGGTTACCTGCTAAAGCTATCTTCATAATCTATTCCCTTCCTATTCTACTTCGATCCATTCGGCTTCGGATTTACGAATTGATAATTCATATCCACGAATGGTTAACTCAATTGGATCACCAAGTGGAGCCACTTTACGTACATAAATTTCTACACCTTTAACGATACCCATATCCATGATGCGACGCTTCGTTGCTCCTTTTCCGGTGATCTTTTTGACTGTTACAGTAGATCCTACTGGTACTTTATTTAATGTCATATATCTCCCTTCCTAGACCATCACTCGACGTGCAAGTGATTCATCTATGGCAACACGAACATTTTTTACTTCGACAATCAAATTTCCATCAATACTTTGTACGACTTGTACCTCGGCTCCTTCAACAAATCCTAAAGTAGCTAGATGCTTACGAATTTGATCATTTCCCGTAACACGCTTGACTACATATACCGTATTCATATCGGCAAGTGATAATGGCATACTCCACCTCCATAGATGTTCTCTATTTCTAACATAGTTTGTGTATTATAACTTTAATAGTTAGTCAAACCCTTTTTAGACACAACTAATTTCATTACTTGTTTCTAATCTCATTCATAAAAAAAACACTCACAAACTTGTGAGTGTCAATTCCTTAGTTTAAAGCAGCTTTTGCTTCTTCACAAATCTTTGTGAAGCTTTCTGCATCATGGATAGCCATTTCGCTTAACATCTTACGATTGATTTCGATATTGGCTAATTTCAAACCATGCATTAAACGAGAATAAGATAAACCATTCATACGAGCAGCTGCATTGATACGAGCAATCCAGATCTTACGCATGTTTCCTTTTAACTTACGACGATCGTTAAATGCATATTTGAAAGAATGCATTACTTGTTCATTTGCTGTTTTGTATAATGTATGCTTTGAACCAAAATATCCTTTGGCAAGTTTCAATACGCGCTTTCTACGAGCACGAGTAACAGTTCCACCTTTAACTCTAGCCATTCTATTGTCCTCCTCTATTTAAAATTACTTTTGTAACATATTTTTAATACGTTTGTAGTCAGTAGCATGTACCGTTGTAGGTTTTGCTAAATGACGTCTTTGTTTCTTTGTTTTACCGTGGAAACGGTGAGATGTATAGGCATGTGATCTCTTTAATTTTCCTGAACCTGTCTTCTTTACTCGTTTGGCAAGTCCTCTATGAGTTTTCATCTTAGGCATAATTTGCTCCTCCTTACTTCTGCGTCTTCTTAGGCGATAAAGTGACTGACATTGTATTTCCTTCCAACTTAGGACGCTTTTCTACGTTGGTAATATCCGAACACGCCTCCATGAATTTATCCATGGTATTACGTCCAGTTTCCTGACGCGTAATCATTCTTCCGCGGAATCGCATATCAATCTTTACTTTCATCCCCGCTTCAAGCCATTTTCTCGCATGACGTAACTTCGTTTGAAAATCATGCTCTTCCACGACTGGTGATAAACGCAATGATTTAATTTCCACAACATGTTGTTTACGTTTTGCTTCTTTTTCCTTTTTCTGTTGCTCAAAATGATATCGACCATAGTCCAATATCTTGCAAACAGGCGGCTTAGCTTTTGGCGCCACACATAACAAATCTAAATTTTGACTCGTTGCAATACTTTGTGCTTTTCTTTTAGACATGACGCCCAATTGTTCACCATCAGCACCAATGACACGAACTTCTTTGAATGGAATCTTGTCATTAAATAAATCATGATTCACATTATTTGGGGCTACTTTACGATTACGGATATCCGACACCTACCTTCTATTTCATAAAAAAATGGGTACGATAAACGTACCCATTCTAACTTAAGCAATTTCTTGAATTGGCTTAAACCCATGTATCCAAATACATCAGGTGAGAAGAGGTACCTTCTATCTTTCCATTTCTTACTTGAAGATAATACCACAAGAACCAACCCCATGTAAAGAAAAAAAGCTCGAAATTCGAGCTTATTCGCAATGGTGGATCCTTGGGGATTCGAACCCCAGACCCACTGATTAAGAGTCAGTTGCTCTGCCAGCTGAGCTAAGGATCCATGTGATTGCTTAGGTATATTAACATGATTTCTCGCTTCATGCAAATTTTTTTTCGTTTTGATAAATTATCATAATAAGTGCAACAGCCTATAAGAATAAAAAAAGTCCATGGACCCAAGTGATAAGATGTGAGTGACAAAACAAACATTTATCAAGGAGAATCCCATGAACTACAACCATCTTAGCATAAATGAGAGAACAGTCATATCTTTACTTGCTTCTTCTGACGTATCGATTCGTGAAATAGCGAAGCAACTTGGAAGAAGTCCGAGTACGATTTCCAGAGAATTGAAACGAAACCAAACAAATGAACGAGATTCCC
>NZ_RJQC01000005.1 GCF_003725415.1 Absicoccus porci | reverse complement strand
GAGTATTTAAGATTTTGGGTGGGATTTCACTAATTTGTGGATTCCACTCTTTTTTTGTATTTAAGATTTTAGGTGGTTTTATTTAAGAAATAGGGTGGAATTATTTAAGATTTAGGGTGGAATCCATTGCCTCCAGATGGTATAATGTTCTTGAATTGAAAACCATCTTTAAGATTTAGGGTGGGATTATTTAAGATTTGGGGTGGAATATATGCCAGACAACTATGATATTGGTTTGCCTGAGTTTGATGTTATTGACCGAAAAGAGTCTTCTTCTGGCGATTATGTCTATGTTCTGAAACTGAAAGACGAACTTAAAGAACAATATAAAACATGTCCTCAGTGTGGAGCTAGAATGCATGTTCATAAAAAGAGTGTTAGAAAGATTAGAGACCTGAATGAACGTGGGCATAACGTTGGATTGGCTATTCAAACATCACGCTATAGATGCAGTAATAAAGACTGTGGCTACATTTGCAGCGAAGAGTATCCATCTATAGATTCTGGAAAGATGACTATTCGTTTAAGAGAAAGTATCAAAGAAGATGCTTTTCTTGCGCCGTTCAAAGAAGTTGCTGACAAATATGCCTTGTCGGTTCCAACTGTAGCACTTTTATTCAAAGAAAAAGCAGATGAATTAAGAAAAGAAGCCGAGGCATATGCACCAAGAGTTTTAGGAATTGATGAGGTTCATCTTGATAGAAAATACTACGGGGTATTTGTTGATATCGAAAGACATTCAATCATAGAGATAACTAAAAGCCGAAGCAAAGCTACTGTTAAAGCTTATATCAACAGTCTTCCAAACAAAGAAAACATCATAGCTGTAACTATGGACATGTGGGCTCAATACAGAGACGCAGTACACGACACATTGCCTGGTGTTCCTGTTGTGATAGACAAATTCCACGTTATCAAAGAGCTGAATGTCCAAATGGACGCTGTCAGAGCTTCTATCTCAAATGATATACGAGAGCGAGAGGCTAGAACGGCTCTGAAAAATAATCGTTTCCTTCTATTAAAAGGAACTGAGAACCTGACTCCATTACAGGCTCAAAAGCTAAGAGAGTTATTAGAAAAATACCCTATGTTTAGTGACCCTTACGATATGAAGGAAATATTCAGAGCCATCTATCTTTCGGAATCAAGAGCTGAGGCTGAAGCTACTTATGAAGAATGGGTTCGCATCCTCCATGATGAAAAGCATCTGACTTGCTTCGACAGCTTTATCAATACCGTAAATCGTTGGCATACCGAGATATTCAATTACTTTGATTATCCATATACAAACGCTCAGACTGAAAGTATGAACAACAGAATCCGTGAAATTGATGGTGCAGGCAGAGGGTACAGTTTTGAGGTATTACGAGATAAGATGGTGCTTCGTCCATACGTTGCAAGACGCTCAGGAGCTGTTGACTTCAGCGTTTTAGATGAGGATGATTAGATGCGAAAATATGACGTAGGCGATATCGTTTTCTTCATATCAAACGGATATCACATCAGAGAAGCTACCGTGATTCGTGCTGGTGGAGGTTTTTGTACGATTAAGTTCAATGACAATGAAACTCCAGCAGGAACTAGAGTTAGAGAATCAAAATTATTCAAAACTAAGCAAGAAGCTGAATTTGTAGTTCAAAAAACACATAACACACTGTTATACTAGGCTTTGTTGGATGAGCCGTAAATCTTAACCCTTGTAAATCATCCAACACTTCTAATTCCTAGAGCTGGCATTCAACCCTTTCTGTCAGCTCTTTTCTTTTGCATTTTCTCAAACAAATTACCAAAATTCACGTTGTTTTCACATTGAGTTGCTACAATGGATTGTAGGAGGACTTAAATGATGAGCAACAAACGTATATTACCGTCCATAGGACTAGAAGGAACAAAGGAAGAACTACTTGAGTTCTTGTCTGATTTTGAAATCAACAAGATTGCCATCTCGTTCGTAGACAATCTAATGGTTTTCACAACATCAGTTCCCGTAGATGATGAACTTATGACGATATATGAACAAGCTTATGGTATCTCACAGGCAAAATAAAAGGCTCTAATCAAACGACTAGAGTCTTTTTGTTAGCAGAACATCTGCTGTAATAATCCCTTTTTAAGCTCCTTGTATCCATCAATCTCTTTCTGTTGAATGGTGATAAGGTTATCAAGGTTGGAGAAGTGTTCAGCTATTTTAAATTGTTCTTCCTGAGAAGGAAGTTGAATAACTAAATCAGTAAGCATATTTAAAACGATATAAGGAACTCCACTTCCTCTAACTTCTTCGTAAATTTTACAAGGTAATGTGACTCCTATAGAAGAATAAAGGAATTGTCTATTTGCTAAAAAATTCGTTAATATATATGTTCTTTGATACGCATTAAAATATCCATCAGCTAAGTGTAAATATCCAACGTTGGCACCATTTCCAGCGATGGTTATTGCTGGACCACTAAAAGCAGCTTTGTCAATTTTATACACATCAATTCCAGATGTATAGAAATCATATTCACCATCAGGATTCATAGCATTTGCATCAAGCTTGCCTGTCGTTATATCGCAGAGTTCTCCAAGCTTACGTTGTTCCCAATCGCCAGTAAACTCTGGGAAACGAATTTCTGGAACTTTCTCGCCTTTTTTAGGGAACATTTTCTGCAGCATTCCTTGTTTTAGTTTCCTATAACCTTCTAGCTCTTTTTCGGCTGATTGGATAAGGCTGTCGAGTTCAGTGAACAGGGAGGCAATTTTTTGTTGCTCTTCTAAAGAAGGAACATAGGTTTTAACATTATTGATAATGACTTTGGACAGGCTTGGAACTCCAGTGGATTCGTCTTTCTTTTTCCAATCAACATTTTGAAATAAACAATTAGTAAAGGTTAAATCAAATCCTTCATTAGGAATACAATAAAACAAAGTATCAACAGTCCAAAATGGAGCTCTTAAAATATATGGCTTATCTATTGTTCCTTTACGGCCTATTCCTACAGCATCTTCACTTTCTGAAAGAGCTTGATTGACACTTAGCATATAGCCTCCTGTTCCGTATACTGGAACGTTCCCACTCTCTAAATGCTTGTAATCTTTTCCACTCCCTATAGTAACTACATCTTCAAACTTATGCTGTTTCCAATCACCCGTAAATTCAGGGAATCTTAATTTAGGTTGTTTCATTTTTTCTCACCTCATCTTTCTGTGCTTACCATCAGGTTAGAATCGTACTTTTGTAAATAAGGTTCAATCAAATTAATTCTACTAACACTTAAAACACTTACACGTGGTAAATCTACTTTGTTATTTGACCACCATTTGTACGGGCAAAACCAAATTAGATAATCTAAGTCTGAGTCTTTTAATGTTTGAATAAAGTCAAAATCTAGAAAACAGTTGTGCACACGTGCTTCTCCGTTTTGATTCTCGATAAACACTCTTTTTTTATCCTCGTTTTCACATTGCACATATCCAGAAGATTCATCCAAGACAAGAAATATCGTTTTATAATTAGGATGGTTTTCTTTATATATTGGAATACTTTTCAGATGTTTATTAATAACACGGGAAAATGAGGATAAATAAAAATTATAGTTATGGTCTTCATTGGTAGGTAAATCCGTTATAGCATTTACAACAATATTTTGGGTATTAGGGAATGTATTTAGAACACCTAACTTTTTTAATTCATTCTGAATCTTGCTTTCTTTTATGTTTGTTGGATTTATAAGCTTACCTTTATCACTTAAATGTGAATGGTCATCAACTCTCATCACATCCATCATGATATGTAAAGAATCATTATAGTAATCAGGCGGAGGGTCAGCTTTCCCTGCTGAATAATGCCATTTTATGAATTTGCTTTCTAATAATAACGACTCCATAATTTCTTTTTCCGAATCGTCCTCTGTCATAAGCCATATTTCAGATGTAGGAACACGTTGTAACATCTGAATAATATTGTTTTCATTATCTAAATAATTCATTATAAATCCTTTAATCCTAACTCACGAAGCATCTGATTTACGACGTCTAATGTGTTCTGCTTCTGCTCTTTAGCATCTTTAATTTTGCTACGAACATCATCTAAATCAATTGGAGTTTCTTCTTCAAATGTATCTACATAGCGAGGAATGTTTAAATTGTAGTCATTAACTTCTTTAACTTCAGACAATGGGGCTTTATACGCAAATTTATCAACATTCACACGGCTCTTATAGCATTCTACAATTCGCGTGATATCTTTCTCTTCCAGCTCGTTCATGTTTTTACCCTTTTTGAAGTATTTGCTGGCGTCCATGAAGAAGATGTTGTCTGAATCTCCATTACGATTCTTCTTTAGAATCATCACAATCGTAGGAATTGAGGCACCATGAAACAGGTTGGCAGGAAGTCCGATGATTGCATCCACAACATTCAATGTTCCAATCAAGTATTCACGAATCTTCTTTTCAGCTCCACCACGGAACAAGACCCCGTGTGGGAGTAGTACGGCAATTCGTCCATCATTTGACATGTGATAAACCATGTGTTCTACGAATCCTAAATCGGCATAGCTTTTAGGAGGTAAGGCACATGACGCAAATCGAGGGTCATTTTCAAAGGACTTTGAAAAATCGAATTTTAGGCTGTAAGGCGGATTCGCTACCTGCAACTGGAATCCTTCAGAAACGTTTTTGAAGTTATCATGAGCTAAAGTATCATCGTTATAAGTTGTGAAACTTCTATAAGGGATGCCATGCATCAACAGATTCATACGAAGTAGATTATAGGTTACTCCGTTCTTTTCCTGAGCGTAAAAATGAGACACATTATGAGTAGAAAGTTCTTTCTGAACTTCAAGAAGTAACGAACCAGAGCCAGCCGCACAATCACATACGGAATGAGCACTTTCTAGTCCAACAGTGACTAGCTTTGCTAAAAGTTCAGACGCACATGTAGGGGTAAAGAACTCGCCACCTTTTTTACCAGCATCGGAAGCGAATAAAGCAATCAACTGCATATAGGCTGTTCCAAGTACATCAAACTGAGCATCTTTGAAATTAAATGGAATATCTCCAACTTTTAACATAACCTTTCCAATCAATGCCGTTCTTTCAGATACTTCTTTTCCTAAATCCTTATCCTGAAGGTTCATATCATCAAATAACTTATCAAAAGCTGCTTCTGATTCCTGTCCCAATGTAGATTTTGTTAATTTCTGAATTGCCTTTTCAAGATGAGCAATAGAGAATGTCTTTCCTTCGATTTCATCAATCATAGACTTGAACAGATATTGAGGTTCGATGATATATCCAAGATGGTCAATAGCCCATCCCTTTACTACATCTGAGTATTCTGGATTTTTTAATGCCTCAATGTATGTGATTCCATCCTGAGCCAAAAGGTCATCCATATAGTTTTCTGTTCTTTCAGATAAGTATCTATAGAATATAATCCCTAAAATATAGTCCTTAAACTTTGAGGAATCCATGCTTCCTCTTAAATCGTTAGCAATTGCCCATAGGCTTTTTGCAAGCTCTTGAGATTTCTGATTAACATCTTCTGCTGCCATTTAGCGTCCTCCTTTATGAAAAGCGAAGGACAACCATTAGTTGCCCTCAGCTGTAAATTTGTCAAACATATCTTCAATGAATATTTGTAAATCATTGATAATTTTTGTTGTTTTAAGTAATCCAAGATTCAACGATTTGATTTGATTTCGAATCATTTCTCTTGAGATTGAGTTTTCATCCGTAAAATACTTGTTCAATAAATCTGAGACAAGCTCTGCACTGATTCCGTGGTCTTCGGCAAAGTTCTTGATTGATGATTCAAGCATTTCTCGTTCGTACTGTTCGAATGCCACTTCGATATCCTCATCAGGGTCCAAATCAAAGAATCGAGTCGTAATGAAGCTTTTCATGATGTCCTGTTTGTAACGCATCTTTTCGTTATCCGAACGCTCAATTTCACGAAGAACCAAATCAATTGATTTTTCCATTTCTTCCTTGTTGTTTCGGTTGATATCTTTCAAAAGGTTCAAGATGTAGACTACATTAATTTTGTCTGTACGAACCAGCTCGATATTGAAGTCGATGTCAGCAAGAATGGATTCCTTGCCGGTCTTTTCGCTTTTCTTCATTTCATCATAGAAAGTCAAATACCATCCTTTGTAATCAGCATAATTCTGTTCATCAAGGATTGCGTCGATATCGTCCCAATCAAATTTACTGAACGTCTTTAGCACTGCCAAAGTATGAGCAATCTTACGGAAAGCAAATACATAGTCACGCTGTTGATTCTCATCAATCAGCTCACCAGCGTCATCTGGAGTTGGTGTAATTTGACGTAAATCCTCACATTGTTTACGATACTCTGATAGATAGTATTCGTAAGACTCCAACAAATACTCATTTGGGTCCCCATCACCAGAGAATAACTTCAAAGCGTCATCCTGAGCCTTTTTGATATTACGGTATGTGATGATTTGACCAAACTGTTTTGTCACTTTGCTGACACGGTTTGTACGGCTGTACGCCTGCACAAGATTGTGCCATACCAGATTCTTATCCAGAATCAAAGTATTTGTAGCCTTGCTGTCAAATCCAGTAAGGAACATATCTACAACAAGAAGTAAATCAACCTGTGGTAAATCCTTTTGCTTTAGACGTTTAGCAATATCTTTACGATAGCCATCAAATGTGTCAATGTCAAAGCTTGTACCAAATACCTCATTATAGTCCTGCATGCATTCTTCCAAATATTGTCTAGAATACTTATCCTGTCCTTCATCCAAGTCCTCATTTGCTGTGAATGTAAAGATAGCTGCGATTTTCTTGCCGTCAGGATTATGGTTCTTCATATAGTGATAATATTCCATCAAAGTGTTGATTTTGTCCGTAGCGAAGATAGCTGTATAAACATCTTTACCTTCAGGATGTGTGTGTCTATCCAAGTTCTTTAAGATATCATCGGCCACAAAAGCAATACGTTGAGGGTCGTGATACAACTCATCAATATTGATGTGATGTTGCTTACAGTATTCAGGGTCATCAATCTTAGTTGGGTCTAAACCTTCCTTTTGAATCTGTTTTGCTGAGATGGAACGCATATATTCAACAGAGAAACGAAGTACGTTACCATCGGCAATCGCTTCCTTAATCATATATTTGTGAATACATGAATCTACTTTGTCACCAGAATAGAACACATCCGCTGTTGTTCTGCCTGTAGCTCCTTTATTTTCTTTGAAGATAGGAGTTCCAGTGAATCCGATGTAGTTTGCATTCTGGAAGTGTTTCTTGATATCAGCATGCATCTTTCCAAACTGTGAACGATGACACTCATCTATGATGAAGATACATTTCTTTGTTTTGTATGTATCCATGATATCTGTATAACGCTTGTTTTTTAGGGCGTTAGCCATCTTTTGAATCGTTGTGATAATCATCTTTTTAGATGAATCTTCAAGCATTTTAACAAGCTCTTTCGTGCTGTCTGTGGCATCTACACAACCTGGGTCAAAACTATTGTACTCATCTACCGTCTGGTCATCTAAATCCTTACGGTCAATCAGGAAGAATACTTTGTCAATTCTACGGTCGTCTCGAAGCGTTGTAGCAAGCATGTAGCTGGAAATCGTTTTACCACTACCTGTACAGGCAAAATTGAAACCGTTCATATTTGAAAGCATGATTCTATCAATCGAACGCTTAACAGAGTAGATTTGATAAGGTCTCAAGACAATCAACGTTGGCTCTGTTTTCTTGATAATCATGAACTTTGTCAACATCTCTGTAATGTTGAATTTCGTTAGGAAATCAGACGTAAACTCCATCAATCTGTTGATTCTCTTGTTTACACTGTCAGTCCAGTAGAATACCAGTGATTTCAATACGTTCTGCTCTTCGCCATCAACATCGCGTTCGTTTACATTGGCAAAATACTTTGTTTGTGTACTGTTTGATACAACGAAAATCTGGATGTATCTGAATAATCCTTTAAATGAGAAGCGTCTGTATCTGTTGATTTGGTTGACTGCTTCATTAATTTCAACTCCTGGACGTTTTAATTCAACTTGAACAAGAGGTAATCCATTAATCAATAAGGTTACATCATAACGATTCTTGTAGACAACATCCTTCATGTGAGCTTTATCCATCGTTATTTGATGTGCTACCTGAAATATGTTACGAGTCGAATCATCTGTTATGAACTCTAAATAAACGCTCTTTCCATTGTCCAACTCTAGAACCCATTGTTCTCTTAATATCTTGGCTGATTCATAAACGGTATGACCATCCAATCGAAGCATGACTTTATCGAACTCTGCATCAGAAAGTTTCGCTTCTCCCTTAGCTTCTTTTAATACTTTTTCATTCAGCTTGCATAACTGAATTCTGAAGTTCTTGATTACATCATCATAATTGTTTAACTGGACATAGTCATATCCCATAGTAGTAAGTTTATCAATAAAGATATCTTCTACTTCATATTCACTTTGTGCTCTAGGCATATCTTAGCCTCCTTTATGGATTTAAAATCCCACCCTAAATCTTAAATATAGTATACCATATTTCGCAGTCTGTTCTCAATACAACAATATGTTATTTTCCACCCTAAATCTTAAATAGAAAAATGAGTATAAAAAAAGAGAGTGGAAAAAACCACCCTAAAAATTAAATACCCATTTTTCTTTGTACTTGATACATTGTTTCCACCAATTCTTTTGGTTCTAAATGAATGATTGCTGAAATGTTTTTTCCCCTTGTGCTTTTATTATGACGATGAATACATGTATAAACAATTAGATAATAGGAGATATAGGTAAATACAGAAATAAATATTGTGAATTAAAAAGGAAAATACTTTGAAATCCAAAAAATAAAAAGGACTACCAAATCTGGGTGGATATTTTCAGTACGTGTGATAGTCCAGATTGGTTGTCCTATCTTCATTATTATGTTCTGTTCGTGAAATACAATGATGATATTTCTGAATTTCCAAAAACAATAAGAAAAAGTTGGTATAATAAAAAAATATGAACATTTCTTGGTAAAAGTTATGAAGAAAAAAGAAATACGCCAAAATCAGATTTATCAATGATTGGTTGAGAGAGGGACCATGCGTACGCGAGATATTGCGGAACAATTTCATTTGAGCAATGAAACATTGCAAATGGATTTGGTTGAAATGGAGAAACAAAAGCGGATCATACGAAATCATGGGTATGTACAGAGTCTGACCAATTTGAAGGAATTGCCATTGAAATTGCGTGAAAAAGATAATGAAGCTGATCGCAAAAAAAGTGGGAATACGAGCTATGCAGATGGTACAAGATCATCAAACGTTTTTTATTGATTCAGTTGCTTTTTGGTGTACCCGTATTGGCCATGAAACAAGACATTACGGTTGTGACAGATAGTATTCCTGTTGCGTATGAAACGGGTTTGATGGATATCCAAACGATATTATGCGAAGGACCGGTTAAAAATGAAAGTTTGCGTATCAATGGTCATCGAGTAACTGAAATCATTGACACCATGGATTTTGATTTTGTTTTCTTGAGTACCGATGGTATGGACATTCCGAATGGATTTACTATTTATTCCTATGATGAAATAGAAATTAAGAAGCGTGTCATGACGCGATTCAAGAAATCAGTCGTGGTCATGGATTGTTCGAAGCTTTATAAAAGGGCGCGTATACATTTTGTGATATGCAGAATGTGGATATTTTAGTTACCAATACACTGACGGAAAAAGAACGTGAATGGATAAAAGATATTCCAGAAATCATTGAAGTGGAATAAATTTTCGAAAAAATTTGGCATAATAAGAAAAAATGATATAATAATTTTGCTTTGCAAAGGGAGAGACAGAAATGGCAAAGAAAAAAGAAGTGCGGCAGAATCAGATTTATCAGTTATTAGTTGATAATGGTCGCATGCGCATCAAGGATCTAGCGGATCAACTTCATGTGACCACGGAAACGTTACGTACGGATTTAGTGGATTTGGAAAAACAACGACGAGTTGTTCGTGAACATGGATATGCGCACAGTCTTTCCGAATTGGAAGAATCGCCTCTTCAATGGCGAGAAAAAGAAAATGAAACCGATCGAAAAGCCGTTGGTATTCGAGCTATGCATTTGGTCGAAGATAATCAAGTGATCTTTTTAGATTCTGGTTCAACCGTTTTGCTTGGGGTACCTGTTTTAGCAACCAAACATGGCATCACTGTTGTGACCAATAGTATTCCTGTAGCCTATCAAACTGCGTTGATGGACATCAATACGATCTTTTTGGGTGGACCTGTTACCAATATTGGTTTACGAACCCATGGCCATCGCGTTGTTGAAGCCGTTGATGAAATCACTTTCGATGTAGCTTTACTTGGTAGTGATGGCATTGCGAATGCACATGGTTTCACCATTCTTTCTTACAATGAAATTAATATTAAAAAACATGTCATTGCTCAGTCAAAAAAATCGATCGTAGCAATGGACAGTTCGAAATTTAAAAAGAAAGCTTCTTTTGCGTTCTGTAATTTTCGAGATATAGATACATTAGTGACCAATCACGCTTCGGAAAGTGATAAAGAAATCGTGAAAGAAATACCCGAAATTATCGAAGTTTCTTAATATTTTTGTCGGCATACATGGTATATATAATTGGTATATAAAATTATGGTAAATTATGTGAACAAAAGATTGAAAGAGCTTACAAACCGTGCTAACATGAAGAAGTAAAAAGACGGAGGACGAAACAATGAAATATGTAATTATGGTAAGTCATGGTGAATTTGCACCTGGTTTACATTCAGCTGTCAAAATGATGACTGGTGATCGTGATGATGTACTTTCAACAAGTTTGAAAGACGGAATGAGTGCTGATGAGTTTGCAGAAAACTTCAAGACTCTAACAAAGGATATCAAGGATGATGATCAAATTATCTTATTAGCGGATATCTTGAGTGGATCTCCATTCACGAACGCATTGAATGTACTTTCTGAACGTGGCTTGCTAGGAAATACATTGGTATTGGCCGGAATGAATATGCCAATGGCTATCACAGCTGTTTTGATGAAAGACAACTTTGATGATTTCGATGCTTTGGCAGAAACATTGTTGAGTGAAGGTCGTTCTGGATTGACTCGCTTCACAGTTGAAGACGACGAAGACGCAGACGACGATATTTAAAAAAGCTTTAGACATTCATTATAATATTCGAATGTCGGGATAGAAACTAAAGGAGGAATAATATAATGATTAGTTTCGTACGTGTGGATGACCGTATTATCCACGGTCAAGTAGTTACAAGATGGTCAAAAGAATATCCTTGTGACGGTATTATTGCAGTTAATGACAAAGCTGCTACTACGCCTGTTTTGAAAAAATCTTTCCAAGCAAGTACTGATAAGAAAGTCTTTGTTTGGACAATGCAACATTTCTTGGATGTCCAAGAAAAAGTATTGAAGTCTAAAAAACAATACTTCTTGATCACTAAGAACCCTATCGATATGAAAAAGATCTTAGTCGACAACAAATTCGTACCAAGTAATGTAAAACGTATCATCATTGGACCATGTAATGATCGTCCAGGTGCTACAAAGCTTGGTAACAACCAAAGTATCACACAAGAAGAAGCCGATGCATTGGAAGCCATCACACAAGCTGGTTATGAAGTTGAATTTGCATTGGTTAAAGAATCTTCTATTGGTACTTGGGACAAATTCAGATCTAAATTTGGTTACTAGAAGAAGGCAGCTTCTAGTAAGCATTTAGATAAATAAAAATAAGGTTTAAAGGAGAGAAGAGTTATGACTTTATTTCAAGCTATTATTATTGGTATTTTAAGTATGTTAGCTGCTTCTACACCTGCCATGGCCGGTACTACAATCGGTAACTATACGTTAAACCGTCCGCTAGTTGCTGGTTTGCTATTGGGTATCGTCTTCGGAGATCTTCGTGGATGTATCTTGATCGCAATGCCTATGCAAGTTATGTGGATTGCGTTGGTTACTCCAGGTGGAACCGTTGCATCTGACTTGCGTGCCGTTTCTTATATTGGTATTCCATTGGCATATGTAGGTGCACGTGCTGCAGGTATGGATTTTGGTGGAAAAGATGCACAAGGTTTGGCATCTTCAATCTCTGCCATGACTGGTGTTATCGGTATCACATTGTTCTATTTAACAGCAATGATGAATTTGATCTGGCAACACTGGGGCTGGGCTCAAATTGAAAAAGGAAACATTGAATGCGTTGGTAAAGTTGATGCCGTACTGCCTTGGATCACTAACATCGTTATTTCATTTATCCCTGTTACATTACTTTGCTACTATGGTTCAGGAGCCGTAGAAGAAGTATTCAACAACTTAAATACTTCTGTATGGTATGTAAAAGCTATCTTAACAGTCGGTGCTATTTTACCAGCTGTAGGTATCTCTATCTTGTTGAAGTCTGTAATCACTAAGAACTCTGACTTGATCTACTTCATGTTCGGATTCGCAATGGCAGCTTCTATGGGATTAACATTGTTGGCAGCAACTGCAATCGGTGGTGTATTCGCATTGATCGATTACAAGATGGCTATGAATAAGATTGAATTGTTAAATGCTGGCGCTGGTGCTGGTGGTATGGATGACGACGATGAGGAGGATATTTAATCATGGCTGAAAAGAAAAAACTCTCTGAAAAGACGTTAAATACTACATTCTGGCGTTGGTGGTATGGAAACTTAACATGTTTCTCTCAAGAACACATGCAGACATTTGGTTACATGTGGGCTATGCTTGCTCCAATTAAAGAACTTTACCCAAATCATGATGATCAAGTAAAGGCTATGCAAGCTTATACTCCATTCTTCAATACCGAACCACAAATCGGTGGTATCGTTGTTGGTATTACTTGTGGTTTGGAAGAAGCTCGTGCAAACGGTGCTGAAGAAATCGATGATGAATTTATTAACTCTATTCGTGCAGGTTTGATGGGACCTCTTGCCGGTATCGGTGATTCTTTGATCGTTGGTACATATATCCCTATCTTACTTGGTATCGCATTAGGATTAGCTGAAGGTGGATCTCCAATTGGTCCTCTATTCTATATCGTTGTTTGGAATGTAACTGAAATCTTGTTTGAAAAATTCATCTTCAAGAAAGGTTATGAACTTGGTGGTTCTGCTGTCGATGTATTAGTTGGTGATAAAGCGACTGCTTTCCGTGAATCTATATTGGTTTTAGGTCAAGTAATCGTAGGTGCTATGGCTGCTTCTTGGGTAACTGTATCATCTCCATTAGTCATCGCAAAAGACTCTACTGGTGCTGATGTAACATTGATCTCTCGTTTGGATGGTGCGTTCCCTAAACTATTGACTTGCGCATTCGTATTATTAGCATGGTTCTTACAAGCTAAGAAAGGTATGTCTGCAGTTAAAGTATTATTGTTGTTCGTTGTCATCGGATTCGTTGGATCTGTTATCGGCGTATTAGGTTAATCTTTAACGATATGCAAAGCGGAGGCTTTAGCCTCTGCTTTTTTTCTTAAGTAAAGGAGTGATCAAATGAGTAAGTTATCACATAAAGAAAGAGAACAATTGGCAACGATCATTGATCAAGAAAATGCCATGTTAAAACGTGTTCGTAGAATTATTCGATGGGAAACGATCTTATTAGTTATATTCGTCATTTTATATATCTGGGGTGCTTACATCACAAATGATGCATTCCTACCAAATATCAGTCCTGGTCTAAAAGTCGTCTTTCGATGGATTGGCTTGATTGGTACCATTGTTTTTGTGGTATTGATGATCTTATCGTTTATATCGTATCGAAATGGACGACGGGGCTTGCTCGCAAAAATTGATTTGTATCAAGGAAAAGAAGAGAAATAGTGATGACATAGCACGAGCTATGTCTTTTTTTGACTATACGAATAAGGTATTGATATAATAGTGCCTAGAAGGTGCATATATGAAAAAATTATCCATTACGATGTATTCCAGTGCCGATAAAGTGGCTGGACAAGGTGTAGGCAGTGCCTATAAAGAACAAGTTCGCTTAGTAAAAGAAGGCGCATCCGACCTTTTTGATGTCCGAATCAACGATTGGAAACATCGAAGTGATATTCAACATTTCCATACAGTTGATCCGCAATTCTTTGTGAAGATGCACGATCATCGTTGTGTCAATATTGCCTATTGTCATTTTTTACCTGATACATTGGAAGGTAGTCTCCAATTACCTGGGGTTGCGTTTAAGGTATTTAGTAAATACGTGGTCCAATTCTATAAAAGTGCCGATCGACTAGTCGTTGTCAATCCAAGCTTTATTGATGATTTGATCGCTTATGGCATTGATCGTAAAAAGATTTACTACATTCCAAACTTTGTATCCAAAGAACAATTTTATTCAAAATCAGAAGAACAAAGAAATTCGATTCGAAAAAAATATGGCTTTGGTCCCAATGATTTTATTGTGTTTGATGCCGGACAAGTACAAACCCGTAAAGGTGTTTTAGACTTTGTCGATGTGGCAAAAAAGTGTCCAGAGTTTCAATTTGTTTGGGCAGGCGGTTTTTCATTTGGAAAAATTACCGATGGCTATGAAGAATTGAAGAAAGTACAAGAAAATCCACCAAAAAATGTACATTTCTTAGGCATTGTCCCTCGAGAAGAAATGGTGGATCTCTATAATATGGCCGATGTTCTTTTCATGCCAAGTTATAATGAATTATTCCCAATGACCATTTTAGAAGCTGTGAATTTAAACATTCCATTAGTCTTGCGTGATTTGGAT
The DNA here is from genome assembly GCF_003725415.1 of Absicoccus porci. Classification (GTDB taxonomy): domain Bacteria; phylum Bacillota_I; class Bacilli_A; order Erysipelotrichales; family Erysipelotrichaceae; genus Absicoccus; species Absicoccus porci. Next base: position 73,004 of record NZ_RJQC01000005.1, on the reverse strand, counting down.
TTATACAAAGACATCTTATTTGACCATTATTTACGTGGCAATGATAATGACACATTTGCTCAATTACTGCGTAATTTACATGATGAACCCGCTATTTATCGAAGTGCACAAGCGGATTCGCAAGCCATCAGTGACTACTATTCAAAAGAACATGTATTAGATATGTGGCGTAAATTTTATCTCGATGCATATGCAGAAAAACATCATAAATAGGAGCGACTATGAAAAATCAAAAATATGTATGGAACATTGTTTTGGTTTTAGCTATTACAGTGATTGCCCTATACTTTGCCCTGAAAGATAATTTTAATACCATCGTTCATGCCATTCTATCCATGAATATCCTATCTCTATTGGTCGTGCTTTTTTGGGGTGCCCTCTTTACAATCGTGTGGGGATTTGTCTATGTGGTATTAGGCAGAAAATATATTCCGAAATATTCAATTAAAGATGGCATTGCGGTCGCATTTGTTGGAGCTTTTTTTGCGGGAATTACGCCAAGTAGTACCGGTGGACAATTTGGCCAAGTCTATATCATGAAGAAACAAGGCATCAAAGTCAGTGATTCTGCCAGTATTCTATGGGCGGATTTTATTATCTATCAAACCACGATGATGATTTATGTGACCATTCTCTTTATCTTACGATATGCCTATTATCGAAGTCAAAGTGGCTGGTTTCGCATCATTTTTTTAGGGTATTTGATCAATCTAGCCGTTATCATTGTGCTTTATACGATTGCGCTATTTCCGAAAGTTTATATTCGGCTGACCGGAAAATTAGCGAAATTCATGGGACGGTTTAAATTTATCAAAGATCCAGATCACATCGTTGATTCTTGGACCATTCAAGTGACCCAATTCACCAAAGAAGCCAAAGCTCTGTCCCAAGATAAACGACGCATCATCCTTTGTACATTCATCAATTTGGTTCGTTTGACCCTTTTATATTCCTTGCCATTTGCGATTGCGTTGGCCTTGCATATTCAAATCCCGATGAGTAAATTATTAGATGTGATTGCGCTCTCCAGTTTTGTGATCATCGCCAATAGTTTTATTCCCATTCCCGGCGCTAGTGGAGGGACCGAAGTCGTCTTTACCTTATTATTCCGAGGATTAATGGGATCCCTAACCGGAGCCGTTATGATCTTATGGCGATTCTCTACCTATCATGTTGTCGTTTTCATTGGTGCCTTTATTTTTATCATTATGCGCAGCTATTATGATCGACAAGCGAAAAAGGAGGTATCCTAATGCGAATAGGTCTATTTTCCGATGCTTATTTACCCGATATCAATGGTGTTGTCTCTAGTGTAGCGACGTTAAAAGCCGCCTTAGAAAAACTAGGACACACCGTTTTTGTGATTTCAAACCATAAAGGAATGAATATAGAATACGATGAAGAAAATCATATTCTCCATTTACCAGGCATCGAATGGAAAAAGATGTATGGCTATAAAATTTCCAGTCCCATTCAAGTCATGGGTGAAAACTATATCCGCAAAATGAATCTGGATATCATTCATGTACATACCGAAATTGGTATTGGTCTTTTTGCACGCCAAATGGCAAAAAAATATAATATTCCCCTCGTCTATACATACCATACCTTGTATGAAGATTATGTGCACTATGTCAATCCTAGAGAAATTGAATCCGTCGATCATACCACTAAGCGAATCGTTCGCTTTTTATCCAAAGTAGCCGGCAATGGCCCAATGGCCGTCATAGCCCCCAGCAATAAAACGAAGAAAGCCTTACTTTCCTATGGGGTAACGACACCAATCTATATTGTCCCTACAGGCATTGATCTCAGTGAATATAAGATTTCCAATCTAGACCCAGAAAAAGTGAAAGCCGTACGAAAATCTGTACATATTCCCGAAGATCACCATGCGGTTGTTTTTGTTGGTCGTATTGCCAAAGAAAAATGTATTGAAATGCCAATCGAAGCTTTATCCATCTCCAAAGATCCCTTGTTGGAATTGGTGATCGTGGGAGCAGGAACCGATGAAAAATATTATCATGAATTAGCCGATCAATATGGCGTTTCGAATCGCATTCACTTTACCGGCAAGATTGCCAAAGAAAAAATCCCCTATTATTATGCAGCCTTTGATTGTTTTGTATCCGCTTCTTTATCCGAAACCCAAGGAATGACGTATCTAGAAGCCTTGGCCACGGGACTGCCTGTATTTGGCCGTCGGGATGAAGTATTGGACGGCCTCATTGATGAAGGCGTTACTGGCTATTATTTTGACGATGCCAATGAATTGGCTCAAAAATGGGAAGTTTTCTTTAGTCAATCGGAAGAAAGACGCAAAGCAATGACACCACTCTGTGAAGCTAAGACCAAAGACTATGATACCGAATTATTTGCCCAAAAAGTCTTAGCCGTTTACCAACAAGCGATGGATGACTATCATATGGCCTATCAAGTCATCAAAATTGATTTCTTACAGAGTGACTTTGTCCAACTCACCGTAAAACGCAAACACGATGAAGAAAGCATTAAGATTAAAATTCCAGATGATGATTTCTTTGACTTGAAAATTTCAGTCAATACGATTTTAGACGCTTATACAGTAGAAAATTATGTCAATATGCAAGGCTATTATGAAGCAGTCATAAAAGTCCAACGACATCTATCCAAAGCAGATTATTCCAGCTATGAAATTTTACAGTATTGTCAAAGACGCTTGAACTTAGATGCCCAAACCAGTCGTTCGATCGTTCGAAACTTTGAAGATGCTCGCTTGATCAATGATCATCAATATGCGATGGAAAAAGCTTTGGTTTGGCATAGTTATGGCCAAAATAAGCTTATGATCCGAAAGAAATTGGAAAAAGCCGGTATTCATGGCGAATTATTGGAACAAGCTTTGGACCAACTATCCGATACCGATGAAGAAATCAATGCCACCGAAATGGCCAAGCGCTTATTAAAAGGTATCAAAGCCCAATCGGAACGCATGATGCGGCAAAGCCTGATCAATAAATTGATCAAGAAAGGATATTCGGTTGATATTGCGCATCGCGTTGGAGAGTCGATTGAAATTGATACGGATGAAAACGAAGCCTTAAAACAAGCGGTTGCCAAAGCACAACGCCTATATGGCAATAAACCATTAGATGACAATGAAAAATTACAGAAAGTGCGTTTATATTGTATGCGAAGAGGATTTACATCTTCGCAAATTGAAAATGCCTTGGAGGAAATAAATGATTAAAGATATAAAAGATGCAGGAAAATACAAGATCATGTGTATGATTTCCAAATGTGATCAAAGTAAAACCAATAAGGGAACCCCTTATTTAAATATGATTTTAGAAGATGCGAGTGGGGTCATAGATGCCAAATTTTGGAATCTGACCGAAGAACAAGCCAACCAATATAAAGTCGGCATGGTCGTAGAAGCCATGGGCGATGTGATCTTATATCGAAATGCCTTACAATTTCGAGTGCAAAGATTAATTGAACACCCCGAAGAAAATATTACTGACTATGTTCGCCAAGCCCCAATGAAAGCCAATGAAATGCAACGAGAAGTTCATCAATACATTGTTTCTATGAAAGACGAAACATTAAAACTTGTCACAGAAACGATTATTTCTCGCTACCAAAAGGATTACTATACCTATCCAGCGGCAACTCGGAATCATCATAATTTTGTCGGTGGATTAGCGTACCATTCTTTAAGCATGGCGCGCTTAGCCGATCATATTGCGAAACAATATCCATATTTAGATCGTGATTTATTGATTAGTGGTACACTCCTTCACGATGTAGGCAAGATCATTGAATTTTCCGATCCCGTCTTACCGGAATATACAGCCCAAGGAAACTTATTGGGACATATCAGCATCATGAATTGTTGCATTGATGAAGTGGCTCATGAATTCGGAAAAGAAAACGAAGAATCGATATTATTGTTGAAACATATGATTTTATCGCATCATGGGAAACAAGAATTTGGATCACCTGTTAGTCCAATGATTCCGGAAGCGGAAGTGTTATCGATCATTGATGATTTGGATGCACGCTTGTTTATGATGCGTGCCAGTCAAGAAACAACGGAACCAGGTAAATTTGGTCCGCGTGTATTTGCCCTCGAAGGACGCATGATCTATCGTAGAAAGGATGACAAATAAATGAAAATTGGATTTGTATCATTGGGATGTGCCAAAAATCTGATTGATTCCGAAAATATGATGGCCATGTTGAAAAGTGAAGGCCATGAAATCGTACCGGATCCGAAACAAGCGGAAGCGATTGTTGTGAATACATGTGGCTTTATTGCTTCGGCCAAAGAAGAATCCATCCAAACGATTTTTGAGATGGCAAAATATAAAGAAAAGGGATTAAAAAAATTGATCGTATGTGGGTGTTTGGCTCAACGCTATCAAGAAGCCTTAGAACAAGAAATTCCTGAAGTCGATGCCATCATTCCCATTCGTGACTATGATAAATTAGCCGATCGTCTACGTCCATTATTAGGGGAAGGCGATCAATCCCTAATTTCAAAGAGTGAGCGCGTATTGACAGGCAATCCTTGGCAAGCTTACATCAAGATCAGTGATGGTTGTTCCAATCATTGTGCATATTGTGCGATTCCATTGATTCGTGGGGAACAAAAATCACGAACGATCGAAGACATTGTGAAAGAAGCTGCGTTCTTAGCTTCCATTGGCGTCAAAGAATTGACCTTAATTGCGCAAGATACCACAAAATATGGTTTGGATAATTATGGGGAATACAAACTGGGTGATTTGATTCGTGCCATCAATCAAATTCCGGGATTCCACTGGATTCGTATTTTATATATGTATACAGATGAAATTGTGGATGATGTTTTGGATGCGATGAAGGAAAGTAAAAAAGTGGTTCCTTATTTTGATATTCCAACCCAACATGCATCCACCCGTATGTTGAAGCGAATGAATCGTCGATCTTCTCATGAAGAAGTCAAGGCCATTACGGATAAGATTCGTAAGATGTTTCCAAATGCGACATTACGAACAACATTGATCGTTGGTTTCCCAGGGGAGACCCAAGAAGATTTTGATGAGATGATGGATTTTGTGAAAGAAATCCAATGGGATCGCATGGGTGCATTTACCTATTCTCAAGAAGAAGATACGCCAGCCTATGATATGGATGGTCAAGTTCCACAAGAAATTATGGATGAAAGACTCGCTCAATTGATGCAGGTACAGGAACAAATTTCGTTTGAAAAGAACCAAGCAAAAATTGGTTCTACCGTTGAAGTCTTGGTGGAAGAACAAGAAGCGCTAACGGGGCGTTATCGTGGTCGATCCCAAGCGGATGCCCCGGATGAAGTGGATGGTCAAGTCATCTTTACAGCCGATAAAGACATCCCCATGGGCAGTTTTGTGCGAGTGAAAGTAACCGATGCACGCGACTATGATTTGATGGGCGTATGTCAAGAATAGAAGGATTGGGACAAGTCGTTCATGGTCAGGATCGGATATTGATCTTAGGTTCGATTGCGAGTGTCGAAAGTTTGGCCAAGGGCTATCATTATGCCCATCCTTCCAATCGGTTTTGGAAAGTGTTGGCACAGATTTATCAACAACCCATCGATACCCTAGAAGATAAGAAACAAATCTTAGCCGATCATGCGATTGCACTATGGGATACTTGTCGTTCTTGTCAACGAGAAGGCTCTGCGGATGCTTCCATCAAAGCCATTGAACCAAACGATATTCCTGCGTTTTTAAAAGCGAATCCATCGATTGAAACGATTGTATGCAATGGCAATGTCAGTTATCAAACCATGAAGAAGACGTATCCACAAATACAGTGTATCAAGTGTCCATCGACTTCAGCGGCCAATGCCCGTTGGTCTTTGGATGCGTTAGTAAAAGAATATGGAAAGTGGTTAAAAAATGAGTAAATTATATTGGGCAAGAGTGAAAAAGGAAGCCATCATTCCGACCAAACGGTTGGAAGATGCAGGATATGATTTATATCCATGCTTTGAAGAAGAGTATTTAGAAATTGCACCGGCACATACAAAATTGGTTCCATTAGGGGTAGCCAGTGCTTTTGATGCCGATTATGTCATGGTCTTAAAAGAAAGAGGATCGACGGGAACCAAAGGTATGGCTCAACGAGCTGGTGTCATTGATTCAGGCTATCGCAGTGAATATATGGCTCCTATCACGAATGTGAATGATAAACCAGTAGTCATTGCGAAAAAAGCGGTCGCTGATCAATTTGATTCGGAGGAATACATTGTGTATCCCTATGAAAAAGCGGTGTGTCAAGGTGTATTGGTCGTGATGCCACAATTAGAAAGTGAAGAAATTGATCTAGCAGATCTTCAAGCCATGCAATCGGAACGTATGGATGGAAGATTGGGTAGTTCCAATAAATAAAGGGATGTTTCAAATCATCCCTTTATTTTTGTTCTCTAATAATCTTACCCAGTTGAATGATGATTGTTGGCAAGATGGCCAAGCCGCCAATGGATACGATTTGCTGCATTGTTAATGGCGTTACTGAGAATAGATTGTGTAAACTTGGTACAAACAAAATCAAACTTAAGAAACAAACACCCAACAAGAAGGCATACAAACTGTACCAGTTGCGTTTGAAGCCCAATCGGAAGATACTGTGTTCATTCCGGCAGTTGAAGCCATGAAATAAACGAGCCAGTGTTAATGTGGAAAAAGCCATAGTACAAGCGACATTCGGGTTGGTTTGTAGACCCATTTGATAAGCAAAAATCACACCGATCGCAATCAAAGCACCTTGTAAACTGAATTTTTGGATAAAAGGTTGATCCATAAATCCAGCTTTGGGATCTCGTGGTTTTCGATCAAGAATATCTTTTGCACCAGGTTCCATACCAATGGCTAAAGCGGGTAGAGAATCGGTTACTAAATTGATAAAGAGCAATTGAACGGCTTTAAATGGTACGGGTAAAGCGAAGATTGAGGCATACACAACCGTAATGATAGCGGATAAATTACCGGATAATAAATATAGGATTGCATTCTTGATATTTTCATAAATGGTACGGCCATTCGCTACCGCTTTGATGATGGTCGCAAAATTATCATCCGCTAAGATCATGCTGGCCGCATCTTTGGATACTTCGGTACCCGTAATACCCATGGCTACGCCAATATCGGCTTTCTTTAAGGCAGGTGCATCGTTAACACCATCCCCCGTCATCGATACGATTCGTCCTTTTTTCTGCCAAGCTTCTACGATACGAATCTTATTTTCTGGCGATACACGAGCATATACCGAAATTTTTTCGATGTTTTGATCCAATTCGGCTTCACTCATGGCATCCAGTTCTAAACCGGTTACGGCTAGATCCCCATCTTCAAAGATACCAATACGACGAGCAATAGCCGTTGCCGTTACTTTATGATCCCCTGTGATCATGATGGTACGAATGCCGGCTTTTTTGGCTTGTGTCACCGCATCGATGGATTCTTGACGAGGTGGATCCATTTCGGAAATCAAACCCAAGAACGTAAAGCCATACTCGGTATCTTTGGAAAGTGATTCATCGCCTTCTTTGTAGGCAAAGGCAAGAACACGTAAACCCGAAGCCGAGAATTCTTGATTCTTATCCAGGATTTTTTGTTTGCGAGCGGGTGTCATGGGATGAATGCCATCATCCAAACGAATGGATTGGCAACGATCCAATAAAACATCTACGGCCCCTTTGGTGAATGTTGTCGTAATGCCATGAATCTTATATTGGGTACTCATCAGTTTACGATCCGAATCAAAGGGGACTTCTTCCATTCGTTCTAAGGCATCACGTAATTGATTTTCTGTTAACGAAATCGTATCTTCATCAACTTGAATACCAGGTACTTTTCGATACATTTCCAATAAGGCATATTCGGTTGGATCGCCGATTCCTTTGCCATCGACCAATGAGGAATCGTTATTCAATACGGCATCATACAATAGATAACGATGCAGTTGATTGTGAAGATCTAATGTTTTTGATGTATAGGTTTCATCACCTACATAAATATCTTCCACTGTCATCTTATTTTGGGTGAGGGTACCGGTTTTATCGGAACAAATAACGGATACAGAACCAAGGGATTCAACAGCGGCTAAATTTTTGATGATTGCATTTTCTTTGGCCATGCGTTGGGTACCCATTGCTTGGACAATGGTAACGATGGAACTGAGTGCTTCCGGAATGGCAGCCACGGCCAATGCCACCGCAAATAATAAGGCATCCATCAATGGTTGACCACGTACGATCTGCATGCCAAAGATGATGGCACAGATGATCATGATCACGATGGCCAGTTTGGAAGAAAAATCATCCAAAGTCACTTGAAGTGGGGTTCGTTTTTCTTTGGTGGCATTCATCAAAGAAGCAATTTTACCAATTTCCGTTTCCATGCCTGTGCCAGTCACTAAGATTGTTGCTCGACCATAGGTGACTAACGATCCAGAATAGACCATATTTAAGCGATCACCAAGAGGAACTTCATGATCAAATTCGACATCGGCTTTGTCCACATTGGTGGATTCACCGGTCAAGGAAGATTCATTCACTTGAAGGGAATAGAGGTCTAGGATGCGTCCATCCGCAACAACCATATCACCGGCTTCAATATTCATGATATCACCGGGTACAACTTGTGTGGATGGAATCTCAATCAATTGCCCATCGCGTAAGACTTTGGCACTGGGACTAGATAAGGAACGGAGGGAGGCCAAAGATTTTTCTGCTTTGATGTGTTGAATCGTGCCTAAAACCGCATTTAATATAAGGACGACCAGAATAACGATCGTACTTTCCGCATCACCCATTGAAGCGGAAATCAAAGCAGCAATGATCAAGATGATGACCATCAAATCTTTGAATTGCGATAGAAAGACCTGGAGGGTCGTTTGTTTCTTGGTTTCTTCCAAGGCATTGGGGCCAAACTTTTGAAAACGGGAATTGGCTTCTGTGGTCGTCAAACCTTGGGGACTAGAATCAAGCGCTTTTTCAATTTCACCTTTTGTCTTTAAGTAAACGTCTTTCATATGTGTACCTCCTTAATAAAAAATGGTGAGACTATTGCATACCAAAAAAGATATACAATAGTCTCACCATTTAAACTTACAGCGGAAATAAAATTTCGTGGTTGACGCCATAAGTGCAGATTCTGCTGGTTACTCCCTATTTCATTTTCATTGAAACACAATTCAAAATGGATTGCAATGAAAAGTTTTTATAAAAAATATTTGCAATCATAAGAAGGCTATGTTATATTATTAAGGCACTGATAAGTGTGAAAAAAATTCAAATATGCGCCCATAGCTCAATTGGATAGAGCGTTTGACTACGGATCAAAAGGTTGCGGGTTCGACTCCTACTGGGCGCGCCATTTATTTTTAGTAAGTATCGGGACGTAGCACAGCTTGGTAGTGCACTTGATTTGGGATCAAGGGGTCACAGGTTCAAATCCTGCCGTCCCGACCATTTATTTAAACTTTTGGCTGGGTAGCTTAGTTGGCTAGAGCATCCGGTTCATACCCGGAAGGTCGTGAGTTCGAGTCTCACCTCAGCCACCAACGAGTTGAATTGGACCCTTAGCTCAGTTGGTCAGAGCATCCGGCTCATAACCGGCGGGTCGTAGGTTCGAGTCCTACAGGGTCCACCAATATACAAAAGAATCTCCTTGGAGAAGTACCCAAGTGGTTGAAGGGTCCGGTCTTGAAAACCGGTAGGTCGTTCGCGCGGCGCCTGGGTTCGAATCCCAGCTTCTCCGCCATTTGTCACATCGCGGGATAGAGCAGTCTGGTAGCTCGTCGGGCTCATAACCCGGAGGTCGTTGGTTCAAATCCTTCTCCCGCAACCATGTGGTCTCATAGCTCAGTCGGTAGAGCAAAGGACTGAAAATCCTTGTGTCGCTGGTTCGATTCCGGCTGAGACCACCATTCATCAGAGATTGTCCCTAGATTTTATCTAGGGACTTTTTTAATGAAAAGACAAATAAACGAATATAAACAATCATAAATATTAAATATTCGAAGAATTTTATAACAATTTTCCTTTACAATGTGGAAATTTTTAGAATGACAGCGCTTACATTAAAAAGTAAGATAGGAACTGTAAAAAAAGAGCTCAATAATTATGAAAATTCCATGGATAAAGGAGAAAATATGGAGAAAAAATTAACTATCAGAGAGAGTTTACGCCTTGGAAAAGGATGGAACCTAATGATTTTCTGTATCTTGGCCATGCTGATTACAAATGCAGGTGTCAATGACGGATTAAACATTGCGCTTCCAGAAATTTCAAAAGGAGCAGGACTTGATTATAATTTATGTTTGAGCATGGGAACGATTGCTGGATTTGTTGGCGTTGCCATGATGTTCTTTATTGCCAAATTACGTGATCGCTTCGGTGGTCGGGTAATGTGCACTGCCTTGTTTATCATTTTTGGTTTAACATTTAATTTCTTGTTCTTACGTGCTAGCAACATTCTTATGTATGCGATTTCCCAATGTATTATGGTCAGCTGCGGACAAGGATGTTTCTATTTGTGTACAGGTCCAATGCAATCGGATTGGTTTCCAAAAAAACGAGGTGTTGTCAATGGTATTAGTACGATTGGTGCCAACATTGGTACAGCAATTTTAGCTCCATTGATGACAACATTATTGACCATGGGTATGTATAAAACGAGTTTATCCGTATTTGGATGGGCTGCCATTGTATTAGCTATATTTGCCTATATTACTTTGCGTGATGATCCAAAAGACGCAGGCATGTATCCAGATAATGTGACAAAAGAAGAATATGAAAAAGACTATAAACCATTAGAAAATCGACAAGAATATAAAAGTGATTGGACTATTGGCAAGATCATTCGCTGTAAAGAAGCGTGGTTGGCAGCCATTGTGCCAGGATTCATCACATTAGGATTATTGGGAATTGTTACTCAATTGGTGCCAAGAAATGTTTCCTTAGGATTAACGCAAGCCGAAGCAGTTGGGGCAATGACCATTGCTGGATTGGTAGGAATCATTGGTAGTTATACAATTGGTTTCATTGATACGAAACTTGGTACTAAAAAGGCTTGTATGATTTATTGTGCAACATTTGCGATTGGCATTCTATTTAATTTATTTGGTACTTGGGGCAAACCATTTGTATACATTTCTATTGCGATCATTGGTTTCTGCTTGGGCGGAAGTACAAATATGTCTTTGTCTTTCCCCGCTTCAATCTTTGGCGTATTGGACTATCCGACCGTGAATGGCTTTATTTTCCCAGTAAACTACTGTATAGGTTGTTTGAATTTTGCAGTCAATGCATTTGTTATGCAAGCAACTGGAAGTCTGACAAAAGCTTATATCATTTATATTATCTTATTTGTGATTGATATCTTTATCGTAGCGTTTACCGAAGAGGGAAAATGGGATAAACTAAAACATCCAGAATTGATGCAACAACAAGATAAATAAAAAAGAAAGGTTCTCTAAACAACAATTAGAGAACCTATTTTAATACAGACTGAAAAAATGACATAAATTCAATTTTCGTTTTAAAAAAACGCGATGCATTCGGATCCCAGTCAGTATAATATAATTCATTTTGAAATTTATATAAAAGTCCCGTATCTTCTTTGGATAAAGCTAAAACGATGAGCATACGAATTTTTTGATCATTGCATTTGATGCGATGATTCAATGTGGTAATTGAAATATGAGTTTGTTTGGCTGGCACCGATAAATAAACTAAAGTGTAGACCGGACGATTCGCAAACCCTGTAATTTGTTCCCGACATAAAACATCAGATACAAAGGCATCATCAATGATGTCTTTTTGTTTTAAAGAAGTTAAGACTCTTTTTAATAAATCATTAAAATCCGTGTCATTCGCTTTTTCTTCCCAGTCGGCTTCATCGAAATAGTGCAACAAAGAAGGAAAATCCTTCTGGTATAAGAACTCATATTGTTTCTGTTTGATCAATTGATCGATGGCATGAATATCTTTTTCATCCAAATAAGGATTAATATGAATGACACTTATGTTTTGATCCGAAACAATTTGTTTACGCACTGTCGTTAAAACAAGGTCAGTCGATGAAAAATCAAAACTATCTTTCATATACACTGGTACTAAATTTGTCACATGGATATGATCGGGAAATTGATGTTCCACCTGCATACGAATGTTCCAGGCTGCAGGCATATTCAAGTGCGAAAGAATAACAGTTCGCATTTTTTTATGTTTCAAATGAACAAAAGCTCCTGAAATCATGATACTTAAATATAATAATTCAAGGGAATCCAAATAACGACCATACGTTTCTTTGGCAAAGGGTTGCACCGTATAGGCAACTTCCATTTCGAAAGATAGCTTTTGTTGTGAAGTATTCCGAATCACGTTGTCATAATTTAAGTTATGCGATGGTAAACTCAAATAATAAAAGTAGTAAAGTAGCGTTTGATAAAAGTCTTCATTGTCAAAAAAATCAAAATGGAATTTTTCTTTAATAGCATTTAAATATTGATTGGTCAAGCGAATGCTTTTCTGATCCACATAACTTGATGCGTCATGCGATGTTGCATAGTCAATATCAGGTATCAAACTACAAGAAACCAATTCATACATTTCAACACGTTCAGCTTTCGGAAATTCTTGATCCCACTGATCATGCAAAAATGCTAAGACTTCATCGACAAATTGGACCGCTATAGGCTTCTCATAGATGGGTGAACGCACATCTTGTAAAACATGCCCCTCATCCATTCTATGGATAGATATCGCAATTGTTAAGATCAAATGGACTAAATTCACATCTTCCATACGAATATTGAAGCAATCCATCGTATAAAGAATAGCCATGATACAACGATTGATGAGTTTTTCGGAAATCAATTCATTCTTATAATAGGTATTGGATCGATGATTATAATCCCAACCTTGAGAATACAAATGCAGTAACAATCTTCTTCGTTTTCTTTCGTTTGGTTCAATCTGTACAAAGCTTCGATTGATCGTCATCTGAATGGAAAAGGGATCAATATACTCTTCTTTAAACGAACGGATATCGGAATCTAACGTCGTCTTACTAATATACATTTCATCAGCTAATTCATATAAATTCATTGGTTTTTCAGCTTCACACAAACACAATACGATATGACGAATACGATCGGTTTTAAAAATAAAGGAGGTACTGGTTTGTGTCAATTCACGTAGATCTTCGGAATTGGTCGATTGCAAATGATATCCATAACTATGTTTTGAAATGATTGTTGTATGGGATCCTTCCAACATTTCATTGATTGAAGAAATATCGTTTCGTATGGTTCTTGATGATACATGCAACCATTTGGATAACTGTGAACCAGTGACATATCCATCCGTATTATGTAGATAATTCAGAATTTGTCGCTGTCGTAAAGTTAAATTTAATTCCTTCATGAATACGCACTCCTTCTTAATAATGATATACATGAATTGTATCATTTGTAAATGATAGGCAAATCAATTCCTATTTCCTCTTTCGAGCGGAAAAATGCGCTTTGAGGAATATAGGGCTTTTTTTTATACTCAAAGCATAAAGAAACAAACAATATTTCATAAAAAAGGAGGAGACAATATGAAATACGAAAGAATTAGAAAAATTGTGTTAGACGCTATTGAAGAAGCTGTTGCACAAGGATTGGTAAAAGGAACTTCCGGTAATATCGCTTTACGTGATGATGAAGACGATGTAATCGCTATCACACCAAGTGGCATTTCTTATACAGGTATGAAACCAGAAGATATCGCCATTGTTGATTTAGATGGTAATTGGTTAGATGGAAACTATAAACCATCAAGTGAAGTGCCTATGCATACAGCTGTAATGCGTGCAAGACCTGATGTGAAAGCAACGGTTCATACGCATGCAATGTTTGCGACAATCATGGCTATGGGCGATAATCCTGAATTACGACCTATTACTCCACCACAATGTGAATTCACTCCTGTTGGTATCGTGCCATTCACAATGCCAGGAAGCAATGATGTAGCTAAAAAAGTAGTAGAAGCATTGGGAGACAATGGACGTGCCGTATTGATCAAAAACCATGGAATGTTCTGCTGTGGTAAGGATATGAAAGCTGCTATGGCCGCTACAACATACACAGAAGAAATGGCTGTCACAACATTCTATGCAAAATTGTTAGGTACATATGAACCAATGCCTGAAGAAGGCGAAAAAGCAATGAAAGCTTTGATTGCAGCCGATCAAGCTGTCTAGAGGGAACAATATGGCAAAGGAATTTTTTGTAAAGACGGATGTCACCTTTGGAAAAGATGCCATCCAAGAGATCTCAAGAATATTAACGCAGTTTGGTGCAACCAATGTGTTGGTTGTCTATGATAAAGGCGTGAAAGCCGTAGGTATTGCAGATAAAGTCGTTGATGCTATTGATAAAGATAAATTCAACGTTGTGGAATTTGATGGTGTTATTCCGAATCCAACCAACGAAGTCGTTGAAGCAGGTTATGCAATCGCAAAGGAAAATAATATCGATGCCTTTGTAGCTGTCGGTGGTGGATCCAGTATGGATACGGCCAAAGCCATCAATGTTCTAACAAGCAATGGCGGAAATATCATGGATTACGAAGGCATTGGTAACGTACCAAAACCTGTTTGTCCATTGATTGCCATTCCAACAACTGCTGGAACATCCAGTGAAATTACCAATGTAGCGGCCCTGGTCGATACCAAATCGGTTCGTAAATATGTCGTGATCGATAATAAGATCGTAGCCGATAAAGTGATTGCGGATCCTGAATTCACCCGTACTGTGCCAGCTGGAGTCACTGCCGCTACGGGACTGGATGCCATCACCCATGCCGTAGAAAGCTATATTTCTAACGAAGCGACATATTTAACCAAGTATAATTCTTTGCGTGGTTTACAGATTTTCTATGAAAATCTACCAAAAGTATATGAAAACGGCAACGATATGGATGCGCGTGAAAAGATGATGTTAGGTTGCATCGTTGTCGGATTTGGCTTCTCCAATGCCAATTTAGGATTGGTACATGCGATTGCACATACGTTGAGTGCTCATTTTGGTATAGCTCATGGCGTGGCCAATGCATGTGTGTTACCTTATGTTACGGCTTTCAATGCAGAAAAATGTCCAAAAGAAATGATTGAAATGGCCAAAGCCATCAACTTACCTTTGACTGGTGATGAAGAAAAAGATAAATTTGCTCTAGCCAATGAATTAGGCCGTATGGTCAAAGAAATGGGTATTCGACCTCTTCATGAACAAGGAAGGGAACATAAGATCACGGAAGCAGATTTTGACATCATCGCAACGGATGCATTAAAGGAAGGTCCGTTACATTTTAATCCACGTCAAGATGTGACAAAAGAAACAATTATTGAAATATTAAGGAAAGCATTTTAAGGAGACGAAAATGGCAAAAAAGAAAATGGTATTATGTACGCGTTTACCTGAAAAGCGTATGCAAGAAATTGAAGAATATTGCGACATTACCATTGCTGGTGAATTAAAGCACGGAAAAGGAAATGTAACCGAAGCCCAAACCAGAGAAGAATGTCGCGGCTATGAATTGGTCGTATTGGGCGATGAATATGCTGGTACAGATACGATCAATGATTGGGCGGATTCAGGTATGAAATTTATTGGTGTAGCCAAAGGAACACCCGTTACGGTCGATAATAAAACGATCATGGATCGTGGCTTGCAGTTGTCATATACACCTGGTCGTAACCGTGTAGCTGTTGCTGAATTCACAATGGGATTAATGATTGCCATGGCACGAAAGATTACGATTTCTGCTGAAGGATTGCATAAAGGTGAACATACAAGTCCAGCCAAAGCAGATATCTATGATGTACCTGATGTAAAAAATGTTACTTTTGGTCCTTTGGATGAACATCATCCATTTACCGATTATGGAATTGGATTTGAATTATATGGAAAGAAATTAGGTATTGCTGGTTTTGGTGCCATTGGTCGTGAAGTTGCCAAACGTGCACAAGCCTTTGGTATGGAAATCTTAGCCTATGATCCATACTTAGACGATGAAAAGATTGAAGCAACCGGTGCTAAAGCCTGTGATCTAGATACCATGTTATCCAATGCTGATATCGTAAGTATCCATCTACCAGTCTTAGATTCAACGAAAGGAATTGTAAATAAAGATTGGTTCTCAAAAATGAAGAAAACAGCTTATGTTGTCAATACTGCACGTGCAGCTGTTATTGATCAACGCGATTTTGTTGAAGCTTTACAAAATGGAGACATTGCTGGAGCCGCTATTGATGTATATTGGCAAGAACCAGTACCAGCCAATCATCCACTATTGAAGATGCGCAATGTAGTATGTACACCACATATGGCAGGATTGACAACCGATGTTGATAATTGGTCCGGTGAAATGATGTCTCAAGAGATCTTAGCTTACTTAAAAGGAGAAGATCGCAAATATATTTGGAAACGTGTCTAGGAGGAAAGTGAGAAATGGAAAACACGAAAACAAATGGTCGTAGCAAATTTGTGATTGCTGCTGGATTAATGATCATGTCACTGACAATGGCATGTAACAGCGCATTATCACCTATTCTAGCTGAAGTCGGAAAATCTTTCCCGGATGCAAGTGATGCATCCATTCAGATTGTCTTGACATTGATCAACTTATTGACTTTACCAATGATGCTCTTGGAACCACTTTTGGAACGTCGTATGACAAAACGCAACATCGCATTATTAGGAACTTTCTTAATGTTAGTTGGTGGCTTGTTACCACAAGTGATGAATACCCAATTATGGATGTTGTACATTGTGAGTGCCATCATTGGAACAGGATTATCCTTTGTCGTTGTCACCAGTTCATCCTTGATTTCGGATTATTTTACGGGAATTGATAAATCTAGAGTCATGGGATTCCAATCCATCTTCGTATCTATTGGTGGTACCATCATCGCTAAAGGTTCTGGTATGTTTACAGCTAACTGGGGTTGGGAAAAAGGATATTTGGTTTTCTTGATCGCTGTACCAATTATTATTTGTATTTGGGCTATGGTACCAAAAGGTGAAGTACCGGAACAAGCTGCATCGACAGAATCAAAAAGCGCCATCAGTGGAAGCATGGTTTATTTCGGAATCTTATGTTTGATCACAGGTATCTTTGTTGCCACATTTAATACAAATATCGCTATGTATATTGACCGAAATCATATTGGTGATGCGAGTACGGCCGGGACTGTTTCTGCCATCATGCAAGGTATTGGTATTCTTGGTGGATTGATCTTAGGTAATGTTGTTAAAACGTTCAAACGTTTTACCATTGGCGCTGCTATCATTGTGATGGCAATTGGTACGGCTTTGGTAGGTTTATCAACAAGTTTCCCAGTTATCTGCGTAGGAGCCATCTTGATGGGTATTGGTTTTGCGATTCGTAATCCAGGTGCAGTCACTTTCTCTGCCAACATGGTAGACCCTTCTCAAGCATCTATGGCTATCGCTATCGTATCGGCTACATATAATTTAGGAAACTTCTTGAGTGCTTATATTGTCAACCCTGTAGCTGCTATGCTTGGTGCCAATATCAGTATGCGTTTCATTTTATCTGCTGTCGCTTTATTGATCATAGGTATTGTAGCTTGTATCAAAGCACCAACAACCGATCAACAAGCATTGGATTCACAGAACTAATTGTATACAAATTGTTAATTACATCGTAGACTCGATTTATATCGAGTCTTTTTTTGTTGAGAATAGCAATAAATTTCCACTTTCAAGAGGAAATAGAGCTTTTGAAGCGTAACCGGTTACAAGTTATCGTATTACTAACAATAAGCAATAAATAGGAGGTTATTTTATGGGTATTTGCAAATATAAAGGAAAACAATTATATCCTCATCTTTTTTCACCATTACGAATTGGCAATATCAAGATGAAAAATAGAATCATCTGTGCGCCAACTAGTCCTAGCATGATCACGACCGAAGGTCATATGACACCGGAAATGATCGCATATTTGGAACGAAAAGCGCAAGGTGGAGCTGCCGTGGTAACGTATGGTGAATCCATTGTGCATTCAAAAACAGGAAAAAGCCATGATAAACAACTACAATTGGATTCTTATGGTGTTCGTCAAGGCTTGACCGAAACAACACGTGCCATTCATGATGCAGGTGCATTGGCAAATATTCAATTGTCCCATGGTGGTATGTATGGGGGATTGGCTAGTGTCGGTGGCGGCCATGACAAATCCGGTGTTGCTTGGGGTGTAAGTGATATGGAAATGCCGCAAGGCCATGTGAAAGAAATGCCAACTGAAATGGTCTATGAGATCATTGAATCCTATGGAAAAGGAGCATTGCTTTGTAAAGAAGTCGGCTTTGATATGGTTCAAGTACATGCCGCACATGGATGGTTATTTTCACAATTTCTATCCCCAACTTGGAATAAACGTACTGACGAATTTGGTGGTTCCTTAGAAAATCGTGCACGTTTCTTTATCAAATCTGTTGAAGCTGTACGCAAAGCTTGTGGACCAAAATTCCCTATTGAAGTTCGCATCAATGGTGATGACTTCTTAGAAGGTGGTTTAACACAAGAAGATTGTATTGAAGTCGCAAAAATGGTGGATGGCAAATGCGATTTGATCAATGTATCTTGCGGTAATCATGAAGATCCATCCATGTTTCAAAGAACGCATCCATCAGCATTCTTTCCACATGGTGTCAATGTTTACTTAGGTGCCGAAATCAAGAAACATGTAAAAACCCCAATCGCAACGGTTGGTTCTTTACAAGACCCAGCACAAATGGAAGAAATTATTGCGACAGGACAAGCCGATGTGGTTGAAATTGCTCGTGAATCTTTAGCAGATCCAGACTTGCCAAAGAAAGCCTTGCTCGGACAAGCCGATGATATTACACCTTGTTTACGTTGTTATGAGTGCTTCGGGGCAACCGGAGAATTAGAAATGGTCAAATGTTCTGCTAATCCTATCATTGGTCAAGAAATGCAAGCACGCTTTGGTGTGGAACCAGCCCAAGAAAAGAAAAAGGTGTTAGTCGTTGGCGGAGGGCCTGCTGGTATGGAAGCAGCCATTACCGCTGCCCAACGTGGTCATGACGTTACTTTGGTAGAAAAACAAGATCACTTAGGTGGCAATTTGATTCCTGCTGGTTCGGCTTACTTTAAAGGCGATTATCTAGAATTAGCAAAAGTATTAGAAAAACGAGTCTATGAAAACGGTGTTCATGTGCAATTGAACACAGAAGTTACATCTTCTTTCATTCAAGGTTTTGATCCCGATGCGGTTTTCGTTGCCATTGGCTCCAAAGAATGCAAGCCACCGATTCCAGGCTTAGATTCGGATAAAGTCATTATGGCCATTGATGCTGAATTGCATCCAGAAAAATTAGGTAAAAAAGTTGTCATCATGGGTGGTGGCCTTGTTGGTTGTGAAGGTGCGATTGGTTGGCACCATGAAGGCCATGATTGTACGATCATTGAAATGAAACCGGAAGTCGCCATGGAATGCAATAGTTTCTATCGTGGTGGCTTGTTGCCAAGAATTTATGATGCAGCTACCGTTATGTGCAATACATCGGTAAAAGCAGTAACTGAAGAAGGTGTATTGGTTTGCGATGCCGATGGAAAAGAATCCGTTATTGAAGCCGATTCAGTCGTTTGTGCATTAGGTTTCAAATCTGAATATGAAAAAGTAGATGCATTGAGCGATATTGTTGATGAATATTACATCATTGGTGATTGCCAAAAAGTTGGTAAAGTATATGATGCGATGAGTACAGCCTATTATGCGGCATGTCGAGTTTAAGAGGAAAAAATTATGAATGTATTAGATAATTATGTTTTAGGAATGGATTGTGGAACCACGAACATTAAAGCCATCATTTTAGGTCAAGATGGCAAGAAAGTGGCTGAAGCAAGTCGACCTAGCAAGTTTTTGACTCCCGGTCCCAATATGCAGGAACAAGATGCCAATGATTGGTGGCGTCAATCCAAAGAAATATTTCAATCTCTAGTTGCACAGGCAGGACAAGAAGTGGTGGATCGAATTCGTGGTATATCGATTAGTTCACATACGGTTACCCTATTGCCTGTGGATGAGAATGGATTGCCTTTACGAAATGCGATGACTTACCAAGATGGTCGTTCTGCTCGTGAATTGTATCAAATTTTGACAAAGATGGGATTTGATCATTTTGTCAATACAGTGGGTGGACAACCATCGGTATCTTTCTTACCTTGTAAATTATTGTGGTTCAAAAGACATGAACCTGAACTATTTGCACGTACGTATAAATTTTTACAAGCTAGTTCCTTCATTAATTTTAAATTGACAGGAAAAATGACTCAAGATGTGGATCAAGCTACACGAACACAGTGTTTAGATATGAACACGATGAAATGGTCAAAAGAAATTGGCGATATCATTGGTATCGATTTAGATAAATACTTGCCAGAGCCACAATCAGTAGATGAAATCATTGGTTATGTAACCGATCAAGCCGCAGCAGAAACGGGCTTGAAAGCTGGAATTCCAGTTGTAGCTGGATGCTCGGATGCGATGGCAAGTTTATATGCGACCGGCATGTCCAAATTAGGAGAAGCCGGTGAATCTTCTGGAACTACCTCATTGGTATTTGTCGGAAGTAAAGAAAAGAGCCCATTGGATATACCGGTTGTGACGCGTCCATGCTCCATTGATGGCATGCCTTGGATCTTTGACGCGCCTATTCAAACAAGCGGTGCCGCTTTGAAGTGGTATATAGATAAATTTGCAGCCGAAGAAAGAGCCTATTGTGATGAACATCATTTAAATATTTATAATTATTTAAATGAACAAGCACTGCATACGGATCCGGGATCCAATGGATTATTCTTCTTTCCTTACTTGCTCGGTGAACGAGCCCCTATCTGGAACGAATACTGTCGCAGTATGTTCATTGGTTTATCCATGACAACAACACGAGAAGATCTGACCCGTTCTATCTTTGAAGGAACTGCCTATGCATTACGACATGTCATTACCACTGTCAAAGAATCTGGTGGAAGATGTGATGCATTACGTATTTGTGGTGGCGGTGCCAAAAGTAAAACGTGGTCGAAGATCAAAGCGTCCATGTTGCATTGCCCTGTCTATTTATTAAATGAAGATTCTGGCGACGTTCCGGTTGGGGATGCCTTGATCGTTGGTCATAAAGTGGGGGTATTCCCAGATTTAACCGAAGCGGTAAAATCAGTCGTGAAGGTGGATGAAGTTATTCAACCAAATGAAGAATGGGCCAAAGTATATGATCAATTGTATCCATATTATGTAAATATGTATCAATCATTAGATGCAAATCTTCGTGCACTTCGCCAAACCGTAACCGATATTCAAAAAGACCTCCATCCCGAATATCGATAGAAGGAGTTGAAAAACTCCTTTTTTTTTGAATTTTATGACGTGAAACTTCCACTTTAAAGAGGAAGAAAATGATTGGATAAGAATGCATATTCTACCTATACTATCCTTAACAAAACAGTTAAAGGAGATTACAGATATGACAAAAATGAAAGCAGCATTAATGTATGGTCCCAATGATATTCGGGTAGAAATGACCGAAAAACCAGCTTGTCCAAAAGATGGTATGATCTTAAAGATTATGGCTGTTGGTCTGTGTGGATCGGATATTCGTAATTTGACTTCCGATTCCAGAAAAGGCAACTACCCATTTATCTACGGTCATGAAATTGTGGGATGTGTCGATGAAGTAGGTCCAGAAGAAACCAAATATCATGTGGGTCAACGTTTGTTCCTATTCCCAGGTACCTATTGTATGGAATGTGATAACTGTATCAGTGGACACAGTGAAAACTGTGAAAACGAACATGTAGCGAAATTAGCTGGAACCGGTGGATTTGCTCAATATATCGCTGTTGGTGGTGAAAAGATTCATTATGGTGGTATTTATGAAATTCCCGATGGCGTTTCTTATGAAGCCGCTAGCTTAGGTGAACCATTAACATCTGTATTTGCTTGTTTAGAAAATGCGAAAGTTGGATATGCCGACACCATTGTGATCATCGGGGCTGGTCCAATTGGTGATTTCATGGCGCAAATTTCAAAGATTCGTGGTGCACAAAAAATCATCATGATCGATTTGAATGAACATCGTTTGGAAATGGCAAAACAATTTGGTGTCGATGAAGTCATCGTAAGTAAACTAGATGATCCGCAATATGCAATCGATCGGGTATTAGAATTGACAAATGGCAAAGGTGCCGATAAAGTCATTTCCGCAACACCAGCCAATGCGACACAAGCACAAGCTTTATATATGGTTAAAAAAGGTGGCTTGGTTGTGTTCTTCGGTGGTGTACCAAAAGGATCCAAAACAGAATTGGATACAAACTTGATTCACTACAACAACATTTGGATCAAAGGACACTTTGGAGCATCGTATGATCAATCCAAACGTGCATTCCATTTGGCTACTTCACCAAACTTCCCAGCTGAAAAATTCATTACGCACATCCTACCATTGGATGAAATCAATCATGGTATTGAATTAACCAAGACAGGAGAAGCTATCAAGGTCGTTCTTCATCCTTGGGACTAAGAAACAAAAACCGAAATATCGGATTTATGTCTGATACTTCGGTTTCTTTTTTTATTTATCATAATCATCTAAGAAATGATGTTTCTTATCATCATCCTTATACGCAATGATTGTTTTTAAACTGACATTCTCTACGCTTTTAAAGATATTTTGTTCCACAAATGGATTTGTCTGTTTCATTTGACGAATCAATTGTTTGACTTCCATTCGTTTCGATTTAGGACGTGTCAAACAAGCCTCACTGCTACAAGTATCTGTGAACTTACAAGCACATTGAATAAAGTACAGACCATTGTGCTTTGCCCATGCCTTGATATCCTCTTCATGAATCAAATAGAGAGGGCGAATGACTTCCATGCCTTCAAAATGGTTAGAATGTAACTTAGGCATCATCGTTTGGATCTGTCCACCATAGAGCATCGACATCAAAATGGTTTCAATCACATCATCATAATGATGACCTAAAGCAATCTTATTGCATCCCAACTGTTGGGCATAGTTATACAAATGCCCTCGACGCATACGAGCACAGATGTAACAAGGATTCTTCTCAATATGGAAGACATTCTCAAAAATATCCGAAGTAAAGATCTGAATGGGGATTTGTAACTTTTTCGCATTTTCTTCAATGACATGGCGATTGGCAGGCGAATACCCTGGATCCATCACGATATATTTCACATCAAAATGGATTGGGCCATGCTTATGTAACTCTTGAAAACATTTGGCCATCAACATGGAGTCTTTTCCACCGGAAATACAAACGGCAATGGAATCGCCTTCTTGGACCAGTTCATAGGTTTTGATGGCTTTGGTGAATTTTGACCAGATCTTTTTACGATAGGTTTTGATGATGCTACGCTCTACTTGACGACAAAAATCATCGGATCGATTTTGTTTGAGCTGTTCCATCACAAACGATATATAGCCACCCTGCAATGAATAGGCTTCATATCCCTTTTCACGTAAATACGCCACAACCGGAATGCTTAATTGTCCTTGGGCACAAACCACCACAATAGGTTTTGTTTTATCAAATTCTGTTTGTTCAATCTCTTCTTGAGAGAGTTGGATGCTTCCATCCATCGGATTCTTTTGCGCTTGTTCTTTATCACGCATATCGATCAAAAGATAATTTTCTATTTGTTTCAATTCTTGTATTGTGATTTCCATAGTCGTATTTTAACATATATGTGTATAATAGATATACAAAAAGAGGAACTTGTTTATGGAAAGTGTAAAAGAATTATTCAAAATTGGACCTGGACCGAGTAGTTCGCATACCTTTGGTCCTATGCGTGCTTGTCAATTTATGTTGGAAACCTATCCCCAAGCAAACCAATTTGAAGTTGTTTTATTTGGCTCATTGGCCTTTACCGGAAAAGGCCATTTGACCGATCAAATCATCAAAAAAACATTAAAACATTGTACCATTCAATTTGACTATAAAACCCAATATCCCCATCCCAATACGATGACGATTGAAGCTTTTGATGCTGTCCATAGCTTAGGAAAACATACGTTTGAATCCATTGGTGGTGGCATGATCACCATTGATGGCCAAGCCAATCATACAATTGAAGAACCATATATCCATCATTCATTGGATGAAATTCAAACCTATTGTAGTCAACATCACATTCGTTTGGATGAATATGTGGATGAATTTGAAGAAAAGATCAATCCCTATATGGAAAAGATCTTTAAAGCCATGATACATTGTGTTACCAAAGGTTTAAAAACCACAGGGAAATTGCCAGGGGCATTAAAGTTGGATCGGATTGCCCATGCCTTATATCAATCGGCATCAAGCTGTGATACGCAAGAAGATCGTAATTTCTTATTACTATCCAGTTATGCTTATGCAGCCAGTGAACAAAATGCGAGTGGTCATTTAGTGGTGACTGCACCAACGATGGGCAGTGCCGGCGTATTACCAGCTTTGGTTTATCATACTTATAAAGATCGAGGCTATCAAAAGAGACATATCATCCAAGCCTTAAAAGTGGCTGGTTTGATTGGTTGTCTGATTCAAGAAAATGCGACGATATCGGGAGCAGAAGGAGGTTGCCAAGCCGAAGTTGGTGCTGCTTGTGCCATGGGCGCCGCCTTTGTGGCCAGTTTAGAAATGCAGACCAACGAACAAATCGAATGTGCAGCAGAAATTGGTTTGGAACACCATCTCGGATTGACTTGTGATCCTGTTGGCGGGTATGTGATGATCCCATGTATTGAACGCAATGCCGTGGCTGCCCAGCGTAGTTTGGATGCAGCTCGCCTAGCTAAATATTTGCGCAATGTCAAAAAGAATCGAGTGAGTTTTGATATGGTCGTCAAGACCATGAATCTTACAGGTAAGAAATTACCTATCGAACTGAAAGAGAGTGCTTTGGGCGGTTTGGCTGTGGTTGTGAAGTCGTAGCATGATATAAGAATTCAATCAAGATACGTGTAAAGATCGATAAAGGAAGGCGACTAAAAAAAGGATAATAGCTATCATCGATGACTTTTTCGGTATACACGAGAAAATACCAATCGGCTAGATCATAAAGGACCGTATCTTTTTTGCCGCAACAAACAACAATGGGTGTACCGACTTTTTGACATTGACTAGCCGCAATGGCTATTTCGGAAGAGGTATTCTGCAACGTTAAAAAAATGGCCAGATCGGTTGGTTGAATGCGTTGTTTGATGTTGAGCAAGAGCACAGAATCATCCACCAAGATGGCATGGTAGCCTAAGATTTCTAAATAATGACAAAACTCCATGCCACAATAGGTCGAAAGACCTTTCGCAAACACAAAGATACGTGGGCTTTTTTGAATGGCTTGAACAACTTTTCGAATATCAGATACCGAAAGATGTTGGATGGTTTCTACACTTTCTCGATAACACTTGGCTAAGATCTCATGAGCAAGGGGTGTGTTTCTCTGTTGGGGCTCACTGATCTTGAATTTCAGTTGGGCAATGCCGGAAAAGCCGGCCTTTTGAATGGCACGAGAAACGGTAGAGGAAGAGGTATATGTCTGCTCCGCAATTTCATTGATCGATAAAGTGGGAATTTTGGTTTCATGGACATTGATAAAATCAATGACACACTTTTCAGATGAGGATAATTCTTCCAGTAAAGCCGGACTCATAGGGATGATCATATTGGGAATCCTTTCATCGTATGTTGACATGCTGGGCACGTTTTTGTTTCTGCCTTCATTATAATATATTCAGAAAGAGGTGTAAAACATGACAACAATTACATATATCGGTGCGGGTGTGATGGCCAGTGGCTTGACATTTCCCGCATTTGAGAATGGCCATACCATTCGCATGGTAGGTACACCATTGGATCGAACTATCATTGATCAACTCCAAAAAGACAATTATCATATGCGCTTAAAACGCGTGTTACACACAGGCATTACTTATTATCAAGTAGAAGACTTAGACGTGGCTTTAGAAGGCGCTGATGTCGTGGTATGTGGGGTATCCAGTTTTGGCGTGGATTGGTTTACCGAAAAGGTATTACCGAAAATTCCCCCAAAAGTACGGATCTTATCGGTCACAAAAGGGTTGTTGGACCAACCCAATGGCGCACTTTTAACATTTCCAGCGTATTGGCAACAAAAAGCCCCCGACCTTTCGATCTATGCGATTGGCGGGCCCTGTGTCACGCGAGAACTCGCAGATCATGAACCATCTTGTGTCACGTATTGTGGCAAGAATAAAAAAGATCTGGTGTGGTTACGTTCGTTATTTGAAACATCCTACTATCATATTTCGTTATCAACGGATGTAGCGGGGGTAGAAACCGCAGTGGCCTTAAAGAATGGCTATGCCTTGGGAGTCGCTTTGACGATTGGTTTACAAGGCGGAAAAGACACAGGCAACTACAATGCGCAAGCTGCTGCTTTTGGTCAAGCCGTTCGCGAAATGGAACGGTTGATCGTAGTAGCTGGTGGCCAATTGGAAAGTTCCATGGTTGGGATTGGTGATTTATATGTGACGGTGTTTGGGGGTCGTTCCCGCAAGATCGGAATCCTTTTAGGAGAAGGTTATAGCTTGGAGCAAGCCATGGAAAAACTACAAGGAGAAACATTAGAGTCTGTAGTGATTGCGAGTCGTGTGGCACGCGCCATCAAAACGTTGCATAAAGAAGCGGAATTTCCTTTATTGATCCATATGGATGGTGTGATCAATGAAGGCAAACCGGCTACCATGCCATGGAAGGAATTTGAAACAACATTTTAGCACTTAAGTATTGACAGTGCTAAAAACTAGTGCTATAACATAATTGAAGATAGAAATAGGATACCAAATAGATCAAGTAATCAGATATCTCGTTCCTATCCGAGATCAATTCATGTTTCTGAATTGAAAACTTGGGAGGCGATATCATGAAACGTGAACTAAGAAATTGGAACGATTTTCCAGTATTTCCACATTTATTTGATGATTGGGATGCCAACTTCTTCAATGATCGTCGATCGATGAAAACCGATGTAGTCAAGAAAGACGACAATTACGAAATGAAGATGGAAGTGCCTGGCTTTGACAAGAAGGACATCCAGATTGAGTTGGTGGATGGTTATCTTTGCGTAAGTGCCAATAAGACCAGCGAAACCAATGAAAAAGACGATAAAGGAACAATCATTCGTCAAGAGCGTTGTGGCGATAGTTGCTCGCGTCGATTCTATGTTGGTGAAGGCTACAAACAGGAAGACTTCAAAGCAAGCTTCAAGAATGGTGAATTAACGATTACATTCCCTTGCATGAGTCAAGAACAACGCAATGAAACAAAACAAATTGAGATCCACTAGACATTTATAGAAGGAATGCTTTCCTAACGGTCGCCGACCCGAAAGATCGGAATCTAGCGTAAAAACTCAACAACAACGGTCGAGAAATCGACCGCATTTTGTTATATAATAAAGGTGAAAAGTTTCGTTTGGAGGCGATAGAATGAAGCGAGAGCGAAATTTGGATTTATTCCACGAATCCAATACGATGAAAACCGATATTGTCGAAAAAGACGGCAACTACATCATGAAAGTGGAAATTCCTGGCTTTGAAAAAGCGGAAATCCATGCCGAATTGGTCAATGATTATTTGTATGTACGAGCAGAAAAACCCGATACAGAACATAAAAAAGGAACAATCATTCAAAGAGAACGTTCTAATCGATATTCAAGACGATATTATGTTGGTGATGGATATAACGAAAACGATTTTAAAGCCCATTTTGAAAATGGTATTTTAACCATTGTCTTTCCTGATAAAAAGACAGAAGATCAAGAAAAACCAAGAGAAATCAAGATTGATTAGTACGGTCGAGAAATCGACCGCTTTTTTTATGGTATGATTATGCCGTGAGGTGTAGATATGATCAATCGATATGCGCGAACAGAAATGTTACTTGGCAAAGAAACCATGGAAAAATTAAACCAAGCCCATGTAGCCGTGTTTGGCATTGGTGGTGTTGGTGGCTATGTCGTAGAAGCCTTGGCACGTTCGGGTGTCGGTCATTTGGATATTATTGATAATGATACTGTCAGTATCACCAATATCAATCGTCAAATTATTGCCCTTGACGATACGATTGGTCAATTGAAAGTTGATGTGATGGAAAAAAGGATCCATGCCATCAATCCCCAAATTGAAGTCACAAAACACGCTTGTTTCTTTTTGCCAGAAACAAGTGACCAATTTGATTTTTCTCAATACGATTATGTCGTGGATTGTGTTGATACCGTAACCGCTAAAATTGAGATTATCATGAAAGCCAAAGCACAAAACATTCCTATTATTAGTGCGATGGGGGCAGGCAATAAAATGGACCCAGCCAAAATGGAAGTGGCTGATATCTATCAAACCAGTTATTGTCCTTTGGCAAAAGTCATGCGACGCGAAATGAAAAAGCGACACATCAAACATTTGAAAGTGGTTTATTCCAAAGAAAAGCCGATGCAACCCAAATGGCCTTGTGAAGAAAATACCACCAAAAAACATGTACCAGGCAGTATGGCCTTTACCCCAGGCGTCATGGGATTGATCATGGCTAGCGAAATTGTAAAAGATTTAGTTAACTATGAATAATTGTGGTGTATAATTAGGCCATAGAAAACGAGGGTAGGAAAATGCTAGCACAACGACGATATGATATGATCTTAGAACAAGTTCACTTGAAGAAAACAGTGACTGTAAAGGAATTGGCCCAACAGTTACATGTTACGGAAGTGACCATTCGTCGTGATCTGGAAACATTGGACAAAAAGAAAATGTTAAAGCGTGTGCATGGTGGTGCCAAAGAATTAGGGACCACATCGATTTTATCACCAACCAATGAAACCAGGATGTTGGATCGATTGAGTGTACACTATAATCAAAAATTACATGTTTGCCAAAAAGCGGCTACTTACCTTCATGATGGCGACTGCATCTTTTTAGATGGAGGTACCAGTATTCTTCCTCTTTTACAATGCATTGAACATCTTCAAATCAAGATCGTGACCAATAATGTTTTGATTGAACATGCCTTTGAAGGTGGAAAAGCAGAATTGATTGGTTTGGGCGGAACGGAAATTCCCGAATATAAAATGATCGTTGGTCCTTGGGCACAACGTATGTTGTCTTCGTTTAATTTTGATTATGCCTTTATTGGATCGGCTGGATTTGATGTAGAAAATAATCTGTTATATACGGCCGAATCGGAAACCTTGGCCATCAAAGAAATCGCGATTGCGCAAAGTTCTCAAACTTTTTTGTTGACCGATTCTTCTAAAGCTTCTGTGAAAGGATTTTGTAGTTATTCGATGACGGATAAAATCGATCGTGTCATATGCGATAAAGGCTTACAAGTGGATGATTTACCTGAAAATTACATTTTAGTATAATATGGAACGATTTTTAATGCGACTGAAACCATTGGTACAATTTTTTAGTTCGTTTTCCGATGAAATGCAAAAACGCAATATTACCGGGTATGCCGGAAGCATCGCCTTTTTTCTCGTGCTTTCCAGTATCCCGCTTTTGGTATTGTTTTCGTTGTTTATTCCAGCAATGGGCATCAACCAAAATGACTTTACCGTTTTCTTTACGTCCATCGTTCCGGCTTCTTCGACTAGTTTTATCGCTGCATTGATTTCCGAAGCCTACAATATGTCGGGTGCTATTTTCCCGGTTTCTTTGGTGATCTTATTGTTTACTTGTTCACGGGCCATGATGGAACTTATGCGCGGACTACAAGCCGTTTATGATGTCAAAATCAAACGAGGATATCTTTATTTACGCGCATTAGCCTGTGTGTATACGTTATTATTGATTGTTTTGTTGGCGTTGATGATCATCCTTTTGGGATTTGGTGATGACATCATGCACTTGATTCGTCAACACTGGATCGGGCCGGCCATTTTATTTCAGACCATCTATCAATTCCGTTATATCATCGTTTTTGTGAGTGGTATCCTCATTCTGAGTTTGACCTATAAGTTAGCTTCGATGGAAAATCAACCATTGATCGAACAAGTGCCGGGCGCAGTCTGTACCTTATTGGCCTGGGTCATTTTCACCAAGATCTTTACATTTTTTACCAAGATCAGTACGTATAGTATCTATTATGGATCTTTATCCGTATTGGTGATTTTCTTATTCTGGCTCTATTGGTGCATCTATATTTTATTGATTGGTGGCTATATCAATTGGTATTTTCGCTATGTTTTCCGGGTCTGGTTGTTACGACTGCATAAGCTGGTTCATCATAAGTAAGAAATGTTACAAACCTTTTATTTTCATTTGACTTACATATGATATAAACAAATTATGAAAACGACTAAATACACAGATACATACGGTGCTGTTGGTATGTGTTTGGGCGTCGCTTTTGGATGTTGGACCGATCAGTTGGCCGTTGGCATTATGTTTGGATTAGCGATTGGCATCTGCGTAGGGAATCGAAAGGATAAGAAGATCAATCAACAATTGACATCGGAAGGATGGAAAGTCATTGCCATCCATGATCATATCACCATCCAAAATAAGGCGAAACGAACCAAAGAAGTCAATTATATTCCGGATGTAAAAATTGGCGATACGGTATATCTACAAGAAAACAATACGATTGAGAAGATATAAAAAAAGAAGGTGGTTGGCCTTCTATTTCTTGTCTATTTCGAAGTATTTTAGAGAGAGAAAGGGATATGAAATAGACAATATTGATATTACCTCCTTGGATGTTTTTATTTTGTCGCGCTTACTTTAAATGAAGTTTAAAAAAGAAAGGATTTTTGGTCCTTCCATTCGTTTTATTTACTAGTAAGCAATATGAATTTGTAGAGAGAGAAAGGGATTTTCTAGTAAATAAAACAACTCTTTGACTATTACCTCCTTTGAATGACCATATAATAATCAGGCTACATTAAATGAAGCTTAATATGGTAAGATAAAAATGAATAAAGAAAGGATTTATTTATGATGAAATGGATTATTATTCTAATTATTGTTGTGGTGATCGTTTTGATCGTGATCTCAGCCTACAATAAATTAATTCGCATGCGCAATAAAGTGGATGAAAGTTATGCCACAATGGATGTCTATCTAAAAAAACGTTTTGATTTGATTCCGAATTTAGTCGCTACGGTCAAAGGATATGCCAAACACGAAGCGGATACTTTGGAAAAAGTCGTGGCCCAACGAGGAAATGCCCATGGTACCGGTGAAATTCTCGATAGTGAAAGAGCGATTACCGGTGCTATCCGTAATTTATTTGCGGTTGCTGAGTCGTATCCCGATTTAAAAGCCAATCAAAACTTTATGGATCTACAAGGACAATTGAAAAAAGTGGAAGAAGACATTGCCAATGCGCGAAAATACTACAATGCTGTGGTTCGTGAATACAACGATGCCATCATGACGGTACCAACAAATATCATTGCGGGCTTGTTCCATTTTGAGAAGCGCCAAATGTTTGAGGTCGATAATGAAAACGAACGTCAAAATGTTAAGGTCGAGTTTTAAGTGGTTTCTTGCCATTTTACTTTGTCTGGGATTTTGTTTTACACCTGTAAAAGCTAATACCACCGATTATTCGATTGAAGATTTCCATATTGATGCTACTTATCATAAAAATAACACCATCACCCAAACGGAAACCATTCAAGTCAACTATTCAACACCCAAACATGGTATTTATCAATATATCCCTCTGCATTTTTATGTCGGTTATAAAGACGGTGAAGAAAAAGCTGGACAAGTGGATACCTATGCCATTCAGGTAGAGGATGTTTCGGTGAAGGGTGCTTCCTATGAAACATCATCCGAAGATGGAACCTATCAAATAAAGATTGGCGATGCCGATACGTATGTAACAGGATCAAAAACCTATACGATCCAATATACATTGGTTTTACCTAAAGATTATCGGTCGAATTATGATTTTATGTACTATTCATTGATTGGTAATGATTGGGAATGTGCGATGAATCATGTTTCGTTTGATCTCCATTTTGAAAAGCCACTGACCCAAAAAGAAGTCAATGGATTTCATTTGTTTAGTGGTCCAAGCCGACAAACAACCAATGCAGCCAATGTAGAGTATCAAGTAACCAAAAATGGCGTGAGTGGTCAAGTCAATCAATTAGCTGCCGGATCGGCCATCACCATTTTAAGTCGTTTGCGCAAGAATTATTTTGTGGATGCGTATCAACGATCCACTTGGATGACATGGCTTTGTGCCTTGTTGGCAGCGATTTTTGCCCTGCTTGTTTTGATCAAAGAACTTCAAAATCATGATGATGACATTACGCCAGTGATTACGTTTGATCCACCGGAAGATCTAGATCCAGCTGCCGTTGGATATATTGTGGATGGAAAAGCCGATGATGTCGATATGATGGCTTTGATTCCGTATTGGGCCGAAAAAGGCTATGTAGATATTGAAGACCAGTCGCAATCCGAAAAACATCCACATATTATTGTTCATGCCAAAGTGGATGCACTGCCGACCAAAGATCCATACCAAACCATGTTGTTTAAAGCCATGTTTAAAAAAGATAAATCTTGTGACTTTACACATATGAATAAGAAATTTGGAGAAAAGTTTGTAGCGGCTAAAGAAGCGTTGCATCAATCGTTTTTGGATGAGCGGAAACTCGAAGAAACCGATTTTTTTGAATATTTCAGTCTTGTTGGATTGATCGTATTTGCCTTAGCTCTATTTACTTCTTCTTATGTGGGGTATTTCTATCATTGGTATGTGGCTATTATCTTTGTGGCTCTTTTTGTGATTTGTGCGTGGTGCTTAAATAAAGACATCAAAGACTCTTTTGATAAACAACATCACAGTGTATGGAAGTCTCTATTGAGCTTGGTTTGTTTCGGTGTATGGTTGTTCTTTATCTATACACAAGGAACGCAAACAGATCAAATCTTACCATCTTGGGTATTGTATGGTGTATCCATATTGATTTATCTATGTTTCTTCTTTTCGTATCGAATGCATAAAATGAGTGCCTATTGGAAAGAAAAAGCTGGACCATTGATGGGATTCAAAGACTTTATTCAAAAAGCCGAAGTGGATCAATTGGAGAAACTGTCCGCCGAAAATCCAAGTTATTTCTACGATGTGATTCCTTATGCGATGGTTTTTGGGCTTGCCAAAACATGGGCCAAGAAATTCACAAATATCCAAATTCCACAGCCAGACTGGTATGTAGCCAATGATTATACATTCTGGAATACAATGTATTTCTATTCCATGATGAATCATGGCATTCAAACACCTGTCGATAACTCTGTCAGAAGCTACAATGCGGCTCAAGCCGCGCAACAAGCCGGTTCCGGCTCTGGTAGTTTTGGTGGCTTTTCAGGTGGTGGTGCCGGTGGTGGCGGCGGAGGCGCCTGGTAAACAAAGGAGCTGTAACGAGTAGGTGAATTTTCGGATTTATCTAGGAGCGAACGGCTCCTTTTTCATTTTGACGATCTGCTTGCTTATGCTTTTTATACAATAAAGAAAAAATGCCAATTTTTGAGCGCATTAAAACGACGTGCTCATATTTGGCATTTTTTTGTTTGTATAGTAGATGTTAGGAATGGTTTTTTTGATTGGTTTTCAGTTTCTGCATTTTATGTGTATGATATTTGCGCAGATTATGACCGATTGAAACCAGCAGAAGCTCCAATTTGACCATGGTTTCTTTCCGACGCCATAGTCTGTCATATTCCTGGTCCTGCTTGATCTGTCCGAATATCCCTTCTGCCTGGATGCTCCGCTGCTTCATCAATACCTGACCGGTCTCCGTCAGCAGATTTTCTCTGACCTCGATCTGCATCTCGGCCAGCTTGTCAGTCCTCTGCAGGGTTCTTCCGTGTTTGGATCGCGTACACTGTGACCGCAAAGGACATCCTTCACAATGTTCATTGTGATAGAACTGGATCGTTCTCGGATATCTGCCTTTGACAGATTCTTTTGTCTGTTCCAGCGTGAATGCATGTCCCTGCGGACAATAGATATTGCCTTCTTCATCCGGCTTCATCATACAGCTCTTGAATCGGTTCTTATCCGTGACCTTTTCCTGTTCTTTGTGCATGGTATTGTATTTCATATACAGTTCGATATCATGTTCCTTGCAGTAACAGTAATTGTCATAGCTGCCATATCCGGCATCGGCCGGCGTCTTTCTGGGAAAGCATCCATAGGCTCTGTGATATCCTTCCATAAAAGGAATGCATGTATTCAGGTCATAGGCATCACCGGATACATAGATATGGCGGATGTAGCCGTTGCTGCTGCCCATCTGCACATTGTATCCGGGCTTGAATACATTGGTATGATTATAATAGTCGTATTTCATATGCATGAAGGTGGCATCCGGATCGGTCTTCGAAAAACTGTTCCGTCCTTTTGCCAGCTTATAGTAAATGGAATATTTCAGTATCTTTTCTGCGTCTTCTACAAATCCTTCCTTATAGCGCTGCAAAGGATGTTTCGCATGTCCTCTGCCATGCTGTTCTTCGATATGCTTCGATCTCATGATCCTGTCCAGGGTATCGGTTATCTCTGCCAGATATTCAAAGGAAAATTCCTTGAGGATGGAGAAGCGGTAAGGCAGTTCTTCTTTTTTACAGTATCGATTGAGGCTTTGCAGACGGTCCATGATCCGGATCCATCGTTTTTCCCGGAATTTTTTTGTGGCCTTCATCCATACGAAGGTCATCTTGTTCGCATTGGCTTCGAACTTGGTGCCATCAATATAAAGAATGTCCGCATCGATGGTATCGTTCTTTTCAAAATAGCGGTTCAGATCATAGAAGATCTCTTCGATGGGAATCTTGAGGTCATCATGGATGAAACGATGAAAAGCCATATGGGAAGGTGTCTGACCATCCATGATAAATTGAAAACGGATGTCATAGCGGCAAAGAGAAGCAAGCTTTCGCAAATAGACATAGCCACACATTGGAGCATATTCACACTGTCATACCCATATGAATTTCGATGAGAGAGATCGAAATATTTTAATGGATTGATTGTTTCTACGACCTCTTTCACGGTTCTGGAAATATCATCATCAGGGATAGAATCTTCGTAAACAAAACGCAAAGGGAATTGAAATGACGGTTGAATTGCGTTAGAAGGTATTTTGACACAACAAAATTATACCAAAAAGGCCGATGGCGATGAACAACAGTTCAAAACCATCGGTCCTTTTTTTGATGAGCTGATTAACGATTACTCGTTACAGCTCCTTCTTATAGAATGAAAAAACCAATCCAACCCAATAACCATCCCAACAAGGCACCGACCACAACATCTTTGATCCAATGGACACCAATACATACCCGACAAATCATCAATACAAGGGTAAATAAGATAAACAATACACCAAGCCAAAGATTCACATAGGCCATGGCCATACTGATGATCGCAACACTGAAACAATGACGACTCGGAAAGCTTTTTCCTTTGGTGGCTTTGGGCTTTAAAGCAGGAAAATCCAACACTTCATAGGGACGGGGCTGATTGAGTGTGGCACGAATCCATGTTTCTAAGCCAAATCCAATGGCAGGTACCCATATGCATTTCCATCGTTGATGGATACAGGCATAAATCACTAAAAGACCATAACTGACATACACCAAACGAGTCAACCAAGTCGATACGAATAGGATACAGTTGGAAAGAGTTTGGTGTTTTCTTAAATAGTTATATTTTTTTTCATACCAAGACATACGTAAAGTGTATTATAAGTTAGCAGAATTGAGAAGGGCTTTTGCGGTTTCTTGGGTGGTAATCAAACAATTGATGTAACGTCCCTGCAAAGCACCACGAATGGCATCAACTTTCTCTAAGGATTCGGCAATCCCGATGCGATAGGGAATACGAGCCAAGTCCGTCTTATTAATACTGATCAAGTGCGTGTCCAAGGTATCGGATAAATAGGTACCATGGATATCAAAATAATGTCCAGCAATATCACCCGCTACCTTACCTTGTTCGACTTCTTTAAAGAAATCATTGCCATAGAAATAGCGCCATTTATTCATGGTGACATTGGGAGATCCAACCCCTAAAAATGCGATATCTACTTTATGCCAATATTCAGTAATGGATTTCATAAAATCACTCGTCATAAAACTGTCTTTTAAAGAGGCGGATTCGACATAGGCAGGAGCATCCACCAAAATGGCACCACAATCGAGATTGCGGCTAGCTTCATACGTTACGGCATTGACATGATAATCACTGCGAATACGTCCGGAAGAACCACCCATTAAGGGTACACACATCAAAGGGGTATGTTGGGCCAGATTGGTCAAATGATTGGCAACTTGACGAAGGGTCGCACCCCAGGAAAAACCTAAGACCATATGATCTTCTAATATCGTTTGAAAATAGGCATTGGTCTTATTGGCGAGAATGATCGATCTTTGATCACGAGTCAATCCTTCTGTGCATGTAACGACCCCTACATATTTGAGATGGTATCGTTCTTTTAAACGATTTTCTAAAGGGAAATTTTGATCATGTAGACCATGAATCGTAATTTCTACGATGCCTTCTTGACGAGATAATTTGAGTAAACGAGATATCGTGCTTCGATGAATATGGAGTTCTTTCGCGATTTCGGATTGCGTTTTGTTTTCCATATAGTACATTTGCGCGATCTGTATCAATTGTTGTTCTTCTTCTGGTTTCATATATTAATAAAATAACATAAAATGGGCAGATAAAAAACGCTTTCAATGATACAATAGGCTTGAAAGAAGCAGTACCTATGGTTTTAGAATTAGGATATTGGCATCCAACGGATAGCCATATCATCACCAACATATTGAATCATGTCGATCACAGCTATATGGGAGAGACCATTCCCTATCCGTACCCGGAGATTATTGCGCATTGGTGGTTGCAGTCGGTACAGAAACAAGAAGGAGAAAAAGGGATTTATCGGATCGTGATCGTGGATGGTCAACAAGTGGGACATATTTGTGTCACCAAAAAGGAAGATGATCCCACAATTGGTGAAATTCAATATTGTCTGATTGAAGATTTCCAAAATCAAGGTATCATGACCAAAGCTTGTGAACAAATCTGTGAAATGGCTTTTGATCATCTGGATATCAAAGCCATTATCGGTCGTGTCTTTCGAGCGAATGTCGCGAGTTGTAGGGTACTTGAAAAAAATCATTTTCAATGTATCCAAGAAGGTTCGATTCGTATGTATATCAAACACAAAGATGGGTAGTAGTACATCCATCTTTTTTTAGGGAAGAAGGAATCAGTATGAAAAATCAAATGGAGATGACCACTGGAAGCATTGCACCTAAATTATTGTTGTTTGCGGTCCCATTGGCTTGTACAGGCATTCTTCAACAATTGTTCAATGCAGCCGATGTCATGGTTGTTGGTCGCTTTGTAGGGAGTGAAGCGATGGCTGCGGTTGGCAGCAACGGTGCTTTTATCGGCTTGTTGGTGAATTTATTTATTGGCGTTTCCTTAGGGGCAAATGTGGTGATTGCACGGGCAACCGGAAGAAAAGATGAAGAAACCATCAAAGCGGGTGTACACAATGCGATATTGATTGCCATCATTGGTGGTTTTCTTTTATTAGCTATCGGTGAATTACTTGCTCGCCCATTATTAGGTATATTAGGCGTACCATCCAATATCTTTCCACTGGCTCTTTTATATTTACGTATTTACTTTATTGGGATGCCAGTGATTCTATTGTATAACTTTGAATCGGCGATATTTCGCAGTCAAGGCAATACGAAAACCCCATTGATCGTCTTGATTCTATCAGGTTGTACCAATGTGGTCTTAAATCTAGTATTTGTGGTTGGGTTTGGTCGTAGTGTGGATGGCGTAGCCATTGCGACGGTTACATCCAATGTGATGAGTTCAACCATTTTGTTTTGGATATTAAAGAAAACGGAAGGACCGACCCAAATAGATTGGCAAGCCTTCCACTTTGATGAGCCCATCTTAAAAGAGATATTTCGAATTGGTTTACCTGCCGGTCTGCAGAGCTGTGTTTTTTCCATCTCGAATTTGATCATACAATCCGCTATCAATTCTTTAGGTGCAACGGTCATGGCGGCAAGTTCTGCTGCGTTCAATCTTGAAATCATCGCTTACTATGTGATCAATGCCTTTGGCCAAGGATGTACGACCTTTACTTCCCAAAACTATGGGGCTCGTCAACCGGAACGATGTGTGAAAGTGGCTCGTTGGTCGATGATCCTTGCCTGGATCGCAGCCGGTCTTTGTACTTTGGTTTTATGTGGATTATCCAGCTTATTGCTTTCCTTATTTACGACCGATCCACAAGTCATTCATTATGGTGTCATTCGTCTATGGTACATTGCTGGATTTGAATGCATCAATGCGATCCTAGAAGTGATTTCCGGTTGTATGCGTGGCTATGGTTATTCGTTTGTGCCTGCCATCATTACGTTGGTCAGTATTTGTGGCGTTCGTGTTACTTGGACCTATACAATCTTTCAAATTCATCATTCCTTTGCGATATTGATGTTGTCATATCCGGTTAGCTGGGGCGTTACGGCGATTGCTTTGATCCTGGCGTATTTCTATTTTAAGAAACACATCTTACCCAAAGAATGGGCTAGATGATATGACTGGCAATCATATAATTAACAGTATCTAATACCGTCTCTTTGGCTGGACGAGGATTCCATCTCAACAATGTACGTGCTTTGGTGTTATTTTGATGATATTTTAGACCAATTATCGTATTCAGCACTTTCATTGGTGCCTGGAAATGTGCCATGATCCCAATCACGAAATTCGGAATCACCATTGTACGAACTTTATAATTTGGATATTGTTCTTTCAGAAGACGAGCCATTTGTGGCATGGTCATTTCTTCAGATTCGGCAATGAATCGTTGCCCATCGGCCACTTCCTTTTCCATGGCCAAGATGTGTAAATCCGCTAAATCATGAACATCGCCAACGGGATAAATCACATTCGGACTTGGTGTTCCTTTCATCAACATTTCAAAAATCTGATCCGTACTGCTGCGTTTTTTTATTCATATAAGGACCAAGAATAGCGCCTGGTAGGATCGTTGCAAGTTTGGTGTGACTTTGTTTACCAATCATTTCCCAAGCGGTCTTTTCGTCAATGATCTTCGAACGTTGATAATTGGTGATCCATTTGTTGTCCATATCGGTCCAGAATGTTTCATCAATGGATGGATTGGTATCCTTTTTGTCCGGATAGTTGGCTGCTTCATTCGAGGTCATGACAATCTTCTTCACACCGACACGAATGGCAGCTGAAAATACATTTTCAACACCACTTTTTGCGATTGGAATCAATGTGAAATCTTCATGGTTATTTCCGCCCAATGGCGATGCGACATGCAGTACATAATCGATTCCTTTCATGACTTCAGCCCAACCATCGGCTTTGGTCAAATCCGCAACCGCAAAGGATAGGGCCGAAGTATCTACATTTTCATATTGCAGCATATTTACGATCTTTTCACTTTTTTTCATCGATCGTACGGTTGTGCCTACGGAATAGCCTTTTTCTAAAAGTTTACGAATGGTCCAACCAGCTAGAAAACCAGTACCACCAGTCACTAATACGTTTGTTGATTTATTTGTATCTTTCATTTTATTTTCCTCCATGTGCATCTTGTGATATGAACAATATGCAACATCAAAATCAGTTGTGTTGCAGAAAGGAAGACTATGACAAAAAAATTGGATCGAAGAACCGCATATACCAGAATGGTCATCAAAGAATCGTTATATAAATTGTTGGAAAAGAAACATCTATCCGAAATTACCGTGAAAGAATTGTGTGCGCAAGCCGATATCAATCGAACCACTTTTTATCGGAATTATATGGATATCTATGATTTGTATGAACAATTGGAAGAAGAACTCACTGAACAGGCCTTTGCGGATGGGGATATTCAAAAAGATCGCTATAAGTTATTAGAACTAATCTATGAAAATCAGACATTTTATCGTGAATTCTTTGATTCTCGATTAGAAAGTCGGTAAATCAAAAAGACCATTCAAAAGATGTGCGATGAAATGAAACAACTCTTAATCAATCGTGGCACGTATGATGAACAAAGCTTCCGTATCTTGTATCAATACAATTACTATGGTGCTGTTGGAGCGATTCATGATTGGGTGGATCGTGGTTGTCAAGAAAGTCCAGAAGAATTTGGTAATATCCTCTATGGCATCGTAGAGAAACAGTATCAATAACATGGTCTAGAAAGCCATTTTATATGTGATAGCTCCTAATTAGAAATATTTATTGGATGTTCAAAAACGTTAAGATTCTTTCTGAATGAAAAGATAGAATCAAAGTTGTCATTTATTTGGGAGTTTCAAGATAGCATAAAATATTTTGTGTAAACGTAAGAGTTCCGTTTGCATAGAAAAAGGAAGTCAATCTTTGTAGAATAATTGTGCCTAAACAATTTCGAAAGGAGACTTTGATATGATCCCCTAAGGTAAGGCAGTACATTTTGTGTATTTGTACTGTCTACTTTTAGGGGATCATATCAACAGAAGTTCGTCAAATTATTTCACAAAGTATGAAAATAATTGATCCATCTTTAATGACCTTATCACAACAAATCCAAGACACATTAGCTGCCGTAGATTTTACATCAATATGCAAACCTATATTGGAACAACAAGAACAGATGAAAAAAATATGTGAAGATATGTTTGTGTCAGAGAGTATAGAGCAGATAAAAGTTGTTATGCAACAATCAGAACGTGTAGTAAATATAGCTTCAAAAGTACTAAGTTCCATATCATCTGTCATAAATTTGATAGATGGGGATAATGTTGACAACATAATTTCTTCGCTCGAAATTCTCAAATTCAAAAATGCACTGTATGATTCATTAGAAGAGATTTCACCAGATACAGAGATATCGATTGAATCATTAACAGATTCAATCACTGATTATTATGAAATTGAAACAGAACAGGAAGAGGAGACTTTATCAGGAATACAAAAAGCAAGTCATAAAAAAAGCGGTCTATACAAGAAAAAGAATATATTATTGCATTAATTTCGTTAATTCTTACCTTTTGCCAGACTGTCTCGTCTATCTGCTCGGAATTCAATATCAAACCTACATTTCAAAATAACATCAGTATGGTTCAATATGTGAACAATTATTATATCAGTGATGGTTATACTGCAAGTTCTCTCAACGATATGGGAATTCGGTTAGTAAATAGGCAAACTCTTGCTCGGCAGAAACCGGATTGTTCATCAAAAGTAGAAGGAATGGTGGTTAGGGTAAAAAAATAAATATAAAAAGTGGATTGAAGTTACTTGGATGGATAAAAATGAAAAAGCATGTACAGGATGGATTCAGAATTACAAAACATCCTTATTTAAGAATCGGTAGTTTTTGACGACTACCTCTGAAGAATTTGTGATTAAAATAGTCTATTGAGTATATAATCATCTCTAATTTAAGAAATCGATTACAAGGAAACCAAAGCTGAAATCGTTGATAAACAAATGTAATGGACATTGATGTGAAAGTTTTTGAAAGATATAGATATAATCATTGCTATATTAAGAGAGATAACAGAAAAATAAATAATGATGGAGAACACGTATTATTCTCCATTTTTATATGAGCATAAAAAAAGCCGTATACATTATTATACGACCAATGGTGTCAACCTAAGAATGATTAGGTTGGCATCTTTTTCTGTGACTGACTTAACCACACGATTCTTGCTGATCAGCGAAAAAAAGCGTATATGAAAACTCATACCTGATTGGCATTTTTTCACATATAAGATATCATATTCTTAACGGGGCTTGATCGTCATCAGTCTGCCGTTCCATGATATGGTATTTGGCCATTCTCGTCCATCCAATCGAAAACGCATCGGCTTGCTCTGAGAGATGACCCTGCCCCACCTCTTATAGTGCCTGCCGGGACGGACAGGTACTTTGATCTTATTAATGATCTTACTTATCAGTTCCATGATTTTTTGTATCTTTTTCTGATTCTCATTGCGCATCCATCTCAATATTTTTTCGTCCCGAAGCAAATTATTGAGCTGTTTTCGGTTGATCTTATAACCATATTTGGTTTTTTTGGATGATTTTCATACAATTCTTTATCCATCTCTTTTTGTACGATACCACTTAAATTATGAAACAGTACTGTTGCGTGTCTAAAGCGAATCAATCTTTCAAAATCTTGTAACTATTCTCAATATCCCAACGCCTGTTGTAAAGATAAACGATGTCACTTGAAGAAAACTCGTCTTTACTTAGGTTGGTAAAATACATTAGATCGACAGTGGTCGTCTGATTGTTTTTGTTCACGATATAGTGATACCTCACCACGCGAATCTTTATATAGGGATCTTTCGAAAACCGTTCTCTTGGCTGCTCATATTTCAATCGTTTCTGCCAGACCTTATCAACCTTTACTTTGATCCATTCATCATTTGATTTCATCTTCTCGATATAATGCTTAAAGAAATTGGATTTGGCCCGTATACAATATTTCAGGCCATGACTTTCTAAAATAGAAAATAATTCGACACTGTCATAATACCGGTCTGCCAGATAAATGCCTGGATATCCATTCATCAGAGATAAATATTTCAATTGTTCGATGGCAATAGGTATCTCCGAATCTTTAAATCTTTTCATCTGGAAATCGACGATCAATCCATTCGTCACATCATAAAGAGCAGCTGAACGGGATGTCGATTTTGCTGCTTGGAATGCATTGCGTGCATTTTGATTCTTGACGAATCCATACCGTTGAAGAGATTCATCCGTTTTATAGAGATTCAACGTTGTCCCATCTTCTGCCAACAGAAGATACCCTTTATAAGTCTTCACCAATTTCGATTGATAAAAACGTTCCGCCAATTTATGGATCAGAAGTTTAAAGACAGATGGATCTACTTTACGAATAGCTTTGAAAGCAGCTTGACGGCTGATTCGGCGAGCCGGCAACCCGATACAGGAATAATAATGACTTAATTCTGAACCAATACAATCCCGGTTACGAAAGATGAGGAAGAGAAGAACGTCATACCACGGAAACTTGTATCTGCGAATAAAATCATGGGGAGATTTACGAGCTGCCTCACGTACTTGTTCGGATTTGATAAAACGACCAAACCAGGAGAACAAAGAAGCAATAGATTCTTNAAGAATCAATAGATTCTTTATTGTTTTGTGTATTTCACCTTCTCTTTTAAAAAAGTTGCTTCAGGGTCCTTGGCAAAAGCCGCACGAAGATAAGGAAGATGTTTTGCATCAAATTGACCGAGCTTAACTACAACACGATGTTTAGAGACACCATTTTCATCACGGAAAGATTCGACAAGGTCACAGAAATAGGTCATTTTCTTACCCTTATTGTTTGGAATAACCCGTACAAACATAGAAAGCCCTCCTTTATACTTAACTATATTATAAATTATAAAGGC
Organism: Absicoccus porci; assembly: GCF_003725415.1. Taxonomy (GTDB): domain Bacteria; phylum Bacillota_I; class Bacilli_A; order Erysipelotrichales; family Erysipelotrichaceae; genus Absicoccus; species Absicoccus porci. The sequence goes on along the minus strand of NZ_RJQC01000005.1, from coordinate 29,388 downwards.
TTATATATAAATATTTATAGTCTATATACTTAACTACAAATATATATTTTAGACATTTCTTTTAATTGTTTAAAAACTAGAAGGAAATAAAAAATGGTGTCAAACTAATCATTCTTAGGTTGACACCATTGGCCGTATACATTATTATACGACTTTTCGAGCACATCCAATACCTAGACAACCAGGTCCTGTATGACAAGAAATACTTAATGATAAAGGATCCTGAGTTACGTTGAAATCCGAAAATTCCGTTTTGACTTCTTCAAACCACTGTTTGACTTGTTCTGGTTGACCATGGGTATAAGAAATGTAAACTTCCATTTCCTTTTTATCTACGAAAGGTTTAAACCGACCATCGAGATCTTTATGCAACGCATCAAACATGATCTTCTTTGCTGCTTTTAAGCTCCGGGCTTTCGCAAACGCATCCAACTTTTCTCCTTGAATTTGTAGGATAGGACGAATACGAAGCAAACCACCCAATAAAGCAGCTGCCGGTGTGACACGACCACCACGCTTTAAATAATCCAAACTACCCACCATGATATAGATGCTGGAATTGAATTTTTCGGCTTCCAAGATGTCTTTGATTTCTTTGGCCGATTTTCCTTGATCACGAAGTGTCATCGCATCATAAACGGATTGTCGCTGCGTCAAAGAAATTCGTTGATTATTCACTACCTGTACTTTGCCATCAAATTGTTGCGCTAATAAAGTAGCTGTTTCACAAGAACTCGATAGACCACTCGACATGGGAATATATACTACTTCATCATGGGTTTTTAAAGCTTCCTTCCACATGGATAACACTTCACCAGCGGGCGGCATGGAAGTGGAAAATTCCATATCGGGATTGTGTTCCATACGATCAAAGAATTCTTGTGCCGTAATGGTTTCATTTTCATAATATTGTTTGCCATCAAGGAAAAAAGGCATACGCAAAATATATACACCCAACTTCTTTCCTTCCTCAGGAAAAATGCCGGATTGATTATCTGTCATAATTGCTACTGTCATATTTTCTATCCTTCTTCTCTTTTAGTATTCACATATTCTAACACGAGTGATGCGAAAATAAAACCAAGCATTACTTAACATCCAACGTAAACAACAATTGACCCGCTTTGACCGTATCTCCTTCTTTGACCAAGATCTCTTTAATGGTTCCGTGCATACGTGCGACGACAGCGGTTTCCATCTTCATGGCTTCAATGATACCTAACGTATCGTTTTCTTTTACTTCGTCGCCAACCTTCACATTGATTTTCGTGACAAGACCTGGAATGGAAGCACCCGCTTGGGATTTATCTTGTGGGTCGACCATGACTGTTTCTTTACCTTCAACATGGACATGTGGATCAGGTACCGCAATGACACGTCTCTGTCCATTCAATTCAAAAATGACATCACGCGTTCCATCTTCTTCATTGATATCACCCAATTCGATGAAACGAATGACTAATGTCTTACCTTGATCAATGGTGATCAAGTTTCGTTCGCCTTTGGCCAAACCATTAAAGAAGACATGTGATCCCATACGCATCAAATAACCATATTCCACTTCATGTTGCCAATATTCTTTGACTACTTTTGGATACATGACATAGGAAATGACCTGACGCATATTGAATGGATGCGGACATAACTCCGCCACTTCTTTTTTCGCTTTTTCAAAATCGGCCGGTGGCAATAATTTTCCTGGACGACAAGTGATTGGCTCTTCTCCTTTTAATACCACTCTTTGTAGATTTTTTGGGAAACCATGTGGCGGTTGTCCCATCATACCTTTGAAGTAATCAATGACGGAATCCGGGAAGTTTAAGTTTTTGCCTTTTTCCAATATATTTTCTGGGGTCAAATCGTTTTGAACCATGAAAATAGCCATATCACCAACCATCTTGCTGGAAGGTGTAACCTTGGTGATACCACCTAACATCGTATCGACCACTTTATACATTTTCTTGATATCTTCAAAACGATCGCCTAAACCAACCGAATTGACTTGTGGACGCAAGTTCGTATATTGACCACCCGGAATTTCATATTTATAGATATCTGTATCCGTTGTCTTTAGACCCTGATCAAATTTTTCATAACGCAAACGCACATCGGCATAGTAATTCGATAATTCTTCCACACGATCCAAATCAAATCCAGTATCGCGCTCTTGTCCATGTAACGCAGCTACGATCGCATTCATCGAAGGTTGGGAAGTCATACCAGCCATGGAAGCTACTGCTGTATCGACAATATCGACACCGGCTTCGGCTGCCATTAAATACGTTGCGACCTGGTTACCTGAAGTGTCATGAGTATGTAGATGGATTGGCAATGACACTTCATTACGCAAGGCATGTATCAATTCTTTGGCTGCATATGGCTTTAATAAACCAGCCATATCCTTGATACCAATCGAATGCACACCAAGTTTTTCTAATTCTTTCGCTAATTTAATATAGTAATCCAATGTGAACGTATCATTGCTTGGATCTAAGATATCCCCCGTATAACAAATCGTACCTTCACAGAATTTACCTTGGTTCAATACTTCATCAATGGCCACTTCCATACCTGGAAGATAATTCAAGGAATCAAAGATACGGAATACATCGATTCCATTGGTTGCACTTTGATGAATAAATTCACGCACGACATTATCTGGATAATTGGCATAACCCACACAGGAGCTACCACGCAACAACATCTGGAACGGAATATTCGGAATCAAAGATCGCAATAAAGTCAATCGTTCCCATGGATTTTCATGCAAGAAACGGAAAGCTACATCAAAAGTAGCACCACCCCACATCTCTAATGAGAAACAATCTTTCAATATTTCAGCAGTACCTGGTGCACCCAAGACCATATCTCTGGTACGCATACGCGTGGATAATAAACTTTGATGCGCATCTCGCATCGTGGTATCGGTAATCAATAATTTCTTTTGATCGCGTACCCACTTTGAAAAATCACGAGGACCTAATTGATCCAATTTTTGTTTCAAGCCTGGTTCAGGATTACCAGTATGTTTTGGAAAGCGAGGCTTATCGTATTGTTTCCGCTCGGCATTTGGTGCACTGACTTGAATATTGGCAATGTAACGTAAAATACGTGTGGCTCTATCTTTCGAACCAACCACATCAAACAATTCCGGTGTATCGTCGATAAACTTTGTATAACACTGTCCCGCAATAAAAGTGGGATGGGTCAAAATATTGGTGATGAATGGAATATTGGTTTTCACACCACGTACATGCACTTCACTGATGGCACGCAAAGCTCGGTGGCAAGCGCCTTCAAACGTATTATCAAAGGCCGTGACTTTAACCAATAAAGAATCATAATAAGGGGAAATATCCGTTCCGGTCGTGGCATTACCACCATCCAAACGAACGCCAAAACCACCACCAGTACGATAGGCAATGATCTTACCATGATCAGGCGCAAAATTATTTTGTGGATCTTCCGTTGTAACACGACATTGGATCGCATAATTGCGGGCTTTGACATCCGATTGTTTGGAGATACCAATTTCTGGCACATTCAAAGAATAGCCTTCCGCAATTAAAATCTGGGCACGCACCAAATCAATGCCTGTGACACATTCGGTAACCGTATGTTCGACCTGAATACGTGGATTCATTTCGATAAAGTAGTAATTGCCTTGAGCATCGACCAAGAATTCTTCGGTACCGGCATTCACATAGCCCACGGTTTTCGCAATGCGTACCGCATCCGCACGCAGTTTTTCTAAGACGGATTCATCCACCGACCAAGCCGGTGCATATTCAATGACCTTTTGGTAACGACGCTGTAAGGAACAATCACGCTCTAAGATATGATAGGTATGTCCATTTTGATCGGCTAATATCTGCACCTCAATGTGTTTTGGATTGACCAAGAACTTTTCAATAAAAATATCATCATTTCCAAATGCTTTCTGGGCTTCGGCCTTCACCAATTCAAAGGCTGGTTTGACTTCTTCGGGTGTGTCACAACGACGCATACCACGACCACCACCACCAGCAGCTGCTTTTAAGATGATTGGAAAACCAAACGATTCCGCTAAGGCTAAGGCTTCATCGGCATCTTTTAATGGTTCGGTTGAGCCGGGAATGATAGGTACACCCGCTTTGATGGCGATTTCTTTAGCACTTAATTTATCTCCCATCTTCGCTAAAATATGGCTTGGGGGACCAATAAATACGATACCTGCCTCTTCACAGGCTTTCGCAAATTCCGCATTTTCACTTAAAAAGCCATAACCTGGATGGATCGCATCCACACCACGACGTTTGGCTAAACTAATAATGGCAGGAATATCAAGATAGGCACCAACTGGACTATCATTTTCACCGATGAGATAAGCCTCATCCGCACGAATACGGAATTGGGAGTCGATGTCTTCTTTGGAGTACATGGCTACGGTATGGATTCCTAAATCGTAACAAGCACGAAAGATCCGAATGGCAATTTCACCACGATTGGCAACCAAGACTTTATTAAAATTATGGATACTCATTCTATGTCCTCTTTCTAATGATATAAATATTATAGGACACTTTATTACTAAAGCCAAAATAAAGTGTGCTAAACTAAGAATATGCGATATCAACGAATATTTACGATCGTTTTGGACTCTTTTGGCGTAGGACAAGCACAAGATGCCAATCAATTTGGGGATTTCGGTGCCGATACGTATGGCCATATCCAAGCTCATATGTCCTTACACATTCCCAACTTACGAAAACTCGGATTGGATGCCTTATATACACCCCAAGACCATCAAGGCATTGCCTTGCGTTTAGCCGAGCATGGGGCGAGTAAAGATACCCTTTCTGGACATTGGGAATTGATGGGTGTTGTTGTGGATTCACCCTTTCAAGTTTTTTCTTCTTTTCCGGATGCATTGATTGAAACATTAGAACAAGCAACCAATCATACTTTTATTGGGAATAAAGCCGCTTCCGGAACCCAGATCTTAGCTGAACTGGGTCATGTGGAAACCGAAACCAACGGATCTACATTGATCTTGTATACATCGGCGGATTCGGTTCTCCAAATATGCGGCAATGAAGAAATCATTGGTTTGGAAGAATTGTATCGAGTATGCCAGACAGCTCGAGAGATAACGATGCAGCCGCAATGGAAAGTTGGCCGTGTGATTGCGCGTCCTTATATTATACGTAATGGCCAATATATTCGTACCGATCATCGTAAAGATTATGCCGTAGCACCGATTCAGCCCACTGTATTGGATTATTTACCCTATACGATTGGGATTGGGAAGATATCCGATATCTTTTCCGGACAAGGTATTTCCGAAAGCTATCATTCGACCAGTTCGGTCCATGGAATGAAACAAACCATCGCCATGCTGGAAAAAGAGTTTCGAGGACTTTGTTTTACCAATTTAGTGGATTTTGATGCGAAATGGGGACATCGTCGTGATGTTGAAGGCTATGGCCATGAATTAGAACAATTTGATGTATTATTGGGAGAATGTCTTAAAAAGATGAAAAAGGATGATCTTTTGATCCTGACGGCCGATCATGGCAATGATCCCACGTGGAAAGGAACGGATCATACCCGTGAGAATGTACCTTGTTTGTGTTATAGTCCACAGCTTTCACGAAGAGAAACCTTGCCGATTGGATCGTTTGGGGATGTCGGATCGACCATTCTTTATAACTTTGGGATAGTACAACCCACTTATATGATAGGAGAACCAATATGGGACATTTTCAAGCTGTGATCTTTGATAAAGATGGCACATTATTAGATACCGAAAAATATTACCAAGAAGGATGGGAAGTAGCTGCCAAACATTTGGGCGTACCATTGACCGAAACAATGAAAAGAGCTATCTATGGTCGTTCGGGCCATGATCAAGTCGAAAGTCTACATAAAGTTTGTCCACAAATTGATGCGCAGTTATTTGTGGATATCTTTATGAATTATGCAGAGAAACAAATGGAAAGCACGATTGATCTTAAACCCGGTGTTCATTCTTTATTGGAAAAGCTACATGCTCAAGGCATTCCTTGTGCCTGTGCGAGTGGCGGACCATTGGCCTTGATCAAAAAGAATTTGAAAGAAGTCGGTCTATATCCGTATTTTTCGGTTTTTGTATCCGGTATGGAAGTACCTAGAAGTAAGCCATATCCCGATGTTTTTGAAGAAGCTGCTCGTCAATTGAATGTAGCTCCTGACCATTGTATTGTCGTGGAAGATAGTCCCAATGGCGTCTTTGCAGCCAAAGCGGCTGGTTGTTTTACGATCATGGTCCCCGAAATGACCTTTAGTAAAGAGATGGCCAAGGAAAAATATGATGTATGTTTAAGAAACATGTATGCCGTGCAAAAATATATCCAGGAGGTATGGAAATGAAAACAATCTATACAACGCATGTACTCCAAGTAGGAGCTCAAGTATCTTCGTTTCAAAATGGGGATTTTATCATTTTGTTTGGGATGGATGTGCCCGATGAATTAAAAGCGTATAGTTATATTATTGATATCGAAAAAGCAAATCCGATCCAACCTGGACAAATTCTAATGATCGATGGCATTTCCTATCGAATTACAGCCATTGGCTCGGAAGTTATGGATACCCTGCAAACCATGGGACATTGTACGATTCGATTCAATGGGGCCACAAAAGCCCAAATGCCTGGAACCATCTATGTAGAAAAGAAAGATGTTCCTTCGTTACAAGTGGGATCATCCATTGAAATTGAGGAGGTAGATGCATGATTGATGCTTTAAAACAACTCATTGCGATTCCGAGTGTTTCGCAAACCGAATATACAAAAGATGCTTTGCGCTATGTGTTGACATTATGTAAAGGTTTTGGCTTTCGCGTATTTGATGGTGGATCGTATGGCTATGCCGAAATCGGCGAAGGTGAAGAAATGATGGGGATCATTGGTCATTTGGATGTGGTACCTGCTGGTCTTGGATGGGATACCGATCCGTTTACGGCTACCATCAAAGATGGACAAATCATTGGACGAGGTGTCATGGATGATAAAGGACCGATGATGGCCGCTATCTATGCGATGAAAGATGTCAAAGAAGGCGACAAGCACTTGAATAAGCGTGTACGCATTATTTTTGGTACGTGTGAAGAAGTGGGTGAATGGGAAGATATCGAAGCCTACAAAGAAAAGGAAGAATTACCAACCTTTGGGTTTACACCGGATGCGGATTTTCCTGCCATCTATGGCGAAAAAGGCTTGTTGCAGACCGAATGGCACACACCTTTGAAAAAATCGGGTTTTCAATCCGTTTCAGGTGGTGAAGCACCAAATATGGTACCGGCCTGGGCAAAGGCGCAATTGGATGATGGTACTGTGATCGAAGCCAAAGGCAAGAGTGCGCATGGATCGACACCCGAAGATGGAGTCAATGCGATCACCAAATTGATGGAACAAGCTACAGGTCCATTGGCCGATTTCTATCGAGAAAAGATCGACATGCATGGAAACAAGCTGCATCTAGATCTTTGGGATGAACAAAGTGGGGCTTTGACCTTGAATGTGGGCAAGGTAGAAGTGAAAGGAAAAGATGTCGTCTTATCGGTCGATATTCGTTATCCGGTTACGTACAAAGAGGCCGATGTCATGAAAATCTTGAAACAAGAAGTGGAACCAGGGATGCATATTGTTCGCATCGGTGGCAGAGGACCTATATATATGGATAAGAATGGTCCCATCATCACAAAGATGTTAGAAGCGTATCGTGAAATTACCCATGATAATGCGGAGCCTTTGGTCATTGGTGGTGGTACGTATGCACGTGCGATGGATCATATTGTGGCGTTTGGACCGGTCTTCCCAGGCGTCGAATTGACGGAACACCAAGCGAATGAACGAATCAATATCGCTGATTTAGAAAAAGCGCGCAAGATTTATCGCTTGACGATTGAAAAACTAGCGACGGATTAGGCATCCGTCTTTTTGTATGGGTTGAAAAAGCGAATAAAATATCGTACAACGATACTATAGAGTAAAGGGGTTAATATGAGTCAAACTATTTATGTGACAGGTCATAAACATCCGGATACGGATTCGGTTGCTTCGGCAATTGCATATGCGTATTTAAAAAATCAACAGGGTGTGGATTGTGTGGCTTGTCGTTTGGGCGAATTAAACGATGAAACCAAATATTTATTGGATCGATTTGGCTTTGTGGCGCCATATTATTTAAAAGATGCACGCGTTTCGCTTTCGGATATTGCGTTGGATGATCCACTTTGTGTACATCCCGATACCACGATTTATGAAACGTTACAATTGATGGAAAACGAAAATAAGCCATCCATTGCCGTTACCGATGATACAGGCAAAGTATTAGGTATCATTGCCAATCAAGATATTTCCAAGATTGGAATGGGTGATACCTCTTTGGGCATTGATTTATTGAAAGTGACCAGTGTAGAAAACATTGCCAAAACTTTGGATGGAACGATTGTCTACAACGATGAACAATTTCATTTGAATGGAAAGGTCAGTATCATCGCTCTAGCGAAACAAGGATTGACCAACTATGATGTGCAATCTCGCATCGTTATGTTGGGAGATGATAAGGATGCGCAGATTCAAGCGATTCAAAAAGGTGCTGGTATCTTGATCGTGGTTTGGGCCAAGAGTGTGGATCCAGACGTGATCGAACAGGCCAAGCAGTATCATTGTCCCATCATTATTTCCGGACATGGAGCGATGAATACATCGCGTTATCTTTATTTTGCACCGGTCACTTCGTTATTGATGCATCCCAATCCGGTGAGTTTCCATTATTGGGAATTGGCCGAAGATGCTTCTAAGAAAATGGCGAAGAGTCGGTTCCGTTCGTATCCAGTCTTGGATGAAAACGATGCATTAGTGGGTTATGTATCGCGGTATCATATCTTGAATTCGAAGAATAAATCCATCGTCATGGTGGATCATAATGAATTTTCACAGTCCGTGCGAGCCATTGAAAAAGCAGAATTGATCGAGGTCATCGATCATCATCGCATCAGTGATTTTTCCACGCGGATGCCTGTGGCTTTCCGTAATGAGATTGTGGGATCAACAGCAACCATTTTGACGGGTATTTTCCAGGAGCGACAAGTAGCCATTCCGAAAAACTTAGCGGGTTTATTATTGGGAGCCATCTTAAGTGATACGTTAAAGTTCCGTTCGCCAACGACCACGCAAAAAGATATCTTTATGGCCAATGTGTTAGCACAGATTGCGCAGGTGAATATTGATGATTTTGCGAAAGATATGTTTAGTGTTTCGACCAATATTGCGGATAAATCCATGATCGATATCATGCATATCGATTTGAAGACATTCGATTTGGAGGAACAGAAAGTTGCAATCAGTCAGGTAATTATCTATAATTTTGAAGATATAAAAGGTCGTGAAAAGGAAATCAAGGAGGCTTTGGATGAATTGTTGCTGCATCTAGAAGCTAAGACATTCTGTGTGGCTTTTACCAGTATTACGGATGGTGGATCCATCATCTATGCACAAGGAGAATGTAAAGACTGGATCGAAGAAGCTTTCCCAAATGAGGGAACGATCCAAGCAGGCATCCTATCAAGAAAAAATCAGATCGTACCGATGTTGATGGATGTCTTTAGTCATCATTAGATTCGAGGGATTTTATGAGCTTTAAAAAACGATTCACATCGGCTCGCATCATCATCCTTGGCTTTGCGGGTGTGATCTTATTGGGAGCCTTGTTGTTGATGTTGCCGATTTCTTCACAAAAACATGTTGTTACGCCATTTTTGGATTGTTTATTCACATCGACTTCGGCTGTTTGTGTAACCGGATTGATCGTTCATGATACAGCGACCTATTGGACTAGCTTTGGTCAATTCATTATTTTGTTGCTGATCCAAATTGGTGGTATGGGTGTTGTGACCATTGCGTGTGCCTTGGCCATTCTTTCGGGACGAAAGATTGGCATTCTCCAACGAGCAACGATGCAAGATTCCATTGGTGCTTTTCAAATGGGTGGAATCATGCGCATGGTCAAATTTATCATCAAGGGTGTGGTCTTATTAGAAGGATTAGGCGCGGTATCGCTGTCTTTTGTGTTTGTGCCCAAGTTTGGTTGGGGCCAAGGGATTTGGTATGCCATTTTTCATTCGATCTCGGCCTTCTGTAATGCAGGATTTGATTTGATGGGCGTAATCAAGCCGTATTCTTCCATCATGACGATGCGATCAAATCCCATTATCAATTGGACCATCATGTTGTTGATCATTATTGGTGGTCTAGGTTTCTTTGTATGGAATAATATCTTAGTGCACAAGTGGCATTTTCGAAAATATAGTTTACATGCCAAAGTGGTCCTATTGACAACGTTTCTTTTGTTGGTGTTGCCAACGGTTTATTTTTTCTTTGGTGAATTTCAAAATGTCCATGATCTGTCAACGCGTTTCTTCTTGTCGGCTTTTCAATCGGTCACCGCGCGAACGGCCGGTTTTAACTCGGTGGACTTTAATACCATGACCCAGACCGGAGCCATGGTCATGACACTTTTGATGTTGATTGGTGGTTCACCTGGATCCACGGCTGGTGGTATGAAAACCACGACGTTTGCGGTGATGTTAGCCAATGTAACAGCAATCTTTCATCGGGATAATGTCCATATGTTCCATCGACGTATTGATAACGATACGGTGCGTAGTGCGGCTACCATCTTTACGATGTATATTACGTTATGCGTTGGTGTGGCCATGATCATTTCCCGGATCGAAGGTATTCCGATGATGGCTTGTTTGTTTGAAGCCGCTTCAGCCATTGGTACAGTGGGTTGTACGATGGGTATCACACCGCATTTATGTGCTGTCAGTCATATCTTGTTGATTTTATTGATGTATTTTGGTCGTGTAGGCGGTTTGACTTTGGCCTATGCGGTAGCGTCCAAGAGTCGTTTTGTGAAGAGTATGCCAGAAGAAAGGATTTCGGTAGGATAATATGAAAAGTGTGTTATTGATTGGTTTGGGTCGGTTTGGCATGAATCTGGTTCATAAATTGAATGAATTGGGTCATGAAGTGATGGCCATCGATATCAATGAAGAGCGTGTCAATGATGCGTTGCCATTTGTGACCAATGCACAAATTGGCGATACGACCGATCGTGAATTTTTAGAATCGTTGGGGGTTCGTAACTTTGATATTGTGATCGTTGCGATTGCGCATGATTTTGAAAGTGCGATGATCACCACGAATACGGTCAAAGAAATGGGTGCGCCGAAAGTCATTTCGCGTGCTTGCAGCGATATCCAAGAGAAACTATTGAAAAAGATTGGGGCAGATATCATAGTGTATCCGGAAAAACAAGTGGCCCATTGGACCGCACTTCGTTATACCTTGGATACTGTCTTTGATTATTTTGAATTGAGTGATGGCTTTGCGATTTATGAAGTGTCCGTACCAGATAATTGGCAAAATAAAACGATTGTTGATCTCAATATTCGTAAAAAATATCATTTAAATATTTTAGCCATCAAAGAAGCTGATGGTCGATTGAATGTGATGGTGGCTTCGGAAACAAAATTTGCGAAAGGACAACGCTTGTTGGTATTAGGAAAAACGGAAGATATTCGCAAGTGTTTTAAGATGTAGTATGATTCAAGATATTCAACCAAGTACATTTGATTTAAGTTATTTGCATTTGGATCCCGAAGATGAAGATCCCGTCTTGGTCTTTGATGGCAAAAAGATTGCCTTAAAAGGCATGGATCCATTACTGCTTCCTACGTATCGAGAGATTCATGGTCCAGTACAGTATTTATTCGCCATTGATGAAACGCATTATTTCTTGGCTTTAGAAAAACAAGATCATCTATCGTATCAGGATATTCATGCGTTGCGTCATCAAAAACCAAAGAAAACGCAGTTTGCGGCGGTTACCGCGTATCATTTATATGTATGGTATTCGAAGAATCGGTATTGTGGCATATGTGGCCAACCGATGATTCCTGCCCATAGTGAACGGGCGATGCGTTGTCCTTCTTGTCATAATCGGGTGTATCCAAATATCATGCCGGCCGTGATTGTTGGTGTGTTATATAAGAATTCGATCTTAGTGACACGATATGCGCATCGAACGTATAAGGGTCATGCTTTGATTGCGGGTTTTTGTGAAATTGGAGAAACCCCAGAAGATACCGTACGTCGTGAGGTCATGGAAGAAGTGGGCTTACATGTGAAAAATATTCAGTATTATAAATCGCAGCCTTGGGGATTTGATTTGAATTTATTGTTGGGGTTCTTTTGTGAATTGGATGGCGATCCAAACATCACTTTGGAACAAGAAGAATTGGCCAAAGCTCGTTTTATTGCTCAGGATGAATTGAATGATGAACCAGATGATTTATCCTTAACGAACGATATGATGATGTTCTTTAAAGAACATGGTGCCCATGTTTTGGATTGTCTAGATTCGAAGTAATACGGAACAAATGTATAAGTATAGAAATATTGTTTATTTCATTTAAAAATGATGTATAATTTGAATTGGCAAACGTACGAAATTTAAGGAAAAGGAGACGCATATGCAAGTAGAAGAATTAAAGAAACATGCAAACAATGTTCGCAAGAATATCTTGACTGCTGTCTATTCAGGTCAATCTGGCCATCCAGGTGGATCCTTATCAGCAGCGGATGTCTTGACGTATCTGTATTTTGAAGTGATGGACATCAACAAAGACAATGTCAAAGGAATCGATCGTGATCGTTTCGTATTGAGCAAGGGACATGTTACACCTGCTTTATACAGTGTTTTGGCAGAAAAAGGCTTTTTGACAGAGGATGATATCAAGACGTTCCGTAAATTTGGTTCCAAATTGCAGGGACATCCAAATATGAACTATATCGATGCCGTCGATATGTCAACGGGATCATTGGGTCAAGGTGTATCCACGGCTGTTGGAATGGCTATCGCCAATAAGTTAGACAACAATAAACATCATATCTTCACTTTATTAGGTGATGGTGAATGCCAGGAAGGTGAAGTATGGGAAGCTGCTATGGCAGCGAGCCATTATGGCCTGGACAATATCACATTCATGGTTGACTGCAACCACTTGCAGATCGATGGAAAAGTGGAAGATGTCATGAATGTCTATCCATTGGACAAGAAATTTGAAGCGTTTGGTTTTGAAGTTGTGAAAGCTTATGGTCATGATTTTGAAGATATCAAGGCAGCATTTGATTATGCCTTGAGCGTAAAGCGCAAACCAGCATGTATTTTGTGGAACACGACCAAAGGAAAAGGTGTCAGCTTCATGGAAGACCAGGCCGGATGGCATGGTAAGGCACCAAACAAAGAACAATATGAACAAGCAATGGCAGAATTGGAGGGCAATGAATAATGGCAAAACAGGCAACCCGTGCAGCCTATGGAGAGGCAATTGCAGAATTAGTGCAAGAAAATAAAAATGTTGTCGTATTGGATGCAGACTTAGCAGGCAGTACGAAATCAGGCGAAGCCAAGAAAGTATGTCCCGAACGTCATTTTGATATGGGAATTGCCGAAGGCAATATGATGGCAGTAGCAGCTGGACTGGCAGCCAGCGGCAAGATCGCGTATGCATCGACCTTTGCGGTATTCGCAACTGGACGTGCCTATGACCAGGTGCGCAACAGTATCTGCTATCCAAACTTGAATGTAAAGATTTGTGCAACGCATGCAGGTATCACCGTTGGTGAAGATGGTGCATCGCACCAGGCATTGGAAGATATTGCTTTGATGCGTGCCATCCCAAATATGCATGTCTTCCAACCATGTGATGGACCAGAAGCTAAAGCTATCGTTAAGGCCGTAGCCAATATTGATGGACCATGTTATGTCCGTCTAGGAAGATTGGCGGTTGAATCGGTCAATGATCCAGAGACCTATACATATGAATATGGTAAAGGTATCGTCATGCAAAAAGGTGAAAAAGTCGCTATTGTCGCAACTGGTATGATGGTACAGGAAGCTTTGGAAGCTGCAAAAGAATTGGATTTTGATCCAACGGTAGTCAATATCAATACGATCAAACCAATCGATGCGGATTTGATCAAAGAATTGGCCAAGACCCATGATGCGATCGTAACGGTTGAAGAACACAATGTGATCGGCGGCTTAGGCGGAGCGGTAGCGGAAGTATTGGCTTCAGAAACCANAAAGAATTGGCCAAGACCCATGATGCGATCGTAACGGTTGAAGAACACAATGTGATCGGCGGCTTAGGCGGAGCGGTAGCGGAAGTATTGGCTTCAGAAACCAATCGTTGTCCACAATATATGTTGGGTGTACAGGATACATTCGGACAAAGTGGTACACCAGCTGAATTGTTGGATCACTATGGATTAAACGCAAAACATATTGCTGAATATGTTAAGAATTTATGCAAGTAGATCTGAAAGATGTTCAAGCAGATTTAGAAGGTTTCATAAAAAAAGCACATCAAGAAGAAATTGAAATCACCAAAAATGGAAAGGTGATTGGTCGGTTGTGTCCACCCAAGGTTAAATCAAGTGTAGCATCCATTCTATCGGGTGATGCAGACGGAATGGATTGGCTGGCATTGGCTGACCAAAATTTGGATGATTTCTTATAAGAAGCATGGTCAAACATGCTTCTTTTTTTATGTATGCAGGATATACATATTAAATATCTTCAATGGACTTGTGAAAGAGAAGTATATGGATTATACTAAAGAAAAGTAAATTGTTTAAGGAGATTTATTAAATGAGAGAGAAAACGTATCATGCATTATATGCAGCTGCAGCCGCAGCACTTGTATTTGGTTTTACACCAGCTACCAAGGTGTTAGCGGATGAAGCAAGCCCAATCGATGAAACAACAACAGAGCAAACGACACAAGAAACAACAACACAGGAAGCAACACCCGTCGTACAAGAAGATCCAAATGTGAGTGCGACACCGGTACAAGCCCAGGAACAACAAACGTATTCGCTTACGTTAAGTAATAAGATGCCTGGCGTATCCGTACCAGAAATGACCAGTTACACATCTGGTGTGGAAACCCCGCTTCCTGAATTGAAAAAGGATGGGTTAACGTTTGGAGGCTGGATTTGTGTTAATAATAGCAACTTGATGGGGCCTCAACACAGTATTCCCGCCAATATAACCGGAGAGTTAAAATTTTTCACAGTCTGGAATGCAGATTATCGCATCACAAATGGAAAAGATGCAACATGGACCAAAGGTTCACAAACGCCATTGACACTGAAGATCAATAGTTCACTTGGCGATTTTGATAAGATCCTGATGAATGGTAAGCCATTAAATGAAAATGACTATAAAATCACCTATGTGGATGTCGGTGAACAATATTTATCTTCTTATTATAATAATGGAACGATCATTCAAGTCATGCCATCGTATTTGGAAAGTCTGCCAGTTGGACAAGCATTAAAAGTACATATTGTTTATGGACCTGATGATGAAGTCATGAGTATCGGATTCCATACGCATTGTGAAATGGATGGTACTTTAACGATTGTTGCTGCCCAGAGCGTGAATGGAACGAATACGACCAATGCCAATGGAACAAATACAGTATCTGTGAACACCAACAAGAAGGGAACTTCCACAAATGCAGCTACAGCTACACCAATAAAAGAAGAAAAATCGACAACGACTTCGAGTGTCGATACAGGGGTTTCGAGTCATAGTGGTACATGGTTTGTTGCAGCTTTGGCTTCGGCAATGGGAGCGCTTGGTCTGCCAATCTTGAAGAAACGAAATCAATAATCAGTATGAGGTTGTCTTTCAATGAAAGACAATTTTTTTACTTGTTTTGCCATACTAAAAAGTTAAATCTATATGAAGCATATGTCTATGATATTCTATACGTAGAAAGAGCGTCGATCCTAGAAACGGAGAAACACATGCAAAAAGAATATCGAAGTGTTGTCTTTGATTCAGAGAATAAAAAGTATGAGATCAAAGATGGGACAATTGGAATCTATCCATTTGGTGATGTGAAGAAATGTTCGATATTGAATGAAGAGGCAAAATATAGAGGGAAAACGGAACCTTTTTTTCATCAGGTTTTAGGTGGAACTGCCTTCTTTACGATAATGGGTGAACCAAGTTTTTATGTAGGTTTACGCATCATCACAAAATCAAATGAAACTTTAGCGATTTATGTATCCACAAAATCCGTTTATTTCAATACCGATGCCTATTTTGCGGATCGTACCGAAGCGGAAAAGATCAAAAAAGTCTTTCAAGCTATCATCAAAAAACAGAATGAATGATCGATGCCTATCTATATAATGGCTTGTTTCCTTGTGAAACAGGCTTTTCTTTTTTTGCCTTACAAAGCGGATAGAATCAACTTTGTAAAGATACGAAAAAATAACCAAAGTGGCATTCAATGATATACATGTTATAATAAATATATGATGAATGTCATGATCAATTCTTTTTTTCTTTCATATATTTTTCGACATGCTATAATAAAAGAGGCTTTATAATAAAGCCTCAATTATTTTTATGATCACAGCTATATATAAAACCATGATTATTAATTCTCTTAAGAGCTTGTTAATTAACTTGAGCAGTTTAACAAGCTCTTTTAATTTTCCCATGTCGGTTTTCCTCCTCCTAGCACCTTGAAACAAGGAAAATAAGAGGTATTTTTAAAAGCAAGAGCAAACTAGGACATAGACCAATAAATTATGCAAAAATCACACGTTATACATAGGATTCAAGTACAATCCTAAAACGGGATCACATCCCAAAAATGGGAATCAGTAAAAAAAGAGGCTTGTTTTGCCTCTTTGCTTTATCTATTTGTTTCAAAGTTGAATAGAATCTAATGCCACATCACATAAATTAAAAATCTTTATAATTTCTATAGATGTAAATTTGGATTGTCCATTTTCTTTTTTAAGATAGGTGCATTCAGATGTACCAATTAAATGGGCAAAGTCTTTTGATGTGTATCCTTTTTTTTGTTCTGATTTGTTTGATTGTCATTGTTTTTATCTCTCTTTCTTAGTTAGATTTTGGTTAGGTTTTGGCTAGGTTTTTTAATGTAGTTGTATGAATTGCTAATATAGATGTAATTCAATATCTCCTTTATATAAAGCACACTAGCAACATTATATTGAATTGTATGAAACGCTATTTTATAAACTATGTTACAATACAATTATGAAAACAATGTTTTATATTGTCCGACATGGACAGACGTTATTTAATGTCAAAGAGTTGATACAAGGATGGTCGGATTCGCCTTTGACCCCTTTGGGCGTACATCAAGCGCAATTAATGGCTGAAAAGATCAGTCCGATTGAATTTATTTTAGGGGTTTCCAGTACGAGTGAGCGAGCTAGAGATACGTTATTGACCATCACGCAAGAGCGTTTTCCCGTCCTTTTCTACAAAGATCTAAAAGAAGTTGGGTTTGGTAGTTTAGAAGGGGGAGATCGTCGTCCTCTATTAGAAAGTCCACGACGGGATTATACTGCTTGGGGTGGCGAAAACTTTGATGAAGCAGGTCTGCGTGTGGAACGCCGTTTGATCACCATTGCCAAACATGTTGGCAATCGAAATGTATTGGTGGTCAGTCATGGTACGGTCTTGCGAGAGGTGATCCATGATTTAGATCCAAACTACAATGATATCATGCCCAATTGTTCCATGATGAAGATTGCGTGTGAAGATGGACAGTTGTCCTTGGTCAGCTATCCGGAGGTTTTGATATGACAAGATTTTATGTCGTTCGTCATGGCAAGACGTTATTTAATAAGAAAGGCTTATATCAAGGGTGGTGTGATAGCCCCTTGCAGCCAGAAGGTATCCAACAAGCCAAGGAAATTGGTGCCAAGTTGATGGACAAGTCTTTTTCGTTGGCGCTATCTTCGACTTCGGAGCGAGCGATGGATACGATGCACTATATCATTGCCAATCGGGGCATTCCTTATAAGTATGAAAAGGGTTTACGAGAAGTCTTTTTTGGCAAAAAAGAGGGAGATCCATTTGCGGTATCACGACCGGATCCTGAACAAGATTGGATTGGGTTTGCATTTTGTGGCGGAGAAAATCGTGATGATGCAAGAGCCCGTTTCATGCATACATTGGAAAAATATGCGGACCAAGACAATGTTTTGGTTGTGAGTCATGGCGCGGTCATTGCTCGTACGATCGAATATTTACGACCGGATATTGCCAAGACTCGTCCACATATTTCTCAGTTGGTCCCCAATTGTTCATTAACGATTTTTGATTATCAAGATAACCAATGGCAATTGATTCAATTACCCCAAAAGGAGGTTTAACTATGCATAAAAAAGACATGGACACGTTGGATCTTTTCAATGAATTGATGTTTCAAAAATTTGCGGTGGATCGTACATCTTTGATTCATCGTATGATGGGACTCTCGGTTCCGGCGTATGTGGCGTTATTTTATATTGAAGAAGAAACGCGCCTAGACGATCAAGATAAGGTCTTTGTACGTGATTTATCGGATCATTTGACCATTTCTATGATGGAAACCGCAAAGATCGTTGATGAACTGCAAGAACAAGAACTAGTAGATCGTGCATATGAAGGGGATGGTTCGGAAGGAACCTATGTCTATTTGACCGAACATGGGAAAGCGGCATGTGATAAACAACGATGTGCTGTGGTCAAAAAATATCGACATGTCGTAGAACAGTTTGGTAAGGATCGATTGGTTCAATTGTTACGAATGTTGGAAGACTTGGACAAGATCTTACATGCAGAAGAAGAGGATGAATGATCTTCTTCTTTTTTGTTGACTTTTCTGCCTGTTGTGTTATTGTATTAGTGTACTAAGAGATTAATACACTAATACAGGAGGTGATGACATGAAATGGAAGTTGGACACGGATCGTCCGATTTATCTTCAGATTGTTGAGCATATAGAAAAGGATATCATGAAGGGAAAATATCCGCCGCAATCGCAATTGCCTTCGGTACGTGCCTTGGCATTGGCGATTGGAGTCAATCCCAATACGGTACAACGTGCCATGGCGGAATTGGAACGAAAGGGATTGGTTGTTTCACAACGTACAAATGGTCGATTTATAACAGATGATCAAGAAAGGATCCAACAAATGAAAAGGGAATATGCACAAGCAGAAATTCAAACATTTTTATCGCATATGGCTGATTTGGGTTTAGATACCCAAGCAGTGATCGAAGCGATTCAGAAAGTTGAGGGAGAGAAAGATGAGTAAAATTGTATGTAAAGATCTAACAAAAATATATTCGAGTCATAAGGTGGCTTTGGATCATATAAATTTTACGTGTGAAAATGGGCGAATCGTTGGTTTATTGGGTCCCAATGGTTCGGGTAAGACCACGTTGATGAAACTAATGCAAACCTTATTGATGCCAACAAGTGGTTCCATTGAAATCGATGGATTGGAGCCAGGTGTAGAAACGAAAGCTTTTGTTTCGTATTTACCGGATGTGGAGTGTTATGATCCTAAGATGAAAGTCAGAGATTTAGTGAATTTCTATGATGATTTTTATATGGATTTTGATTTGGATCGTGCCTTAGAAATGATGAGTGAATTGCACATTGATCAAGATATGCGTATGCAAGCTTTATCCAAGGGAAATAAAGAAAAGGTGGCTTTGATCTTGTGTATGGCAAGAAATGCAAAACTCTATATTTTGGATGAGCCAATTGGCGGTGTTGATCCAGCTACTCGTGATTATATCCTGCATACCATTCTTTCTAATTTTGATACGGAAAAATCATCGTTATTGATTTCAACGCATTTGATCACGGATGTGGAAAGCATCTTGGATGATGTGATCATGATCAATGAAGGAAAGATCGTAACGGCTGAAAGCGTTGACGCGATTCGCGAAGGACATGGTCAATCGGTCAATGAATATTTCAAGGAGGTATTCAAATGTTACTAAAACTTTTTAAATATGACATGAAAAGTGTCAGTTGGAATTTGGGGCTGTTGCATCTTTCTTTGTTTGTGTTGATTTTGGTTGCTCGTGGTTTTGAAAATATCATGCCGATTTTATCGGATATCTTATATTTTATATTTGGTGTCGTATTGGTCATTTCCCAATTCATGGTCCATATCAGTTTTATCAAACGATTCAAAGCACGAACTTTTGAGAAAGAAAGTTATGTCTATCATTCATTGCCAGTTACTGTGGATAGTTTGATGTTGTCACATACGTTGGGATATGTGATTTGGGGCTTGATCAATCAAGTGGTATTGTTTGTGGTCATACTATTTACAGGCATGGTCATTGATCCGGGTTCGATCGACTGGTCTGATTTCCATACAATCATTTCGCAAGTGCCCGGTCAATTATGGGTCTTGTTGATGGTTGGTTTGATCTTAGAGTTTGTTTGGTTTTCAACTTGGGCACAAATTGCGACAACCATTGCCAATCATTTTCCAAACCATGATCGCTTGGTCTTGGTCATTGAATATATTGCTTGTTTCTTTGTGATGTTGTTTGCGTGGATGCGTGCAACATTGTGGTATACCAACCATATGGATTCTGTGATCGTTGAAGCAACGAACACCAAAGTTTGGCCCTATATCCTTCAGTATGGATGGATCATATGTGCCATAACGGCTTGTTTGATCGTGATCAATTATCTGAGTGCGCGCTATCTGCTCACAAAACATACGGATATTGTTTAGGATCCTTTTGAAATTATTCTAATATTTTTAAAGATCGGAGAGTCTTGTTCATCTAAATCACCACCTATCGACAAGACGATTGTGTCGGCCATGTTTTTCGTGGCCTTTTTATGTTAAGGTTGTTTTATGAATAAACAAGAATATATGAATCGAACTTATACCTTATTACGTTCTTTTTTACAATGTTCCTATGTTGAATTTTGTGAAAAGACAAGTGTCCATATAGAACAAATTGATGAATGGATCTATGTCTTTCTCTTATATCCCATCGTAAATGGGTTGGAGCGAGGAATCTTGTTGGTGTATGATCAAGACCAAGTCATTGCGGATCTTTCTTTTATGCATGGTTCGCTGGATGATGTCCTGAAAAAAGAAAGTGTGTATGATGCCATTACGCTGGATTCCGATTGGTCCAATTTGGAGTATTATACCTTGTGCCACTACTATTTCCCTGATTTGGCCTATCCCTATTGTCAAAGTAAAAAAGAAGAAACCTTTTTTGGTGAAGTCATCTTTTTTACCAATGCCTATGTAACAAAAAGCTATCGACAAAAAGGCATTTTCTTCTCCATGTTGGATATATCGAAAGAAATGGTTTGTCGGCAAATCAAAACCTCTTGTATTTTATATGCCGTCTTTGCCTTGGATCCCGACATTCCTTGTTACGGTCCTGATACCACTCCTGAACCCTATTATTATTCCATGAAAGATGAACCTGCGCGATTGCGCAACAAAAGCATCCTGGAAAAACGTGGGTATGTCGGTGTGCGGTTGGAAGATGAAGAAGAAAACGATGGGTCGAAATTGTGGTATGCCCTCTTAAAAGAGCAGGAACAGATTGTAGAAGTGGATGTAGTATAATAACTACATAGGAAGGAAATTGTATGTTAACTGCATTATTTATTTTAGTTATCGCATGTATTTTGGCGGGTTTAGCCATCTTTTTGGTAAGCTTGCCCTTTTTGATTATTTTCTCTATTGTCTTTGCTTTGCTTGGCCTCTTTTTTCATTATTGGTGGGTCTGGATCATCCTTATCGTTGTATGGATCCTATTTAGAAAAGAGCAAGATTGATATGGCAACGATTGGCTTATTGGGATTATCCGATCCAGTCAAAGAAGGATCTCTTGTTTCTACATTGACTGAACTGAGGGCATGGGGCCATAAGGTTTGCCTATCTCCATTCCTTTTTCAAGCAGCTACACCGAAACAAAGAGCTTCCATTTTTAATGATTGGATGACTCAGCCATTTGATTTTATCTTTGATGTATCGGGTGGAGATCTTGCCAATGAGACCATTCGTTATTTGGATTTGGAGGCGTATCGCACCAGCCATGCTCTGTTTCATGGCTATAGTGATCTGACTTGTATATTGAATGTATTGGCATCGTATCGACCTTGTGTATTGTTTCAAATCAAGCAGAATCAAAATAAAACGGATTTAAGGAATTATCTTTCTTATCGATCCAATGATTTAATGATTGGTTCTGGTTTGGGTGGAAATATTCGGTGTTTCTTGAAATTGGCAGGAACCCAATATTTTCCCAACTTGACAGGTGTTCCATTGTATCTGGAAAGTCGTTCGGGCAATGCCTATCGTATTCGTTCGTTCTTTGCCCAATTGGAAGATATGGGTGTGATCGATCAGATTGCTTCTTTGACATTGGGAGAATTTACACAATTGGAAGCCGAAAACGACTATGATGTATTGTGTACGATTACCAGTTCGTATCCGATACCGGTATCATTCCATGCACCTTTTGGTCATGGAAAGCATTCCAAAGCTGTTCGATTGGAGGGGTAATATGGTAAAGGCAAAATATTTTCTTTATTACTTTGGCATGAGCGTGATCTATGATCTGGCTTATTTCTATATTGCTGCGCATGCCACCAACTATGTTCCCTTGGTCTTATTGATTGGGGTCTTGTGGAGCGTAGGACTTTATAAATTATGTATGGAATTGTGGGACATTCATCGCAAGATCGAATGGAACGAAGGTTTGATCGTCATCTTGGTGCAATTTCTTTTTCAGTTTGTACTGTTAGTTTGTTTGAATATTTCCGTTAAAAATGATGTAGCTGCCATTGTCTTACAGGTGGCATATGGTTTGATCGTTTTATTGTGGATGCCAGTACAAATTGGTGTGAACTATCGATTGGCGAAGCAGAAAAAACCACAAAAGATGGGATTGTGGAAAGGTTGTACCGCCTATTTGATCATTTTGGTAGGTTTGGATACATTGACGCGAAATGTCTATGCGTTGACATCATTAGAAAGTGTGGCCAAATCTATGGCTTTGGCCAATAATACGTGGTTTGGTTGGACCATGGTCACTTGGATGCAGGTGCATTTTGCATCGGCGATTGGTATGGCCTTGATCGTGATTGTCATTTATTTTGTGTTGAGTCTTTTCGAAAGTGGCATTTGGTTATATGTAGTCAATCAAATAGGTAAAGAGAATGGATTTAAGCGTATTAAAGCTCACAAGTAGACGGCATGGCTTATTGGTTAAGATGGGAATTGATTCGGTCGAAGATCTTTTGTCGACTTATCCCTTTCGTTATGAAACCATCGAAATCATTCCATATTCCCAATGGCAAGAAAATGATCATGTTTGTTTTGAAGGATTGATTTGTAGTCTGGCACGAGTCATTCGTTTTGGGAAGAATCGTTCCATGACGAAATTTACAGTTATTTCGTATGATCAAGAAATTGAAGTGACGTTGTTTAATCGTCCGTGGACCCAACAATTTACCTTTGGCAAAGATATTACGGTATTTGGTCAATACAAAGGAAAGAATAAATTTACGGCCACCAACTATAATTTTGAACCTTTATCCAAACAATTAGGCATGCATCCGGTGTATACCTTACCGCAAGGTATGCATCAAAAAGAATTTCAAAAGATCATGGATCAAGCCTTAGCTTTTCGCTATGAAGTGGAAGATGTGATTCCGCATCGGTATCGTGAAAAATATCGTTTATTGGAACATGGACAAGCTTTATTATGGGTACATCATCCCCAGGATTCGAAGCATTTGCGATATGCTCTACGCACTTTAAAATATGAGGAGTTTTTATGTTTTCAATGTGTCATGCAAGCTACACAAAATCAAGCAACCAGTGCTTCGAAAGATCCGAAGATCTTTGATGAAAGTTTGATTGATGCATGGATCCATCAATTACCATATCCATTGACCAAAGATCAAGCCCAGGCCATTGATGATGTGTGTGAAGATCTGCATAGTAGTAAAACGATGTTTCGTTTGGTACAAGGTGATGTGGGTTGTGGCAAGACCATAGTGGCGATGGCAGCGATTTATGCTTCGTATCTAGCGGGATATCAATCGGCTTTCTTAGCGCCTACGGAAATCTTAGCCCGTCAACATTATGAAAAGATGAGGGCTCTTGGTTTGGATGCCCAATTGTATGTATCGGCGCTTTCTGCCAAAGAGAAACAAACTATTTTAGATGGCATGGCTTCGGGTGAAATGTTGATTTTTGTGGGTACTCATGCCTTATTCCAAGACCAAGTGCATTTTTCAAAGTTAGGTTTAGTGATTGCGGATGAACAGCAGCGGTTTGGTGTGCGTCAGCGACGTTCGATGTTGGAAAAAGGAAAAAATGTGGATTTTTTGATGATGTCAGCGACACCAATTCCGCGTACCTATGCCCATTTTATTTATGGCAATATGGATATTTCCAATATCAAGACAATGCCACCCCATCGAAAGCCAGTCATAACCAAATATGTCAAAGGCACTTCGATGAAACCAATTCTTAAAGATATTCTCCAAGGATTACAGGAGGGTCGGCAGTGTTATGTGGTATGTGCAGCGATTGAAGATTCGACAGAAGTTTCGATGCGATCGGCCACCAAAGTGTACGAAGGCATGAAAAAAACGTTGAAAGATAAACGAATTGGTTTGTTGCATGGACAGATGACCAGTGAAGAAAAAGAAGCTATGATGAATCAATTTGTGAATAAGGAATTGGATGTATTGGTTTCGACAACGGTCATTGAGGTGGGTATTGATGTGCCCAATGCGACGTTGATGGTTATTTATGATGCACATCGTTTTGGGTTAAGTACGTTGCATCAGTTGCGTGGGCGTGTAGCACGTGGTAAGGAACAAGGGTATTGTTGGTTATTGTCGGATTCGAAAGATTCCCAAGCCATCGAGCGTTTAAAGAAATTGGAAACGATCACGGATGGTTTTGCGATTACGGAATATGACTTGCGCTTACGTGGGCCTGGTGATTTTTTAGGCGTTCGACAGAGTGGTTTACCGAATTTTGTCTTGGGTGATTTGGAAAAAGATAAAGCCATGATGGACGAATGTGTAAAGAATGCCGAGGAAATCTTACAGCAAAAGATTGATCAGCCGATGTTGGATTTTATTTCTAAAGCTATAGCCAATGCCCAGTATTTTGATTAAAATAGAGTCATGAACGAAAGAATTCGAAAAAAACTATTGTATTTTGTGAGTGTGGGGGCGATGATCGCCATCTTGACATTGATTGGTTATGCTTT
This sequence comes from Absicoccus porci, assembly GCF_003725415.1. Classification (GTDB taxonomy): domain Bacteria; phylum Bacillota_I; class Bacilli_A; order Erysipelotrichales; family Erysipelotrichaceae; genus Absicoccus; species Absicoccus porci. The sequence goes on along the minus strand of NZ_RJQC01000005.1, from coordinate 4,165 downwards.
TTTCATGCGGCAAGTGAATGTGGATGTCACCCAAAATATGAAACTCGAATATACAGGTGAAAATGGGAATGCGTCTTTGGTCGTGACCAATCCGGCAACTAATATCAATGAAAGAACACGAACGTTTTTAGAGTCGGTAAAATATAAAGCCGATCCGAATACAGATTTATCCAATGGGGATCGAGTGAAAATCACAGCTACGTATGATAAAAGTCTAGCGCGTCAATATAATTTTCATCCAACGCATACCACAACGACTATCAAGGTTTCGGGTTTGCCGGATCAATATGCGACGGTATCCAAGATTCCCAAATCTTATTTACAAGATATCTATGCGGCTGCAGATACGTATATTGACGATCATGAAGAAGATATTTTCCGCATCGAATTGAATCAATCCAATGCGAATGTGAAGTTGCGTTCCAATCAGACGATCTATCGAGCTTTCTTAAAATCCAAAAAGAAGGGCAATAGCGATCGTATTTTAGAGATGCACAATCTACAATATCGTGTTAATGATACCGACTATACCATTTACTATACGGTGATCGTACCAAGAATCAATGATTCCAAAGAAGTGGTCACGGATGATATTTATGGTGAAGAAGCAACGATGTCGGAGGATGAAATCAAGAATAAACAATATAGCGAGTATGTTTCGCGTGTATATGGTTCTGGTTATACCATAGAGGAGATCAAATAATGCCACAACGAATCATTTATTTAGTCGATACCGAAAATGTCGGATCATCTTGGAAGATCTTATTAGAAAAGAAAACGAAAAATGATAAGATTTATTTATTTTATACGGAGAATTCTCCACATATTTCTTATGCGGATATGTTGGAAATCGTACAATATCCAAATGCGTTTGAAGCGATTCCTTGTTGTACAGGTAAGAATGCTTTAGATTTTCAATTGGCTTCGTATCTGGGTTTTTTAGTCAAGAGTGCACCGAAAACGCAATATTGTATTTTTTCCAAAGATACAGGATATGATGCCTTGGTTTCTTTTTGGAGTGAGAAAGGCTATAGTGTTCAGCGATTGGATGCCGTTTCTTTTGAGCAACAAAAGAAAGAGGAAACCAAATCAAAGGCACAAACCACTTCACTTACTACCATGGATGATCAAGATGCCAAAATTGTCCGGGACATTTTAGCCCGGAATCATGAGGAGTTATTGGATATCCACAATGAATTGGTACAAACCTTTGGCATGAAAAAGGGAAGTGTCATGTACAAGCAGTTAAAGCCAGAAATTAAACTGGCTGCCCAACAAGACAAACAAAATGAAGTCTGCCACTAAATAGTGGCTTTTTTTACAGTGAGGAATGATAAAAATGCGAATTCTACAAATTCAAGCACATGTATATAAAGAAAAAGAAAAGAATTTAGATGCATTGGAAGCGAAAATCAATGAATACAAGGATCAAAAGATTGATTTGGTGACGATTGGGGAAATGTTTGATTGTCCGTATCAAACGGATTGTTTTCCTAAATATGCGGAAAAAGAGAAAGAAGCGACATGGGCGCGATTGTCTTCGATTGCCGCAAAGTTTGGGGTTTATTTATCAGCCGGTTCGGTTCCGGAAAAAGATGATAAGGGACATATATACAATACAGCCTATGTATTTGATCGACAGGGGCGACAGATTGCGAAACATCGAAAGGTCCACTTTTTCGATGTGGATATCGATGGGGGTCAACACTTTCATGAATCCGACACCTTGACAGCCGGGAATGAATGTACGACCTTTGATACCGAATTTGGTAAGATGGGTCTTTGTATTTGTTTTGATTGCCGCTTTCCAGAGTTTGTGCGATTGATGGCTTTAGAAGGAGCCAAAGTCATCTTAGTTCCAGCCTCTTTCAACATGACCACAGGCCCGGCTCATTGGGAATTAATGTTGCGCTCTCGTGGTATGGACAATCAATGTTTTGTAGTGGCTACATCCGATGCCAGAGATGAAAAGGCAAGCTATGTATCTTGGGGCCATTCGATGGTCGTATCGCCTTGGGGCAGTATCGTCAGTGAAATGGATGAGAAAGGATGTGCCAAAGTGATCGATATCGATTTGCGGGAAGTCGAAAATATTCGTCGACAATTGCCTTTGATGACGGCTCGAAGAGAGGATGTCTATGAATTGAAAAAGTGGGTGAAACAATGAAAAAGATATTTTCTTATCGCAACAGTTTGATGGCTTGTGTCGTGGGTGGTTTACTCGGTCTTGCGACTTGTTTTGTCGGGATTTATTTATTATCGACATTAAGTGCTGCACCAACCGTTAGTGCTATGAGCAAGGTATCCAATTATTTGTGGTTAGTCAAATCAAATATCTTGGCTCTTTTGATTTTGTCCATGGTTTGGATCATCCATTTGGTGCCAGATCATAAAAAATCCATCAAGGATTGGATCCCTATTGGTTTAACATGGATTTGTTTGGTTGTATGTACCTTGGCTTGGCCAACCCTCAATCAGGTTCATCAGGTATTGCTCCATCCAACGATGTTGCATTTATTAAGTATCATGGATCTTAAACAAGCCAAGATGAATCACATGATCATTTTATTGGTCATTGGTATCTTTGGCATGTTGGTCAATGGCATTCTTTCTATGATGTATTTGATGCAGATTCATAATAAACAATCATAAATCATAAATACAAGAGGGATGGTCACGACGGATAATAGGGTCGTTAGAATAATGCTTTCGGAACAAAGTTTGGTTGGCCATCCTTTTTCAGATAGTACAATGAGAGGAAGATTGGCAACGGGCATACCAAACATCAATAAGGATACCACTTGAAGATCTTGTGGGACATGGGCCAGTATCATGAATAGACCAGCGATGAGTGGAAAAATGACCATCTTTGCGAAGGTAAATCCATACATTTTTCCATCCAACAACATCTTTTTAAGATCCTTTTCTTGAGCAAGTGTCATCCCCGTGATCATTAAAGGCAAGGCAATGGATACTTCTCCTAAATAATTGAGGGTTTGTGCACATACATAAGGAAGGCGAATGTTGAAAAGAAAAAGAACTAAGGCACAAACAGAGGAAAGCGTTCCAATATTAAAGATCTGTTTGTAGGAATGGTCACGATCTTTGATCAACGATAAGCCATAGGTATAAAACAATACATTGAAAACCAAGCCAAAACAAGCAACATAAATCACATATTCACTCCCAAGAAGACCGCGTACAACGGGTATGCCAATAAAGCCGACATTGGGAAAGTTGATCATGCATTGCCAGATGATGCTTTCATAGGGATCTTTGATCCATCGTGTAACGATTTTTCCAAGCAGAATAAAACTGCCATACATCAAAATGGCAATCCAAAAGGTATAGGCAATATATGTAAGATTGCCTGGTGCATCATTGGATAAGACACTGGAAATGCTCAATGCAGGATTGAAGACATTGACGACCAGCCACGAAAGTAATTGTTGTTGAGATTGATCAATCTTCTTGATCTTTTGGGTAAGAGCACCCACTAACATCAGAAGCAAGATGACCATCATTTGTTCAAAAACTAAGATTGTAGACATAAGGATTCTCTCTTCAATAAGTATAAACATTTGAAAGTAATAAAAAAAGCATGTCTTTGCATGGTGCTCCCCCAATTATGAGCCAGAAGTTATGAAAATTGCCAATTTGTATCAAATTCCATATAGTCCGGGTTGCACCACATATTCAGAAAGCTTAGATGCGTTAAAAGCAGGCGCTGCATTTATCAAAGCCTTCCCTATTCCGTTAGAAGTACTGAAGTCATGTAAGGCTAAACAATGTACATTACCAGACCTCCTCCAAACCTCCGATTATATTACCATTCATGTCCCTTTAACGAAAGAAACAACTGGCTTGATTGGCATGGAAGAATTGAAAACAATGAAAGAATCCGCAATTCTTGTCAATGCATCTCGTGGGGGAATCGTCAAAGATAAAGATGCATTGGAAGCCCTCAAATATAAGGGAATAAAAGCCTATGCAGCGGATGTATTTGAAGATGAACCGCCTACAAAGGAAGGATGGCAACAAGAATTATTAGCATTGGATTCGTTCTATTTAAGAGTATTTAAGATTTTGGGTGGGATTTCACTAATTTGTGGATTCCACTCTTTTTTTGTATTTAAGATTTTAGGTGGTTTTATTTAAGAAATAG
>NZ_RJQC01000004.1 GCF_003725415.1 Absicoccus porci | reverse complement strand
ACAACAATATGTTATTTTCCACCCTAAATCTTAAATAGAAAAATGAGTATAAAAAAAGAGAGTGGAAAAAACCACCCTAAAAATTAAATACCCCTATTTAACAGCACATATTGGTTCTCGATCTCAAGAATCCGAAATCAATACCGTGAATCGGGCAACCGATATTTTATATAATTTTTTCTCTTCTCAACAATAATCATAAATAAAGATGCAGATGGAATGATAGAATCATCTGCACTTTTTCTAGTATATGACTGATAATTATTTGTGCGATGCACATATGTGTTGAATGGAGATTATTGTTGATTGTTGGGGATGTTCTCATAAATAGAGTTATATAATATATTGATTTCAGTATCGGTAAATTCTAATCCTGAAAGTTTTGGTTGTATGGATAAAGATTGTTTAATGATGTGAGAAACATCTTCATCGGTTGTTTCAACTTGTGTGTATTTCCGATTGGAATTTATTGTTTTGTCTATAATGCAGTTTGCGTGAAAAAGAAAATCAACAATAATACGGTTATTCAATTCGAATTGAACATTTTGGGCAATAAATAATAAACATTTGTAGAAAATTTCATTTGTTTTCGTAATATCAATAGAAGGAAATAAACTGCCAAAGAAGGTCAAATCGGTATCTCTATCTTTTTTTTGATTTAATGTGCTTTTGAGTAAATAGGAATTGATTTTATTTTGATTCATCAAATATCCTCTACTACTAAAAAATGTATCGTAATTAGTGATTTGCGAAGCTGTATATAAGGCGAATGCAGATACTGCAGAAAATGAAAATAATTGTATTTTCAATTTTAATACAAGTTGACTATCCAATAAGGTGAGTGGGTACGAATCTACAAATAAAGTCATCCCTTTTCCTCTGCTGATCATTTCAATTAGGTGAGCAATATGGTTTCGAAAATCTTTTAAAGGTCGTGATTCCCATTGCTCATTATAATCAATCGAATAAAATCGGTGGGAATGGGAATATTCATTAAATTTATCTGCGTAGTTCTCACTTGTATTGTTATGATGGCAAATGATTAGAGATGGTACTTTAGTATCATTGACGATTTCTAATCCTTGTTCAATGATGCTTTGAAGCAAAAACTTTTCAGTTTCCATGATCCTAAAGTGATTTTTCATCTGCACGTAATATTGTACGATATTGAACATATTTTGAGTGGATCGAGATATCTTCAGTTTATTATTTACCTTATATTTTAAGATTGATATCCGATTATCGACAAATTCCTGAAGGATCTGACAGGTGAGTTTAAGAATATTTGGATCTTTAGCTAAAGGACTGTCTTTTAATTTTTCTTCAAAAATATTATCAAAAGAATCAAATTGGAAATGATTCAAAGAGGATGTACATTTGATGAACATTTCAAACACATCAAAATCTTGATCGATTGATTCACTGAGATACAATTGATCCGATTTACTGAAATATGTATCCTGAAAGGATTGAATTGAAGTATGTGGATTGATATCGATCATTTCTGGTAAATTAGCTATCAATTTTTTGGCTGAATCGGAATAATTGTTGATGGGTCGAAAATGATGGCTTAAATGTTGTGAATTTAAATCGATGGTTTCTCCATTATTTTCAGAATAATATAGATTTTTAGCTAAGAACTTATATGTTTCTTGATAGAGTTCCTGACAATTTAGATTGTAATCATAGTCGATAAATTTACCGACTTGATCCGTGTGTAAGATCAATGCATGATTAGTTTCTTTGGCAAATTGAATGATCAAAGAAAGAAAGAGCAAAAGGATTTCTTTTTTTGGCCGCTCTTTTAGGTTAGGAATTTTTACTTTGGTAGGTATGATCAAGTTAGAGGTATCAAGAATCACACTTGGATATACAGCTAAAAAAATCAATGGTTGATTCAGTTTATGATTTTTATATTTCAATGATATATCATGGATAAATGTCGTGATATAGTCAATCGTATTTTCATTGATGTCATCAATATAAATGATTGGGAAATCTTCTACTTGCATTTGATTGATGATTGAATTTTTATCATTTTTTAAATAATGTGCACTACAAAAATAGATGGATTGTGCTTGCTTGAAAATATTTTGTTGGTGGGCAATAGCAAATAAAGATTGAACAATAAATTTCTTTCCCGTTCCTTTTTCACCGACAATTTCAAGAACCGTTACATTTTTTGATGGAGGTAGGAAAAAGTAAGGAGCCAAACGTTGAATCGCAAAATAGAGTGAGCCATCATTTTCCATGCCCACGATTTGAGATAATTGATTGCTGTTTACGACATTTGAAGTGTGGATGTAATTGGTGATGGAATCTGTTTTTAAGATAATTTTGGGTAGCTTTATGGATGGATAGTATTTTAGAACCACTTCTCGGGATATATACAAAGTTGGCCGACCTTCAATCTTGATCAATTGATTTAAGGTGAATAATTTGTTTAAAATTCTTGATACATTCGAGCGGTCGATAGATAGATCTAGTGCAATGGAATAAGCACTGCAGTCATCAAAAGTAAATGTATTATCTTCAATATGAGTAGTCGTGTATTTTTCGACTACTTTTTTTATTTGTTCTTGGCGAGTTGATTTATCCATAAAGTCCTCCTATTGATATAAGCGCTTACAATTTATTGAAAAAAATCGGTATTTTTTTCGTGTGATTTTATATGAATTTTTTCTTTATTGTCAGATCATATGTGTAACTTCATTGTAGCACAAAGTGTATTTATTTATGATTTAATGTGTATAAAATTTGAAATATGCTTTATATAAAGTAAAAATAAGTGTTACACATTGAAAAAAATATGAATTTGACCATGTAAAATATCCATGTTAAAAGTAAATTGCGCAAAGCAAATGGCTTGAGCCCGAATCGAGATGAAGTGAGGTGAAAAAGTTTGCAGAAAGAAAAAATTGCGATTGTGAACGTAAACAGTTATGGTCGAGATTTTCCTGAGTATATTCAATATCTGGAATCCGAAATTGGACCCGTTCAGAAGTTTAGATTTGATCAGGATGTATCTTCCGAAGAATTAGCTAATCAATTGCGAGGGTATCAATACATCATTTTAGGGACACATCCAACCTTAAAAGCTAAATTTTTTGATTTAGATCCAGATGTCAAATTAGTGGCTCGTCACGGTCTTGGTTACAACAATATCAATCTAGAAGCAGCCAGAAAACATGGTGTATATGTTACAAAGGAAGCCAAAATCATAGAGCAAGATGCAGTAGCAGAAATTACGATTGCGTTATTACATGCCGTAGCACGGAACATATGTGTGGCCAATCGTATGGTCCATGAACAAGAGTGGGGCGTACATCGTGAACGATTGATGGGTCTACACCTTCGAAACAAAGTCACAGGAATCATTGGATATGGCAATATCGGTCAAAGGGTGGGGGACATCATGAAGCAAGGCTATAATAATCAGATCCTTGTCTATGACCCATTCTTGCCAAAAGAAGTTGCTCGGCAAAAAGATGTGACGCTGTGCGATTTAAAGTATGTTTTAGAACATGCTGATATCATTTCTTTGCATTGTAATTTAACCGATGAAAATGAACATTTGATTGGTAAAGAAGAATTGGGATGGATGAAGTCGTCAGCAATCTTGCTCAATTGTGCTCGAGGAGCATTGGTTGATGAAGTAGCTGTGGCACAAGCTATCGAAAATAAAAAATTGTTTGGTTATGGAGCGGATGCATGCATCCGAGAACCCATCGAGCCAACGAATCCTCTCTTGAAATTGGATAGAGTGGTATTGTCTCCTCATGTCGGTGTGTATAACTTAGAGTGCACTAAAGGAATGAATCAAAAAGTGTATGAAGATATTATCAATGTACACAATGGAAAGCGTCCAAGTGAGATTGTAAATGGATTGTAGGTGATAAAGAATGATACGAGATGAAGTAATTCAAGCTATTGAAGAAAATAAAATTATTGCGATCACTCGAGGAATCTATGATGAAGAACTGAGAAAATTGGCAAAGGCACTGGTTGATGGAGGCATTCGTTGTTTCGAAATCACATTTGATCAAACGGATCCTAATACAGCCGAAACGATCACACGTAATATCAAAATGTTAAAGAAACAGTTTGGTGATGTGCTGAAACTAGGTGTTGGAACGGTTCTAACAACAGAACAAGTTCATATTGCTAAAGAAGCAGGGGCCGAATTTATTGTTTCGCCCAATTTCAATGAATCTGTTGTAAAGGAAACGTTAGATGCAGGCTTGGTATCTATGCCAGGGGCTATGACACCTTCGGAAATTTGTGCTGCAGATGAAGCAGGAGCTGATTTTATTAAGTTATTTCCAGCTGGAACGTTAGGTATCAAATACTGCAAAGATATTTTTGCGCCCCTTCATCATGTGAAATACATTGCAACGGTCAGTGTTACAGAAGAAACATTCAAACAATATTTGGATCTAGGATTTGTAGGAGCTGGCATCTCTTCGCGATTGGTTGATAAAAAATTACGCGAAGAAGGCAATTATGCCGAATTGACAAGAAGAGCGCAACGATTTGTGGAAATAGCAAGCAAATATTAATGGGAGAGCATATGGACAATTTAAAGCTAACTAGAATTGATTTTCGTTTAATTCATGGACAGGTAATGACACGTTGGGTCAAGAAATATGATATTGAATCCATTGTTGTCATTGATGATCGTTCGGCAAAAAGCCCGATCATGAAGAAAATTTTATTAAATGCGGCACCACATGGTGTAAAAGTTGAAGTCTTAACTGCGGATGAAGCAGGAAAACGTTGGAAGGAAGAAAGTTTTCCAACAAATAATTTATTGATTTTGTTTAAAACGCCTGCAGGGGCTGCTAAAGCCTATGCTGCTGGTGTTAAATACCCATCATTGCAAGTTGGTGGAATTGAAGGAGCGGGAAACAAGGTGAATATTTGTCGAAACATCGTTATGTCACAAGAAGATGTAGATGCCTTGAAACCGATGTATGAAGATGGTGTTGAAATTTTCTGTCAGCCAATTCCAGAAGATAACAAAGTGCCATTTAAAACAGCTCTTGAAAAATTCCAATAGCGATTGATTTGGGAAAAGATTCAAAAATGAATCAAAATTGCTTACCAGTATTAAAGGAGGAGAGAACAAATGGTACAAGCATTATTAATGGCTTTATTGGCATTGCTTAACGGTACACAAGGACCAACGTTTTGGTACTTCTTCCGTGAGCCAGTAATGGCCGGTTTCTGGGTAGGATTAATTTATGGCAATCCCGTACAAGGAACGATGATTGGTGCAACAATCAACATTTCATATCTAGGTTGGATTTCTGCAGGTGGTGCAAATGCCTCGGATCTATATTGGGCCGGATTACTTGGAACGTTCGTTGCCATCAAAGGTGGTATGGATATTAACCAGTCGGTAGCGTTTGCGGTTCCGATTGGATTATTAGGAAACTACATGCATGTTGCTTATATGACACTTGCTTCAATTTGGCCGGTTCGTATGGACAAATTAGCGGAAAAGGGTGATTGGAAAGGCATTCGACGTTTACAAGTATTAGGTGGACCTTGCATCGTATTATTGGTTCGTGTATTACCTGTATTCTTAATTGCATGGTTTGGTAGCGATTTCATTAAAACTATGATTGCAAGTTTACCAGTATGGTCGATGAACGGTTTGGCAGCCGTTGGTAAGATTTTACCTGCATTAGGTATGTCCATGCTGTTGAAGTTTATGTGGAAAAAAGAATTGGCAATTTTCTTCATTTTAGGTTTATCCATTGCCGCATATACGCAAATGACTGATTTGTTGTTGTATGCAATCATTGGAGTATGTTTCGCTGTCTTATTGATCAAGTTAGGATTTGGCGAAACAAAGGAGGCTGAATAGGTATGGCTAAATTAACACAAAAAGATGTCAAAAGTGCAATGCATTGGTGGTGGGTCACTTCCCACATGACCTATAACTATCAGCGTCTACAAGCCGGATGTTTGGCAGGTATGATGGGACCAATCCTTGATAAATTATATGATGGAAATAAAGAAAAAGTGTCCGAAGGTTTGGTTCGCCATATGCAATATTTTAATACAGAGCCTCGTTGGGGAGCTGTATTACCAGGTATGGTCGTTGCATTGGAAGAAGGTATTGCTAATGAAGCCGGAGATGATGTGGATGCATCCATGGTCACGGAATTAAAGACTGCATTGATGGGTCCATTAGCTGGTATTGGTGATACAATCTGGGCTGGATTGATCAAACCGGTCATTCTTAGTATCGTCTTAGCTTGGGCAGCGCAAGGATATATTTGGGGTGCTTGGGCATATGGTATCGGTGTAACATTGTTAGATTTTGCCGTTACATACGCCATGTTCAATCAAGGATATAAGTTGGGTGTAAACTCGATTGATAAGTTCTTAGAAGGAGGATTCATTGCGAAAGTAACGACCTTCTTGGGTATTGTTGGTTTGTTCTGCTTGGGTGCGATGATTGTAAAGTACGTGACAATTGGTGCTGTATTAACGGTAACGTTGAGTACAGGTAAATTACAAATTGGCGATATTTTAAATAAGATTTTCCCTTGTATCATACCTTTAGCGTTTACCTTATTGGCTTATCGATTACAAGTAAAAGGTAAGAGCATCACTACTGTATTGTTAGTATTATTTGTCATCGGATTCGTTGGTGGAGCCGTTGGATTCTTAGGATAATTCATGTAAGCGGGGAAGCCATTCACTTCCCCGTTTCATTATAAGGAAGGAATATATGGTAAATATTTTAATAGTTACACATGGGCCGTTGGCGCAGGCTTTCAAAGAGAGCTCAAGAATGTTTTTTGGAGATGCAGTTGATGCACTGGAAACAATTGGATTAGCTGTTGGAGAAAGCCCTGAGCAACTCAAAAATGAAATTATTGAGAAAATCGATGCAATGGATACGGGGGATGGTGTTTTGATCTTTGTCGACATTTTTGCCGGTTCACCATTCAATATGGTTGCTTTGGCTATCGACGAAAAAAAAGAAAGCCATCAATTGGAGTGTTTCACGGGGGTAAATATGCCCATTGTGATGGAAGCCTTATCGAGTGCATCGACCATGAAAATGAATGACTTGAAACAACATTTGAAATCAATATCTAAGGATACGATTGTCGATCTTCGTGCATCTTTAGATATCTAAATATGAAAGGGGAATCCTATGGTATTTGGCATTCAAACAGATATTTTTGAGGATACAAAATCAAGAAAAATATTTCATATCAAATCCACAAATAAAAATTACTTGTTGCAAGATGGCTTGGATTTCAAAGTTCGATTATTACGCATGAACATTGTGGATTCCATATCCTTTGTGTTCTTGTTCAATCTTCTATTTCATCTTCCGATGATATTGAATATTGTCTTTGTGGCCGTGCTCTATTTTGCTTATTTATTCTATTTCAATTATAAGATCTTGCCAAATTTACAAGAAGCAAAAAAGGTAGAGCGAAAACAACAGATCGTTTCGACCAAAAAAGAAACGTCATTTCCTATCGTGGCTATTGGATATTTGTTGATTGGCATAGGATTAATTTATTGCCTGATCACCCATCAGGTCACTTCCGAACTGATGATCCTAGTTTGTGGTGCCACGATCGTCTCGGTTTCCATGGGGATGTACTATTTGCTCCTTTATGTGAGGTGATGGGCAATGAAATCAAAAGCACTATTGATCGAAGACAAAAAGAAGCTTAGCTATCGCTCCATTGATGTACCTGAAGTTGGCGATTATGAAGTTTTATTTCATACGCAAGCTGTTTCTTTGTGCACAGTTGATCGAAGAACGTATCTAGGAACTCGAAAGCATCCATTTCCTTTTCTAGGAGGGCATGAATGTAGTGGAATCATTGAAAAAGTGGGACGTGGCGTTGTCGAAGTCCAACCAGGTGATCATGCCATCTTTACCTCGGCTTACTGTATGCAGTGTCAGTTAGACCGCGAAGGAAAAGGAACACAATGCAAAAATAAACAAAAAATGCCTCAACGAGCCAATTTACACGGTGGAATGATCATGGGTGGTGGCTTAAGTGAATATATTGTTATTCCTGCTTGGCAAATCATCAAGATTCCCTTTGATCTAGATTTCAATGCGGCGGCATTGACCGAGCCTTTGGCCTGTACTGTACACAGTATCAAAAAGGCCAATATTCAGTTTGGTGAAACCGTCGTGATCATTGGCTTGGGCATCATGGGCTATTTTCATTTGAAATTGTCCTTGATGAGAGGAGCAAGAGTCATTGTTTCCGAGAAGGATAAAAAAAGACAAGAACGAGCACATGAACAAGGTGCTTGGATGGTGATCGATCCTACCAAGCAAAATTTAGTAGAGAAAGTACGATCGATGACAAATGGCCTTGGTGCGGATGTGGTCATTAATACGATTCCTAGTCAAGGTGTTTGGCAAGATGCCATCGATGTATTATCGCCTTATGGTCGTTTGATCGCCTATAGTTCACAAGATGCAAAAGATAAGATTGGCATTGATTTTGGCATGATCCATAGCAAGGAAATCCAGATCATTGGTACACTCAATCCAACGCTGACGGATAATGAAGAGGCTGTAAAAATGATTGCTTATGGCTTGATCGATATGACACCAGTTATTGATGCATCCTATCCCTTTGATCAAGGAATCGAAGCGTTTCAAAAGGCAATAGCACCTGGTATGTATCGTGTCGTTATTAGATATTGAATGAAATAGGAGCGATATATGTTAGTGAATATGAAAGCCATGCTGGAAAAAGCAATGAATGAGAACTATGCCGTACCAGCATGTAACGTAGACAATGAACATAATTTGAGGGCTGCAATACAAGCTGCAGAAGAAACGAACTCTCCTTTAATACTAAATGTAACGCCCGTAGCTAACCCAGATATCATTTATTTTGGTCGTATCGCAACTGATTTGATTCGTCAATCAAAATGTTCAATTGCACTAAACCTGGATCATGGGAAAACCTTTGAAGCTTGTATTGCAGGATTGCGGGCGGGCTTTACAAATATCATGATCGATCGGTCTACTTTACCATTGAATGAAAATATCGAACAGGTCAAAGAAATGGTAAAAATTGTCCATTCGCAAGGATGTACGGTAGAAGCGGAACTAGGGCATGTAGGCTTTGGTCAAGAAGAAAAAAATGATCGATCGGTATTGACAAGAGTGGATGAAGCCATCGAGTTTGTAGAGCGTACGCAAATCGACGCATTGGCGGTTGCGATTGGTACGGCTCATGGTGTGTATCAAGGTGAACCACACATTCAATTTGATTTATTACATGAATTGCGAAGTGCATTACCAATTCCCTTGGTTTTACATGGGGGTAGTGGGACAGGAGATCAAAATCTAAAACGATGTGCACATGAAGGTATCAATAAAATAAATCTATCCAATGATCTCAAACGATCAGCTATCGCAAACTTAATTTGTCGGGATTTGTCAGGAAATGAAGTATATAACTTATATCCATTACTAGCAGAGGGGTTCAAGAATAAAATTGAATACTATATTAAACTCTTTGGATGTTCACAAAAGTAAGGTTTCGTTTTGTTTTTTTGATCTCGATGGCACATTGTTAGATTCCAATAAATGTATTTCCAATCGAACTTTACATATATTGATCCAAGGTAAAAAAGCTGGCTTACATTTTGGGATAGCCACAGGACGGGCTTTAAGTTCGATCTATCCTTTGATCAAAAAATATCAATTACAAGAGCTATTGGATGTGGTCATCGCCAACAGTGGAGCTGATCTTTTATTGTTACCAACGATGAAGCACATAAAAAATGGCTATGTGTCCATTGATCAAGTCAAAATGATCATTACTTCATTTTCTGCTTTGGAAGATATCACAATCGCTTTTCATAATCCAGGATCCTTGTTTGTGACCAAGCCAACTCCTTTGATGGAGCAAATTAGTCAAAATAATCAGGAACAAATGGTTTTAGTGGAAAATTCGCATAAAGAGTGGGAAGAACCAGCTCGTGTGATGTTGGAATTTCATCGGCCAGAAACGTTACAAACCATTCTTTCCATACTGATACCAAATTTGAAGGGTTATTGGACCGAAAAAAATATTTATGAGTTTTTGAATGAAAACGTATCCAAAGCCAAAGCTATTCAAATGTATGTACGATCCAATGGATCCAATTTAGAACATGTCATGGTGTTTGGCGATGGCGATAACGATGCAGAAATGTTAGAAGCAGCATCGATGGGGATTGCAATGAAGAATGCGAGTGAACAGGCAAAACAAGCAGCGAATATGATTTTGGAACATACAAATGATGAAGATGGAATTTATTACTTTTTAAAAGAATTTTTAAAGTGAAAATAGGAGGAAGAAAAAAATGGGATTACCAGAAACAACATTAAGAATAAAGAAAACCGGAATTTTTGCGGTTGTACGTGTAGAAACAATTGAACGAGGATTAGAAATTGCAAAAGGCTGTTATGATGGTGGCGTTGATGTCATGGAGATTAGTTATACCAATGCGAATGCAGGTGATGTCATTAAGGCAATCAAAGAAAAATATGGAGATGAAATGTGCATTGGTGCAGGTACAGTATTGGATCCAGCCACAGCCCGAATGGCTATCATGAATGGTGCGGAATTCATGGTTGCACCAAATTTTGATGCCCAAGTCCAAGAAATTTGTAATTTATATCAAGTGCCTTATGGTCCAGGGTGCACAACCTATTCCGAAGCATTAACAGCGTTAAAAGCAGGAGCTAGCTTTATCAAGGCTTTCCCAATTTCGAATTATTATGGTCCAAGTCTAGCAAAAGTGTTCAAAGTGCCATGTCCACAACTTCCAATTTTGGCCAGTGGCGGGGTAAACCCGGAAAACGTGAAAGAATGGGTCGCTAATGGAGCAGAAGCATTAGGTGTTGGTGGCCTGTTGTCGAAGGGAACAAGTGAAGATATTGCCGCAAATGCTAAAAAATTACGTGATGCATTCGAGCAAGCGAAGGCAGGAAAATAATATGGCAACAATTTTGATCACGCCGCGAGGCTATGCAAAATATGGCGCTGCCTATAAAAAACAATTAGAATCGGCTGGCTATGAAGTTGATTGGAATGATACAGGAAAGCCGCTTCCTCGGGAAGTATTTGTAGAAAAAACGAAGCAAGCAACCGGAATCATCGTTGGTGTTGATTCTTTAGATCGAGACTTATTGCTACAATGTAAAAATTTAAGATCAATCGTTAAATTTGGCGTGGGTTTGGACAATATTGATTTGCCAACTTGCGACGAAATGGGAATCAAAGTAGGGCGTTGTATCGGTACAAACTCGAATGCTGTGGCTGAATTGACAGTGGGTATGATGTTTGCGGCGGCTCGCGATTTGGTTGGAAATGTCATTCATGTAAAAAATCGGGAATGGGTCAAACCAACGGGTTTTGAACTAAAAGGAAAGAATATTGGCATCATTGGATTTGGCAATATCGGTAAAAATGTAGCACGAATGGCAAAGGGAATCGGTATGCATATTTATGCTTACGATATTTTTGAGATTCCACAACAAGTACTTGATCAATATGAGGCGACACAAACGACTGTTGATGAAATATTGACTTCATGTGATTTTATCACCATTCATACACCACTAACGGATGAAACGAGAAATATGATTTCAACTGGAGAATTCAAAAAGATGAAAAATACTGCGATATTGATCAATGCAGCTCGCGGAGGCATCGTGAATGAAAAAGCCATTTATGAAGCTTTAAAAAATCATGAAGTCCATGCTGTATGTTCGGATGTATTTACAAGTGAGCCGCCTCAACAAGAAGCATGGATCGATGAGTTATTGGCGATGGATCAATTTATTTTAACGGCTCATATTGCGTCCCGTTCACAAGAAGCAGAGATGAATACAGTCATACGAGCAACAGAAGTGATGTTGAATAATTTGGAATAGGAGGGATGTAAATGAAGGTCATTATTTTAGGCGCTGGACGAATTGGTCGAGGATTTGTGACACAAATCATGCTTTTGAATCATGTACAAATTACTTATTTTGATGTCATGGATCCGATGGTCAAACAATTAAATGAGATTGGATCATATACCATTCATGTATTGGGTCATCCGGAAAAAGATATCGTCAATACGAATGTAACCGCGTATAGTGCGAATGATATTGAAAAATTGGCCGAAGTTTGGGCTGATGCCGATTTTGTTTTTACCGCATGTGGTGGAAAGAATATGCCAACGGTCGGCAAAACATTGGGTAAGGCGTATAAAACGATGTTATGTAATGGGAAAGGCCATGTGACAAACATTATCACTTGTGAAAATTGGATCGAACCAGCACGCGATCTAAAACAAGCATTGGAAGCCGAATTGAATGAGGATGAAAAACGAATGTTTGAAAAGAATGTTGGCGTTGGCGAAGCCGTCATCCTTTGTACAGGGACAGGTGCACCGGATCCAAGCTTACTTACAAATCCTTTGGATACTTGGATCCAAAACTTCCCTTATTTACCAATGGATAAAGCCGCTATCAAGGGGAATCTACCAAATTGGGAATATGTAGATTTTGTGGATCAGTTTGGTAATTTGTTGACACAAAAACTGTATACCAATAACACAAGTTGTGGATCGATTGCGTATTTAGGTCATTTACTTGGTGAAAAATATTTAGCGGTTGCAGCCAATAGTCCGGAAATTGCGCCGATTTTAGATGAAATCTATGAGGAGATCAATCAAGCATTGATTAAAGGAATGGGAATTGATGAAGAAAGTCAATTGGCTTTTTCAAAGCGAGCGAAAGCAAAATATACGGATTTAGATATTGTTGATCCAATCACGCGAATTGCACGGGATCCTTTGCGAAAACTAAAGCCCAACGATCGTTTGATTGGCCCAAGTAAAATTGCGTTATCGGTTGGTGTGGAACCCAAAGCAATTGCGCTTTGTACAGCGGCAGCCTTATTCTATGACAATCCCGAAGATGAATCGGCGGTGCAACTGCAAAAAATGCGCAAGCAATATGGAATTGGCTACATTTTGGAAAACGTTTGTGGATTAAAGCCGGATGAAAAACTATATACCATGATCATCGATGGCATTCATGAACTCCAAAAACGTGGATGGTTAAAAGAGGAAGTGAATCTATGAAAAAAGCAGTTGTGATTGGAGCTGGACAAACCGGTCGTGGATATTTACCACGTTTTATGTTTGAAAATGGCAATTATGAAATCACTTTAGTAGATAAAAATAAAGCATTAATTCAGTTACTGCAAGAAGATCAAGCTTACTGTATTCACTTTTATTCGAAAGATCGAAAACCACTTTATATCCATGGCATCCACGCGTATTTGTCGGATTCAGAAGAAGCTACAAAAGCTATCTATGAAGCTAATTATGTTTTCACTTCGGTTGGTGAACAAAATTTAGGTGATGTGGCCCGACAACTTAAAGCTGGTTTAGCAGGTAAAAAGAAGAAAACCATCATCATGACGGCTGAAAATGGAATCAATCCAGGGCGTGTGTTAAAGCAACATATGCAGGAGGAAGGCATAGTAGCGGAGTATGTGATTTCTATGACGGCGGTATTCTGTTCAACAGTAAAATTGGATAAGACCCGTTTGGATATTTTATCGATGAATGAATATTATTTTCCATTTGATGCCGATGCGATTGATACGATCGATTTTGAGGGGGCCATTCCCGTTCATGATTTTGAGAAATTCTTAAAACGTAAAATATACACATACAATGCGCTAGCTGGCTTGATTTCATATTGTGGCTATGTCAAAGGTTTTGAAGTATATGGTGATGCAGCTAATGATCCAGATATTTCCAAAACAATGGATTATCTACTAGAAGATCTGAATCCTTCTTTAGAAGATTATTTCCAAATCACGAAAGAAGATGAGGAAGAATTTGCTCAACGTGCAATGAAAAAAATGAAGAATCGAGATATTCTTGATTTTAATATAAAGAATGGTCGAGCGCCGAAACGTAAGTTAGGTCCGACAGAACGTATCATGTCACCAATGAAAATTTTGATGGATCATCATCGCGATTATCGGATCATGGAATTTGTTGCTGCGGCTGCATTGGTCTATTGGCAAGAAAGACAAGGTTTGAATAATGAACCGATGCTAGAGAAAAGCCCAATTGAAACGTTTTGTGAATTGAATGATCTAGATATGGATTCAAAAATTGCGCAAGATGTGCAGTATTATTATGAACAAATCATGAAAAATCGTAATCATGTGCAAGTCTTAGATATCATCGATTCAAAGGCTGAATAAGATGATCTGTAACAGAAAGAGGACGATATATGAGTCAATTATTATGTCCAAGCATGATGTGTGCGGATCTTCAAAACTTAAAGCATGAAGTGCATCAATTGGATCAAGCAGGTGTAGACATCTTTCATTGTGATATCATGGATGGCAGTTTTGTTCCTAATTTTGCGTTGGGATTAAGTGATGTTCAGGCCATTCGTAAATCGACTGATGCATTGGTGGATGTACATTTGATGATTGAAGATCCAGCGGATAAGATCGATTGGTTTTTAGATGCAGGAGCTGATCTAATCTATATTCATCCAGAATCTGAAAGATACGTTGTGAAAACCTTGGCACATATCAAAGATCGAGGAAAAATGGCTGGCATTGCTATCAATCCGGACACCAGTATTGAGACGATCAAAGAGATGCTTTATTTGTGTGATTATGTGTTAGTGATGACGGTAAATCCAGGATTTGCTGGCCAAAAATTTCAAGAATTTACCATCCATAAAATAAATAAATTGGTAGAAATGAAGAAAGAGTTTGGCTTTAAAATTGTCGTTGATGGCGCATGTTCGCCTGAAGTGATCATGCATCTGTTAAAAATAGGTGTGGATGGTTTTATTCTGGGTACAAGTGCTTTATTTGGAAAGCCGGGAACCTATCAACAAATCGTAGCGTCATTGCGGCAAACCATGCAGGTACTTCCCAATGAAAAATAACGCCATGCTCATTCATGAAAAAGACAATGTCATTGTGGTTCTGGAAGCTATAGAAAAGAATCAAAACATCGTTTATACAAATTCGAGGGGAAAACAGATCATGCTTTCTCCTCTTCAGTCTATTCCTATTTATCATAAAGTTTCGATTTGCCCGATTCATAAAAATGAGGTTGTCCTAAAATATGGGGAAAGAATTGGTTGGGCAACGCAAGATATCGCAAAAGGGGAATGGGTCCACACACATAATTTAAGCAGTATAGCTAATGACCTGGAACGAAAGGACGATGCAGTATGAATTTATTTGGCTATCGTCGAGCAGATGGAACCATAGGCATTCGCAATCATGTTTTGATCTTGCCAACGAGTGTATGTGCATCGGATGCGGCAAGTCAAATTGCGGAGAAAGTCGATGGAACGATCGCAATTCATAATCAATTGGGATGTTCACAAAATGCATATGATCAAGCTTGTACTCTTCGGACTTTAGCTGGGTTGGTTGCCAATTCAAATGTATATGGTGCAATCGTCATATCTTTAGGTTGCGAAAATTGTCAAATGGACTTGATGATCGATGCCATTCGACAAAGAACCAATAAACCGCTTGAAACATTCATCATTCAAAAATGTGGAGGAGTTGCTTCGGTACTTGATCAAGCTATTCCTAAGGCACGAGCAATGGTTCAAGCTAGCTTAGCAGTACCTAGAATGCCAATTCTTTTATCGGATATTATACTTGGTACTGAATGTGGGGGTTCTGATCCTACCAGTGGATTGGTAGCAAATCCACTGATTGGTATGTTGTCTGATCATGTTGTTGATCAAGGAGGAACGTCCATCTTATGTGAAACAACCGAGTTTATTGGTGCTGAACATATTTTGATGAAAAAAGCAAAAGATTCTGTTGTTGCGCAAAAGATCAAAGATATCATTTTACCTTATGAAGAAAGTCAGTTGGTGGTTGGAGAAAATGTAAGAAAAAGAAATCCTTCCCCAGGTAATAAAGCTGGTGGAATAACCACTCTAGAAGAAAAATCACTGGGATGCATCCAAAAGGCAGGGCACCGTGTGATTGAGAATGTTTTAGATTATGCACGACCCATTGATCAAAAAGGATTGATCATCATGGATACACCGGGCAATGATCCTATTAGTATGATGGGAATGGCTGCGGGAGGTTGTCAAATCATCCTGTTTTCAACGGGATTGGGAACTCCATTAGGGAATCCAATTGTACCGGTCATTAAAATATCAGCTAATCCACACGTAGCTCATTTCATGAATGAACATATTGATCTAGATGCCAGTGATGTGACGAATGGAAAGATAACTTTGGCGAATGCTTTCGTTGCTTTACAGTCCTTATTTTATGAAACGGTGAATGGGAAATGTACAAAAGCAGAGGAGACAAATTGTAATGAGATAGCTATAGCACGTGTGAATAAATATGTAAAAAATGGAAAAGTAAAAGAATACTATTATTGATTCTTAGGTGGATGGATAGATGAATACAACGAATTTTCTTATTTTGTTATTGATCATTGGAGGCTTAGTCGTTGCAAAAACAATAATGAAAAGTCGGGTCAATCGTAAAATTTATCAAAGTTTACAAAATAATGATGAATCATCGTACATGAAAACATTAAATAGCTTTTCTTGTAAAATGTCCTATCCAGCCTTCGATAGAGAATTTATGAAATTGACTTTCTACATGAAAAAGAATGAATTGGAAAAAGTGCATGATCAAGTTTCATTTATACTAAATGAAATGAATATCAATGATTCTCAAAAGATAGCCGTGTATCGACAAGCTTTTTATTATTATATCAAGCGTGCTAGCTATAAAGATAGCAAAAAGATATTAGAGCAGGTCAAACAATTAGACAAGTATCCCAATGTTATTCATGCAATGGAAATTTCATATGATGTCTTTGTAGAAAAGAAAGCCAATCATATCGAGGAAATCAAGAAGAAGTTGGATAACATGCAAGAATCATCCGAGGGAAGAAGTAACTTGGAGTTGATGCTTGGCCTACAATATGCCTATCAAGGAAATCAAGAAGATGCAAAAGTGTATTTTCAGAAAGCATTGGACCACAATGAAGATGCGGCATTGGAACAAGTCATTCATGATGCCATGGGAAAATATATAAAGTAATGTGTGATTATATAATGAATCAAAATCCAAATTTATTTTGATTGGATCAAGAGGAAATCAAAGAGTAAAATCTTTGGTTTCTTTTTTTGTATGGTAGATGTGCATATATCTGATTTGCAAGAACCTATGGAAATAAGAGCAATGATGTAAGGAAGTAGTGTAGAGACCACGAACAAGACACGAAATCTTTTGTGTATATCAATTAGTTCAATTTAGCGTTTTTCTTTTGACTCGGCTTTGAACTTTATGAAAAAAGAAGTGATTCATATAATGACAATAGAAAGACATACAAATGAAAAACGAGGACCACAATGATTTGGGATAATTTAAAACAAGATTTGATTTTTATCGATTTAGATGTTGAAGATAGAGAAGATGTATTTAAAACAGTTGGTGGAAAACTGACTGAATTAGGTTATACAAAAGATACATATGTTGGAGCGTTGGGTGAACGCGAAAAGGTATTTCCTACGGGTTTAGATGTCGGTGGTATTGGTGTAGCGATTCCGCACACTGACCAAGTACATGTAAATAAAACAGCATTGGCAGTAGCAAAGTTGAAACATCCAGTCATGTTTCATCAAATGGCAACGAATCCAAAAGATAATGTTATGGTTCCGGTTACTTTTATTATCATGCTAGCAGTTAATGGAAGCAATTATATGGAATTTTTACAACACGTCATTATGTTGATTCAAGACCAGGATGTTCTGAAAAAACTCGTTAATGCAACTAATGCAAAAGAAATCATTGAAACCATCAAGAAAAAGGAGGAAACATTATGAGGAAATTTACGATATTATCGGCTTGTGGTACAGGAGTTGCAACGTCTACCGTGGCGGCTAACAAATGTAAAACTTTACTAAAAGAACGAGGGATTCCTCAGGTAGATATTATTGAATGCAAAGCAACAGAAATTGTTGCAAAAGCCGATATTATTCATCCTGATTGCATTATTCATACTGCCGAAATTCCAGTTCAAAAGTTAAAGGGAATAAAAACATTTCGTGCGTTGCAATTTATTACTGGAATAGGGGCTGAACAATTAGCCGATGAAATAGCGGAGTATTTGAAAACATTAGCATAAAAATAAGGAAAAATAGGAGAGAAAAACCTTTATGGCTGTACTTAATTATATTTTAGGCATGGGATCATCCGTTGTCATGCCAATCATCATTACTGTTCTTGGATTGATATTAGGTGAAAAATTCTCAAAAGCATTTCGCGCAGGTTTGACAATTGGTATTGGATTTATTGGTATTAATTTAGTTGTTGGTTTAATGGGGCAATATATTACACCAGCAACGCAAGCAATGGTTGCGCGTTTTGGATTAAATCTTGAAGTTATTGATGTTGGATGGCCAGTCAGTTCATCCATTGCATTTGCAACAAATATTGTACCTTTTGTATTTATTACTTGTTTTGTCATCAACATCATTATGTTGGCATTTAACTGGACCAAGACATTAGATATCGATATTTGGAACTATTGGCATTTTATTCTAACAGGATCTTTAATTCAATACATGACGGGAAGTATGATTTGGGGAATTATTGGATCTGGTATTACATTCATTATCATTGTTAAATTTGCCGATATGACAGCACCATTGGTTCAAGATTATTTTGGTCTTCCTGGTATATCATTACCACACACAGAAACGGTCAGTTGGGCACCTATCTTCATTTTATTGGATAAAGTCTATGATAAAATTCCAGGATTGCGCAGTGTTAATTTAGATGGTGAAGCAATCTCCGAAAAATTAGGATTCTTAGGTGAACCAATGATTTTAGGTGTCATCTTAGGTGCGGCAATTGGTGTTATGGCAGGTGAAGATCTAGCTGGTGTCGTCACAATTGCTGTAAATATGGCTGCTGTAATGTTTATTTTACCTCGTATGGTATCTATTTTGATGGAAGGTTTAATGCCATTGAGTGAAGACGCTAAGAACTTTATGAACAAGAGATTCCCAGGAAAAGAAGTATATATTGGTTTGGATGCTGCAGTTGCAACTGGATCGCCAATGGTCATCTCCAGTGCATTGATCATGATACCAATCACTTTATTATTGAGCTTTATCCTACCTGGTAACAAAGTAATGCCATTGGTTGATTTCTCGACAATACCATTCTTCATGATTTGGCCTGTTGTTGCATCAAAAGGAAATTTATTACGTGCACTGATTTCAGGTACATTAATGATGATTTGTATTTTGTATATTGCTACCGATTTGGCACCAACAGTTACAACAATTGCTAAGTCTGTCGATTTTGCATTCCCAGAAGGGGCAAAATATGTATCTTCATTGGATATTGGAGCTCACTTAGTACCATATGTAATTGCTAAAATTATTAGTATATTTGCTTAATTAGGGGATGATGAATTGATATGTTATTAGAACAAGAAAGAAAACACGTAATTGAAATTGCGCTAACAATTCAACGAGAAAAATTAATTCCATTAACATTTGGAAATTTTAGCTTAAGAGATCCTGAAACTGGATATATATGTATCACACCAAGCGGGATGCCATATGAAACATTACATCCTTCAGATATTGTAGTGGTTGATGTAGACAATCACATTGTGGATGGAGAAAGAAAACCATCTATTGAAGCACCGATGCATACTGCGATTTATCGAAAACGTCCGGATGTAAATGGTATTATTCATACACATTCAACATTCTGTACAGCATGGGCTTGCCGGGATATTGATGGCATGCCATGTATTACTTCAGAAGCTGCTGATTTAGTTGGTGGAAAAGTAAAAGTTGCAGAATTCTGTTTACCAGGTTCACAAGAACTAGCAGATGTTACATCAGAGGCGATTGGACAAGATAGGGCAGTTTTAATGGGAAATCACGGAGCTATCTGTGTTGATAGTGATATTGATAAAGCTTTAAAAGATGCCATTGTTTTGGAAGAAAGTGCAAAAGTTGCTTATTATGCATTCCAAATGGGTGATGTAAATATTTTAGAAGATCAGATTGCAGAATTTATGCGTAAAGATACCGAAAAGAACTATGGTCAACAATAATTAGGAGGGAAAAATAATGCAAGGAAAAATGAAAGCGCAAATGTTTTATGCACCAGGAGATGTACGATTTGAAGAAACAGATATTCCTCAAATTGGAGATGATGAAATTCTTGTTAAAGTTCGAGCTGCTTTAACTTGTGGAACAGATTTGAAGACATATCGTCGTGGTCATCCAACCATTATTCAACATANCAAATTGGAGATGATGAAATTCTTGTTAAAGTTCGAGCTGCTTTAACTTGTGGAACAGATTTGAAGACATATCGTCGTGGTCATCCAACCATTATTCAACATACACCATCTACATTTGGCCATGAGTTTGCCAGTGATGTTGTTGAAGTAGGCAAGAATGTTACAAAATTCAAAGTAGGTGATCGGGTTGTTGGTGTAAATACAGCTCCATGTTTTGAATGTGAAAACTGTAAAAATAAACAGTATAGTTTATGTGAACATCTTCAATATTTGAATGGAGCATTTTCTCAGTATGTTGCTGTACCAGCACATATCTTGAAATATAACTTCTTTAAAATTCCAGATGGATTGCCATATGAATATGCAGCATTGCTGGAACCATTGGCATGTGCTGTACATGGTTTTGATTCCATCCCTGCCAAAGTTGGTGATTATGTTGTTGTAATTGGTGCCGGTCCTATTGGATTGATGTTCATGGATCTTTTGAACTTGCATGGATGCCGTGTTATCGCAGCCGACTTGTCTGAACATCGATTGGAATTATCAAAGAATTTTGGTACAATTGCGCAAGTAAATGCCGGTGCACCGGATTATGTTGAACAAGTAAGAAAACTAACAGAAGGAAAAGGACCACAAATCGTTGTAGAAGCAACCGGATTCCCAGAAGCATGGGAAAAAGCATTTGAAATGGCTCGTCCAGGAGCTACCGTGTTATGCTTTGGCGGAACAAAAAAAGGATCAAAGGTCACATTTGATTGTGAGAAATTCCATTATGGAGAGATTACCTTGAAAGGTGTTTATCATCATACGCCATATCATGTACAATGGGCATTGAAACTGTTGGCCAGTGGACAAATTGATGGTGGCAAATATATTAGCGGGTACTACCCACTAGAAAAAACGATTGATGCATTGGAAAGCATTGGCAGACAAGAAGGCATTAAATATGTTATCTTGCCAAATGATTCAAAAGAAGAACTGCATCAATAAAATCTTTTAATAAATTTAATCACAAAAGGATAGTCTGCCATGACTATCTTTTGTGTATATATGCCGATTGGAAAATATAATAGTCAGGAGGCTACAATATGGATCATCGTGATAATAGTATTGTTGAACAGGTATTAAAGTCGAATAAGATTAGTTTACGTGATCTTTCTATCGTTTTACATACAACATCTAGAAACACGCAACATTTAGTTTATGAATTAAATGAAGATTTACAGGCTCAGAAATTACCTATTTTATTGATTGATTCCAATGATAATGTATATTTTTCTAAGGTATATGAAGGATTAGATAAGGAATTACGTGATTTTCTTTTGCAAAATAATTTTTATACGTATCGACTGACAAAGAATGAAAGACGTACCATTATCGCGATGATTTTATTGAATAGTACGGATTATGTAACTACCAATGATCTTGCTGAACATCTTCAAACAAGTCGAGGAACAATCATATCTGATATAAATCAAGTAAAAGATAATTTGAAAGATAATGGAATCAAATTGGTATCACAAGTGAGTCGTGGCTATTTTATTCAGGGTAGAGAAGAAACAATACGTTCTCAAATTTTAAAAATTTTATTGATGAACTTCAATCAAAATATGACGGATATTCAATATAATACGTTTCAACATTTTTTGTTGAGGGAAATAATACCGTATGAAGACATTTATCCAGAATTGAAAAAGATTATTTTAGAAGAAGAAAAATCTGAAAATTTATTATTATCTGATTTTTCTTTTGAAGAAACCATTTATGAGTTATTGATTATTATTTCAAGGTTGAAAAAGGGACGTATTATTGAATATTCGGATAAAAATCTAACAAAAAGTTCTAAATATGGATTAAGCAGCCATATATTACAGAGGGTTTGTGTTAAATTTCAGATAATGATACCAAGTTCAGAGATAAATCATTTTGTTCAAAGTTTAAGAACGAAAAGCTATATCCATAGTACGACAGATCATATTGATGAAATTGCGATACCGGTAATGATTGGTGAAGTGATTTTTCGTATTGCGAATTATTTACGTTTAAACTTTTATTTAGATAGTAGTTTATATGATTTATTGGTTGATCATATAAAATCTGCCTTGTATCGGGCAAAAAGTGGAGATGTTTTACCCAATCCTTTTACAGAACAAATGCAAGAAAGATATACTGAAATCTTTGAAGTAGTGCAAAAAGAAGTAGAACCATTAGAAAGATATGTAGGCAACCAATTGAATCCAGGCGAAATTGCATTTTTAGTTATGTATTTTGGCGCTATGTTTGAAAAAGAAAAGGCAGGAAATGAAATAAAAGAAAAAGTTAATGTCATGTTGATCAGTCCGATGGGTAGAGGGGCTATTCAACTGCTTGCAGGAGAATTAAGTCGTTTAAAAGATTTGATCACCATTAAAAAATCTCAATCTATACATCGTATTGATGAAGAGGATCTAAGAGAAAATGAAATTGAATTAATTATATCTACTGCTCAAATCAAAGAATATTCTGTTCCGACAATCACATTAAGAAGCCCTGTTTTATCAGAAGACGATTTAACTAAGATTCGTATTGAAGCGATGCATATTCTCGATGAGAAATATAGGATAAGGGAAAATAAAGTAGAAGAATTAGAACAATCAAAAGTGAGAGCAGGAATTTCACCTGATTATATTTTGAAAGATAGTATTTTGTTAGACTATCACGCAAAAGATTGGGAAGATGCAATACGCAAATCGGGTGAATTATTAGTAAATGTAGGCGCTGTAGATGATCGATATGTTAAAGGTATGATTCAAATGATTTATGATAACGGTGGTGTAGAAGAAAGCTATATTGCCATTTCAGAAAATGCTATCATGCCACATGCTGATCCTGATCAAGGTGCTATTCGAGATGCAATGAGTTTTGTTCGTTTAGATCAACCAATTTCATTTGGAACACAAACTGTCAAATATGTAGTAGCTATTAGCGTACTAGGTGCAGAAAGTGTTAATAATTTTGTGTTCACACTGATAAATATTTTCCAAGATGATCGAATGTTAAATATATTAGATACAATTGATTCGGTCGATGAAATGTTTGCGTTCATTACAAAAGAAGTTTAGAGGAATCATCATGTCGCAGAAACAATTTACTAGTTCTTATACTAATGATTCAAAATATGTAAAAGAGTATATACAAGCAACTCTTAAACCATATACAAAAATTATGTTGTTATGTGCCGTAATAGCATTTGCGTTTGCAGGCGCAACAATTGCATTGAGAATACAAACAACAATTTCTATTTTATTTCTTTTACTCGGAGGTTGTTTATTATTGGATGCCTATTATTTTTCTTGGCATCGTGCGCATAAAAAGACAATAAAAGGATATAAACAACTTTATGGTAGAGTGGATGTACCAGTTGAAGCTAAAATAGATGATAAAGGTGTCCATTATACAGTTAATGGAAATACATTAAGTTATTCTTATGATGAAATTGATCGAATAGAAGGAATGAAACATTTAATTGTATTTATATGTAAAAAACGAGTTGTCCCTTTTTTAAAAGATTCTTTTTCAAAGGGAGAACTACAAATGTTGAAACAATTTGTGAATAAAAAAGGTAGACAAATAACAGGATGAATACGGATTCATAATACATTATGAAAAAATTAATAGGCTTAGATTGCCAATAATTTTCGATGATTGTGATAAATAGCATAAAATGATAGGCTTTTCAAAGAAAAGAAAAGGTGATATTTTTAAAACATGATTGATGCATTAACGGAAAAATGTGTACGAGCTTTGATAGATGAAGATCGACCAATCACTGCTAAAGAAATTGCCAATGAAATAGGTATGTCGGTAAGTAGTGTCAAGCATAACATGGGCTATGTACGTCAATTAATTGATGAAAATGGTGGTCAACTAGAAACTTTGCCGGGTCGAGGATTTAAGCTACACTTAGATGATGATGGTAGAGAAGAATTGATCCAGATGATCAATGAAAATCGAGATAAGTCCTACTATTTCTCATATCGAAAAAGCTATATCTTAAATATTCTTTTTGAAAATAATTCGAATTATACGATACAGATTTTTGCGGATGATCTGAATGTAGGGAAAAACATTATTAATCGGGATCTGGATCGAATTGAACAATGGCTTGATTATTTTGATTTGAAATTAAATCGAACGAGAAATCGTGGAATTACTGTTGAAGGTGGAGAATTTCAGAAGCGACAGGCATTAATCTACGATAATGCGATGCGATTGAATGATTTGATTCCTGGTAATGATAAACCAGAAATCATTGATTATCGAATCTCGCAACGTATGTATACATATTTTCGAACACTGTATCCGCAATGTGATGTAGTTGAATTACAGGATCATGTGTTGTTGATCGAAGAACGTTTAAACATGATATTTGACGATACTTCTTTTACTCAACTGATGGAATATATCGCTGTAACTAAAATGAGGATCCATAAGAATTGTATTGTGGTGGAGCCGAACATCATGTATAAATGTAAGATCACGATGGATCAATATAATGTTGCGCGTGATATCATTGATCGGATAGCCCATGATATGCATTTCTTTTCTTTATTAGAAGTTCGTTGCTTGGCAGCACAAATTGCCATCTATTCCAGTCGTGCTTCTGGCATTAGTATGATTCATGAGGCTTATTATAATGATATCGCAGAGAGTTTTATTGAACTGTTACAACGAATCATCCAAAATAAGAAGATCCTGATTAGTGAATCCTTGATTGAAGATTTGAGTTCATTGTTTATGAAAAAGAAATTACAACGCAGCTATCAAGTTACGAATGATTCTTATTTAAACTTTGATATTAAATCCAGCATGCCTGGTCTTTATGGAATCGTATTAACGAATCTTCAACCTGTTGAAAATCGATTGCGAATCACCATGACAGAAAATGATGTGGCATATATTACAATGATGATTTCGAATGCCATTGAAGGTGGCAAAGCCGAATTAAAAATCATTGTATATAATTCGTTTGATCGAAATACGAGAACGTATATAAAAAATAAGTTGTATCATTCTTTGGATAACGTGAAGAAGATCGAAATGGTTCGTGAGGATAATTTTCAAAATGTAAATCTATCGAATTATGATTTAGTTTTTACAACGACTCCATGTCCGGTTGAAAACGCCATTAAAGTAAGTCGCAGATTGGATCGTTTTGATATCAAAAAAATGAATGATGCCATTTTACTTCGCATTAAGGAAAGTCAAAAAATTAAGATCAATAATACACAAATTTTTTTCTTGGAAAATATCAAAACGGGATATTCAGCTAAAAATAAAGAAGATGTCATCCGTAAGGGTTGTAAACTTTTGGAAGAAACGGGATTTGTACAGCCGGGATTTGAACAAAAAGTACTGGATCATGAACATGTGACACCAACTTCCATTGGTGGAGGGGTTGCCATTCCTCATGGTTTTAGAGAAAATGTAAAACAAAGTGCAGTGGCTGTGATCACATTGAAACATGTGATTGATTGGTCTAAAAATGATAAGGTTCAAGTTGTATTTTTGATTGCAGCTGATTTTAAAAACAATCAAGAAATTCAAGATTTCTTCTCAAAATTTTACGCTTTCATCGATGATAAAAATAGCATACAAGAGGTCATCGATGCAAGGTCGCCAACACATATCTTAGAGATATTGCATCGAAAAAATTTGTATTAATTGTCAAAAAGTCCTTTATATAAAGGACTTTTTCTTTTGCACTCTTGTAAGTGCAAAAGGGGACCTTAATAAATTTGAGAAAGTGAAATCGAAAATATATTCTAAAAGTGGTTAAAGGCAAAGCAAGTAGAAAGGAGGAAGAAAATGAAGATCACATTTGGAGTTGACAGTTTTATTTGGAGCGAGGTGTTTGGCGAAAAAGATATTTGGATCATTCCCAAAGCAGAAGAACTTGGATTCGAAGTTATTGATCTAGCGATTGCACATCCAGAAACTTTTCCAACCGAAAAGGTCAAGGCTGCACTCCAGAAAACAAATTTAAAGGTTGTTACAACAACAACTTTAGGAGCAGAAACCAATCCAATTTCAGCAGATCCTGAAATTCGAGCTAACGCTATCCGACATATGAAAAAATTAGTGGATATCAATAAAGATTTGGGTTCGACCATTACCGGTGGTGTCAACTATGCCGGTTGGGGTTGCTTGAGTGGAAAGCCACGTACAGAAGAAGAATGGAGACGATCAGTCAATTGCATGCGAGAGGTTGCTGAATATGCTTTGGCAACGTATCCAGAATTAAAAATTTGTGTAGAACCATGTAATCGTTTTGAAACACATTTTCTAAATATCGCTGAAGATGCGGTTCAATACTGTAAAGATGTTGGAACAGGAAATATGGGTGTCCATTTGGATTGTTTCCATATGATTCGCGAAGAAAAAAGTTTTACTAAAGCCGTAAAAACATGTGGAAAAGAATATTTAGGATATGTGCATGTGAATGAAAATGATCGTGGAATTCCTGGAACAGGGTTGGTTCCATTTAAAGAATTTTTCAAAGCATTAAAGGACATTGATTACCAAGGGTATTGTGTTATTGAAAGTTTTGATCCTAGTTTTACTGAATTAAATGCCCAATGTGCCATTTGGAGAAGTTTTGCGCCAACCGGTGAAGCATTGGCAGTTGAAGGATTACATAATTTAAAAGAAATAGCTGCAACCATTGAGTAGCGAAGGAGGAATACAAAATATATGTTAGTTAACTTAAAAGAAATCTTAAGTGAGGCCGAAAAAGGTGGATATGCGATTGGTTGTATCAACACACCGAATATGGAAACATTACGTGCGGTTGTTGATGCGGCAGAAGATGTAAATGTACCAATTATTATTGATCATGCGCAAGTTCATGATTCATTGATTCCAATCGAATACATTGGACCGAAAATGGTTGAATATGCCAAACAAGCAAAAGTACCTGTCTGTGTGCATCTTGATCATGGAAGTGATTATACGTTTGTCTTACGAGCAATCCGTGCTGGATTCACATCCATAATGTATGACTTGAGTGCTTTGCCATTTGAAGAAAATGCAGCACAATTGAAAACATTTGTTGAATATGCACACAAGATGAACATTACGGTAGAAGCTGAATTGGGAATCATGACTTCGACAGCTGATGATAGTCACGGCGGTGCAGCTGGATGGACACATGAAACGATTAAAAAGACATTTACGGATCCAGCTCAAGCTGCTGAATTTGCGAATATCACAAATGTTGATGCTTTGGCCGTATGTTTTGGTACAGCACATGGAATTTATGCCGAACCACCAATTTTAGATATCGATCGTGTAAAAGCAATTCGTGCAGCGATGCCTTCTTCAACCCGTGTCGTTATGCATGGTGGAAGTGGTGTTGATGCTGATCAGGTACGAGCTGCGATTTCGGCTGGCGTTTCTAAAGTTAACTATTATTCGTATATGGCAAAGGCATGTAGTGCGCATATGGCAGAATATTTTGCTGAAAATAAAGGAGATGTTTTCTATCATGAAGCACAAGAAGAAGCTTATCGCTTTATGCGCGGATATGCAGCCGATGTGATGAGAGTATTTAAAAACGGAAAATAATATGGAATCTAGCATTGATCTATCAAAAGTTTTTGTGAAAGATGCTGTCGTGCTTGATCATGAACCTTTCTTGAATAAAGATGCGATGTTTGACTTCATGGTGGATCGATTTGTACAAGCTGGTATTGTAACCGATAAGCAACAATACTTGGATGCTTTACAATATCGTGAAGGACTTGGATCAACATACATGGGAAATTTTATCGCCCTTCCTCATGGAAAATGTGATGCCGTTATTCAACCAGGTATTGGCTTTTGTCGATGCATATCACCTTTTCAATATGAATCTTGTGGTGAGTCTGGGGAAGTAAAATATATATTCATGTTAGCAATTGCTGGTACACAAACAGGAGATGAATATATGCGTGTGTTAGCAGCTTTGGCAGGATTATTGGCTCATTACGAGTTTATCGATTTGGTGTCGAAAGCAAAAAGTTATGACGAAATTTTAGAAATAATAAAAGAGTTTAAAAAATAGGAGATGTCTTATGAAAGTTGTAGGGGTTACTTCTTGTGCAACGGGTATTGCACATACATATATGGCAGCAGAAGCAATCAAGAAAATTTGTAAAGAGAAAGGATACGAATGCAAAGTAGAGACCCAAGGTGCACTGGGAATCGAAAACAAATTAAAGGATAAAGAAATTGCAGCAGCTGATTTGATTGTCTTTGCCAATGATGTAGGAATTACACAGGCTAGTCGTTTCAAGCCATATAAAGACAAGACGATTTCGGTCAAACCTCATGAAGTCATCAAAAATCCGGGAATCATCTTCGAAAAACAATAAAAAAATAAAACATTAGGATTAAAGGAGAAATAATAATGAAAGACACATTACGTGAGATTCA
This sequence comes from Absicoccus porci, assembly GCF_003725415.1. GTDB lineage: Bacteria > Bacillota_I > Bacilli_A > Erysipelotrichales > Erysipelotrichaceae > Absicoccus > Absicoccus porci. The sequence continues at coordinate 169,642 of NZ_RJQC01000004.1, read as the reverse complement.
ACAGGCATTGTTAACTGGTGTTTCTTACATGTTACCATTTGTAATTTCAGGTGGAATTTTAATTGCTTTAGGATTCGCATTTGGAGGTTACTTGATTCCAAATGATCCATATGGATCGAGTTTTGCATCTACGACATTCTGGCTTGGTAAAGTTGCATTTGGATTGATGTTACCTGTATTGGGTGCATACATTGCCTATGCAATTGCCGATCGTCCAGGTATCGTTGTTGGTATGGTTGGCGCTTGGATGTGTACAGACCCTTGGGGTGTTGGCCAATCTTCTGGATTCTTAGGTGCTTTGATTGCAGGTATCATTGCAGGTTATTTAACAAACTTAATCAAACGTATTCCTTTACCAGAAAAATTACGTTCGTTGTTACCAACGTTAATTGTTCCTTTGTTAGGCGTTTGGGGCATTGGTTTGATTATGTTCTATATCATTGGTGCACCATTGGCAGCCATGACAACGGGTTTGACTTCATTCTTGAATGGATTGGGTACTGGAAACTTAATTATTTTAGGAATAGTCCAAGGATGTATGCTTGCCTTTGATATGGGTGGTACCGTAAACAAAGTTGCTTATGCATTTGCATTGGCTGCAATGGATGCTAATAATTTTATGCCAATGGCAGCTAACTTTATTGGTAGTATGGCACCGCCACTTGGAATTGCGATTGCTATGCTTATCAACAAGAAAAAATTTACAGAAAATGAACGAGGTTCATTGGTTGGTTTGTTTGTTGGTGCCTTTGCGATGATCACTGAATATGCGATTCCTATCGCGACAGCCGATCCAATTCGTGTTATTCCATCCTTGATGGTTGGTTCCGCAGTAGGTTGTGCATTGAGCTATGCATTTGGATTAACGATGCGTGCTCCACATGGCGGCTTATTCGTTCTATTTGCATTAAATAAACCTATTCTGTTTATCTTAGCATTGATTATTGCAGGTTTTGTAACAGCAGGAATGTTGTTGCTCTTGAAGAAAGATGCTCCGGTTGAGGAAGAAGACTAATAAGAGGTAAAAATGGCAAAGTTAAAAGACATATTAGAAAAATTTCCGTTTGAACCGGATCAAAAACGTCCGATGTTGATTCGAAAAGAAGATTATAGTACAGCACTTTATCCTCCTAATGATGCGTATACATCCGATAATACATTTACATTGATTTCTACCGACACTTTCATGCTGGGAATCTATGAATTAGGGCCAGGCGGTGTATTTCTGCCATTAGATATTCATCCTGGTGATGAATCGTATTATATCTTGAATGGACCAGTCGTACAACGTAGTGGCAATGGACAATTTGCTTATTTGGAAACAGGCGAAGGATTGTTTATGCCAAAGGGAGCATGGCATTGTTGTCATAACTTTGGATCTGAAAAAGCACGAATCTTATATTTTATTACTCCAAAAGCATGGAGTGAAAATATTCCACCAGCTTACATTCCTTCGGATGAAGAAACAAAATTCTATAAAGGACCAAACAATGATAAGTTGCCAAATATGAGAGATAAGATCCATGATATTTCTCGTCAAGGATGTACAGATGATATTGGTCATTGGCCATGTGAAGCAGCCGAAGCACGAGAAACAGGAGCTGTATATGGTGTACGGGATTTTGAAAAACTAAATGTGGTTCATGGCACAAAACATCCTATGTTGATGCGTTTCATCACTAGCAATGATTATGGACACTACGGCGAAATGATCTTGCCTGCTGGTGGTTATGGGCCAAGATGTTCAGATCCAGATGTACACAAAGGAGATGGAGCTCTATTCTGCATCGATGGACCAGTGACGATCAATTTGGTTGATTTGCAGGAAAGTTATGTATTAAACAAAGAGGAAACATTCTTCTTGCCTGCGGGAACAAAATATCAATTGGTAAATTTTGAATCGAAACCAATCAAGGTTGTCTTTGCGATAACAGAATTATAAACAAAAGACCGTAGATTTGTTCTACGGTCTTATTAGAAAGGAGATCAGATGAAATTAGTAGTTGGTTGTGATGAAGCAGCGTTTCAATTAAAGGAGCGCGTAAAAAAACATTTAATGGAAAAAGGATATGAGGTAATAGATGTTGGTGTCTATAATGAGGATCCATCTTTATATCCATTGACAGCAGAAAAGTTATGTCAGGAAATTATTGAAGGACGAGCTGAAAAAGGTGTATTGATGTGCGGAACAGGTATTGGTATGGCGATAACTGCCAATAAAATGCCAGGAATCCGAGCTGCTGTTTGTCACGATATTTTTTCTACAGAGCGTAGTAGAAAGTCAAATGATTGCCAAGTCATGTGTATGGGAGCAAGGATCGTTGCACCAGAAACAGCATTGATGTTATTGGATCGTTGGTTAGAATGTGAATTTTCTGGTGGAGGCAGTTTGCCAAAAGTTGAAAAAATCAATGAAATTGATCAGAAATATAGATGAGGTAGTGTCATGCAAAGAATAATAAATGACCCAAATTTAGTTGTTGAAGATATGTTGGAAGGTTTTGTGAAATGTCATAAAGATATTCTTCATGTTTCATCGGATAATCCTCGTGTAGTTGTATCAAATACCGCAAAAAACAAACCACGTGTTGGTATTGTTACTGGTGGCGGAAGTGGACATAAACCAGCTTTTATTGGATATTGTGGAAAAAATATGGTAGATGCTGTAGCGATTGGTGAAATTTTTTCATCTCCTACGGCCAAATCATTCTATGATTGCTTTCGTGAAGTCGATCAAGGTATGGGCGTTGCATGTCTGTATGGAAACTATGCAGGCGATAATATGAATGTAAAACTGGCAATGGAATTGGCAGATGATGATGATATCGAAGTCAAAACGGTCGTTGCCAACGATGATGTGGCGAGTGCACCTAAAACGGAAAGAGAAAAACGACGTGGGGTAGCCGGTGAAATCTTGATGTGGAAAGTAGGGGGTGCTATGGCTGCCAAAGGTGCTTCTTTGGATGAAGTTATCCGCGTATCCCAAAAAGCTATCGATCATACACGAAGCATTGGTGTTGGATTGAGTTCTTGCACAATTCCAGCGAATGGCAAGCCAAATTTTGAAATCAAACCAGGAACAATGGAATTTGGGATTGGCCATCATGGCGAACCGGGTATCAAAGTGGAACCATTAGGTACAGCCAAAGACATGGCCAAAGAGATGGTGGAAATGGTAGTGAATGACCTACCGTTCCAAAATCGCGATGAAGTGGTTGTGTTGGTGTCTGGTTTGGGATCGACACCTGTTATGGAACAGTATATTTATTATAATGAAGTAGAAAAATTATTGACTGAAAAAGGAATCCGTATTTATAAATCCTATGTTGGTAATTACTTCACATCATTGGAAATGAATGGAATCACTCTTTCTTTGATGGAACTAGACGATGAGCTAAAAGAATGTATAGATATGGACGTAAATACGATGGGATTGGTACAAGCGGAGTAGAATATGGAACAAATAAAGAATGAAAAAAATGCCAAAATTGTATTAGATATGATCCAGGCTATTCATGAAAATGCTGCTTACCTAAGTGAAGTCGATGGTGCTACCGGTGATGGGGATCATGGCGTCAATATGAACAAAGGATTCTTAATGGCAAAAGAGCGAATCAATGAAGAGATGAGTTTCTCGGATGCTTTAAAGATCTTAGGACGAACCCTAGTGATGGATATTGGGGGAAGTATGGGACCTATTTATGGTACATTCTTTAATCGTTTATCAAAGGTAATTTGTAAAAACGATATCGTTGATAAATATGTTTTAGCACAAGCGTTGAATAATGCTACAGAAGGGCTCATGGATCTTGCAGGTGCCAAAGTTGGTGATAAAACGTTGATTGATACAGTATATCCAGCTAAAGAGGCATTTCAAAAAGCCGTCAATCAAAATGAAGATTTTGCGACGTGTTTAGAAATTCTTTCCGATGCAGCCGAAGAAGGAAAAGAAAACACGAAAAATATGGTTGCTAAGATTGGTCGTGCAGCACGGCTAGGGGAACGCAGTAAAGGCTTCTTGGATGCAGGAGCTACATCTTGTTGTATCATTTTAAAAACGATGGCAGCATCTATGATTGCTGAATTAAATGAAACAAAGTAATGAATAGGAAGGTGGTGATGAAATGATCATAAACCGAAAATTAAATGTAAGTGATGAAGAATTATTTGATTATATTGTTAAGCTTTTTCGCCAAGAGATTAAAAAACAAGGTTTTGGAGATGTACGTATACAAGATTTTTATAAAGGATTGGTATTAAAAAAATCTATTCAAAATCAAGAGGAAAACCGAAGTTATTCCTTTACAATTGCTGAATACGACCGACCAAAACGAATAAAGATCATTTACACAACAAGTAAAGGTACACGGTTTGTTGATTATCGAATTCGCCACAAGAAAGACTTTGTATGTGACGTTGAATACGAGGAAGATATCGTTGCTAAAAATTTAAGGATGCGATTAAAGGCCATGAATAATGACGCGAAGACAAGAAAAAACATGGCTAAATCAATCAAAGCTATTGAACAGGATATCATTTCAAAACGACAACAAGATCATCCGATGGAAACAAATTTGTTTTCGGAATGATATTATAATTTAGTAATGTATTGTGTAGATTATCTTTTATTTCAGATTTTGAAGCCATTGTGTAAGCTGGGGCATGATCTTCAGCTTACGCTTTTTTTATTTAACGGCAATATGCTGTTAAATAAAATTAGCTTGTTTTTTTCGATTCAGCAAATTCAGCAAACATTTCAACAATATAGGCTAGTTCCGTTTCGTATATCTCACAATAAAATATGTCTTTGATTACTAAAAAATGCTCGTAGACAACATTATAGATATTACTGTATTTGCGTTGTAATGTATTCAGATGTTTATAGGCTAGCGGTTGCTTTTTTATCAATCTTTCGAGCATAAAGCTTGTATGCATCAAAAAGGCTGTTAAGAGGGAATTAGAAAAGTCTAAATCTAGATCTTTGACTATATTTGAATATATATCATTAAGAATAGGTAATATCTTATTTGCATCTAAAAAAATCAACTGTTGTTGGATGGTGCTCGATAAGACATCATATAAATTCTTTTCTTCTAGCTCTTTGGCATTTTCGGAAAGCGCTTGTGTATTTAAACTGTTTATTGAAGATGACGAATCTCGGAAACAATTGTAGATATTTTTGATTTCTGGATTTGACAAATGGGGGTGCGGACAAATTCTTGGACCGACGATGACAGGGAGGAAGAAAAATGTCGTTTACGGAGGAAGAGAAAAAGAAAGCACTTCAATTGTATGATGAAACTGGATCGATAGCTAAGGTAATTCATAAACTCGGATNCAGGGAGGAAGAAAAATGTCGTTTACGGAGGAAGAGAAAAAGAAAGCACTTCAATTGTATGATGAAACTGGATCGATAGCTAAGGTAATTCATAAACTCGGATATCCAAGCAGACAAAATATGTATACTTGGATCAAGAATCGAGATATCGAAAAGAAACGCAAGAAATATGATGCTACAGATTCACCAGGGCACAGGCGTCATCCATCATTAGAAATAAAACTTGAAATACTTCACCGTTGCTTTGAAGAAGGAGAAGACATAAAATCAATATCAGAAGAATACGGATATTCAAGGACGAGTATTTATAGTTGGAGAAAGCTGTATTTATCTGGAGGTGCAGCGGCGATAATGAATAAAAAGAAAGATTTGCCAAGAGGAACTTTGATCGTTAATGAAGATGCTGATAAGGGTTCCGATAATAATATTGAACTGGCAGCTAAGATAAGAGATCTGGAGCTAGAAAACGATATATTAAGACAGACAATAGAAATATTAAAAAAAGATCAGGGCATCGATCTGTTAAGACTGAAAAACGCAGAGAAGACAATGATAATCGATGCCCTAAGGAATAAATATGCATTGTCCCTGCTTCTTGCAAAACTTCAGATATCCAAGAGCAGTTACTTTTATCAGCACAAGATACAGCAATCACCTTATAAATATGAGGCAATAAAGGTAAAAATTATTAAATTATTCAAAGAAAACAAGGAAAGATACGGTTATAGAAGGATCCATTCACTACTGAGAAAAGATAATATCATTGTATCTGAAAAAATAGTAAGACAAATCATGAAAGATAATAATCTAGTAGTAAAAGTCAGAAAACACAAGAAGTATAGCTCCTATCAAGGAGAAATAAGTGAAGCGGCAGAGAATATTATCAATAGAGATTTTCATTCAGAAAAACCCAATGAAAAGGTGCTGACAGATATCACAGAATTCTCAATACCTGCAGGAAAAGTATATCTTTCACCAATAGTAGACTGTTTTGATGGAATGATATCAAGTTGTACAGTAAGTACCAACCCTAATGCAGATTTGGTCAATAGCATGTTGGATGATTATCATTCTAAGCTAAAAGAAGATGAGAAACCAATAGTTCATAGCGATCGGGGGGGTGTCATTACCGATGGCCTGGATGGATTAATAGAATGAATAAGTATGGATATACCAGAAGCATGTCTAAGAAAGGTTGCTCACCGGATAATTCGGCATGTGAAGGATTCTTTGGCAGGATGAAGAATGAGATGTTTTATGGCCGAAATTTTGTTGGTGTAACAATTGAAACGTTTGTAGAGATTATCAATGATTATATCATATGGTACAATACCAAAAGAATAAAAGCATCGTTGGGTTATTTGAGCCCTATGGAGTACAGGCAAAGTCTGGGACTAATTTGAAATAACAAGGTCCAAGAATTTGTCCGCACCCCCTCTCCATTAAAGGTGAAATATAATGAATCGAGTGATGATTTATGTTATTTGATTATAATAATAAAAACGAAAAAAGTATTTATGATTATGCAAAAAAGTTAGAAGGTATGACGTTTCGGGAAGTACTTGATGAATATAAAGATTCAATGTATAAGACCTATGATGATTTTCATCATTTACGTACGAAAGTTAATGATTCACCTAATATCTCATATTTAAACAAGGATCCTGGTTATATTTATAATCCAAAAGCTAAAGGTCAATTAGGAGGATTATTAGAAAATTGTTATTTTGGATATAAACCAAATAGCGACCCACATGCTGATTTTTTTGATGTTGGTGTTGAATTAAAATCTACCCCGATTGAAAAGAAAAATAATGGTGGATATAGAGCTGGGGAACGATTATCAATTACCAATATTTCATTTGAGGAACCGGTTGAAGATAATTTTTATAAAAGTCATGTTTGGGAAAAAATAAAACGAATATTGTTAATACAATATCTCCGAGATAAATCAATTGATCGATTGGACTATATGATTGAATTTGTAAACTTATTTACGCCACCAAAAGAAGATCTAAAGATAATTATTGATGATTATAATGCTATTAACAACAAGATAAAACAAGGAAAAGCACATGAACTTAGCGAAGGCGATACAATGTATTTAGGCGCTTGTACAAAGGGAGCAACTGCTAAAAAGAGCATGCGGCCACAATATTATGGTGATCATGAGCCTGCAAAAAAACGTAATTATTGTTTTAAAACGGCTTATATGAACTTCGTTTTAAAAAATTATATTCTCAAAAATAATGTGCCCTATGAATCGATTGTTAAAGAAAAGATTGATTCTACTGTTCAGGATTATATTTTAAAATTAATCAATCGACACATTGGTCAAACGGATGAGGAACTTTGTAAAGAATACAATCGTGAATACAACAATAACAAAGCGCAATGGAAAGATCTTTCATTTCGAATGCTAGGAATCAAAGGGAATCATGCTGCAGAACTTGAAAAAGCAAATATTGTTGTTAAAACAATTCGTATAGAAGAGAATGGGAAAAATAAAGAAAGCATGTCTTTTGCTCCTTTTAAAGCAAAAGAGCTTGTAAACGAAAATTGGGAAGATTCAACTGTATATGAATATTTTGAAGCAACTCAATTCCTATTTGTTGTTTTCAAAAAGTCAGGTAATAGATATAAACTTAAAGGCGCCAAACTTTGGCATATGCCATATCATGATTTGAATAAAGTGGTTCATGAAGAATGGGGCCAATATCAAAATATTATAAAAAACGGTGTAAAATTTGAAATTACCAATAGCGATTCCGGAAAAATGAACATTAAAAATAATTTGCCGGGACAAAAAGATACTAAAATTATACATATTCGTCCTCATTCGCAGAAAGCCGCGTATAAACTAAATAATGGTGTACAAATTGGTAATGTAGAACGAGATGCTGACGAATTACCAAATGGTGAATGGATGACCAGACAAAGTTTTTGGTTGAATAGAGAGTATGTATTGAAACAGCTTAAAGATTTATTATAAATATGAAACATAGACATTTAGAAACCACACCGGAAACATCCAAACGAATGAAATCAATGAGCCATAAAAAAAGCAAAGTAGAGTCTATGTTGGCGAAAGCATTATGGCATAAAGGTTATCGATATCGTTTGAATTATAAAAAATTATCGGGAACACCAGACATAGTACTTACCAAGTATAAAATTGTTATTTTTGTTGATGGTGAATTTTGGCATGGAAAAGATTTTGATAAAAATAAGAGTCGTCTACATCAAAATAAAGATTATTGGATTGAAAAAATTGAAGAAAATATCCGAAGAGATGAAGCAATTGATAAATTACTTCGTCAAGATGGTTGGGTCGTTCTACACTATTGGAGCAATGATGTAAAAAAAGAATTAGATGCTTGTGTGGAAGAAATTGAATCTTTTGTCGAACTACAAAAGGAAGGAATGAAAGATTCATAGAGTAAATGGAGCAATATTATAATGAAATTGAATAGAATTGATGGTTATCATAGTGTGCCCTTTGAAGAACTAGAATACACTGATTTGATAATTGATTGTATTTATCAAGGTGGAGAGTCAAAAAATATCAGTTCTGAACCATTCCATAAATTGATACCTAAATGTGAAAATTCTGGTGGTTTTCGTAAAAAGTTGAGGGAAGATGGAAGTGGAAAATATGCGTATATCATTTTATATACAACTATGGAGGAACTAGAATGGCCGGATTATTTGGACAAGGAAACAGGAATCTTTAGATATTATGGAGATAATCGTAAGCCAGGAAGAACGTTGACAGATACAAAGAAAAAAGGAAACCTAATACTCGAAAATGTATTTTCACTGTTGAATAGTGGTGAATCATTAGAAGATATGCCTCCTTTTCTAATATTTCGAAAATTTGACAAGGGTTCTAACATTGGACATGCACGAAATGTCCAATTTCTTGGTTTAGCTGCTCCAGGTAATCCTAAAATTAGTCCAGATAAGGACTTGGTTTCTTTCTGGAGAACTATGGGCGATAATCGATTTCAAAATTATGAGTCATACTTCACAATATTAGACACAGGAGATGAACCAATTTCTAGGAAATGGATTGAATCTTTGATATACGATCATAAGAATAATTTTAGATATGCTCCTAAAGCATGGAAAAAATTTATTCAACAAGGTAAGAATGGAATCAAACCATTGAAAGCTCCAAGAATTATTAAAATACCAACTAAATATGAACAACTACAAGCAAGTGATGAAGGATTGAAATGTTTGGATGAAATTAGGAACTATTATAAAGAAAATCCAACTGGTTTTGAAAGCTGCGCTGTGGATATCATAGAGAAAATGGATCCTAATTTTCTTGATTTTTCGATAACGCGTCCATGGAGAGATGGTGGCCGCGATGCATTTGGATATTACCAAATCTCACAAAATAGCAAATGGAATTATCCATTGAAAATTGATTGTAGTTTGGAGGCTAAATGCTATTCTAAAGATAATTCGGTTGGTGTTAAACAAATGTCAAGACTTATTTCAAGGATTCGGTATCGACAGTTTGGCATCATGGTTACAACAAGTTACGTTGATAGTCAAGCTTATAAAGAAGTGGTAGAAGATGGACATCCGATTTTAATTGTAACAGCATCGGATATAGCGGTAACCTTGAAACGTAGCTTAATAGATATGCATAATATTGATGAATGGCTTGCTTCTCTAGATTGAGAGGTAAGCTTTTATTATAAATATATGCTATAATAAAAATTCAATTCGATCTTTCAATATGGTCGAAAATCAATTATAATATTAAACTAGGAGCAGGTATGGATAAGACAATAGTAGAATTATTTGCTGGTGTTGGTGGATTCCGACTCGGTTTTGATAAATTAAATTCAGGATGGAAAACGGTTTGGTTCAGTCAGTGGGAACCTGGTAAAAAAACACAATGGGCACATGATTGCTATGTTTCCCATTATGGAGATGAAAAAGATTTGAATGGTGAATTAACCACTGGTATCGATATTGCATCAGTAGACAAAAATGCTATTCCAGACCATACGCTATTAGTTGGCGGATTTCCGTGTCAAGACTATTCTGTAGCCCATTCACTAAAGGGTGAAAAAGGCATCGAAGGGAAAAAAGGTGTCTTATGGTGGCAAATAAGAGATACAATCATTGCGAAACAGCCTCCATTTTGTTTATTTGAAAATGTCGACCGGTTATTAAAATCACCAGCCAAACAAAGAGGAAGAGATTTTGGAATGATATTAGCATGTCTAAATAATTTGGATTATGACGTAGAATGGCGAGTAATCAATGCTGCTCAATATGGATGTGCTCAAAGAAGACGAAGAACTTTTATTTTTGCTTATAAACGAAATACGAAATATTTTAAGAATCAAAAAAATCGTTCTGTGGATAGTATTTTAGATTCGGAAGGTTTTTTCGCAAAAGGATTTCCTGTTGACACGATTGACAAAAGAATGATAAAAACTACAAAAATTCCAGAAGATTTGCTCGAAGTATCAGATAATTTCCGTTTCCTATTTGAAAATTCAGGTTATTTACATGATGGAGAGCTACATACGCTAAAGGTTCAAGAAATCGAAGAAAAACCGATTGTATTGAGAGATATTCTACAATCGAATGTAGATGAAGAATATTATCTTTCCACTGATCAATTAAAAGATTGGACATACATGAAGGGGTCAAAACGAATTGAAAGAGTAGCCGCTAATGGTCATAAATATGTATATTCGGAAGGTCCTGTTGGATTTCCAGATGCATATGATAAACCAGGAAGAACGATGTTGACCAGTGAAGGTACAAAGAATCGTAGCACGCATGTTGTAGCTGATCCATGGACTGGTAGACTTAGGATATTAACTCCAATTGAGGCAGAAAGATTGCAAGGATTTGATGATGATTGGACAAACACGGGGATGACCAATAGACAACGTTATTTTTGCATGGGGAATGCTTTGGTTGTTCCTTTGATTACGCGAATGGGAAAGCAAATAGATAATCTTATTAAAGAAGAATAATTGGGATAATCATGTTGTTTTTTGTTTTACGTGCATGGATTTTCTATTGCATTTATTAGTTGTGAGAAAAATCTTGAATCACAGATAAAGAGAAAACGTAGATTAGGCTAATTATCAGGGGATGGCTCGATAATATATTTGATAAATTGCATAGGAATAAATGTATTTGTCAACTGAAAACTGACCAGCTATTCATTCTCAGATTGAAGATATCCCACCATCTTCAAACATGGGTTGGGGGTGCGGACAAATTCTTGGACCTTGTTATTTAAAATTGGTCCCATACTTTGCCTGTACTCCATAGGGCTCATATAAATGCTTGTATAAATATACGAAGACTCAATATGAAAAGTCATAATCACTTTTTGCTGTTTTGACCTTCCAAATCATGGATTACTAGTTTTCCATCAACGATTTCACAGCCACGTAATGCTGCCATTGTAGGATCTTCTTTCGTAAAAATATAAATTTCCTCATCGGTCAAGTTCCATGGAAAATCTTCCCAAAATTGATAGATTTTTTTCTTGTCGAAAGAAAAGAATGTAGGACCAAATCTCCCTATGGCTCCAGCTTCCCATATCTTGCTTTTTGGATCATTTTTATAAAAATCAGATAACTGGCCATATTCTTTTTCAGCTTCTTCTTTACTATAGTACATGCCCATCTACTCCTTTCATTTGTTTTTCAATGTCTGTATTGATAAAACGAATGCAATTGTTAAATTCATCATTCTTTTTCAAAGTATCAGCTTTTATAAAAAAGTTTCATAGGTCTGGAAAGCAGTTCATCTGAAAACTTGATTGTATGCCATCGATGTATCCTTTGTTTGGGCTGCATTGCATCGATTTCAGAAAGTATCAAAGTACTTCAGGACTTTGTTTATCCCTATCAAGCCCTGCATCGTAATAGTCCATGGTGGGTAGAGATAATCTTCATTTGTATTGTCAATGATTCTAACCAGCCCTTTTCTAGTGACAGGACTGTATAGACTTCACCATAAGTAAGTCCCAGAAAACTACTTTTACCTAACCATCCAGCTTTCATTCTGGCCACTTTTTCAATTTAAAAACGAAATGTCTTATTTCATATCCCAAGAATAGCTAAAAATCTAATTTTCTAGTTGATGTCTTTCTATCAATAATTGAATAAGCATGATTACCCATAGTATCCATGCAATACGTACTCCTTTACCAGGAGAGTATATATCAATGCCAATTCCAATCAAAAAAGGAATAGCCCACAACATCATCTTTTTCCCATAGTCTTTACATAATGTATCTTCATTGAATTTTTTGCGTTCGTCTATGGATTTCATATTATAGCCCGTTAAAAAATTAGCGGCTTTTCCGTTGGATTTATAAAAGTATATCCCAATCAAAAAGAAAAGAATGGCCATCATCAAATCAAATAGGATGTAATAAAGCTTCATAATAATATCCTCCTGAAGTCTAGATATTCAAATCATCAATCAATGCTACAAATTTGAGTTTGTATCCCATATTCATTTTCCTGTCTGATCCATTTATATTCAAAAATTATGTGGTTAAAACTTCAAAAATACGGATTATTTCCAATATGAAAAATACTTTAGGTTTGAGAGTATCTTATCTTTGTACAGACATCAACTACCATCCTAGTCATCGTCATCATTGGCAATCCAATCTCATCTTTTATATGTCGGTTTTGCTTGTAAGATGGCATCCGTTATTTGATAAAACGCTTGTTTCCAATCCAATTGGCCTTGTTTAACGGCCCATTTGTATTCCAAGCCTAGGAATGCAAAATTACAGGCATCATAGAGTGTTTTGGTATCTTCACTGGATTGGAATTCATTGGCTTTTTTTCCTTTATCAATGAACACTTCCACAATTTTTGAGAGTTGATCTCTGGTCGCAAAACTATTGAAATCTTTGGACAAATTCAGGTCTAACATCTTCGCAATTAATTTTGGTCCAAGTTCAATGGAACGATCGATGATCATGTCATAAAATAAGTGAAATTGTTCGTAGTATGTATCGGCTTGGACGATATGGGAAAAGTGCAAATAGATATCTTGACAGACTTCATCATAATAAGACGTTAAAATGGATTCTTTGGAATCAATATATTTATAAAAAGTGGGCTTAGTGATTCCAGCCTTTCTACAAATGTCATCGACACTGACTTCATCAAATCCCTTGGCTTTAAAACAGTCATAGGCAACGTGTAAGATTTCTTCTCTTGTGGTTTTATTTTTCATACTTTAAGAATATTAAAAATTAGTACAGTGTGCAATGTTTTATCATTTACTTTACTTAGAGTAAATGATAATCTGTATGTAGTAAATAATGGAGGAAATGAGTATGTCAAATTTATTTAGTCCTATGTATATTGGCAATCTACGCATTAAAAATCGCATTGCGATGGCCCCAATGCATACCAACTATGAAGCCGATGGTTCGTATCCTTTGAATGCCATTCGTTATTTTGAAGAACGTGCCAAAGGTGGTGCGGGCTTGGTCATGACGGGTGCCAATGTAGTGAGTACCAAGTATGACGGCAAACGCCCTAGTCCAGAAATTTCATCATTAGCGCATGTCGAACGCATGGCCATGCTCGTTGATCGGGTCCATGCCTATGGAGCGAAGGTTTGTTTCCAATTAAGTCCTGGTGCCGGTCGTGTAGCCGTTCCCAATCCTGCCAATCCACCGTATTCGGCCAGTGAAATTGAAGAATTTTGGGCACCTATGATCAAATGCCAAGTCTTGTCAGTGGAAGATATTCATTATCTAGCCGATCGTGTTGGCTTTGCAGCTTGGTTAGTAAATAAAGCGGGTGGTGACATGGTCGAACTGCATGCTTATGGTGGCTATTTATTGGATCAGTTTATGAGTAGTCAATGGAATCATCGGACCGATGCATATGGAGGATCCCTTGATAATCGCATGCGTTTTCCATTGGAATGTATTGCGGCCATTCGTAAATATACCAATGGAAAGATGCCTATCAGTGTTAAATTTACGGCCGACCAAGGCATTGAAGGATTCCGTACCTTGGATGAAGGTATTCAAATGGCAAAGATCTTTGAACAAGCGGGTGTGGATATCCTACATTGTGATCGCGGTGTCTATGAAGCTTGGTATCAAGCCATTCCAACCGTTTATCAAAAACATGCCTATAATGTCGAAATGATCAAAAAGATCAAAGCCAGTGTATCGATTCCTGTCATGGGACATGGTAAATTATTTGATCCAAGTCAAGCTACATCTATGATTGAAGAAAATATTTGCGATATGATTGCCCTTGGCCATCAAGAAATTGCCGATCCATATTGGCCAGAAAAAGTAAAGAAAGGAAATATCGAAGACATTGTTCCTTGTATTGGGTGTAACGAATGTTTGAATTCAGCCTTTAATGGTACACATCCTGTATGTTCGGTCAATCCAACTTGTTTTGAAGAAGATGCCTTTGCCTTACCAGAAACCCAAGATACCCATCGAAATGTGTTGATCGTTGGTGCTGGGGCTGGTGGCATGGAAGCCGCTATTACCGCAGCCAAACGCGGATATACTGTTGAAGTATGGGAAAAGAAGGATCGTGTTGGCGGTAATTTATGGGGAGCTGGAACCGCACCATTCAAACACGATGTGCTTCGTTTGATTACGTATTATGAAACACAAATGAAAAAATTAGGCGTACAAGTTGTTTTCCATAAAGAAGCAACAGCCGAAGAAATTTTAGCCAATTCGTATGATAAAGTCATCCTTTCTACGGGTGCCCATAGTTTTATGCCACCAATCAAAGGCATTGAATATGCCAAAGAATCCTTGGCATACCTAGAAGGAAACGTACAACCAGGCAAACATGTTGTTGTGATTGGTGGCGGATTAGTTGGTTGTGAAACGGCTTGTTTCATGGCCGAAAAAGCCGAAGATGTGACCATTGTGGAAATGTTACCAGACATTTTAAAGATTGCCGATCATTGTAAGAACAATGACCAAGCTTTACGTGCCATGATCGATGAAAAACACATCCAAAAAGTATGTGGTGTCAAAGTTACCGAGATCAAAGAAGATGGCATTATCTATCAAGATGATCAAGCCAATCTCCATACGCTTCCATGCGATACTGTGATCATTGCTTCTGGTTTTAGAAGCAACAACCAACTGATCAAAGAGTTGGATGGCAAGATCGATTTTGACATTGTTGGCGATGCCAATCGACCAACCAAGATCATCAATGCCGTGAAACAAGGCTATCACGCCATTCGCACGATGAAATAAAACGATAACCGTCCAATCGGGCGGTTATTTTTATGATATAGTAGGCTTATGATACAGATCTATTTAACTCGACATGGACAAACCCAATCCAATGTAGAACGTTTGATGCAAGGATGGGCCGATACACCTTTAACTGCTCTTGGTTTAGAACAAGGGAAGTTGTTAGGAAAGAAATTACGTTCGATTCCTTTTTCTAAGATTTATTGTTCACCTAGTAAACGAGCACAAATGACCGCTTCCTTTATCAATGCGTATCAGCACACCGATATCATTGCAACCAATGGTTTAAAAGAAATGAATTTTGGGGATTTAGAACTAAAAGCAGAACCCGAAGGCAGTACTTGGCAACAACTTTTGTTGTATGATTGGACAAAAATTGGTGGCAACAACATTGATATGGTTTCCAAACAAATGAAACAAATGATGGATAGAATCGTTCAACACGCTCAAGATAATACTAATATTTTATGTGTAACCCATTGTTTTTCAATCTTATCTTTACTTTATGCCATTGATGTCAATTTTTTTGAACAATGCCTGAAAAACGATGATAAAGTCGAAAACTGCCGATTGACCATCCTTCAATACGATGCCGGTCAATATTCCATTACTTCTTTTAATGAATAATGGATGCCGTTCTCACTGAAAGTTAAAACGATGTACGAATTCTGGTATCCTCGTTCCGGAAAAGCAAGACTACCCGGATTTAACAACAGGATACCTTTTTTCTTTGTGATTAAAGGAATATGGGTATGACCGAAACAAATGATATCGACTTGTTGAGAAATCCCTTCATTGATTAAATCTTGTAGTGAATATTTCACATGGTATAGA
Organism: Absicoccus porci; assembly: GCF_003725415.1. Lineage (GTDB taxonomy): Bacteria > Bacillota_I > Bacilli_A > Erysipelotrichales > Erysipelotrichaceae > Absicoccus > Absicoccus porci. The sequence goes on along the minus strand of NZ_RJQC01000004.1, from coordinate 153,194 downwards.
TGTCCATGACAAATCAAGATCTTATAGCCACAGACGTCAATGATTCTTTCATATGGAATTTTTTTACCAATACGCCTGGAATCACAATTGCCCTTGACAAAATACATTGGAAAAGAAAGATCCTTGCCAAACGCCTCTTCCATATCGCCACAATGAATCAAACCATCGATAGGTGATTCCTTGTCAATCACTTCTTGGACCAAATCATTTTGTCCATGACTATCACTCATTACTAAAAATTTCTTCTTCATATTTTAAGCATACCACTTTATAATACAGATAAGAATAAACCACCGCCGGGTGGATGACCAGGACTTTGCATCAGTAGGCCAATGAAGATGCAAGGACCTGGTATTTTTTTTGGAGGTAGACATATGGAATGGATGTATCTAATCTTAGCTGGTATTTTTGAAATTACTTGGGCAACGACGATGAAACTATCCCAAGGCTTTTCCAAAGCGCTGCCCACATTGATTATCATCATTGGTTATATTGCCAGTGCCATCTTGCTTTCCATGGCATTAAAAAAGAAGTGCCTATGCGATATGGACGGGTATCGGTATTGTTGGGACAAGTGTACTTGGTGTTGTATTATTTCATGAAATGCTCAGTGGACTTCAAATCCTTTGTATCGGATTGATCGTCATTGGTGTTGCGGGATTAAAATTGCTTGCATAAAAAAAGATGAAGACTTACTTCATCTTTTTCTCTAATTCATCAAAATCAACCGGTGGGATTTCACCAAACGCTAACGTGACATGATCATCATTGACATAGCGAGGAATCAAATGCACATGGAAATGATGTACGCTCTGACCCGCTGCTTCATGAATGTTGGAAAGCACGTTGATCCCATCACAATGGAGTCTTTCCTCTAATTTGTTGGCTAGTTGTTGCGCAACTTCAAAGACATGATCACGAAGTTGTGGTGGACAATCCAAGAATGAATCGGTATGTTCTTTGGGAACGACTAGACAATGTCCATAACTCGTTGGATTGACATCGAAGAAAGCGATGACCGTATCATCTTCATATAATTTATGACTCGGAATCTTTCCGGCTGCGATATCGCAAAAAATACACATATGTAATGTCCTCCTTATTTTTTAGTATACGCCTAAAAATAGGAAAAGCCAGGCTAAGGGGATGCCTGACTTCTCCAAAAAATTAAGGGGATAGAAAATTGTATGAATATCGAATCGATGATTCACACAGGCAAGGTCTTCTACTCCTTGCTTATAACGAGTATATCACACCTTGCGACGCCATTTATGTGAAAATTGTGGGAAAATATGTGAAAACAGGTCAAAAATGGATTTTTATGGACAAAAATCTGAAAAATGTAGACTTTTTTTATCAAAAAAGAAAAAATTTCAAGGAAAAATGGGATGAAATGGGAATTTGAAATGGATAACTTAAAATGTGCTATAATAGCCGCACAAGGAGTATATTTCATGATTCAAACAACCATCCAAACCATCGCAAAAGCACTCGATACATCCCTTTTTGGATGTAAAGATTCCGATATTTCTATTTCCGGTATATCCATTGATTCACGTACCGTCCAGCCAGGTAATCTCTATATTCCGATTATCGGTGAACGCGTTGATGGACATACTTTTTTAGATTCAGCCAAAACCAATGGCGCTGTCGCTTCCTTTTGGCAAATCGATCATAAACCCTATCCTGATTTTCCTGTTATCCTTGTTAAGGATACCACCGTTGCTTTACAAGATTTAGCACGCGCGTATATGCAAAGTCTATCTTGTACCGTGATTGGCGTGACCGGATCCAATGGCAAGACCTCTTGTAAAGATATGTTGTATTCGGTCTTTTCACAAAAATACAAAACCCAAAAGACCCAGGGCAACCACAACAATGAAATTGGCTTACCACTCACCGTTTTAGATCTAGATGCTGATGTGGAAATTGCCATTTTAGAAATGGGTATGGAACACAAAGGCGACATCAACTTCTTATGTTCCATTGCTTCTCCCGATATTTCCATCATTACCAGCATTGGTTCGGCCCATATGGAAAATTTCGGATCCAAAGAAAATATTGCTCGTGGCAAATTGGAAATCTTGACCCACACAAAATCCTTATGTTTATATCATACCTGCCCCGAAATCGATGCCGTATTGTCCGAAATTCCGCATGGGGAAGTCATTTTGCATTCCTTTGGACCACATGGAGATAGCTATATTATAGGTGATATCATCCATCATAAAGATGGCATTACCTTTACCTGCAACGACATGGAAAATCCTGTTTCCATGAATGTTTTAGGAGACTTTCAAGCTGAAAACGCTTTACCCGTAATTTATGCCGCAAAGACTAAACAAATTGACGAAAATGCTATAGAATATGGTCTGGAGCATATTGAAATGACAAAGATGCGCACCCAACAAATCACGATTGGTCAAGCAACCATCATTGATGATTCGTATAAGTCCAATCCCGAAAGTGCCAAGGTCGCTTTGGATACTTTATCCAGCATTCCGACCCCTTGTCATATTGCCGTTTTATCGGATATGCTCGATCTAGGAGAAAACGAAAAATCTTTGCATGCACAAATTGGTACCTATGCCCATCAATTAGGCATTGACTATGTATTCTGTGTTGGTGATTTATCTTTTTATACGGCCGATGCAGCCCAAGGCACATGGTTTGACTCCAAACAATCGTTGATTCAAGCCTTGCGACCATTTTTAGATACCGATTGTGCCATTTTAGTGAAAGGATCCAGAGCGACCGCTATGGACCAAATTATTACCGATTTACAACAAGGAGAAAACGAATGAAAAAAATCAATCTGGCCGTCATTTTCGGCGGACAAAGTTCTGAATACAGTGTTTCGTTACATTCCGCAGCTAGCTTTTTACGACAAATTCATGCCGAAAAGTATCAAATGACCATGATTGGCATTGATCAAGAAGGCATATTCTATATATATGATGGATCGATTGACGATATCGAACATGACAATTGGCAAGAACAAGCCAGACCCTGTGCTTGGGTCCATCAAGGCATATTTGATCTAACCCAACAAAAGAAAATCGATATCGATTGTGCCTTCCCTATCTTACATGGTAAAAACGGAGAAGACGGATGCATCCAAGGCTTGATGGAACTAATGAATATCCATTGTGTAGGCTGTGATGTTTTATCCAGTGCGATGTGCATGGATAAAGAAATCATGCATATTATCTGTAAAGAAGCCCATATTCCATGTGCCGACTACATTTGTTTATACAAAAACGAAGAAGTTCCTGCTTTTGAATCTGTTGTTGCCAAGATTCCTTTACCATGGATCATTAAACCATGCAATGCCGGAAGTAGTTATGGCGTTCATAAAGTTGAAACCAAAGAACAATATACAGAAGCTGTCAAAGACGCGTTCCAATACGATGGTCGTGGCAAATGCTTGATTGAAAAAGCCATCGAAGGCTTTGAAATCGGTTGTGCCGTGATGGGAAATGACGAATTAGTGACAGGATCTTGTGATGAAATCGAAATCACGCGTGGCGTCTTCGATTTTGAAGGCAAATACGATTTGGTAGGTTCTAATATTTATTGTCCAGCCCGTATCGATAAAGATACATTTGATCATGCCCAAACCTTGGCAAAACGTGTGTATCGTGCTTTGAACTGTACCGGTATGGCCCGGGTAGATATGTTTGTCCAACCTGATCACTCCATTGTCTTAAATGAAGTCAATACCATTCCTGGCTTTACCGCTACCTCACGCTATCCAAGCATGATGGCTGAAGCTGGTATTTCCTTTCCAACTCTGATCGATCGTTTGATTGCATTGGCTATGGAAAGAGAAGTTGGCGTATGCTAGAGAGCTATAGCCGTGCCTGGATCGAAATTGATCACGATGCCATTGGCCATAATTTAGACCAAGTGCAAAAACTTGTCGGAAAAACCAAAATTATGGCAATCGTCAAAGCCAATGCCTATGGCCATGGTGATATTGCTGTTGCCAAAGCCTGTCAAGCATGGGGCGTTGACTTTTTTGGCGTCTCCAGTGTAGATGAAGCCTTACGCTTACGCCAAGCTGGCATCCAAGAAAATATCTTGATCTTAGGCTATACACCCGAAGAACACTGGCATTATCTTTACGAACAAAACATTACGCAATCGCTTTGTTCCTATGCGTATGCCTGTAAACTGAATGCCTATGCAAAGGCACATAATGTGATCATTCATGCCCATTGTAAAGTCGATACTGGCATGAATCGTACAGGGATTCTATATCAACCCCAAGAGAAACACTTGGACGACATCATTCAAGCCTATCACTTGGACCATATACAAGTCGACGGTATCTTTTCTCATTTTCCAGTCAGTGATGATTTGGGCGAAGATGCAGCCACTTTCACCAAACGACAAATTGCATTATTTAATGAAGTCATTGATCAATTAAAAGAACACGGCATTGACCCAGGCTTGACGCATCTACAAAATAGCTATGGCATCTTGAACTATCAAGACCTTGGCTATGACTATTGCCGACCTGGATTGTTGCCTTTAGGCTTAACCAGCGATGATCAAATTCCCATCGCCAGTCAGCCCGATTTTATACCAATCCTATCACTCTATGCCAATGTCAGTGTGGTCAAATGGATCCAACCTGGCATGAGTGTTTCGTATGGACGACATTTTATTGCCACCAAACCAACCAAAGTAGCCACCATGTCCATTGGCTATGCCGATGGCTTGCCACGCTTAGTTTCCAACCAAGGTCTAGAAGTGTTGGTTCATGGCCAACGTTGTCCATTGATTGGGAATATTTGTATGGATCAATGTATGATTGATGTAACCAATGTCGAAGACGTACAAGAAGGGGATACCGTATGTCTCATTGGTTATCAAGGCAATGAACATGTCACCATGGATGCGATCACACGAAAAGCACATACGATCAATAATGAATTGGCATCCACACTCGGTGCACGTGTACCACGATTAAAGAAAAGATAAAAAGGGGAAAGAGAGAGAATATGGCAAGACGAAAAAGGGGATATGGAGCTATCGATATTGCCAAATACGTATCGGCACTATTGGTTGTATGCATCCATACCTACCCATTCTATGAAGCTTCACAAACATTTAATACCTATTGGATCCAAACGGTTTGCCGTTTGGCCGTACCATTCTTCTTTGTGGCATCGGGATTTTTCTTCTTTCGTAAAATCACGGATGATACCCTTGCCAATGAAGAAGCACTCATTAATTATGAAAAACGTTTAGGCAAGATCTATTTGACCTGGACCATCATTTATTTACCATACACCATTTGGGATTATGCCCACGCCAACTTCCGTATCTATCACATCTTTGCGTACTTACGCGATGTGCTCTTGAACGGATCCTATTATCATTTGTGGTTCTTACCTGCATTGATGTTGGCAACGTATATTATTTATTTGTTGTATACAAATCACAGTATGAAACGCGCATTGATCGTTTCGCTGATCTTATATATCTTCGGCTATCTGATCAATGTCTATACACCAATTTGGGAAACCATGCCCTATGTATCCTTCTTCTTTGGCTTCTTCACCAAAGTGTTGGTTACTTCCCGGGATGGTATCTTCTTTGGACCTATGTTTGTCGCTATCGGCTTATTATTAAGCAAGACTCGTCGCCTACCACATCGCGTATCGATGGTCGGTTGGTTGATCAGTTTTATCTTATTGGTCTTAGAAGTTCACATCTATGATCGCATGGGCATCCTTCGTGATTTAACTAGTATGTATTTGATGTTGGTGCCAGCTACGTATTTTATGGTTAATAGTCTATTGACATGGAAACTTCCATATAAGGAAAGCTATATGACATTGCGTCATGAATCCTTATTGATTTATACATCGCATATCTTATTCGCAAAAATATTATTAGCGTTGTTACCACATGCGCACTTGGTTGTCTATTTCTTGACCTTGGCCTTTGCGCAAGCCTTTGCCAGCCTTGTGATGCATTACCACAAACGCTATCCGGTGTTAGATAATTTATTATGATACGAGTTTTTCAAGTAAAATGTACCTCGGAAGACAAATCCGAAATCGAGGCACAACTTCTCAAAAAACTACATATGCCAACCAAAGATCTTTTGTCTTGGTCCATCCACCGCAAAAGTGTGGATGCAAGATCACAAAAGATCTTCTTTTCGTATATCATCGATGCCAAAGTCAAACACGAACGCAAATACTTACGACATAAAGACGTTCAACCCCGTCCCAATGAACACTACCAACCCGTATCCAGTGGGACCCATCCCTTGCCAAATCGACCGGTTGTCGTTGGGTTTGGACCAGCTGGTATGTTTGCTGCTTTGATTCTTGCTCAAGCTGGGTATTGTCCCATCATCTTGGAACGTGGATCCAACGTGGATACCCGCACTCAAAAAGTGCATCAATTCTGGCAAACGGGCCGATTGGATCCCGAATGCAACGTCCAATTTGGTGAAGGCGGTGCCGGTACCTTCAGCGATGGCAAATTAACGACGCGATCCAAAGATAGTCGTTGTCGCAAAGTCTTAGAAGAATTGGTACATTTTGGTGCCAAAGACGAGATTTTGATTGATCAACATCCACATATTGGGACGGACGCTTTTATGGAAATCATCAAACAGTGTCGCAAAGAAATCGAACGATTGGGTGGCATGTTCTTGTTCGATACGGCTTTACAAGACATCCAAGTAAAAGATGAAAAATTGGTTTCGATTCAGTTTCAAAACCAATGGCATCCATGTACGGCTTTAATCTTGGCTTGTGGTCATAGTGCCAAAGATACCATCCTTATGTTACATACCCATCATATGGAACTAACTAATAAACGCTTTGCGGTGGGGGTACGCATTGAACATCGCCAAGATTATATTAATCAAGCCATGTTGAAAGAATATGCCCATGATCCCCGTTTGATTCCCGCACGCTACAAATTAACGCATATGGCCTCTAACCACAAAGGCGTCTATACCTTCTGTATGTGTCCAGGTGGCTATGTGATTCCAGCCGCCAGTGAACCAAAACATACCGTAATTAATGGCATGAGCTATGCCAAACGCGATGGCATCAATGCCAATAGTGCTCTCTTGGTCCAAGTGGATGAAAGTGATTATGGCACTAAAATATTAGGTGGCCTTGCCTATCAAGAAAACCTAGAGGCCAAAGCGTATCAAATGGCCGATGGCTATGCCGCTTGTTGCCAATTGGCCAGTGACTATTTAGATCATAAAGTATCCACAAGCTTTGGATCGGTGCAACCAACCTATGCATTAGGAACTAAATTTGTGGATTTAAATACCTTGTTTTCATCACCCATCAACCAAGCCTTACATGAAGCGTTAGAAGTTTTTGAAAAGCGCGTGCCTGGTTTTATTTCTTCGGGTGCCATCTTGAGTGCCGTAGAATCCCGTTCATCCAGTGCGATTCGTATCGCTCGCAATGAACAAGGAATGAGCTCGATTTTTGGTGTATATCCCAGTGGTGAAGGGGCCGGATATGCCGGCGGAATCATGACCAGTGCCATTGATGGTATCCATAGTGCGGAAAAATTAATTGAATATTTTGAAAAGCCTCAGTACAATCTAGAAAAGGAGGGTTGTGAATGACCAAATATTGTAAAGGGTGTGGCGTTGAACTTCAAAATGAAGACCCCGAAGCCTTGGGATATGTTCCCCGACTGGATGCAACCTATTGTGAACGATGTTATAAGATCTCGCATTATGGCCAAGTCACGATTTCCATGCAACAAGGCATTGAATCCAGTCAAACTTTCGAAAAGATCAATGCGATCGATGGCGTTGTCTTTTGGATCGTGGATCTCTTTGATTTTGAAGGCGGTATGATCTCACGACTCAATCAAAAATTACCGGGCAAAGATATTGTCTTGATCTTGACCAAACGAGATATCTTACCCAAGACTGTGACGGATCAAAAGATCTATGCGTTTGTGGATCATCGACTCAAAGAAGAAAAAATCGTAGTTCGCGATATCTTGATTTGTGGTGATCTAATCTTAGATCCATCCAAAAAACATAAAAAACTATCCGATCGAGGGATCCACAGCATCCATCAAATTGAACGTGCCATTGAACGCTATAGCTTTGGCAAAGATATCATCTTTATGGGCATGGCCAATGTAGGAAAAAGTACCTTGTTGAATCAAGTATTGGAAGATCGCCAATTAACGGTTTCGCGTAATCCCGGTACGACTTTGGATTTGATTCCAATTCCCCAAGATGGCTATACCATTTATGATACCCCGGGTATTGAAAATCGCCATAGTGTATTAGCTTGGCTGCAACCCAAAGACTTAAAGACCGTCATTCCAGTTAAACCGGTCCGTCCGTATGTATCACAAATTTATGAAGATCAATCCTTTGCAGCTGGTGGTTTGGCTCGTTTGGATGTTGTCACCAATGGCAAAGCATCCATTGTTGGGTATTTCTCCCGTTCGATTGCGATCCATCGTGGCAAACTAGCCGATGCCGATCGATTGTGGAATGATCATCTGAATGAAATGTTGGTGCCTTGTTTGGATACAAGCTTGGTTACCATGCACACATTCCATGGACCAAAGATTGGTAATGATAAAATGGATGTGGTCATTCACGGTTTAGGCTGGTTCTGCGTGAGTGGTGATATCCAACAAATTTATGTACGCGTACACAAAGGCATCAATGTGACATTTAGAAAGGCAATGATTTAATGGTAGATAAACAAACAAAGAAACAATTACGGAAAATGGCCAATTCCTATCGCGCCATCCTCCAAATCGGCAAAGACGGCTTATCTTATAATACGATGGAAACCTTAGACGCTGCCTTAGAAGCCCATGAACTGGTAAAATGTAAATTATTGAAGACCAGTCCTATTGATGTGCGAGAAGCAGCGATTGAATGTGCTGCCAATACCCATAGTGAAGTCATTCATGTGGTAGGACATACATTTGTATTGTATCGTCGGTCCAAAGAAAATAAGTTGGGGATGTGAATATGAAAGTAGGAATTGTAGGCGGATCTTTTGATCCCATTCATTATGGTCATATTCAAATGGCCAAAACGGCCTTGCAGGATCTTGCATGTGATGAAGTTTGGTTCATGCCCACCAAATCCACGCCATTAAAAGATCGTTCTTTGACAGCGGATGTCCATCGATTAGCCATGATTCAACGGGTCATGGCCTATGATGATCGGTTTCGTCTTTGTACCTTGGAAATGGATCGTGAAGGTAAAAGCTATACGATCGATACGGTCAAAACGTTGAAACAAAAGTATCCTGCATATGAGTTTATTTGGATGATTGGAAATGATCAATTGGCACAATTTGATCAATGGAAAGATCCAGAAGAATTGACTTCTTTGATTCAATTTGTGTGTGTGGATCGCGATGGCCAATTGGTACCAACCGAATATCCGATTCAACGCATTCATATGGAAGCCATGCCCGTATCGAGTTCCGAAATTCGGCAAGGCAATAAATTAAATTATGTACCCTATACAGTATTAGGATATATCTATGAACATCGGTTATATGTAGAAAATTTTATTGCGGCTAGAGAAACCAGACATCGGTATAAACACAGTGTATCAGTCGCGCATTTATGTGAAGAAATGGCTTTGGCCAATGGCTTGGATGGACAGAAAGCCTATTATATTGGTTTGTTTCATGACATTGCGAAAAACATGGATGTCCAACACATGGAACAATGGATGGATGCGATTTGTCCCGAAAACAAGAAATGGGCCGTTCCGGTATGGCATGGTTTTGTCGGTAGTGAAATTGTCGATCGTGTCTTTTATTTGGATGATCCGCAAATCAAAAATGCCATCTATCATCATGTCTTAGGCGATGATCATGATGATCCGTATGCGATGATTGTTTTTTGTGCCGATAAGACGGATCCTTTACGAGGCTATGATTCTACAGACCTGATCAATCAATGCAAAGCCGATATTTATCAAGGCTTTTGGACTGTCAAGAATGAAAATGATAAATATCTAGAGGAAGGAAAGTAAAATATGGAATTAAAAGATGTCGTGATTCAAGCGATATTGGAACGCAAAGGAATGTTTGTGAAAGACTACGATTGTATGGATATTACGCCGTTTATGGATGATATCATCGTGGTCACGGCGAACAATCTTCGCCAAAACAATGCGATTGCACAAAACATCAAAGAAAAAGTCAAAGAAGCTGGCTTTGATGTGGATATTCGTCAGGAAGGCGATGCCCATAGTCCATGGATCTTATTGGATCTTGGCAGTGTCGTTGTGAATTTGTTTGTGAAAGAAACACGTCAAGTTTATAATTTGGATCGCTTATATGCAGATTGTCCGGTGACAAGCTATGATCTATAATACGTTGGCCACTTATTATGATGATTTAGTCAAAGATGAACAAGCCACAAAAGCGTGGGTCGATTGGATCGAGAAACACAAATCGGCTTGTTCGATGTTAGAATGTGCTTGTGGTTCGGGTGAAATTACCCATGCCCTAGCCAAAAAAGGCTATACGATGAGTGCATTGGATATTTCCCAACAAATGATCGATCAAGCCAAAGCCAAAGATCCAACGATCTCGTATTATTGCCATGACATGAAAGATCTAAGCTTTTTGAAACAATACGATGCGATTGCTTGTTTATGCGATAGCTTCAATTATCTCTTAGATCCCGAAGATGTTACGACCTTTTTTCAACAAGTCCATGATCATCTACGACCCAACGGTATCTTTTTCTTTGATACCCATGCCCTGGATCGTTTAGAAGAATTCAGCCAAGAATGGAATGAGACCGGTGAATTTCAAGATGGCACCAAGTACCAATGGTCCATTGAAAGTGAAGATGACTGGATCTATCAAGATTTTGCCTTTTACACCAAAGATGGACTCATACAGGAACATCATCTGCAACGTGTCTATGATCCAAAGTGGCTAAAACAAACTTTAGCACCGTATTTTGAGATAGAATCCATCGATACGGATTTTGATCATCCGGGTATTTGTCCCGGTGAAAAATATTTTTATGTATGTACAAGAAAGGAAACGAAATGATAGGAATTATTGCTGCAATGGATATGGAAGTCGAAGCCATTGAAAAACTTTCGACCATTACGAAAACCGAACAAGTAGCGACATGCACCTTACACTATGGTACGATGCATGGTAAAGACATCGTGATTGCCAAATGCGGAATTGGGAAGACCCATGCCGCCATGGCCACAGCGATTTTGTGTACGCAACACAATTTGGAAGCCATCATCAATATTGGAACCGCTGGTGGTTTAAAAGATGATCAACAAGTCTTGGATATCGTCATCTCCAAGATGGTCGTTCAGGCCGATTTTGATTTGACCGCATTGGATGGACCCGATGCCTATGGTCTTGTTTACGAACCCGATCAAAAATTAGTGGATGTATGTACCACATGCGCAAAAGATTTAGGTATTCGCTATCATGTAGGTTGGATTGCCAGTCAAGATCTATTCATGTCACGAAAAGAAGATCTGGATAAATTAATGGCGCATTTCCCGGAATCGGCTTGTAGCGAAATGGAAGCAGGTGCGATTGCGCAAGTGGCTCATTCGTTCCAAGTACCATATGTGATTGTGCGGGCATTAAGTGATGTGGCTGTCCATTCGGATAATCCCATGGAATTTTCGGAATATGCACCCAAAGCCAGTGCCCAATCGGCTCGTTTAGTGGAAACCTTTATCGAACGTTTATAAGAAAGGAAGGGATAGGATGAAAGGACTGAATCGTCGTTTTACGGCTGTATTATGGATCGTATTGATTCTTTTGATTTGCACATTTTGGTCACTTTTCATCAGTGGTCCTAATCGTGTCCATGAACAAGTCGAAGCCCAAAATGAAGCGAAGATCCAAAAGAAAGTCAAAGGCATTCAGGGATTAACGACCCATGTGTTTGATTATAAGACATATCAAGGCTACACGAAAAAAACGTTATATTGGTTCAATGTGAAGGGCAATGTGATCACGACACGGAAAATGAGTACGTTAAATTATTCGAAAGCGAAGAAAGTCGCTAAAAATAAGTATGGCATCAAAGCTGATGAGATCGTTCTTGGCTATGGCTACAATAATCCTTGTTATGTGATCATGGGAGATGGATCGATGATCTTGATTGATTACGATACCTTTGTCCGTGTTTATGAAAGAGGGCTGAGTCCGAATGAGTAAGATGGATTGGAATGCACCCTATATCGATCATCGTACGTGGATCTTGGATCATCTACAAGATCTGCATGTCAATAGTGATGAAGCCATGGTCTTGTTGTTGATTGATTTTATGAATCAAACGCATACACCCATTGATCATGAAGCACTCTCTGCCAAGACCAAACTCGATGTAGATCAAATTGAAGAAATCTTTCTATCCTTGTCAGACAAAGGCTATCTGACCATTGATTTTCATGATGGGGCTTTGACCTTCCATATCGATGGTGTTTATGAAGAAGAGATTGGCCAACCATTGGATCAATCGTTGATTGAACGCATCGAAACCGAATTTGGCCGTCCTTTAAGTCCCAATGAGATGCAACGCATCTTAGATTTAGAAGAAAAGTATACCGAACGCATGGTCGTATGTGCCTTGAATGAAGCAGTGGTATATAATAAATTATCCCTGAATTATATCGAATCGATCTTGGTATCTTGGAAACAAAAAGGGTTAACTGTGGAAGAAGTGGAGAATGGTATTCGTGACCGGTAATGAAATTGTCGATGAAATGGAAAAGATCTTTCCAAACGCAAAATGTGAATTGATTCATGAAACGCCGTTTCAATTGTTGGTGGCGGTGGTTTTATCGGCCCAAACAACCGATGCATCCGTCAATCAAGTCACACCAGCCTTATTTGCGGCCTATCCGACTTCGAAGGAGATGGCACAAGCCGAAGTCAAAGACATCATCCCTTACATCAAACGGATTGGTTTGTATCGAAATAAAGCCCATTCCATCTTAAATTTAAGCAGAGAATTGGAAGCACGATACGATGGCATCGTTCCATCGCGTTATAAAGATTTGATGTCACTACCTGGTGTAGGCCGCAAAACGGCCAATGTGGTTCGCAGTGTAGCTTTTGGGATTCCTAGTTTTGCGGTGGATACCCATGTGGATCGGGTGAGTAAACGATTGGGATTGGCTAAACCTTATGATACGGTGGAAAAGGTCGAAGAAAAGCTGAAACGAAAGATTGATCGCGATCGTTGGAATCAAGCCCATCATGACTTTATCTTTTTTGGGCGTTATCTTTGTACCTCTCGCAATCCGAAGTGTAGTCAATGTCCTTTCACTAAGATTTGTAAGAAAGACAAATTGGATGCCTATAAACAGAAGCAATAGTACCCCAGGGGTACTTTTTTTATGGGAGAAAAAAGGTATAGTGAAGATAGGAGGGATGATCGTTTAGGCATGAAACAAAAACGATTTCTGTTTCCATATGCATCGCAATAAAGCCGAATGCAGGATAAGGAGAACAGTGCGAAGCCAAGGAAAGTTTTTGGGCATTCATGATCTTATAGATCTTTCGGAGATTGAGCAAAAATCATCGTGAATTTCCCCTTGGCTGTGTTCTGTTTTAGCAGGACACAGTTTTTTTTGAGCAAATCACAAGACAGAAGACAATATCTAAGATAAAAAAGATATAGGAGGACAAAGATGAAGACAGTAACACATTTTGATCTATCCACGTATTTGTCGTTTCGTATGGGACCTATCATTGATACGGTTTTCATCATCGAAAAGGATCAAGAAATTGAAGATATCTTTCACTTATATCCAAATGCTTCGATTTTAGGTGGAGGCACCAATACGTTGGTAGGAAAGGAAAAGGCCCAAGATGTTTGGTTGATCAATCAAATGATGGGTTGGCAAATGGAATCGGAAACCGTGCAGGGTGTACGCATTCGCATCCAATCCGGTCAAAATATGGACGCATTTATTCAATGGAGCGTAGAAAATGGGTACCAAGGCATGGAATCTTTATCGGGCATTCCAGGAAGCTTAGGTGGAGCTGCCATGATGAATGCAGGGGCTTATGGCCATGAACTAAAAGATGTCATTGAATCGATCCAAGTGTATGATCGTTTCACGCATCAAATAAAAATCTTTTCAAAAGCTGAATTGGGTATGGGATATCGAACGTCTATTTTTCAACAAGATCCCCAACGTTGGTTTATTCAATCGGTGGTTGTTTCTTTGATTAAAGGATCGAAACAAGCACTTGTTCAAAAACGGGCAGAAATAGTAGATCAACGAGCCCATCGCATTCCGAATCTGCAGCGCTATCCAAGTTGTGGCTCTTTTTTTCGCAATGTGATCATTGCCAAAAGTCAAGCCATCCAGCTCCAAAAACAATTTCCTACTTTGAAGATGTTTGATTTGCCAGCAGATCATATCAAAATATCAACGGGATCAATATTAAAGACCTTGTGGCCCAAGGGATTTCATTTTCAAGGAGTGCGCATGTATCCAGACAGTCCATTGATCTTGATCAATGAAGGAGCAACCATGGATTCGGTGTCTTGTGCAATCCAAACCATCTTAGAGAAGGTCTATGCCCACACAAAGATCCAATTGGAACCAGAAGTTCGATTGATGGGCATTCCACTTGGAAAACGTTCGATTTTTCGATACGATGAAAGCACAAGGAGGTAGATCCTATGAATAAAAATAACATATTGATCATTGGGGCTGGCATTGCCGGTCTAACTGCTGCCATATATATTCAACGCGCAGGAAAACAAGCCATCGTGTTTGAAAAAAATGCACCGGGTGGTCAGATCATTACGGCCAATGAAATCGAAAATTATCCGGGCATGGCTTCGGTGAATGGGGCTGATCTAGGTTTTAAGCTCTATCAACAAGCCATGGATCTCGGTGCTCATTTTGTCTATGAAGAAGTTGTGAAGATTGTTCCCGAAGAAAATCGTGTCACGATCCAAACGGCACAAGATACATATACCGGAAAGAGCTTGATCTATGCAGGTGGAGCGAGCCATCGTCATTTGGGCCTGGCCAATGAAGAAAAACTGATTGGACATGGCATTTCGTATTGTGCCAATTGTGATGGGGCATTCTTTAAAGATAAAGTGGTAGCTGTCAATGGCGGTGGTAATATTGCCTTGGATGATGCCATTTATCTATCATCGATTGCCAAAGAAGTCTATTTGATCCATCGTCGGAATACATATCGAGCCGAAACGGTCCTACAGGAAAAATTAGCAACCATCGACAACATTCATCCCATCACAAATACGATCATTTGTGGCTTAGAGGAAAAGCAGGGAAAACTATCGGGTCTTGCGCTTCAAAATGTGCAAACGAAAGAAAAGCGTTCATTAGCGGTAGATGGCTTATTTGTGGCCATTGGTATGCAACCAGAAACCAGCTTGTTGGAAGGCATTGTCCATTTGGACAAAAGTGGCTATATCCAAGCGGGAGAAGATACACGAACCAATGTAAAAAATATTTTTGTGGCAGGTGATGTGCGTACGAAAAATGTGCGTCAATTAACAACAGCGGCTGCCGATGGTACGGCTGCTGCCATATTAGCGGCTTCCATATAAAAAAAGAACCAATCAAAGTTTCTATTCTTTGATTGGTTTATTTTTTTTATAAATGACATTCAAGCCTTTGAAGATCAAATCCGCATCGTATGTATCAATCAATGGAGTATGGGCATGGATGATACGGCCTAGACCACCCGTTGCGACGACTTTGATGGGTTTATTGGTGTCGGCTTGTTTCTGGAATTGACGAATCGTATATTCCACACCGCCTAAGTATTGATAGAAGACACCGGCTTCCATCTCGCTTTGGGTATTGCGTGCCATGATGGTTTTTGGCTTACGAATTTCAATTTCTGGTAACTGCGCGGTTTGGTTGGTCAATGCCAAAGCACCTGTTTCAATGCCAACACTGATTACACCGGCACGAAACCGCCCTTTTTCATCCACAAAATCATAGGTTGTTGCCGTACCAAAATCAATGACCAATACCGGTCCGCCATAATGGGAGTAGGCACCGGCACAATCCACGATCCGATCGGCACCCACACTGCGTGGATTTTCCATTTGGACACTGATACCACTCTTTAATCCCGGACGAACAATAATGGGTTCGATCCCAAAGAATTTAAAGACACCATTGCGACAAGAGTGCATGACCTTTGGCACAACCGAAGTGATGATGACATCATCAATGTCTTCTTTTTCAATATTTTCTCTGGAAATAAACGACTGCAACATCAAACCAAATTCATCACTGGAACGACGTGCTTTGGTCGTTAAACGATATTTACCAACAATTTGGTCATTATTGATCAGACCCAACGTGATATTGGAGTTTCCGATATCGATACACACTAACATAGGCATTATTTTTCCTTTTCTAGTTTCGACATAGTCTTTAGAATTTTATATCCTAATTCCGATTTCGTCAACTTAGGCAATCGATCAATGGACTCTTTGGTGATCAAGCAGACAACATTGGTATCTCCTTGAAAACCAGCCCCTTCTACAAATAAGTTATTGCCAATCAATACATCACAATTCTTATCGATGAGTTTTTGACGGGCATTCTTTTCCAAATCTTGGGTTTCCATCGCAAAACCACATAAAATTTGATGAGTCTTGTGTTGACCAACATATGCCAAGATATCTGGATTTTTCACAAGACGAAGTTGCATAGTTTCATCGGACTTCTTGATTTTTTGATCAGAGATGACTTCGGGACGATAATCACCAACTGCAGCGGCCATAATGATATAATCGGCCTTTTCATAATTTTCTTTTACGGCTTCA
Source organism: Absicoccus porci (assembly GCF_003725415.1). Taxonomy (GTDB): domain Bacteria; phylum Bacillota_I; class Bacilli_A; order Erysipelotrichales; family Erysipelotrichaceae; genus Absicoccus; species Absicoccus porci. The sequence continues at coordinate 136,355 of NZ_RJQC01000004.1, read as the reverse complement.
AACATTTCTTGGGCTGTTTGCACATGGATCATTTTTACACCTGGTAAATCCGCTAGCGCACAAGGTCCACAAACCACCGTCACATTGGCACCCATATCTTTGGCGGCTTGTGCAATCGCATAGCCTTGTTTACCCGATGAATGATTGGAAATAAAACGCACGGGATCCATCGGTTCTTGGGTAGGTCCTGCTGTAATCAGTACATGCTTGCCTGCTAAAGATAGATCGGGATGAGTCAATTGTTCAATGCAATCTACGATATCGGATACCGGCGCTAATTTACCTTTGCCTGTTGCATCGCATGCCAAATGACCAACAACCGGTTCCACAAATTGATATCCCAAGTCTTTGGCTTTTTGGATATTTTCTTGGGTCACTGGATTTTCATACATATCCACATTCATGGCTGGACAAATCAATTTGGTGCATGTACAAGCTAAAAAAGTGGTAGATACAATATCATCACTGATGCCATGGACCACTTTGGCGATCACATTGGCTGTAGCTGGTACCAAAACGACAATATCTGCCCAATTGGCTAAGCTGATATGCGCAATGGGATCATCGGGATTATGAAACAAATCGGTTTCAACCGGATTTTTTGATAAGGCTTCAAACGATAATGGCGGAACAAAGTGTGCGGCATGTTCTGTCATCATAACTTTTATTTCGAAATCACGTTTGGAAAGAGTGCTGACTAGATCACAAGCTTTGTAGGCGGCAATTCCTCCACAAACGCCAATCAATACGTGTTTTTTGGCCATAGTAAACCTCCACATAAACTCTCTTCATTATATAGTATCGTCATTTTGAACTCAATCTTTTCTATGGTAAACTGAAACTATGAAAGTTGTAATTGCGAGCGATTCCTATAAAGGATGTATGACATCATCGCAAGCTTGTGATCGCATTGAAGCCGGAATTCTTCATGCCAATCCAGCCCATACGTGTGTAAAGTATCCCATGGCCGATGGGGGCGAAGGAACAGCCGCGGTCTTTTGTGATGTGATTCACGGCAAAATGGTGACATGTCAAACCGTGGATGCTTATGGCAAATCGATTCATGCCCACTATGCCTATAATGGTTCGATTGCGGTCATGGATGTAGCTAGTTGCATTGGGCTGAATATGACGCCCAAAGAAAAGCGCAATCCCATGGTAGCTTCTTCGTATGGGGTTGGTTTGATGATCAAAGATGCAATCCATCGAGGGGCTAAAAAACTGGTCATTGGTTTGGGTGGTAGTGGCACCAACGATGGTGGTATGGGCATCTTACGTGCTTTTGGCGTCAAATTCTACGATAAAAAACGGAAAGAGTTGGAGCCGGGCATTTATAGTTTGAAAAAGATTGCCTTTATGGATAAACGCCAATTTAAAAAGCCATCGATTGAAATCATTGTGGCTTGTGATGTCAAAAATCATCTCTTAGGGCCCGAAGGAGCCACGTATATTTTTGGTGCACAAAAAGGTATTTTCACCAATCAAATGAAAGACATTGATCATTGGATGGCCTTGTATCGAGATAAAGTCCAACAGACCTTTCATGTGGATATGGATGTTTATGAAGGATCGGGTGCAGCCGGTGGCATTGGCGGTGTCTTATTAGGCGTATTCCATGCCCGTCAACAAGCAGGAATTTCCTTGTTGATGGAAACCAATCATATGGCCAAGGATATCCAAGATTGTGATTTAGTGATTACCGGAGAAGGGCAGACCGATGCCCAAACCATGTATGGAAAAGTTCCCTATGGGGTTTGTGAACTCGCCAATCAGTATGGAAAACCAGTCATTTGTTTATCGGGTGCTTTAGGTAAAGGCTATCAAGATGTATATCAAACGGGAATGATTGGTATTTTTTCAACGGCCGATCGAGCCATGTCGTTTCATCAAGCGTTAGCGCAGGGCCCGGAAAAACTGGAAGCATTGGCTTATAGTATAACTAAATTAGTCGATGGATTAAGGAAGTGATGAACATGAAACGTTTCGTATCAATCGTATGTGTCCTAACCATGTGTTTGGCATTAATGGGTTGTCAATCGGGAAAGGATTTTCAAACCAAAGATATTACCGTGAGTCAACTTCAAGAAAAAATGAAGAAGAAAGATACATTTGTATTTATGGTCGAGCGGGATGGTTGTCAATTTTGTAAGAAATTGAATGCTTACATCAAAAAGACCAAGGGTGAACATAAAAATATTACTGTCTATGTGATTGATTCAACCGATTTTGGGTTTCAAAAAGAAACCGAAGATGCAGATCATTTAATTTCGACAACGGATGATGGCAAAGCTTTACTGAAAATTACACCATATTTTATGTATACTCCGGCTTTATATGCCGTTAAAAAGGGAAAGGTCAAACAAGCAGCCATTGGTTTCAATGATTCGGATAAGACCGTTGCTTTGTGGAAGAATACGTCACAAATTGATTTTGAACAAGCCGAATATGAAGATTTCTGGGATTTTGTTGAAAACAACGCCCAATAAAGTTGCATTTCTTGTAAACTCTTTCAAGAATGATATAATGAGTGTACATATTTTCAGGAGGATTTATGCAAGAGATTGAAAATAATGCGCTCTTCTGGCAAAAAGTGGATACACTTGTGTTATCGAGCTCGATCGAGATTGATTATCCCAAAGGATCCAAACACAAACAATTTACCAATTTAGTGTATCCCGTGGATTATGGGTATTTGACCGATACCATTGATCCGGCTGGTGATCCAATTCATATTTACCAAGGATCGAAAAAAACCAATCGTGTGGATGCATTGGTCATTAGTGCCGATATCTTAAAGAAAGATTGTGTTGTGAAATTCTTATTAGGATGTGATGAAAAAGAAACCTTGGCAATCATGGAATTTTTAAATCAAACGGATTTTCAGAAAGCGGTATTGATTCGACGGGGATCAGAAATTCCAAATTGGGCCTCAAATGACTAAAAAAAATGGTATAATAATCAACAAAGAGGAGGTCTGATTTTATGGAATTAAAAGGTTCTCAGACAGAAAAAAACTTAGAGACGGCTTTTGCGGGTGAAAGCCAAGCAAGCATTAAGTATCAGTATTATGCTTCCCAAGCTAAGAAAGATGGATATGTAAAGATTCAAAATATCTTCTTAGAAACAGCAGGCAATGAAAAAGAACATGCGAAATTGTGGTTTAAAGCGTTGCATGGTGGTGCCGTTCCAACAACGACAGAAAACTTGAAAGATGCAGCGGCTGGTGAAAACTACGAATGGACCGATATGTATGCCGGTTTTGCCAAAACAGCTCGTGAAGAAGGTTTTGATGAAATTGCTCGTTTATTTGATGGCGTAGCGAAAATCGAAAAACATCATGAAGCTCGTTATAGAGCAATGTTAAAAGAAGTTGAAGACGATACGATGTTCAAAAAGGCACCTGATACAGTATGGATCTGCTTGAATTGCGGACATGTATTTGTCGGACCAAATGCACCGGAAAAATGCCCAGTATGTGCACATCCAAAGAGCTATTTCCAAGAATTGAAAGAACATTTTGAATAATAGAGAGGCTGGATTTTCCAGCCTTTATATTTTGAGGTACTATGAAAATTATTGAATCGGTAGAAGTTGTTGAATATTTAAAAGCAGGTCATGTCTTGGTCATCATTGAAGATGGAACCTTGGTAGTCTTGCAAGAAGGAAAGATTCGTCTTCAAAATCCGAATTGGCACAGTGTCGTATCGTATTCGGATTTTAAAGTATTATATCCAAAAGCCCATTTTGGGTTGTATGAAGAAGAAGTGACCATCGATGAAAAGAAAGATGAAGAATATTATCGATGGCGTGCTAAATATCAATAGGAGGAAAGACTATGCCACCTGTTTTCACAAAATGGAAAGATCTAAAAAAACAAGTCCGACGGATTGGTTGGCTTTTGCTGGGATTTACGGGGGCACAGGTCTTAGCAGGATGGATCTTACGTTCTATCTATGCCCGTTATTATGTGTATATCAACGAAGAAACCTATGCCGGTATTCGTCTGTTTTTGTTGACGTTATTGACAACGGGAGGGACGGCTCTAATTGGTAAGAAAGTGTTGAGGGTCAAATGGACAAAATCAAACTTTCAATGGAATTTTTCATGGGAAACCGTAAGTAAGACCGTTGCTTCGATGTTTACCATCACTATTACTTTTTCCATGCTTTTGACATTGATTCAAATGGCATTGGGCGTTCATTTTATGGATGGGAGTTTAACAGAATACAACAGTCCATTGTATGTTGTGTTGATGATTCTTTCGGCGGTGTTTATTGCCCCTTGTTGCGAAGAACTCCTATTTCGTGGTGAGATTGAACATAGTCTCATGCCTTATGGGGCACTGTTTGCTGCCATTTTTAGTGGTATCCTTTTTGGATGGATGCATATGAACTTTACCCAGGGCATCATGCATATGTTTACCGGCACTTTTTTGGGATTGGTTTATTATAAACATCGCAATCTATCTTTGAATATTGTTTGTCATATGTTGTTTAATGGCATTACGGTAGGTTTAAATTATTTGACCAATTTTATGGGACTACGCGCTATTATCGTATTTGTATTGGTTGTCTATGGTATCCTTGGTTTGAAGGATTTACGACCTTTGCCAGAGAAACCATCCTATCCTATTTTTCGAATGGCTTTTCGACAGATTTCCATCGTCTTATTCTTTATTGTCTTTTTGGTCATTTCGATATGGAGCATCTATTAAAAAAAGTAAAAAAGTGTGTTGACATCAAATATTGGTAATGGTAATATGATTAGGCAGTCAACAAGCGGGCCTGTAGCTCAGTTGGTTAGAGCGCACCCCTGATAAGGGTGAGGTCGCTGGTTCAAATCCATTCAGGCCCACCATTTAATTTGTTGGCTTTCATATACATGGGGTGTTAGCTCAGATGGGAGAGCACCTGCTTTGCAAGCAGGGGGTCATCGGTTCGATCCCGATACGCTCCACCAATTTTTATTAAAATATCGCTTCGGCGATTATCGCGGGCCTGTAGCTCAGTTGGTTAGAGCGCACCCCTGATAAGGGTGAGGTCGCTGGTTCAAATCCATTCAGGCCCACCATTTCTATTTATTATTTATTTCCAATGGGGTGTTAGCTCAGATGGGAGAGCACCTGCTTTGCAAGCAGGGGGTCATCGGTTCGATCCCGATACGCTCCACCAATTGTTAAGAAAATCGCAATCGCGATTTTTTTTTTTGCTTTTATGGTAAAATAGGAATATGAATATACAAGTACTACAAGGATTGTTATTGCCCTTTTTAGGAACCAGTTTAGGCGCTGCTTTTGTCTTTTTTATGCGCCAGGACATGTCCACTCAAACGAAACGAATGATGACAGGATTTGCCTCCGGTATCATGGTTTCAGCAAGTTTTTTTAGCTTATTGGAACCCGCCTTAGAACAAGCCAAAACGGTAGGACCCGTTGTTTGTGGTTTTTTATTGGGTATGGGCTTTCTTTTGTTTTTGGATGTGGTCATTCCCCATACACATATGGATGATCAAGAAGAAGGGCCTGCTAATCACCTGCAAAAATCAACGAAGTTGTTATTTGCGGTCACGCTTCATAATTTACCGGAAGGTATGGCAGTTGGTATTGTTTATGCTGGATGGTTAGCTCATCCGAATGCTGTTTCTGGTGCGTTTGCCTTAGCTTTGGGTATTGCGATTCAAAATATTCCAGAAGGAGCCATCGTTTCGATGCCGTTACATGCAGCGGGTATGTCAAAACCCAAGACCTTTTTAGCCGGTGTTGGATCAGGGGCTGTGGAACCCATTGGTGCTTTATTGACGATTTGGCTATCGCATTGGATCTTGCCTTGGATGCCGGTGTTATTAGCCTTTGCAGCCGGGGCCATGATGTATGTTGTGGTAGAAGAATTGATTCCAGAAATGAGTGAAGGCGAACATTCCAATTGGGGAACGATTTGTTTTGCGTTGGGATTTGTTTTGATGTTGATTTTAGAATAATCGGAATTGACAATCTATTTTGTGTGACATAGGATGAAACAAAAGAAGTGTTTTTTATGGGAGAACTTTATAATTTCTTAAAAGATGCCGGTGTATGGTTTTTGGCAACGGACGAAGATGGCCAGCCACATGTACGTCCAATTGGAACAGAACTGATCTATAATGACAAATTGTATTTTCAAACCGGATTGAAAAAGAAGATGGCACAACAATTATTAAAAAATCCGAAAATTGAGATCACAGCTGTGAAGGGTGACCGTTGGGTCCGTGTACAGGCCGAAGCTGTCCATGATCCGGATGAAGATGTACAAGGCACTATGTTGGATGCTTTTCCAGAACTAAAAGAAATGTATGCTGTTGGTGATGGAAATACCGCATGTTTTTATTTAAAAAATGCCATTGCTACTTTCTGTAGTTTTACGGAAAGTCCATATACGGTTAAATTCTAAGTAGAGTTGTATAATGCGTACAGCTCTTTTTTTAAACAAATAGTAGGCAGCTTCGTATCCAAGGAAGCTGCCTTAATCTTTAATCTTCAAAAGGAAAATGATAGTTTAGATGATACATATCACGTACGGCTTTGAAATCATCTTGGACACCTTTGCCCATTGGTACCCCTTTGTCTTTTCGTACTTGCCATACATCCCATTCTTTTTCACCAGCTGTATAGATTCGATCATGACCAGGTGCTTTTTGACTGTTACGTAAACCACGCAAGATATCACCCGCTGTTTTCTTAAAGGTATCTAGACCCATAAAGAATTCTGGATTGATGACCAAGAAGAAATGACCCAAATGATAAGGACGTTTGGTTCCATCGGGATTCTTATTCGTTAGATCTTTCATGAATAAGCCACCGGTTAGGGCTGCTGATAGAATTTCTACAACCGCAGCATAGCCATAGCCTTTATAACCAGCCATTTCATCACCAATACCACCCAATGGCGTTAAAGCAGCGGTTCCTTCCACCAATTTCTTTAAAATTTCTTCAGAATCGGTTAAAGCCGTGCCATCATGAGCGATGACCATACCTTTTGGTGTTGGTTTGCCTGAACGGGCATAATATTCAATCTTGCCACGTTGAACGATGGATGTTGCACAGTCTAAAATAAAGTCAAAATCTTCATCCGTCGGGAAGGCGAATGTAAGTGGGTTGGTACCCATCATGTTTTCCACACCAAAGGTAGGTGCAATTGAAGGACGGGCATTGGTTCCGGTGATACCTAACATGCCTTCTTTACTAGCCATGGTTGCCCAATAACCAGCAATACCATAATGTGAAGAATTCTTAATGGCACCCATCGCTAAACCATATTTTTTCGCTTTATCGATCAGTGAAGTCATCATCTTATAACTCGCAACCATACCCATACCATCGTGGGCATCGGCTACACAAGTGGTTGGCGTATCTTTCAATACTTCATAATGGGTAACCGGATTTAAGATGCCATCATTGATTCGATCAATATAAATGGGTTTGAACCGGTTGGTACCATGACTTTCGATACCACGACGATCACTTTCCATTAATACATCGGTACAAATTTTTGCGTCTTCTTCGGGTACACCCGCTGCTTGAAACGCATCAATCATAAAATTTTGAATGAGGTCCCAGCTAACATAAGGACGAGTTTCTTCCATTTTCTTTACCTCCAAACGTATGTTTTCTATTGGTATCTTATCATAATAACGCGTATAATAGAGGAAACTTAGGAGGATGCAACCATGATGAAACAACTGTCGGTTTTTGCCGAAAATAAAAAAGGCGCAATCAACGATATTACGAAAGAATTAGCCGATGCCAATATCAATTTATATGCGCTATTGACCAACGATAGTTCGGCTTTCGCGATTGTCCGTATGATCGTTTCAGACACAGAGAAAGCACAAGAAATCTTAAAGAAACAATACTTGACACACTTGGATTCTGTTTTAGCTGTTCGTGTTTCCAATGAAGTGGGCAGCTTGAATCGATTATTAGAAGATGTCAAAGAATGCAACATCAACATTGATTATCTCTATACGACTTTTGGTTGGGATACCCCACAGCCCATCATGTTGATTCATTGTGAAGAAGAGGAAGAATTAGAAATTAGTCTCAAAAACAAAGGATACGATCTTATGTGATCGTATCTTTACTTTTGTTTTTCAAAGGTAATCGTAGCTCCACTGTATTCAAGGATCAAATGTCCATCTTTAGCTTTAAAATCCATTGTATCTTTGGAATCTTTTAACTGGATTCCATTTTTGATTTCTTCCCAATCCCCTTTGTACGTATCTTTATCGATGGTAACTTTTGCACTGCCATCTTCCTTTAGATCCATGGAAAATTCACCAACAAGAGATTCTGTTGAAATCGATACACCATAGGCTTCGGCTTGGGTGGCCTTCCAGGTACCAAGATATTTGCTATTCGCATATTTGGCACTTCCACAACCCACCAACAAGAATAAAATAGTAAACAGGCTGATCAGTAAACGCTTTTTCATGGGACTTCCTCTCTTTCAATGTATTTATACCATGATAAAAAACGTTCCAATAGTACCCCTAGGGTACTATTTTGCATTTGAATAGAGATCTTGGATCCGACCACATCGTTGAAAAAGATCCACATAGATTAATAACTCTTCTTTGGACTTGATGCCCAATTTATGATAGATATTTTTGTTGTGCTTTTTGACCGTATTGACACTAATACAAGCAATATCAGGAATTTCACGAATCTCATGACCATGGATGTATAAGTCTGTGATGGATCGTTCCGCAGGTGTCAACGTCGCAAATCCGTGAAGGAACGTATCCAAAGCTTCTTGTAACTCATAGGGTATTTCTGGTTTTTGATGCGTCATGAATTCCTTTGACTCACGTGCAAGATCCTTCACGGACTGGAATACACATCCTTGTTTGGTATGGAAATAAGGAATATGCACCATATGAATGAAAGTATCCATGGAATGAATATCCTCGCTAATCTGTACCGGTGTAATCTGAACCGAAAATTGATAGGTGTGATGTCGATACTGCCAAGGACTGGCCATACGTGCCTGAATCGTTTGACAGAGGGACAGGGGATCCTCAGTGGTCGTTAAGACATAGATACCATATTCACAATCGTAACAATGTCCCCTTTTCACAAGGCTGGATAGCCAATCGGTGATCAATAAACGATAACTATGAGAAATATCACTCGTTTGAGAGAAAAACGATAAGACTTCCAATCGTGATATTTTGATGATGATGGCATACATCGATGTCTGATTCACAAAATAGGGCGATAGGTCATTGATCATCGCTTGGAAATTTTTGATCCTCGTAACCGGATGATAATACTGATCAATGGGATCAATGAGTTGTAAAAAGCCATAGAAACCTAAAGCCTGAAAATACATTTCAATGAGTTGGTGAGGCATGAAAAGACTTTGGATCAAAACTGGTATGCCTGACAATAGAAATAAATACAACAAGGTGCGATATTGTCGCTGTGTCAAACGCTCTCTTTTATGAATGATCAAACCCAGACAAAGTGCCAAATACAAATATACAGCACCATAGATCATGTACATCATTGGACCATGAACATAGTGATTGGTTTTGTCATAATAGAAAACAGCATGGGTCCAAGGATTGAGAAGCAAAGGAAAAAGAATGAAACAACATTCAGGCAAAAGGAGAAGGATATTTATATAGTGATGGGTCGTATGACCAATTTCTAAATCAACGATCAAAAAATATAGAAACACAAAGGCTTCACTGGAATGAACCGCTAAAAAAATATAGTTCATCGCATCACGGAAAAAAGGGGCTGTAGCACTAGGATAGGAATTCGTAAAGGAACTCGCAATATCGGTGATCAAGGCAACCATGTGCATTAACAATAAGATCAAAAAGATACGACTGAAACGGTTATGGTGGTTTCGTCGATAAAAAAGGGTATAAAGGGCCATCCCTGTCAAAGCAATCGCACAGATATCAAAAGAAATATTATAAAGCATATATGTAAGTTATCCTTTATGATTACTATACAAAACTTTTGATGATTTGCCTAGGCAACCATAGAAAATTCGGTTTGTAGTATAATAAAAAACATGAATTGTATCAGTATCTCCTATAAAATAGCTCCGATTGAGATTCGGAATCTATTGGCCTTTGATGCAACTGAAAAAAAAACAATTTTTTGACCAGATAGAAGGACAATGCGTCCTTCTATCGACCTGCAACTGGCTGGAAATCTATTTTGACATAGACATCGATGCGATGGAAGACCAACTTTGTCGTTTCAAAGATTTAGATTGTGATGTGATGATGCCTTATTTTGCGACCTATACATCGGTAGGTGCGATTCGCCATTTGGCGCGTGTGGCTTGTGGCATGGACTCCATGGTTTTGGGGGAAGATGAAATCTTTAGTCAAGTCAAAGAAGCCTATGAATATTCTCGGCAATTCAAAAAGACCACTTATTCGTTTCATACGATTTTTCAAAGGGTCATGAAAACAGTGAAACAAATCAAGACCTAGACAGGACTGTCTTCGACTTCGGTTTCCATTGGCACATTAGCGGCCCATGCGGTTTTTGACTTTGGCGCCCACACGGTGTTGGTCATTGGAATCAGTGGTAAAATTGGCAGCATCACCGCCAAAAATGTCTTGGCCAAATCAAACATTTCCCTGATCCAACAGGCCGACAGCTGTGATCATCAGTGCAACATCGAGTCCCCATTATACGATCACCAAGACAGAACTGGCAAAACATATCGATTCAAAACCACGCTTATTTATCGATTTAGCTGTTCCCAATGATATGGATCCGCATCTGCAATAATTGTCCCATTGTACATATATGAATATCGACCATTTTCAACAACTGGCCAAAACCAATAATCAAAAGAAACAAGACTATGCCCAAAGGGCACAAGCCACCATTGATCAAGGTGTATCGGACATTTTAAAAGAATTGCGGATGCACGATGTGATTTCGTATTTGCCCCAAATCAAAGAAAAAACCATGGAATCTTTTGTCTATTCTTTACGCAAGACCAACACCTATGAACAAATGGATGCCATAGTTTCCTGGCTTGAAAAGTGGGTGAACAACGAATGAGTTATTTTTCACTCATGATCGATCTCGATCAGAAACAAGTCTTGATCATCGGTGGTCAAAAGACAGCATTACGAAAAGCACATCAATTAAAACAATTTGGCGCCGATATTCATATCATTAGTGAAACCATTTGTGACCAACTTCGATCCTATCCCTATGAAATCCGATCTGTAAAGCCTTCGGATATCTGTTCCCGATATGACTTGATCATTGCCGCTACCAATCAAAGAGAGGTCAATGCCTGGATAGCCCAAATGTGTAAACAAGAACGCATCTTGGTCAATGTGGTGGATGATCCAGCTTTATGCACCTTTATCTTTCCGGCTATCCTCAAACAAGATGATGTCATCGTTGGAATCTCCTAAAACTAGCAGAATTATTCAGAGAGGCGAAAAATGACTAAACTACGAATTGGCACATGAACTTCACAATTAGCCAGGATCCAGACGCAAATGGTCGTGGATGCGCTACAAATCCCCGTCCAAATCGTCCCTATTGTCTCCAAAGGCGATCAGATCCAAGATCGGTGCTTGGCTTCCATTGGCGGCAAAGGCTTATTTGTTTCTGTGTTTGAACAAGCCATCCAAAAGGATCAAATCGATATTGCTGTGCATAGTGGCAAGGATATGCCCAGTCAAATCACAGACGGTTTTTATGTACCTGCTGTATTAGCACGAGCCAATCCTGCGGATCTATTGATTTCCAAGACCAAGATCTGGCCCGGAGCAACCATTGACACATCCAGTCCGCGACGTGCCCAGTTGTATACTCGCATCGATCCTACATGCCAGATCAAGATGATTCGTGGCAATGTGGAAACCCGTTTGCGAAAGTTAGAAGAAGGCGATTATGATGGTATCATTCTTGCACAAGCCGGATTGGAACGACTACACATCGATTTGCATGCCTATGTTGTTCAAGTTTTGGATATCCTGCCCGCAACCGCACAAGGAATCATTGCCATTGAAACCAAGACCGGCTTTATTTTACCCAAAAACATTGACGATAAAAAGACACACATCTTGTTTGATACCGGACGCCAATTGATGGCTTTGATGCATGCCGATTGTCACGATGCCGCTAGTGCTCATGCGCAATGGATCGATGATGACACTCTTCAAATACAAGCGTTTTATCAAGATTCACCCATTTTCATGTGCCAAACCAAACTTGATCAGATCGATGCTTGTATTCAAGAAATGGCAGGTGCTCTCTATGGGTAAAGTCTATCTTTGCGGAGCAGGACCTGGTGATCTAGATCTGATGAGTCTCCCTGATGAGTCTCCAAGTTCGGCATCTGATCCGGATTTGTGATGTATTGATCTATGATGCCTTGGTAGATGCAAGTATCCTGAAACAAACTAAGGCGCAAACCATTTATGTGGGCAAACGAGCCGGCCAACATGCCATGTCCCAAGAAGCCATCAATCAATTATTGATTGAAAAAGGGAAGACCTCGATTGTTGTACGCTTAAAGGGTGGGAATCCCTTTGTGTTTGGCCGTGGGGGCGAAGAATGCATGGCCTTGGCCAAAGCTCAGATCCACTATGAAGTGATTCCAGGCATTTCCAGTGCCATTGCGGTACCGGAAACCATGGGAATTCCTTTGACACATCGATCAGTCGTAGTTTTAGTGTGATCACCGGTCATACCCAAACGGGAAAGGTGGATGTGGCCCCATATGCCCAACTACCCGGTACCTTGGTCTTTTTGATGAGCATGGGAAATGCCAGTCAGATTGCCGATGATCTGATTCAAAACGGAAAACCAGGCTTTACTCTGGTGGCTATTCTTTGTCGCGGTACACGATTCGATGCTTATCGAAAAAATTGCACCTTAGAAACGATCAAAGAGGCTTTCGAAGATCCGCAGGTCGGTACCCCAGCCATCCTTGTTGTCGAAGAGGTGGCTGCTTTGGATGTTCGCTCAAAAACGCCTAGCGTAGTGGTTTGTGGAACGGAGCACTTTACTCGCGCCTTTCAAGACCAATGTTCGATTCCATGTACGCGCCAAGCGTATGTACAAATTGTCTATGAACCCGATAAGAAAATTGATTTTCGACCCTATAGTCATGTTGTATTAACGGGAAAAGCCGGTATCGATGGTCTGTTTCAAATGATGGAAGATATGCGTGAAATCAGTCATCTACAGTTTGTGACCATCGGACCGAGCAGTGCCAAATATTTATACGATACGTATCACATCCATGCCGACTTTATCCCATCATCATATACTTCAGACGAATTAGCCAATCTTTTATGTGGATGGTCAGATGCCAATCTTTTGATCTTACGAGCCCAAAAAGGCAATTCGGTATTGTCTTCGCGATTGGATGCAGCCGGTATAAGCTATACCCAGATTCCTGTCTATGATACGACTATTGGCCAAGTGCGAGCTATTCATGAAGACTTTGCCATCTTTGGCAGTGCCCAAGGTGTTCATGCCTTTTTTCAACAAGCCGGACATATCGATCCACACACTCAAGTCTTGGCCATTGGACCATATACACAAGCTGCTTTGGCTGCTCATCATATACAAAATATACAAGTTGCTCAACAAGCAACCATTTCAAGTTTGATAAAGAAATTGGAGGAATGTTTATGAAACAATTTCGACGTCTCCGTCAAAATTAAGCCTTACGCAATTTAGTCTGTGAAACACGATTGGACCCCAAAGATCTGATTTATCCTCTATTTGTGGTGGAAGGCACAAACATCAAAGAACCTATCGCAACAATGCCAGATATTTATCGCTATTCCTTGGATCGCATCGATGAAGAATTAGAATGCGTGCAAGCAGCAGGTATCTCCGGCATCTTATTATTTGGTGTGCCGGCCCATAAAGATGCCGTAGGATCGAGTGCATACGATCACCATGGCATCTTGGCACAAGCCATTACCCATATCCAATCGAAGTTACCTCATCAACTTGTGATTGCGGATGTGTGTCTATGTGAATATACCGATCATGGCCATTGTGGTTTGGTGCATGAACACGCCATATTAAATGATGAGACTCTTCCCTTATTGGCAAAGATGGCTGTGTGCTGTGTCCAAGCCGGTGCCGATATGGTTGCACCCAACGATATGATGGATGGCGATATCACAGCCATTCGTCAAGCTTTGGATGCCCATGGCTTGAGTCAAACACCCATCATGGGGTATAGTGCCAAATATGCGTCGGGCTATTACTCGCCTTTCCGAGATGCGGCTGGTTCCGCTCCTTGTTTTGGAGATCGTCGATCGTATCAAATGGATCCACGCAACGGAAAAGAAGGCGTTCGCGAAGTGGAGAATGACATTGATATGGGTGCCGACATCGTTATGGTCAAACCTGCATTGGCTTATTTGGATGTGGTGAAAGCTGTTTCCGAACACTGTTCTTTGCCTTTGGCTGTCTATAATGTCAGTGGTGAATATGCCATGGTCAAAGCGGCCGCTAAAGCCGGTATGATTGATGAAAAACGCATCATTTTTGAAAATTTAATTGCCATGAAACGAGCGAGTGCCCAGATCATCATTACCTATCATGCACTCGAAATGGCACATTGGCTAGAAACCGGAGAAGTCTATGCATTTTGATTATTCCCAACAAGCCTTTGCACTGGCATCGACACTGATGCCAGGTGGTGTCAACTCACCCGTACGTGCGTTTCAATCTGTAGGAGGAACCCCTTTATTTATCAATCATGCGAAAGGCGACAAAGTGACCGACATCGATGGGAATACATTTATTGATTATGTCTGCAGCTGGGGACCTGGCATTTTAGGTCATGCCCATCCCCAAGTTATCCAAGCGGTACAGAAAGCTTGTGTCGATGGTTTGACCTTTGGGGCACCAACCCGAAAAGAAAGTACCTTGGCCCAATTGGTCCAACAATGTTATCCAGCCATTGAAAAGTTGCGTTTGGTCAATAGTGGAACTGAAGCTTGCATGAGTGCCATTCGTGCTGCTCGAGGCTATACCCATCGCGACTACATCATTAAATGCATTGGGTGTTACCATGGTCATTCCGATGGGTTATTGGTCAAAGCCGGATCGGGTTTATTGACCCAAGCTGTCGCAGATAGTGATGGGGTACCATCTGGCTATACAAAAACCACTTTATTGGCTCCTTACAATGATGAAAAAGCCATCCAACAATTGTTTGAAACCTATCCCAATCAGATTGCGGCCGTGATCATTGAACCGGTAGCAGCCAACATGGGTGTGGTCCCACCCAAACCTGGTTATTTACAATTCTTACGTGACATCACCAAAACCTATGATAGTATCTTGATCTTTGATGAAGTCATTACTGGATTCCGATTGGCTTTAGGTGGTGCCAGTGAATATTTTGGCATTACCCCGGATATGGCAACGTTTGGCAAGATTGTTGGTGGTGGTATGCCTTTGGCTGCCTATGGTGGTAAAAAAGAAATCATGGATGTGATTTCACCTGTCGGTTCTGTCTATCAAGCTGGAACCCTATCGGGCAATCCCATTGCGACAACCGCTGGTATTGAAACACTTCAGATCTTGATGAAAGATCCGGATATCTATGATCGTATCGATTATAAAACCGCCCAATTGGCACAAGCCTATAAGGAGAAAGGCTATACGGTCAATCGGGTGGGATCCTTAATGAGTGTTTTCTTTACGGATCAAGAGGTCGTGGATTATGCCAGTGCAAAAACCAGTGACACCCAACAGTTTGCACATTATTTCCATATCATGTTGGATCATGGTATCTATGTAGCACCGAGTCAATTTGAAGCTATGTTCATTTCAGATGCCCATGATCAAAAAGATATTGAGAAAACGATTCAAATCATTCAAACCTATTTGTAAGCATCGAGGATTCGATGCTCTTTTCATATTTGACGTGCATGATACAATAAACAAGACAAACAGGAGGAACTGTTTAGATGACGAAAAAATATAAGTGGATACTTGTGATTGCGTGTGTGATTAGCTTTGGAGCCGGTATGTTTGTTCCTCAAAAAGCGACTTCAACGGATGAACAAAATAAATTTGATGCGATCTATTCCATCTTGACCAAGAAATGGTACTATGCCAACAAGACCAAGAATTTGGATCAAACCTTAATGGAACAAGCCATTACGGGTATGACCACCCTCGAAAAAGATCCGCATACCAATTATTTTAACTTGAAGCAATCCAAACAATTTGCCCAAAGCTTAGATGGCAGTTCTTCCGGACTTGGCTTTAGTTATTATGTCAATGGTGATGGCAACATCATCATTCGCGATGTCTTCATTGATTCGGCTGCCGATACAGCCGGTCTGAAACAAGGCGATATCATTACCGCTGTCAATGATCAAGTCTGTGCGAAAAAAGGCGCCGATGCCGTTGTTAAATACATCAAGAAACAATCCAAAAAAGTCACAGTCAAGTTCATTCGCAACGAAAAGGACAAGACCACCAAGATCAAACCCAAAGACTTTGATGCGAGTGTGACCTATCGTGTCAGTGGCAATGTGGCCATCATCGGTATTTCGAGTTTCTCCAGTCATACCGGATCCAGTTTTGAAAATGCGGTTGAACGCGCCCATAAACAAGGCATTTCTTCCATTGTCTTGGATTTACGCAACAATGGTGGTGGCTATCTTGTCGCTGCTCAAGAAGTAGCCTCCGTCTTAGTGCCAGCCCATTCGGTTGTGTTTGAAGAGAAAGACAGTCAAGGCAACATCACCAAGACGCGGACCAATGATAATTTCAAACAAATCAAAATGGATAAAATCATCGTTCTTCAAAATGAAGATACAGCCAGTGCTTCCGAAGTGGTGATTGGGGCTTTAAAAGCGGGCTTAGGCGATAAAGTCACGACCGTGGGGACAACGACCTATGGTAAAGGAACGGAACAAACCCAAGTATCATTTGAAGATGGTACATCCATGAAATATACCGTTGCGGAATGGTTGGATCCTAATGGGGATTCCATCAATAATAAAGGATGGAAACCCGATGTGAAAGTGGAACCATTGGATGTCACAAGCGTGAATTATATAGAGATGAAAAAATCATCGACAATGAAAGAAGATCATGTATACACCAATGCCAAAGCGTTGCAGACGTATTTAAAATATTTAGGTTATGACGTGGATCGAACCGATACATACTTTAGTCATCAAAGTGCCGAAGCGTTAAAACAATTTCAAAGTGATCATAAACTGGATGCAATCGGCATTTGCGATAAAGATACATGGGATACTTTATTAAAAATGATTTCTCAACAAGTGTATGCGAATGAATACAGTGAAGATCCACAATATGTGAGAGCCATTCAATTGGCACAGTAGGAGGCAATATGAGCGATACATTTGAATTGGTTTCGGATTATCAACCCAGTGGCGATCAGCCCCAAGCCATTCAATCGCTAGTGGAAGGATTGAAAGAAAAAAAGAAATACCAAGTTTTGATGGGCGCAACCGGAACCGGTAAGACCTTTACCATTTCCAACGTGATTGCGCAAGTCAATCGACCCACCTTGGTGTTTGCGCACAATAAGACATTGGCTGGCCAATTGTATTCTGAATTTAAGGAATTCTTTCCTCACAATCGCGTGGAATACTTTGTTTCGTATTTTGATTATTATCAACCCGAAGCCTATCTTCCCAAAACGGATACCTACATTGATAAAAGCACAAAGACCAACGAAGAATTGGACATGTTGCGCATGGCGGCTGTTAATAGTGTATTGGAACGAAGGGATACGATCATCGTCGCTTCGGTCGCATCCATTTATGGAGCTTCCAATCCAGATCATTATCGTCACATGTTGTTTACGATCCACGTAGGCGATGAAATTGAGCGAAATGATTTTATGATGCAGCTGGTCGGGCAACAATACAAACGCAATGACACCGATCCGCTACCTGGTACCTTCCGCGTACGTGGCGATGTCATTGAAATTACACCTGGCCATACCGAAAAATACTTAATTCGCGTGGAATTTTTTGGCGATGAAATCGACCGTATTAGCGAAGTAGATCCCGTGACGGGTAAAGTCAATGCATCTTATCAACTGTATGTGATCTATCCAGCCCATGCCTATGCATCCAGTATGGATGTGATCAACCATGCCGCTGATACGATCGAAGAAGAATTGGAAGATCGATTGGCATATTTTGACAAAGAAGAAAAACCATTGGAAAAAGAACGCTTGGAACAACGTTGTCGCTACGATATCGAAGCCCTACGTGAATTGGGTTTCTGCCCTGGCATTGAAAATTATTCCCGTCATATCGATGGACGAAAACCCGGAGAAAGACCCTATACTTTATTTGATTATTTTCCCAAAGACTATTTATTAGTGGTCGATGAAAGTCATGTTTCTTTACCACAGATTCGCGGTATGTACAATGGTGATCAAGCCCGGAAAAAAGTCTTGGTGGAATATGGTTTCCGCTTACCCAGTGCCTTGGATAACCGTCCTTTGCGATTTGAAGAATTTACCTCTTTGATCAATCAAGCGATTTTTGTATCCGCTACTCCTGGTGATTGGGAATTGGAACAAACCCATGGCCAATATGTCGAACAAATTATTCGACCAACCGGTTTATTAGACCCCGAAGTCGAAGTTCGTCCCATCGAAGGCCAAGTTGATGATTTGGTCGATGAAATCAAACGCCGTATTGAAAAGCATCAACGCGTTCTGATTACGACATTAACCGTACGCATGGCTGAAGATTTAACCTCGTATTTAAAAGAAATGGATTTTAAAGTGGCTTGGTTACATCACGAAATCAAGACCATTGAACGAACCGAAATCATTCATGATCTACGGGCTGGTAAATACGATGTATTGGTTGGTATCAATTTGTTGCGTGAAGGATTGGATATTCCCGAAGTCAGTTTGATTGCAATCTTGGATGCGGATAAAGAAGGTTTTTTACGTTCCCGTCGTTCGTTGATCCAGATCATTGGTCGGGCGGCTCGAAATGCAGAAGGCAAAGTCATCATGTATGCCGATACGATTACCGAATCAATGAAGGCAGCCATGGATGAAACCGCACGTCGTCGTAAGATTCAGATGGCTTATAATGAAGAACACGGCATCGTACCGAAGACGATCATCAAGCCAATTCATGATGTCGTTCGTTCCAAAGAAACCAAGGAAATGACAGCAAAATATCTCAAGAAACGTCGCATGGGCAAGAAGGATAAAGAAAAGATGATCCAGAATATTACCCAGGAAATGAAAGAAGCAGCACGTACATTAGATTTCGAACGTGCTGCCCAATTACGAGATATTTTATTTGAACTCCAAGATGATAAATAATTATACGTTGGACCGGGTCCAATCAATTGGTGTTTGACCATGGGATATTAAATATTCATTGGCTAATTTAAAATGATTGTTGCCGAAAAAACCACGATTGGCACTGAATGGACTTGGATGAGGACTCATCAAAATCAAATGATCGGGGTTAGTCAAAAGAGGCAATACACTTTTGGCTTTAGCACCCCATAATAAGAAGGCGACCGGGCCTTCTTTTTTATTGATCCAAGAAATGGCCTCGTTGGTGAAGTTTTGCCAACCAATATTTTGATGCGAAAGGGGCTTACCTTCTTCCACTGTCAAAATGGTATTGAGAAGTAAGACGCCTTGATGGGCCCAATCACTCAAATCACCACTTCGATGGATGGGGTGGCCATATTCCATTTCTAATTCCTTATAAATGTTTTGTAGGGAAGGGGGCAAACGAAAATTGGCAGGCACACTAAAACTAAAGCCTTGAGCTTGTCCGGGACCATGATAGGGATCTTGTCCCACGATCACAACTTTCGTATTTTCTAAGGATGTCATTTGAAAGGCGTGGAAGATATTCGGTGCAGCTGGATAGATGTGCTTGGTTTTATATTCGCGGGCAAGAAAGTAGTCAATTTTCTTCAAATAGTCTTTTTGAATTTCTTGATCAAATAAAGCTTGCCAATCGTTATTCATTTTCATAGAAGACCTCCAATACATGTTATAATAACACCATGGATTATAAAGCAACAATACAATATATCGAAACAAAAAAAGGATTGAATCATGATTTGAATCAATATCGTCAATGGTTAAATGAACAACTGCCAGATCATACGCAATTACCGAAGATTCAAGTGGGCGGGACCAATGGAAAGGGATCGACCGTAGCTTGGATGAATCAGTTGTTGTCATATCAAGGTGTCAAGACAGGCATCTTTACTTCGCCACATCTGGTTACGCATCGCGAACGCATCCGTATTGGAAAAACAATGATTAGTGAAAACGATTGGATGCGCATTTACCAACAATACGAAGCCTTCTTTGAAAAAGAAAATTTGACCATGTTTGAGATTGATTTATGGATGGCCATGGCCTATTTTCTCGAACAGAAAGTCGACATCGCTTTGATCGAAGTGGGTTTAGGCGGTCGTTTGGATGCTACAACAGCCCTCGATTATAATTTAGTGATGATCACCAATGTCGGCTTGGAACACTGTGCCATCTTAGGTGATACCATCGAACAGATCAGTTATGAAAAAGCCGGTATTTTTAAACCGGGATATGTCGCTCTAACTACGGAAACCAAACCCAATGCCAAAAAGGTCATGGAACAAGTGGCTGGCTATATGGGTACCTTACTTGGTTTTGTGGAAATTCCTTTTAAAGAAACCGACGATCATCAAGTCATCTTTGAATGGCAGGATCATACCTATGTCTTGCATCCACCCAAATACCAAATCTATAATCTATCTCTTGCCTTAGAAGGTTTGAATTATTTGGGCTATACCTTAAAACCAGATTGTGTCCAATCAGTGATTGACCATTTTCATTGGGCCGGACGATTTACCATTGCACGCAAAGATCCATTGATCATTTTGGATGGAGCTCATAATAAAGAAGGCATTGAAGCATTGGTGGATTCGTTGGGACATTTTGATGGTCACATTTATTTTTCGGTCTTAAAAGATAAAAAAGCCAAAGAGATGTTGAATGTATTAGAAACCTTACATTGTCCGATTACTTTGGTATCGATGGATACAGCACGTTTGTATGATCTACAAACCTTAAATTATCCGATCATCAATGAAAAACAATTGATGGTAGAACTCCAAAATACCAAAGATCATACATTAGTATGTGGTTCTTTATATTTCATTGGTGATTTTTACAAAGCTTTTACAAACAAATGATACACTGAGCCAAAGAGGGAAAATCTATGCGCGTACAATTGGACCATCAACTACAAAGTTTATATCGAGATTTGGTTTTAATGGGATCTTTATGTGAGACCATGTTGGCTAAGGCAGCGCATGTCTTACCAACCGGGGATACGAGTTTTGCGTTAACGATGACGCAACAAGCCAAACAAATGAAAGAAAAAGAAGAAGATATTGAACAGAGGTGTATGCGATTGATTCTTTCGCAACAACCTGTGGCCAGTGATTTGAAACAAATCCATGAAGCCCAAAGTATGGCACGCAATATTCGCCGAATGGCCGATCATGCTCTGGATATTGTAGAAATCATGGCATCGAGTCATCTAAAAACCAATGATCTAGAAGATATGGCCTTGTCGACCATTTATATGGTGAGTCATTGTATCGATGCGTTTGTGAATCAGGATATTCCATTGGCTAGATCGGTCGTGAACTATGATGATATTGTCGATGCTTGTTTTGTGAAGATCAAAGAATCGATGGTACAACGGTTACAGAAACAGACTATCGATAGTGAAGATGCCTTGGATATTTTTATGATTGCGAAATATTTTGAACGCATTGGTGATCATGCCAGTCATATGGCGCAAGATTTAATAGATACAAAGAGAGAGGAACGTGCATGATTTATTTAGTAGAAGATGATGAAAGCATTCGTAATATGATGATGTATACTTTGGAGGCCAGTGGCTTCGAAGTCAAAGGATTTGAAAATGGCAAATCCTACTTTCAAGCGATGTTGATGAATCATCCCGATTTGGTGATGTTAGATATTATGTTGCCCGATATGGATGGCATCGAAATTTTAAAGAAGATGAAAAAAGACCCAGAAATGAAAGATATTCCGGTCATCATGGCTTCAGCCAAAGGAACCGAATACGATAAGGTCATTGGCTTGGATCTGGGTGCCGATGATTATTTGGCCAAACCTTTTGGCATGATGGAAATGGTTTCTCGTGTCAAAGCCGTTTTGCGACGGACCAAACCTGATCCGGAACAAATGGTCTTGCAGGCTGGTGACTTGGAGCTGGATCTGGGGGCGCATATTGTGAAAGTCCATGGCCAACGGGTGCAATTGACTTTGAAAGAATATGAATTGTTGCGCTTGTTTATGGAAAATATCAATCGTGTCTTTACCAGAGAACAGTTATTATCCAATATCTGGGAATCGGATTATTTCGGTGAGACCAGGACCGTGGATGTACATGTCGGCACCTTGCGTACGAAGCTGCAAGATTGTGGCTCTTACATTCGTACCGTACGTGGGGTTGGGTATCGGATGGAGATTCCTCAATGAGAAAACAGATTTTTCGTTCCATCTGTGTCGTTGCGTTTGCGGTCCTTGTGGCCGTTTTTACGTTGATCATGGGGCGCCTTTATAATTATTTTACATCAGAAGAGATGCAACAATTGGCTGTACAAACAGAATTGGCTTCCAAAGCGGTCAATGATGAGGGCATGACGTATTTTAAGCATATGCGCAAGACCACCGATTATCGGATCACCTGGATCGATAGTGATGGAACGGTTTTGTATGACAATCAAGAAGATGCGAAAACGATGGATAATCATGCCAATCGAACCGAGGTCAAACAAGCTTTAAAGAAGGGCATTGGCCAAGCCAATCGACGTTCGAATACGATCATGCATCAATCGTTATATTATGCCTTGAAATTAGACGATGGCACGGTATTGCGACTATCGTGTGATCAAAATACCGTTTGGAGTTTGGCCTTTACGATGATGCAACCTATCTTTGGCATATTGATCTTGATCATTTTATTATCCCTTTTCTTGGCTAGACGGGTATCCAATCGCATCGTTGAACCATTAAACAATACCGATCTGGACAATCCCTTGGTCAATGATCACTATGAAGAATTAACGCCATTTTTAACCCGAATTGATCAACAGCAAGTGGAATTAAAAGCCCAATCACGAAAACTACATCAAAAAGAAGAAGAATTTGATGCCGTTACGAACAATATGAATGAAGGTTTGATCCTGTTAAATCGGGAAGGTATCATTTTATCGATCAATCGCAAAGCCAAACAATTATTGGGTGGAACTTCAGCCAGTATTGGCAAGGATATTTTAACGGTTAATCGCTCGTTGGAACTCAATGAATTATTGGATCAATGTCGCGAAGGCCAACAATCTGAAATTGTATATCCCATCAATCGGGAAGATTATCAATTGATTGCGAGTCCCATCTTTTATCATCAACGCGTTTCCGGTATGGCTTTATTGATGTTGAATGTAACGGAAAAAAAACAAGCCGAAAAATTACGTCGTGAATTTACGGCGAATGTTTCGCATGAATTGAAAACACCGTTACATACGATTTCTGGTTGTGCCGAATTGTTGCAAAGTGGTATGGTCAAACCCGAAGATCAAGCGAAATTTGTGCATGAGATTTATCGCGAAGCCCAACGTATGATTGCCTTGGTGGAAGATATCATCAAATTATCCCATTTGGATGAAGGTACGACCGATATGCAGTATGAAGAAATTGATTTATATACATTCACCCAACAAATGTTGGATAGTTTAGCGGATAAAGCCCAAGGTGCTCAGGTGCAATTAGCGTTACATGGCAAACATGAAACAATCAATGCGATTCCGCAATTGCTGCAAAGCATTGTCTATAATATTTGTGACAATGCGATCAAATACAATCATCCCGGTGGCCATGTGGATGTAACCGTCGATGAAGATGAAAACAACGTGATCTTCAAAGTCAAAGATGATGGCATTGGTATTCCATTGGAACATCAAGCCCGTATTTTTGAGCGTTTCTATCGGGTGGATAAATCGCACTCCAAAGCGGTAGGTGGTACCGGTTTGGGTTTATCCATCGTCAAGCATGCGGCACAAACGTTACATGCCAAACTTTTCGTGGATTCCAAGCCCAATCAAGGCACGACCATGACGGTTTGGTTCCTAAAGGATTAATCGCTTACATTTATTTGTGAAAATAATATCTTTATGGAAAGTCAGCATCAGATGTTTTATACTTGATACAGAAAAGAGGTACATATCGATGATTCTTGATGAATTGAAACAAAAAGTACAAGGAAAAAAGATTCGCTTAGTTTTTACAGAAGGTAATGATTATCGAATTCAAGAAGCGGCTCAACATTTAGTAGCCGATGATATTTGTGTTCCTGTATTATTAGGAAATAAAGATGAAATTGCGAAAGTTTCAAAAGAATATGGTTTTGATCTAACCGGTTGTGAACAAATTGATCCAGCTACCTATTCGGATAATGGTGAAATGTTCAACTTGATGATGGAACTTCGTAAAGGTAAATTAACGGAAGAAAAAGCCCATAAATTGTTGCTGCAAGCTAACTATTTTGGAACAATGTTAGTTAAGATGAAAAAAGCCGATGGCTTGTTGGGTGGAGCAACTTATTCAACGGCTGATACGGTTCGTCCAGCTTTACAATTGATCAAATGTGCACCTGGTAACAAGATCGTTTCAAGTTGCTTCCTGTTGATCAAAGGGGACAGTCAATTGGTATTTGGTGATTGTGGTATCAACATCAATCCAAGTGCAAGTCAATTGGTTGACATTACGCTTCAAACTGCACGTTCGACAAAGAACTTTGGAAAAGATCCAGTCGTTGCGTTGTTGTCATTCTCTACCAATGGTTCCGCTAAGGGTGATGATGTGACCAAGATGCAGGAGTGCTTGGCAAAATTAAAAGAAATGCCATTGGACTTCCCAGTGGATGGAGAAATGCAATTTGACTGCGCGGTAGATCCAGATGTTGCTAAGAAGAAATTCCCAGAATCAAAAGTAGCTGGTCATGCCAATACATTCATCTTCCCTAATATTTCGGCTGGAAATATTGGTTACAAGATTGCGGCTCGTTTAGGTGGATATACCGCTATGGGACCTTTACTACAAGGTTTGAATGCACCAATCAATGACTTATCTCGTGGATGTACATGGGAAGAAGTTTACAATAACGCCATCATTACGGCTAACGAAACATTCAATATTTAATGCATCAGGAACCCGATCGGGTTCCTTTTTAATAGAAGGAGTAAGTATGATCAAAATTGTATTTGAACCCGAAAAGAATCGTTCGGCTGCCTATGATGGAGAAAAGTGTATTGGGCAGTGTGTATATACCATCCATGATTCGATTTGGACGATTGTTCATACCGAAGTCGATTCGAATTATGGTGGACAAGGGATTGCTCGAAAATTAGTCAATCAAGTCATACAAGAAGCAAGAAACCAAAATGTGAAAGTGGATGCGACTTGTTCTTATGCCAAAAAAATTTTGGTATAGATTCTTTATAAGGTGGATATCATAAATCCATAGAATGAAAAGAGGCTTTCTACCATTATAATTTTCTTACATATATAAGGAGTTTACGATTGCAAAGAAACAAAATAAATTTAAAGGATATGATATTTACACCCAAGCCGTTCATACGGGAACAGATTATGATGAAGGGACCGGAGCCGTACGTCGACCCCTTCATATGGCCAATAGTTATAAATTACCCGATGATCTATCGCAAGTGAATTATTCTTCGACAGATCTTTTGATGTATTCACGCAATGGCAATCCCAACCAACATTGGTTGGAAGAAAAAGTAGCTGCCTTATACCATGCCGATGATGCCATAGTTTTTGCGAGTGGAGTGGCCGCTTTGCATGCGTTATTTTGGACCTTATTAAAAACCGGCGATCGTGTGGTTTATCCAAAAGTC
This sequence comes from Absicoccus porci, assembly GCF_003725415.1. GTDB lineage: Bacteria > Bacillota_I > Bacilli_A > Erysipelotrichales > Erysipelotrichaceae > Absicoccus > Absicoccus porci. The sequence continues at coordinate 110,353 of NZ_RJQC01000004.1, read as the reverse complement.
AGTTATATGGCTGTGTATCGGCTATTCCATGAATTGTTCAATAAGAAATTTGGGGTAGAGACCGTTATGGTTGATATGACCAATCTAGAAGAGGTCAAAAAAGCGATTACCCCAAATACAAGATTGGTACATATTGAAACCCCCGATAATCCCACGGTGGGTATCAGTGATATTGCCGAGATTGCGAAAATGGCCCATGAAAATGGTGCGGTTTTGTCGGTGGACAATACCTTTGCCTCCCCTTTCAATCAACGACTCTTGGAACTCGGTGCTGATTTTGTGGTCGATGCTTTGACCAAATTTATCAATGGGCATGGAGATGCCCAAGGAGGTGCCATCCTTTCCAATGATTTGGAAACTATGGATCGGATTCGTTATGAAGCCCAAGTCAATGTGGGTTCGGTCATTAGTCCATTTAATGCTTGGCAGATCTTTCGAGGAGCCGTTACCTTTCCATTACGGATGGAACGGATCAATCAGTCTTCCTTAGAAATTGCCCAATGGTTAGAACAAAGAAAACATGTGACGTTTGTGTCCTATCCTGGCTTGGAATCGCATCCGCATCATGACTTGGCCAAGCGGCAAATGAAAGGATTTGGTGGAGTCATCTCGTTTGGCGTCGAAGCCGATGATAAAACCGTTGAAAAGTTTTGTGCTCATTTAAAAGTGGTTACCTTTGCGGTGTCATTGGGACATGATGAAAGTTTGATCTTCCCACAACCAAGTTATGATGAACGTATAGATTTGTATCCATCTCAATTTCACAAGGGATTTATTCGCTTTAGTGTCGGTTTGGAAGATCCACAAGATATCATACAGGATCTCAATCAAGCCTTCCATGCGATAGGGTTATAGAAATTGGTGTTTAAATCAAAAAGGCCGATGGTTTGGATACCATCGGTCTTTTTAGATCATAACTATAAGTATACTGAAAATCGAAAAAATTGAAGTACTTATTTTGTAAGTGAAATTTGTTTTCGAAATCGAAATAAATAGACAAGATTCAATAGGACTCCAAATGTAGTAGCCAATGGAGAAGCCAAACCAATCATAAATAATCCAGCTTGTTGAATGGTCATGAAATAAGCAAAAGGAATTCGTACCAGAAAGGTTTGAAGAATGCCTTGGGTCATGGTCCAAAGGGTTCGTTCATGGCCATTGAAATAGCCAAGTAATGAAAACAGGATAGCCGTAACAACTGTTTCAAACGAGAACCCACGTAAGTATTCAAAAGCGGCTTTTGTGACGATGGCTTCTTTGGTGAAAAGCGCACACATTTTATCGCCAAAAAACCAGACACATAAGAAAACCAAACAACCAAATACCAAGCCAATCGCAATGGATATTTTCGTTCCTTGACTGGCTCGATCTTCTTTTTTGGCACCAACATTCATCGAAACAAAGGCAGCATTCGATTGCATCAAAGCACTTGGTAAAAGCATCGCAAAGTTGATGATCTTGCAGGCAATGCCATATCCAGAAGAAGCGGTTAATCCCAAACTATTCACAAACGCACAGACGATCACAAACGAAATCTGGGTCAATAAATCTTGGAGGGCAAGAGGAATGCCAATTTTTAAGATATGGACTGTTTCTTCATTGAAGCCAAAATCTTTGCGTTTTACTTCAATGCCGGCAACACGCCGTTTCAATAAACCAATCGCAAAGACAACACTGACAGCTTGCGCTAAAACGGTAGCCAAGGCCGCACCAGCTACATTCATATGGAGTACAGCTACAAAATATAAATCACCGATGATGTTGATGATACAGGCAATACCAACAAAGATCAAAGGGGAGCGACTATCTCCTAAACCACGAAAGATCGCACTTAATAAGTTATACGCCACAATAAAAAAGATACCTGAACCACAAATACGAATATATTGAGCCGTTAGATCAACGGCTTCTTTTGGTGCTTGCATCAAATACGTAATCGTTAAGGCTCCAAAAAACATCAAAATAAACAAGATAATGGCAACCAATCCATACAAAGTAAAGGCAGCTCCCAATAAGCGATTGATACGATCGGCACGGTTTTCCCCTAAATACCGACTGATCAAAACCGTAACGGCCATGGAAGATCCCGTTACGACCAGGGTAATCAAATTCAATATTTGTGAGCCGGTAGAAACACCGGATAATCCAGCGGTGGTTCCAAATTGGCCAACCACCAATAAATCAACTGCACCATAGGCGGCTTGAAGAATCAAAGCTCCTAACACTGGCAACATGAATGCTAAGATTTTCTTTGGGATGTTGCCCACGGTAAAATCCGATAAAGAATCTTGTTCCATTATTTCTCCCCCTTACATAAAACTTGATAAATTTGTTCAATGGTTTGTGCCATTTGATGAATGGATGTTTCCGATACATTGGATAACTTCTTTTCGATTGTTTGAAAATAATCCGTCACATACTTTTGGACAACAGCTTGCCCATTTGGTGTTAATTCCACTTGGACCATACGATGATCTTTCGCATCGGCTATCTTTTTGATATAGCCCATTTGGGCTAACTGACGAATGACCTTGGTGATGCCAGGACGAGGCAACTCTAAAAAATTACTGATGTCACTGACATAGACCACACTTTTTTTCGTTTTTAATTGATCGATGCAATCCAAGATATGAATACTTCCTGAACTTAAACCAGATGGTAATTCTGGTTGTAGTTCCCAAATACGTTTGGCAAGATACAACGCATCAAACATTTCTCTTTCGTTCATTTTCTACTCCTAATTACAAAAAGTAATTACATTATATAACTATATGTCTAAAAAACAAGGCCAGAGCAAGCTCTGACCTATACATTTCCTAGAAATACATGATGAAGATGAGTTTTCGCAATATCTTTTAGTCGATATAATGTAGAAATATTAGTTGCTGGTGTATCCATATGATATCTTGGAAAATAACGCGTTAAATGATACGGAATATCAGGATTTAGACTGGCAATCCATTGGGTCATCGCATCTATTTCACTTTCACGATCATTCATCCCTGGTACAACCAAAGTGGTGATTTCAATATGACACGATTGTACAGCTCTTTCAATAAAAGCCATTGTTTGTTCCAAATTGCCATGAAGAATCGAATCATATGTTTTGGCATCAAAACTTTTTAAATCAATATTTATCGCATCCATATAAGGAAGAATTGCATCCAAAACCATTTGACTTGCCGTACCATTGGTAACTAAGACATTCAACATACCTGCTTCATGGATCAATTTCGCACAATCTCGTATATATTCCCAACTACACAACATTTCATTATAGGTATACGCAACCCCGATCATACGATCCTCTTTGTGATTTTTGGCAATCTGTAAGATCTGTTCTGGCAAGACGAAAGTTGCCTGAGCAGCATTGTCTTGTCTAGAAATCGTATAGTTTTGACAAAAGGGACAATCTAAGTTACATCCATAACTACCAATCGAAAGAATGGTACTGCCCGGATGAAACATGGCCAAGGGTTTCTTTTCAATGGGATCGATAGCCATAGCGGTTAGATACCCATAATTGCAACAAACAATTTGGCCAGATTGATTCTTACGAGCTCGACAAAATCCGATTTGTCCTTCTTCAAGCTGACAATGACGAAAACAAGTTTGACAAATCATGATCCACCTCAATAATGACGAACGACTTCAAACCGTTGTAGTTCGACAGGTTCATCATCCCAAATACCGGCTTTTTGTTTCGCAATCGCAATTTGTTCGGATACCGTATCGACACCATCCAAATTTGGTAATAAGAGACCACGCTTTTCGTTGTGGGTAACGATGACACCATAGCGTTTGACATCCAGTTGATCACGGGAATCTATTTTTTCAGGCTTGGAAAGCACATCCACACTATAGGACAACTTAGCCAATTCATGTTTTTGAATCGGATCAAAACGCGGATCACGTGTAGCGGCACTGATTGCATTCGCAACGATTTCTTGGGCAATGTTTTCTTTGGTGGGACCAATCGTACCAATGCATCCACGCAAACGACCATCTTTATGAATGGAACAGAAGACCCCTGCTTTATTCGCAAGCATTTCTTGTGGCACACCATCAATCGATGGAACGGTACGATTGGTAATATAGGATTCCACAGTTTTTCGTGCTAAGGCAACATAGGCATCTTCATGATCTCGTTCAGCTTGGATGCGTTTTTTATCCTGGGCTTCGAATTGATCCAAGAAATTACGATGTGGATCTTCACCCAATACTTGAAAAGTAACAACGCCATAACCAACGCCCGTTACATCTTGATGACTCAAAGCATGTGCTTCCACCTTGCATCGATCCAAAGCACCGGCCATGATCACAAAGGATCGATGACCACATTCAGCGGCCTTTTGTAGTAAATTTGGATCAAATGTCAACAATTCATCAAAAGCACCACGACCACAGACATCCATGATTTTTTCATCATAGATTGGACCATTTGGATCAAATCCATAGGGACCATCGGCTTTTAACTTATGAGAAAGATCGCCACTGGCAATATAGACAATACGTCGATTCAATTCTTTAGCGGCTTGTTGGATCAACATACCAATATGATACTGTTCGGCTAGTGAAATACCAGAAATACCCAAACGAACCAATTTGAAATTCGTGTATTTCTGCATCACAAAATACAAAGGAACAATGGTTCCATGATCTAAAGATGGATCCCGTTGTCCTAAATATCCAGCTGGTAAATGATTTTCTTTGGCCAGATCACAAACTCGTTGACTCAATTCTTGATCGTAATCGCGTTCGATATGAACGGAAGGTGCACGAAATCGAGCCATATCACCTTCGGCATGGGTACCAGGAGAAATATGTAAATAGTCGGAATACATAATACTGTGAGGGGAAGAAAGCACAATGGTTTCTGGTTGCAGATTGGCCACAAATTCTGCTGCTTGTTTATAGGCCTGTATGGTCGGTTCAATGATTTTTTCTTCAACACGACCAACTTCGGGTAAGATCATCGGTGGATGAGGAACCATGATTGCACCAACAATGGACATATAACCACCTCATTTCTAGTTTCAGTATATCACTTTGGATTGGGCAGTATAAATGGAATGGTTGCCATTGACAAGATACGCAATGATACATACCAACGTAAAAGGAATCATATTGACACCACCAAAGACTTCCAAACCAATGAAGATGGGTGCCAAAAGCGTGTTGGTTGCACTGCCAAAGACAGCGGCATAGCCCAAAGCGGCACAAAGCAGAGGATCCAATCCCAATAAGGAACCAAGAACAACACCTAAACTTGCCCCAATCGAAAACAAAGGGGTAACTTCACCACCTTGAAAGCCAATGGAAAGAGTCAAAATGGTCAAACCTAATTTTAAGATCCAATCCCAAGCATAGATGGTTTGATGAGTAAAACTATTGGTGATGAGATTGGTACCTAAGCCACTGTACCGACCACCAAATAACAGAATTAAAACAATGGCTAACGGAATCGAAACCAAACCAATGCGTCGATACGGATTGGGAAAGGCATGTTTCATCCAAGTTTTGGCTTTGGCCAAAACGGACGCAAAGAGACGTCCCGTCAATCCAAAGGCAATGCCTAATATAAGGATAGAACCAATCACATGGACAGAATGTAATGAAAGAGTGGATTGTAGATCAATCGCAAATTTGGGTAAACCCAGAAAATTCGATGTGAAACAAGCCACATAACTGGCCAGAATGGCAGGTAATAAGGCATAGACATCCAAGTAGCCCGCAATCACAACTTCCATCGCAAAGAAGGTAGCGGCCAATGGCGTTTGGAACAAGCCGGCAAAACCAGCCGCCATACCCGTAACTAAAAGGATCTTACTGTTATCAGGCAGATGGCATTTCTTACCTAGCCAATGAGAGATCGTAGCACCAATTTGTACGGCCACACCTTCACGACCGGCACTTCCACCAAATAGATGGGTGATCCATGTACCGACCATGACTAAAGGAATCAAGGCTAAAGGAATATCTTTCCGTTTGTCTAAACGAGTTTCAAAAATTAAGGTCATACCACCTAAGCTTTCTTTGTTGAAACGGTGATAGAGCCAAGTAATCAAAAGACCGGCCAGCGGTAAAAAAGGCAATAACCATAGATAGTGAATGGTCCGAAAATCCGTGATCCAAATAAGGACACGACCAAACAGGGCATCAATGGCCCCAACGATGAGCCCCACAACTAAGGCAAGGAAAATGTGTTTGTAGATGTTTTTCATATGCGCTCTCCTAAAAATAAAAAAAGACTGGTGGCTTCTTTTCAGAAGTCATCAGCCAGAATGGCAGTTTCGAACGAATCGCGGGAGTACCTCATTCCCTTGTCTAAAATTTAGCAACCAATGAAATGTTTGTCAAGCTTGATATCTACAAGCAATGATATAAATATTGTTTTCATCCAATCGATAAATTAATCGATCTTTACTATTGATTCTTCGACTCCAAAATCCCGCAAAGTCACCAATCAACGGTTCGGGCTTGCCGATACCAGCATTCCCATCTCTTTCGATATCTCTAATCAACTGATTGATTTTTTTAAGGTTTTCTTGTCTTCCGTTTGCCAAAATAGATAATCGATCCATCCATTTTTGGTGAAAACTTTATTCATGTGCATCCTCAATTAGATCATGTTTTTTTTGATTTCCCTCTTCCAATTGCTTCTTCGATTCTGTGAGCCAATCATAATTTTCTTTATTGCCTAATACATGGATATTTTCCATTAGATTATTGTAGGTATCTTCCGATAAAACGACAACATTTTCGTTGTTTTTACGAGTAACGACCATCGTTTCATATTCATTCACAACTTTGTCGAAATATGATTTCATATTCTTTCTAAGCGAGGTATAGTTAACAGCCAACATGATGTATGCCTCCTTTATTTACTTTTGTTATAATGTACAACATATTGTACGTCAATCAAATGGAACCAAAAACGCAACGTACCCGTTTCCATGTATAATATAGTAAAACAAATAGAGGGACCCTATGGAAACAAAAGACTATTTAAGAATATTAGTGGAAGACATACACTCCTGTGTGGTCGCAACCATCGATGAGAATGGACATCCTATCACACGGGTAATCGATATGATGTTGTATGATGAAAAAGGTGTCTATTTTTTAACCGCCAAAGGCAAAGTGTTCTATGAACAATTGATGAATCAAAAATATATCAGTCTTTCTTGTGTCAAAGGTCAGAAGTCGATTTCTTTATCTGGTCATGTACGCAATATTGGTCATGAAAAGTTGGATGAAATCTTTGAAAAGAATCCGTATATGAAGAAGATCTATCCAAAAGATACTCGCAATATCTTACAAGTATTTATTTTAGATAAAGGGGAAGGCCAATTCTTTGATATCAGTGATCCATCCTATATAACTCGAGGATTGATCCAATTGGGTGATGTTAAAACAAAACCAAGTGGCTATTTCATCACATCGGCTTGTATTCAATGTGGTAAATGTCTACAAGTTTGTCCGCAACAATGTATTGATTGTACGGTTGCCCCACCCGCACAAATTGATCAAAATCGTTGTCTGCATTGTGGGCAATGCGAACCAATTTGTCCGGTGCAAGCTATCGTTCAAAGATAAACATGAAAATTGTGATCACAGGACGAAATTTTGATGAAAAAGCCAAACAAGTATTGAAAGGCAATGAAATTGTTGATTATTCCTATTTGAATCTAGGTCCAGGCGCGGATCCAAATCAAATGATCGAATGCATCCAAGATGCCCAAGCTGTTATTTGTGGACCCGAACCCATCAATGCGAAGATCATGGATGCCTGTTCCCATCTACAAGTGATTTCACGAAGAGGCATTGGCTACGATAATATTGATGTATCTGCCTGTCAGAAACGCAACATTGCCGTATTACGAACTACCGGACTGGTTGAAGCCGCCGTAGCAGAACATGCCTTGGCCTTTTTATTGTATTTTGCGCGAAATATCAATCAAGAAAATAAAGAAATGCATCAAGGCCTATGGCATCGACAAAGGAGCATGGGTGCTAAGAATCGACGCTTAGGATTGATTGGTTTTGGGGGCATAGGTAAAGAAATTGCGAAAAGAGCCTATCCATTTGGGATGGACATTGTCTATTATTGCCGCCATCCCCATAAAGAATGGGACAATATGTATCATGTGCAGTATGCCGATTTGGATACTTTACTATCTAGCAGTGATTATATTTCCATTAATGTGCCATTGACCAATCAAACCAAAGGCATGATTGACAAGGAAGAACTTGCGAAGATGAAACCAGAAAGTGTATTGATCAATATTGCCCGGGCTTCCATTGTGGATACGCAAGCTTTAAAAGCTGCATTGATGTCACATCAAATTCGTGGCGCTGCCATCGATGTATTTGATCATGAACCATGTACGGACTCACCTTTTATCGATTGTGATAATGCGATATTGACGCCACATGTAGCTCCATTCACAACCGAAAACTTTCAAGCTATGAATCAACAATCCGCACAAAATATCGTGGATTGGCAACAAAATAAATTGAATAGGAAGTATCAAGTCGTATGAATAAAACCAAAATGAGTAAATTTATTTCTTTGATCTTGCGTCATCATCCCGAAGTTATTGGTATTTCCTTGGATGCGCATGGATGGGCCAATGTCCATGATTTATTGGCTGGGATCAATGCGGATAGCTATCGCTTTATCACCATGCCCATGTTAGAAGATATTGTGGCAAGTGATGAAAAAGGAAGATATAGCTTCAATGCAGACCATACCAAAATTCGAGCCAATTATGGTCATTCTCTTCCTATTGATTTGGAATTGGAAGCCGGTATTCCACCAAAAATCTTGTATCATGGGACTGCCCAAAAATCCGTGGCTTCCATTTCGAAACAAGGATTATTGCCGATGGAACGTTTATATGTGCATCTTTCCAACGATATTCCGACGGCTACAAAGGTGGCATCTCGTCATGGAAAACCCGTTATTTATCAAATCGATACGCAAAGAATGATCCAAGATGGCTATTGTTTCTATCAATCACCCAATGGTATCTGGCTAACGAAACAAGTTCCTGTTAAATATTTGGAAAAGATTTCGAAATAGTGTATGATGGTAGCGCTACGTTTTAGGGGTATAACATGATACAAACAATTATACAAATCAATCAAGCGTTGAATACGTTTATCTGGGGAATTCCCGCGATGGTGGCAATCATTGGTGTGGGTCTCTTATTGACGATTCGTACGCGCTTTCTACAAGTACGTAAGTTTTCGGATGCCATGAAAAATACGATTGGGAAGGTCTTTGATCGAAAAAAAGCCCAAAAAGGTTCGATCTCTCCTTTTCAAGCCGTTTGTACAGCACTGGCCGGTACAGTCGGTACTGGAAATATTGCCGGTGTGGCCGGAGCCGTGGCAATTGGTGGACCCGGTGCCGTCTTCTGGATGTGGTGCTCTGCCTTTTTAGGCATGTGTACCAAATTTGCGGAAGTCACCTTGGCGGTTCGGTATCGTGAAAAAAGTAAAGATGGCGAATATGTGGGAGGTCCCATGTACTACATTAAAAATGGCCTATCGCATAAATGGCTCTTTTTAGCTTATGCCTATTCCATTTTAGGTATATTAACCGTATTTGGGACCGGAAATGCGACCCAGGTTAATACGATCGTTGCTGCCATCAATGAAGCTTTATTGAATATGCATGCGGTACAAGAAAGTCAACTATCATCCATTAATTTGATTTTAGGTATCATCATTATGGGATTGGTGGCTGTTGTCTTACTAGGTGGTATCAAACGAATTGGACGGGTATCCGAACGATTGGTGCCGTTCATGGCTATTTTATATATTGTGTTGGGACTGGGTGTGATACTGATTCATATCGATCGCGTGCCACATGTATTGGCTTCCATTATTGTGGGTGCTTTCAATCCCAAAGCTGTGACCGGGGGAACCATTGGTTCGATGATGATTGCCTTACGAAAAGGCGTATCCCGCGGGATCTTCTCCAATGAAGCTGGCTTAGGTACGGGTAGTATTGCGCATGCTTGTGCCGATACGGACGAACCCGTTCGTCAAGGCTTGTTTGGAATCTTTGAAGTCTTTGTCGATACGATCGTTATTTGTACTTTGACGGCATTGGTTATTCTATTAGGTAATGAAGCCATTACCTATGGGGCACCAGCCGGTGCCGAATTGACCATTGCAGGTTTTGTTTCCGTTTATGGCCATTGGGTATCAATCTTTACGGCCGTTGCGTTGTGTTGTTTTGCGTTTTCAACCACGATTGGTTGGGGACTGTATGGGTCTCGTTGTGTGGAATTTATTGGCAGTGAAAAGTGGGTCAAACCCTTCTTGGTGATTTATTCATTGGTTTCGATATTAGGTGCAACTGTCAACTTAGGTTTACTTTGGGATATTGCCGAAACCTTTAATGGTTTTATGATCATCCCGAACTTAATTGCTCTGTTCTTATTGTCAAATAAAGTGATTTCACTCGCCAAGGAATATTTTAAGGAATAATATGGAAATACAAATTTTAAATGCGATTCAAAATATACATACCTCTTGGTTAGATGCTTGTATGATTGGCATCACAAAATTAGGAAATCATGGTTTGATTTGGTTTGGATTGACGTTGGTGTTATTGATCATTCCCAAAACACGAAAAATTGGTATTATGTGTACCCTTGCGTTGATCATTGATTTGATTGGTTGTAACTTGGTGTTAAAACATTTCTTTGCGCGGCCACGTCCATATATGGTCAATCCGAATGTCCACTTATTGATTCCAGAAGTGGGAGATCATTCTTCCTTTCCTTCGGGACACACGGCCATGGCCTTTACGATTGCGAGCGTGTTCTATCTCAACAAATTCAAAGGATGGCAAATCATTGGAATTTTTGCGATACTGATTGCCTTCTCAAGATTGTATTTATATGTGCATTTTCCAACCGACGTCTTAGCTGGTATTTTGATTGGCATCGGCTGTGGAATCTTAGGTGTTAAAATTTATCAATCAAAAAGACAAACCAATTAACGGTTTGTCTCTTTTATATTGGGGTAGGGAATGATGGGTTTTGGATGTTCTACCACATCTACGATTTTTTCCATCCAGATCATGTCATACCATCGATGAAATTTATATCCACAATGATGAAAATAGCCATTCTCTTTATAGCCTAGGTGTGCATGAAATTGGGCACTGTTTTTCGTTAGATAGCCATCGTCTTTTTGCGGATAGCCAATACACGCATAGAAATTGGTGATTCCCATTTTTTTACAGGCTTCTTCTAAAGCAAAATAGAGCTTTTTTCCATATCCCTTTTTACGAGCACTAGGATCTAAATAAATGGTCATTTCACAAGACCAATCATAGGCTTCTCGTACATTTAAATGACCGGCATACGCATATCCCATGATCGTATTGTTATTTACGATCACCAGATAGGGATACATTTCCATGGCCTTTTTCATACGTTGTTGAAAAGCGATAACGGATGGTGTCTGATATTCAAAAGTAATGGCCGTCTTTTGGACATAATAATCATAAATCTCAACCAGACGGGGGGCATCTTCCAAAGTTGCGTTACGAATGATCATATTATTCACTCTGTAATGCTGCGGCAATCCCTTTGGCTAATTGATCGGCACACGATGTATTTTTCATGCCACATGTATTTCCTTTTAAAATATCAACAGTTTTTTGGGCATCGGCACCTTCCAATAGTTTGGAAATGGCTAGCAAGTTACCGGGACAGCCATTGGTGAAGTGTACGTTGTGTAGGGTATGTCCATCCAAATCAAATTCAATTTGGGTGGAACAAGTTCCTTGTGGTTTATATGTATAATGTTTCATGATTTTCTCCTTTCCTTAAAGGATAGAAGAAAATAGATATTTGTCAACCGAAAAGAAAAGCACAGATTTCTCTGCACTTTACATTAATTGTTTGAACATATCAATGACTTGTTCTTTGGTTGCTTCACGAGGATTGCCAGGATAACAAGCATCATTTAACGCATCGATGGCTAATTGTTCCAAATCTTCTTCTTTGATGCGATCATTCTTTGGATTGATACCTACATCCTTGCTTAATTGTTTAACGGCATGGATGGCCGCATCACGATATTCTTCTTGACTCATGTCATCTACACCTTCAACACCCATGGCACGAGCAATCTCACGATATTTTTCACCGGTGTAATCCCGATTGAATTCCATCGAAATCGGTAATAAAGAAGCACAAGCTACACCATGTGGCGTGTCATAATGGGCACTCAATGTATGGGCCATGGAATGATCAATACCTAAACCTACATTGGAGAATCCCATACCGGCAATATATTGACCGAGTGCCATACCTTCGCGACCTTTTGGATCATTGTTGACTGCTGCTCTTAAGTTTTCGGAAATCAAACGAATGGCTTCCAAATGGAACATATCCGTCATTTCCCAAGCACCTTTGGTTGTATATCCTTCGATCGCATGGGTCAAGGCATCCATACCGGTTGCAGCGGTTAGTCCTTTTGGCATCGAAGACATCATGTCTGGATCCACAACGGCGATGATTGGCATATCGTGTGGATCAACACATACAAATTTTCGTTCTTTTTCCACATCGGTAATGACATAGTTGATCGTTACTTCTGCAGCGGTACCAGCTGTTGTTGGTACGGCAATGATAGGAACACAAGGATTCTTGGTTGGAGCTGTACCTTCTAAAGAACGAACATCTTCAAATTCTGGATTCGCAATGATGATACCAATCGCTTTGGAAGTATCCATCGAAGATCCACCACCAATCGCAATGATGCAGTCTGCACCACTTTGTTTAAAGGCTTTGACACCAGTAGAAACATTTTCAATCGTTGGGTTTGGTTTGATGTTACTGTACAATTCATAAGGGATCTTGGCACCATCCAATAAATCGGTGACTTTAGCAGTTACACCAAATTTAACTAAGTCTGGATCACTCGCAACAAAAGCTTTAGTGAAGCCATGCGCTTGGATTTCGGTGACGATTTCTTGAATAGCGCCTTTTCCATGATACGATGTAGGATTTAATGAAATTCTGTTTGCCATAAATTTTCTCCTTTTTTTATCTCTATCTATACAATAATGTATTTGTGAAATAAAAAACAAGTTACATTTCTATGAAAATGTAACCCATCTCATTTATAAATATTTAATTGTTTAAATAAAGAAGTTAAATCTTGTGGCATTGCATGAATTAGGATATCTACCAATTCTTCCGGTGTTTCTTTGGTACCATTTAATACCCATTTTGCGGTTCGATATACCGACGCAAAACAATAGATTTCTAATATATCCCTTTGTTTCGAATGGAGTGGATATTGTTTCTTTTTGGTGATCAAATCTAGATAAAAGGCATAGATCATTTCAAAATCATGTTGCCGTAGATTATTCTGGGAATCGGTCGAAAAGGCTGCATGAAAGAATAAAGATTCTTCTTGAATATATTGAAATTTTTTCAATAGACCATCGTAAATGGTCCGGCCTTGTCCCATACGATCAAAGGAAATACGGAGAATGCAATCAAAGTACCAATTGATCAAATCATATTTATCTTTGAAACAACGATAAAACGTTTGTCGTGAGCAATTCGCTTCGAAACAAATCTCTTTGATGGTGATGTTTTCCACACTCGCTTTTTTCATGCATTGATTCATGGCTTGGGCCAAACGTAATTTCATCGGTTCTGACATAATCCTATTCTAACATGATATCATCTATGATAACAAAATTATGGAGGGGTGTAAAAAGTAATCCAAACAAAATGAACTGGCTATAAATAAAAATGATTACTGGCTATCATTCAAAACTGTTATGCTAATTCATACTAAAGTAGTACGATAAGTAGTAATTAAAGGAAACAAAAGAACTGGATGTAAAAAGTTCTTTGAAATTGTTTGGCATTGGAGGCAGAAATGAAAATTACAGTTAATGGAGATGTTAAAGAAGTGAAGGACGGTATCACGATTAGTGAACTGATCGAACAAGAGAAGGTTGAGACACCGGAGTATGTCAGTGTTTCAGTAAATGAGGCGTTTGAACAAAAAGCAAACTTCGACACAAGAAAACTCAAAGATGGAGATGTTGTTGAGTTCCTGTATTTCATGGGAGGAGGCCAGTGATGCCATTCACAAATGAACAGCTCGAAAGATATTCGAGACATATCATTCTTAAGGAAATCGGCGTCAAGGGGCAGAAGAAGCTGATGAAAGGAAGTGTTCTGATCATCGGTGCTGGTGGTCTTGGTGCTCCAGCAGCTCTCTATCTGGCAGCTGCCGGTGTTGGAAAAATAGGTATTGTCGACGCGGATGTGGTCGATCTTTCCAATCTACAGAGACAAGTCATCCACACAACGGCTGATGTTGGAAAACCCAAGGTTGAGTCAATGGATAGGATCAAATACAACATCTTTCGATCAAAGATACAATCTTTGCGGGTAAACATCAACCAAGAGAAACGATGTTTGATGGTCCATAGACTTAGGATAGCCGATACACATTGGGATAAAGCAGTGTCGAAAGCGGCACCAAAGATACCTTGTTTCCAATAGGCAACCAAGAATAAATCCAAACCCGTATTGGCCAATACACTGATCATTAAAATGATCAATACCGTTTTCGAATGACCAATGCTTCGCATTAGAGCGCTACAAATATTGTATAAATACGTAGTTGGCAAAGCGATGAAGATCACGATCAAATAGGTTTTTGTCAAGGGAACCAAATGAGTCGGAACATCAATCAAAGAAAGGATCATTGGTAAACCAACAATACCGAAGATGGCTAAAAGGACAGAAGCCAATGTGCCAAAAACAAGGGATTGAAAGAAAATACGATGAAAGGTATCCATATCTTTTTTTCCATAACTTTGTGAGAAGAGCACCGAAATACCGGTACAAGCTCCAATCAAAAGAAAAAAAAAAGATTCATTACAGAGGAGGCAACACCGACAGCTGCAAAATTCAGTGCATTGGTAAAGCGACTGATAATGATGCTGTCGATGGTGTTGTAAAGTTGTTGAAGTATATTGCTGCCAATCAGAGGCAACATTAATAACCATAGGTTTTTCGCATATTTATTTTTCATACGTACATGCTATAATGAAAAGTGTATTGATACAAACGAAAATAAGTTAAATTAGTTTTGAATATTATTCAAAAGGTAAGATATGGAAAAAGATAAATTACGCATTTTACTTCAAGTTCTTGAAGATCAGAGTTTTTCAGCAACCGCACAAAAATTAGGCTATACACCATCTGGCATCAGTCGAGCCATCACTGCATTAGAAGATACCTTTGGTTTTCCCCTATTGATTCGCAAAGCCAATGGTGTCAAACCAACGGCAGCTTGTCTGGCTTTATTGCCTGAAATACATGAGATCTTACATCATGAGGATCTGCTATTTCAAAAAGCCCAAGAAATCAATGGCTTATCCATTGGTAGTATTACGATTGGTACAGCATATAGTCGTTTTTGTGGACCTCTACAAAATCGCATTCAATCCTTCCAACAAACTTATCCAGGAATCACCTTTCATATAACAAGTGGTTTCAGTAATGATCTTTGTGATCAATTGTTGGCCCATACTTTGGATTTTATTTTGATTGGCAAGCGCTTAGGTCAGTGGCAATGGCATCCCATCAAAGAAAGTCCAATGATGGCTTGGGTTCCTGCTCATTTTGATTTAGCCAATCAGCATACAATTCCTATACAATCCTTTGCACAAGAACCCTATATTGAAATCTATGCCGGTACCGATACCGATAATAAACGCATATTGAAACAAAATCACGTACAACCCAATATACAAATGCATGCCACCGATTCCTATACCGCCTTTGCGATGGTCGAAGCCGGATTCGGTATGGTCTTAAATGAAGAAGAAAATTGTGTCTTTCAAAGTCCCAATGTGAAGATTCTTCCGGTGACACCCACCCAAACAATTGAAATTGGGATTGCGTATTTAGATGATTTGACTCCAGCAGCAAAACGCTTTTTACCCGTGTTAAAAGAAATGGTGGATGTATTATGAAATTCAACACCAAACGTACCATCTTGATTGGTCTCGCTTTTTTTTCTATTTGTGCCTTCTGGCAATTTTATGACAATGAAATTCCCAAGATCTTAAAAAATACCTTTGGCATGAAAGAAACAATGACGGGTTTTATCATGTCTTTGGATAATATTTTGGCGCTTTTTCTCTTGCCGCTTTTTGGCCGATGGTCGGATAAAACCAATACAAAGATTGGAAAACGTATGCCATTCATTCTAGTGGGGACCTTCCTTGCCTGTGGTTTATTGATCCTTTTAGGTCATATCACAAAACTAGGCCCTTTTATTTTCTGTTTATTATTGTTGTTGGTGGCGATGGGTATCTATCGATCACCCGCTGTATCTTTAATGGCGGATTTGACCCTAGCACCCCTTCGTTCTCAAGGCAATGCTATCATCAATTTAATGGGTGCTTTGGGATGTATTTGTACGCTGATCTTGATCAAAGTGCTCTTAAAAAATGATCAATATCTACCATTGATCTATGCCTTAGTGATATTGATGTTGGCTAGTATCCTTTTGCTTTTTAAAACGGTTCCTGAAAAAAAGCTCGAAGATGAGATGGGAACTCCATCTCAAACGGAAGAAGAAAAAGCCATCGAAGCTTCCAAAGGTAAGAAGATGCCCAAAGCTGTACAACACTCTTTACTAGCCATCTTGTTGGCTGTCTTCTTTTGGTATTGTGCGTATAATGCCGTAACGACAGCTTTTTCGCGCTATGTGGAACAAGTCTGGCAGCTTCAAAACGGTGCCTATGCCGATTGTTTGATGGTTGGAACCGTGGCCGCTGTTGTATCGTATTTGCCAGTCGGACATGTAGCCCAGAAAATCGGACGTAAAAAAACAATCTTATTCGGAATTGGCTGTATGATCCTGGCCTATGGTCTGGTTTGTTTTGTGAATCAATATACAACCATGATATCGATTCTCTTTGCACTAGTTGGTATTGGGTGGGCCTCCATCAATGTGAACAGTTATCCGATGGTCGTAGAGATGAGTCAGGTTGGTGATATTGGTATGTTTACGGGTTTGTATTATACCTTTTCTATGGCTGCTCAAGTCTTTACACCGATTGCCAGTGGATTTTTACTCGAACACGTAGGCTATCAAACCTTATTTCCGTATGCTGCATTCTTTATGATACTTGCAGGCATCACAATGCTTCGTGTGCATCATGGTGACATAGAAAAAAAGAACAGCTGAACTGTTCCTTACATTAAATTCTGTTTTGCTTCTTTTAGAAGCTTACACAATGCATCCACATCTTTGGCTTGGGTAGCCCAGCTCGTCGCAATCCGCACAATACTATGCGTTTCATCGGCTTTTTCCCAGAAACTCAAATCAACGTTTTCGGATAATCGATCCAATAGAGGTTGATTCACATAGAAGAAAATTTGATTGGTGACGGTTTCTAAATACAATGGATACCCATTTTCTTTTAATGTCTGCGTAATCTTTTGGGCATATTGAATCGCTGTATCTCCAATATGCATATACAAATTATCTTTAAACAATTCATCGAATTGAATACCTAACAGTCTACCTTTGGCTAGCAATGCTCCATTTTGTTTCATGATCGTGAAAAAATGAGGAATCAAATGCGGATTGGGCATGACAACAGCTTCCCCAATCAATGCACCGCACTTGGTACCACCAATATAGAAAATATCGCAAAGCTGCGCTAGTTCTGGCAAGGAGATGTCATTTTGTTGGGAAGCGAGGGCATACGCTAAACGTGCCCCATCAATATACAAAGGCATTGAATATTTCTTACATACCGAATAAATGGCACTTAATTCGGCTTTTGAATACAAGGTACCATATTCCGTTGGTTGCGATAGATACACCATACCAGGCATGACCATATGCTCATGATTGAGATCGTGTTCAAAATCTTGCATATATTGTTCAATTTGTTGAGCTGTGATCTTACCCAACGTACTCGGAATAGGTAGTACTTTATGTCCACCAAATTCAATGGCACCCGCTTCATGCACACTGACATGACCAGAAGTGGGTGCAATGACACCTTGGTACGAAGATAAAATCGCCCCAATGATCGTGGCATTGGTTTGGGTACCACCACTTAAAAAATAAACAGACGCATCACATTGGCAAGCTTCTTGGATTCGTTTACGAGCGGATGCACAAATCGCATCGGTACCGTAACCGGGTGTTTGATCCATGTTGGTTTGGACCAATCGGTTGATAATATTTGGATGGGCTCCTTCTTGATAATCAGACGCAAATTGTAGTTTTTTCATTATTTTCATCACTTTCTTGTATGATCTTGGACAAATTTAAAACACGTATACTTTGGTTTATTGTAGGAAATCGTGTATTCCACATGTTCTTTGTGTTGATCATAGCCATAATATTGAAATAAAAACAATTGATCATTCGCCTTCACATCCATGATCGACTGATAAGCCACAGGTAGAGAAGTAATACGCAACATCGACGTTTGCGTAATGGTTGGATGATGATGATCGGCCATATATTCATATAATGAACAAGTTTGAAAATCAAAACGATCCATGTCATGAAATAAAGTCGTTGGCAGATATGTCTTCTGCAAGGCATACGGTTCTTCATTGATCGTAAAGATACGAATGAGTTCATAGACTTTTTCACACGAAAAAAAATCTTTAGCTACATCTGGAACATCGACCACTTGTAACGAGATGACCTGCCGCGAAGAACTCATGCCTTTTTGACGAATCTGCACCGATAAAGAAATATTTTCCGAATCACCCAATTGGAGACGATCATGGACCGTAGGAATCTGGGTGACAAACGTTCCTTTACCACGGAAACTGGTGACAATGCCTTCTTTTTCTAAGTTTTTGATCGCATTGCGCACCGTCATACGATTAATGCCATACATTTCCGACATTTTGCGTTCGGAATCCAACTTGTCGCCAATTTGCAGTTCACCCTGGATGATCTTTTGCTTGATGCTTTGCATCAATTGTTGATACAACGCTTGCGGATTGTTCATTGATGGATCACGCTCCTAAATCGGAAAAAGGAAGGGATGGCAGCCATTTCGTAATATTCAAACGGCTTGCCAATATTTAAATACGAATTGCCCTTGATCAATACAATATCTTGGCCACTGGACAAGTTTAAATAATTGGCCTCTTCATCATTGCAGGCCACGATCAAAATATCTTCCTGATTGGATGCCAAGTGATAGCCATATTTGTTTTCAATCACATCCAAAAAGGCCGCATTATTCAGATCAACCTGATCCAATCCCGGTACTATATCCAGATTGATATACGTCTTTTCTAGTATTTTGGGTTGATCTTCGACGACGCGTAAGCGTTTATAATAGAATAATTTGGTCGCTAAAGGCACGCCTAAGATATGTGAAATCGTATAATTGGATTCAATGATTTTTTGTTCGATGACCTTATTTTCAACTTTGTAGCCTTTTGCTTTTAATAAATTGGTTAACGAAGCAGGACTATCCATGCTCCGTTCGATATAAATCTCTGCCATATATGTATTATAACGGAATCCAGAAAAAAGAGAGAAATTATTCTCCCTTTGGCACATCGGTTTCATAATATTTTGGATCTTTTGGTAAACAAAGATCCATGATCAAGGCAACCACAAAGACCCCGGCAACCATATTGCCTGCAAAGATATCACCAAAAACATGGGGTAAATGACTAAAGAAACCATCGACTTGCGTTACACCAACGCCTAAACAAATTGATGTGGCAGCAATCAATACATTTCGATTATCCAATCCGGCATCATGCATCATACGAATACCCGACATAAAGATGGAACCAAACATGATAACAGTACAACCACCCAATACACAATCGGGTAAAGTCGTTAAGAAAGCACCAATGGGTGGAAACAGTCCACCTAAGATCATGGCTAAGGCACCAAATAGGATACAAAAGCGATTGACAACATGCGTCATGGCAATCAGACCTACATTCTGACTAAAAGAAGTAATCGGTGAACAACCAAAGATACCACCAGAAATAGCCGAAATAAAACCATCGACACCTAAGGAACCGGAAATTTCTTTCGAGGTTACATCGCGATGCAAGACTTCTTTGGCCGTGGCTGTCGTATCTCCAATCGTTTCAACCGCGGATACCACAAAGATCAAACAGAAAGAAAGGATGTGACTGAGATTGAATTTTGGAGTATAGGCACACAATTGCGGAATTGCAATGATCCCCATTTCCGAAATGGTTTTGCCCATGGCGGCAAAGTCCACCATACCAAAGAAGATGGATACCACATACCCAACCAGCATACCGAGTAATACATACATTTGTTTAAAGATGCCTTTTAATTTAATATGGAAGATCAAAGCCGAAATCAAAGTGATGGTCGCAACCAAAAGGTTTTGCCAAGCTCCCATATCGTATTTAGCCGAAGAGCCAAACGATTGTACACCTACATTTAAAATACTTAAGCCAATGGAAATAACCACACAAGCAGCAACCATTGGTGAGATGAATTTTCGCCAATATTTGGCTGTTAATCCCAATATACCTTCAAAAATACCACCAATAATGATGGCACCGACCATATAGCCATAATCTTGACTGGCAGCATTCATAGCCGCAGCTAAGAAGGTAAAGCTCAAACCCATGACGATAGGGAGCCGAGATCCAATCGGACCAATCGGATACAATTGAATCAGAGTACCAATACCAGCAATCAACATACAATTTTGAATCAGGCGTGCTGTTTCCAAACTGGAAAATGGTTTTCCATTATAGACAGCGACACCAGCAATTAAGATCAATGGGGCCACATTGGCAATAAACATGGCCAAAACATGTTGGAGACCAAATGGGATGGCCTTGGCAATAGGGACATATCCATCCAGTTTATACACATTTTCAACTTTCGCATCCGCATACGTTTCTTTCTTCATACATTTCCCTTCCTTGTGTTACATTCGTAATAATAATTCCTTTGATATAATTTTTCCCTGTTGATAATAATAGCGAGGAACACGCTTGCTGATGGCACAAACAATTTCATAGGGAATGGTTCCGGCTAAAGCGGCCCAATCATCCAATGATTGATGCGGTCCAAATATTTCAATTTCGCTACCCACATCGACATGCCATTTATCCGTCAAATCAATCATGGCCATATCCATACAAATACGACCTCGTTGTTGGACAGGTCCATCTTCGCTCATCAATTGGCAACGATTGGATAAGGAACGCAAAAAGCCATCCGCATACCCATAGGGAATTACCCCCATCCTTGTTTTCTTATCGGTCGTATAAATGCCGCCATAGCTGACATGCGTGCCGGGATCATAGACTTTAATGGTGCTTACAGTTGTTTTCATGGTCATCAAAGGTTTGAGATGCCATTTTTTCGCATAGGCTCCATAGCCATACAACAACAAGCCTGGACGAACCATATCCAAATAGGTTTCTGGATAATCCACCGTGGCACCCGTATTGGCACAATGATGAATCGCAAATCGCTGCCCCCATTTGGATTCCACTGCTTGGATCACTTTTTGAAAGAGGGCAAATTGTGCATGGGTGTATTCTCTTCCTACAGGGTTATCTTCATCGGCCATCGCAAAATGGGTGAATATACCTTCGGCTTGTAAACCAGGCCATTGACAAGCTTCGACAATCCCTTCGACACCCGTATCAAAATGTTCATCGTTACATAAATAACCCAACCGGGACATACCCGTATCCACTTTGATGTGGACCTTTAAGGTGCCACCATATTTTAATGCTTCTTGATTGTATTCATCTGCTTTCGCCTTACAAGTAACGGCTTGGGTTATGTTGAAACAAATCAAACGATCCACTTGTTCTTTGGGGGTATGACCCAAAATGAGGATGGGCATCGTGATGCCATTGAAGCGTAATTCCATGGCTTCATCAATGCTGCTAACCGCTAAATAATCGGCACCTAGATCTTGAAGCCGACTGGCAATCTGGACAGAACCATGCCCATAGGCATCGGCTTTGACCACACCTAAAAATTTGGTGTTGGGACCAATATGGGAACGAATTGTTTGATAGTTATAGTCAAGGGCATCGAGATCAATTTCGGCCCATGTTCGTTTTAATGTTGATTTCATTTTTATTCACCACCTAATAATTCGGCAATCGAACCGACAACTTGAGATGCTTGGTTTTTCACTTCTTCACTGGCCCAGTCAACGGCTGCACCATGGGGACTAAAAGTAATCAAAGGAATATCGTTGTTGCCATCACCAATCGTATAGATATTGTTTTTGTCAATATGATGTAGTGCACAAATGCGTGCAATACCAGTTGCTTTGGAAATGTTTTTCGGAACGACATCGACGACATATTGATTGGCATAGGCCACAATTTGATCGGCAAAATGATCATTGATACGTTTTTCCAATTGTAAAGCTTGTTCTTTGGAAGCCATCGACAAAACAATTTGGGCATATTTGCCTTGGGCATGTAGTTGGGCTTCCGTGATATCGGGTGCTAGATTAGGGTATCGTTTTTCTTCGAGTTGATCATCGACAATAATGCGATGCCGATAAAAGCCATCATTGACAACGTAGCTAACGATGCCACCTACCATTTTGGCAATATACATGATATCGATGGCCATAACCGGATCGAGATAGGTTGAAAATATTTCTTTTTGGGAAGCATCAAAAGCCATTCCACCATTGTTGGTGACAAAGTAATCGACGGGTAATTTGTACAGTTGCACTTGTTCTAAAATGGATTCCATCGAACGGCCCGTATCGATCACAAATAGATTTCCTTTGGCTTTCCATTGATAAATGCTTAGAAGATCTTTTTCTTGGATGGTTCCATCCACTTTTAATGTCCCATCATAGTCGGTTGCGAATAATTTCATAGGGCTATTATACTACATCTCTATATATTCTTCTTTGGTTACTTTTAAATATAAAAGAATGACCGCTGTTCCGGTAATGATCCAGGAAATTGGGTAGATAACGGCTACTTGAGCGAAGTTGGGAATGGCCAATTCCACGTAAGCTGCCACCAGGCACTTCATATAAAGAAGTGAGTGGTTCCAATAACGCAATGTATGTCATACGGATATAGGCATAATAAATGACTTTGGGATCATTGGTAAACAAGCTTAGTAAAGGACCTTTGAATAGATAAAAGGTACAAGATAATAGGGCGGTAAAGCCAAAGGCACAAAGCCAAGCCGTACGCGTGGTCTTACGACAGCGAGTATAGTTCTTGGCGGCGTAGTTTTGCGAAATAAAAGTCATCGTGGCTTGGGTAAAGCCATTGACGATGAAGTAACAAATGTATTCGAAGTTTAAGGCGGCGGCATTGCCAGCTACACAAGCGGAACCAAAATGGTTGATGGATGCTTGAATCACAACGTTTGAAAAGGAAAAGATCAAACCTTGTAGGCCAGCGGGTAGACCAATCCAAAGAATGGAACGAAGATATTCGCTTTTGATTCCTAATTTATGGATGTCTAAATGAAGCATGCCTTGTTCATGAAGCAGGGTATAGAAAATCAAAAAACTGCTGAGACCATTGGCAATGGTTGTTGCGAGTGCGACCCCATCGGCATTGCGATGAAATCCAATCACAAAAACCAAGTTTAAACAAACGTTGACAATGCCGGCAATGATCAAAAAATACAAGGGGCGTTTGGTGTCGCCGATGGACCGTAAGACGGCGGAACCAAAATCATAGATCATCAAAAAGGGCATTCCACAAAAGTAAATGCGTAAGTACATGGTGGCCATATTGATGACATTGGCCGGGGTATGTAAAAGGAGTAAGACAGGTTTGGCAATGAGTTGACCAATGATCAACATCAAAAGGCCACTGATAATGGCCAGTACAAAACTGGTATGTAAGACTTCATTGGCTTTGTCTTCTTCTTTGGCACCGATACAACGAGCTAAGACAACATTGGCACCAATGGATAGACCGGTAAAAAAGGTAACGATCATATTGATCACAGGGGCATTGGATCCAACGGCGGCCATGGCTTGACTGGAAGCAAAGTGACCTACGACAGCGGTATCCGATGCATTAAAGAGTTGTTGGAGAATGTTGGAAAGGGCAATAGGAATGGCAATGATGCATAAATTTTTATAGATACTGCCTTCCAACATATTGATAGCGTGTTTATTTTTCATAAATATCTTCTTTCTACTTGTCCTATTCTATCACGAAGTAAATTTTGATAAAGTGGTTGCAACTGGTATATAAAAGTGGTATATATGAATTAGCAAAGGAGAATGCAATTATGAAAGTTATTGTTTGTGAGAATTACGAAGAAGAATCCAAAAAAGCATTTGAAGTGATGAAAGATGTGATTCAGAAGAATCCGCATGCGATTTTAGGTTTGGCAACTGGATCTAGTCCAGAAGGTTTATATAAGGAAATGGTCAAAGACTACGAAGAAAATGGTACGAGTTATGCGGATATTACCTCCTATAACTTGGATGAATATGTAGGCATTGATCGCAATCATCCAGAATCCTATTATTCATTCATGCATAAACATTTATTTGATCATGTCAATATCAAGCCAGAAAATACACATTTACCAGAAGGTAGTACACAGGCCGATGCGGATGCCTATGAAGCCGAATTGAAAAAAGTCACGATTGATCTTCAACTATTGGGAATTGGTCGGAATGGTCATATTGGTTTTAATGAACCAGGTACATCGTTTGATGCGCCTACCCATATTGTGGATCTAACTCAAAGTACGTTGGAAGCCAATAGTCGTTTCTTTGACAATGATGTCAATAAGGTTCCTCATCAAGCAATGTCGATGGGATTGGGATCAATCATGCGTTCAAAAAAGATCTTATTGGTAGCCAATGGAGCGAATAAGGCCGATGCGGTAAAAGCCATGGTAGAAGGACCTGTAACGGAAAAGGTACCAGCTTCGATTTTACAAAAACATCCAGATGTCGTTGTTGTCTTAGATAAAGCGGCTGCATCCAAGTTATCAAAATAAATGATTTCTCCCCCCCCTAGGTCGAAGGATTCTCCTTCGGCCTTTTTGTGTATAATAAGGAAAAAGAAAGGGAGAAGCAAAAATGAAGATTGTAGTGATTCGACATGGAACAACGGATTGGAATGATAAAAATTTAGCACAAGGGTCAACCGATAATCCATTAAATGAAAGAGGGATGGAACAAGCACGAATAACGGGAAAAAGATTACGAGGAATGGGAATTACGAAAATTTATAGTTCGCCATTGATTCGGGCGCGACAAACGAGTCAAATTATTGCTCAAGAATTAGAGCAAGAAGTACCGATTATAAATGAACCGGCTTTACGCGAACAAGATTTTGGGATTTTTGAAGGGGTATTACGTAGTGACAAACAGTATCAAGCGGAGAAGCATAAATATTTCAAACGATTTAAAAATGGAGAATCGTTTTTAGATGTGGCAGCTCGGGTCTATCCATTTTTAGATGATTTGATTGAAAAATCAGAAGATGAGGATGTGATCTTATTATCTTGTCATGGTGGTATTTGTCGAATGGTTGCCAGTTATTTTGAAGATTTAGATAATGATGCGTTTGCTTCGTATTTTGTCAAAAATTGTGAGGCAAAATCATTTGATGTGAAAAAAATAAAAAAAATTAAAAAAGGGGTTGCAGAAGGGGGATAGATTTGATAATATAACTGAGCACGCGAAAGCGTGACGATCTTTGAAAACTGAACAGGAAACCAAGAAACACGTCAATTTCGAAAAGGAAAAAAAGATGTCAGAGACATCGTAGAGCTAAATCAAATGAAGAGTTTGATCCTGGCTCAGGATGAACGCTGGCGGCATGCCTAATACATGCAAGTCGAACGGAGAAGGAAGGTGCTTGCATCTTCCGGATCAGTGGCGAACGGGTGAGTAACACGTAGGTAACCTGCCCATGTACCCGGGACAACGGTTGGAAACGACTGCTAAAACCGGATAGGCATATGGAAGGCATCTTCGATATGTTAAAGGGGCCACGGCCCTGGACATGGATGGACCTGCGGTGCATTAGCCAGTTGGTGAGGTAACGGCCCACCAAGGCGACGATGCATAGCCGACCTGAGAGGGCGAACGGCCACATTGGGACTGAGACACGGCCCAAACTCCTACGGGAGGCAGCAGTAGGGAATTTTCGTCAATGGGGGGAACCCTGAACGAGCAATGCCGCGTGAGTGAAGACGGTCTTCGGATTGTAAAGCTCTGTTGCGAGAGAAAAAGGACAGGAAGAGGGAATGCTTCCGGTTTGATGGTATCTCGCCAGAAAGTCACGGCTAACTACGTGCCAGCAGCCGCGGTAATACGTAGGTGGCGAGCGTTATCCGGAATGATTGGGCGTAAAGGGTACGTAGGCGGCCAGATAAGTCTGGTGTGAAAGGCTGCAGCTCAACTGCAGCACTGCACTGGAAACTGTCCGGCTGGAGTGCAGAAGAGGGCGATGGAACTCCATGTGTAGCGGTAAAATGCGTAGATATATGGAAGAACACCGGTGGCGAAGGCGGTCGCCTGGTCTGCAACTGACGCTGAAGTACGAAAGCGTGGGGAGCAAATAGGATTAGATACCCTAGTAGTCCACGCCGTAAACGATGAGAACTAGGTGTTGGGGGAATAACTCAGTGCCGCAGTCAACGCAATAAGTTCTCCGCCTGGGGAGTATGCACGCAAGTGTGAAACTCAAAGGAATTGACGGGGGCCCGCACAAGCGGTGGAGTATGTGGTTTAATTCGAAGCAACGCGAAGAACCTTACCAGGCCTTGACATCCCCTGCAAAGATGCAGAGATGTATCGGAGGCTATCAGGGAGACAGGTGGTGCATGGTTGTCGTCAGCTCGTGTCGTGAGATGTTGGGTTAAGTCCCGCAACGAGCGCAACCCTTGTGATATGTTACCAGTATCAAGTTAGGGACTCATATCAGACTGCCGGTGACAAACCGGAGGAAGGTGGGGATGACGTCAAATCATCATGCCCCTTATGGCCTGGGCCACACACGTACTACAATGGCGGATACAGAGGGCAGCGACAGGGCGACCTGGAGCGAATCCCGAAAAGTCCGTCCCAGTTCGGATTGGAGTCTGCAACCCGACTCCATGAAGTTGGAATCGCTAGTAATCGCGAATCAGCATGTCGCGGTGAATACGTTCTCGGGCCTTGTACACACCGCCCGTCAAACCATGGGAGTCAGTAATACCCGAAGCCGGTGGCATAACCTTAGGGAGTGAGCCGTCGAAGGTAGGACCGATGACTGGGGTTAAGTCGTAACAAGGTATCCCTACGGGAACGTGGGGATGGATCACCTCCTTTCTAAGGAGAAAGCAAGTGTACAGAGAGATGTGCGAAAAGGATTCCTGATCAGTTTTGAGAGATCGGAAGATTTCTCAGAGATGATCTTTGAAAATCGAACAACGAAGAAGACAACAGAAGGTCTATAACGTTTAGTGAAGAAGATTTCATAAACAGTAGTAGAACAGTTCTGAAGAATCTCGAAGAAAACACGAAGAGAACCAAGATCAAGCAAGGAAGGGCGTACGGCGAATGCCTGGCCACTCAATACTGAAGAAGGACGTGCCAAACTGCGAAAAGCGACGGGGAGCTGTTAGGGAGCGAAGATCCATCGATATCCGAATGGGGGAACCCGGCCGATAGAAGATCGGTCATCATATTCTGAATCCATAGGGATATGAGAGGTACGCGGGGAACTGAAACATCTAAGTACCCGCAGGAGAAGAAAATAAGAATGATTCCCTGAGTAGCGGCGAGCGAAAGGGGACCAGCCCAAACCGTCCCGAGGGACGGGGTTGAAGGACTGCCAAAGACGAATGGAGCATAGTGGAACGCGATTGGAAGCGCGGCCGAAGAGGGTGCAAGCCCCGTAGACGACATGCGAAAGGAAGCGGGCAGGATCCTGAGTACGGCGAGACACGAGGAATCTTGTCGGAAGCAGGCGGGACCATCCGCCAAGGCTAAATATAGTTGAGTGAGCGATAGTGGACCAGTACCGTGAGGGAAAGGTGAAAAGAACCGCGGGAGCGGAGTGAAAGAGAACCTGAAACCGTATGCCTACAAGAAGTCAGAGCCCGTTGAAGGGTGATGGCGTGCCTTTTGTAGAATGAACCGGCGAGTTGCGATGAGATGCGAGGTTAAGCGGGAAAACGCGGAGCCGCAGCGAAAGCGAGTCTGAATAGGGCGGAAGTAGAACATCGCAGACCCGAAACCGGGTGATCTAGCCATGAGCAGGTTGAAGTTCAGGTGAAACTGAATGGAGGACCGAACCGACCATCGTTGAAAAGCTGGCGGATGACTTGTGGCTAGGGGAGAAATTCCAATCGAACCCGGAGATAGCTGGTTCTCCCCGAAATAGCTTTAGGGCTAGCGTCGTGAAGAACCTGATCGGAGGTAGAGCACTGAATGAGTGATGGCCCCATCCCGGGGTACTGAACTCAATCAAACTCCGAATGCCGAACAGGATGCACGGCAGTCAGACCGTGAGTGATAAAGTCCATGGTCAAGAGGGAAACAGCCCAGATCGCCAGTTAAGGTCCCAAAATTCCGGCCAAGTGGAAAAGGAAGTGGGGATGCACAGACAACTAGGAGGTTGGCTCAGAAGCAGCCATCCTTGAAAGAGTGCGTAACAGCTCACTAGTCGAGTGACCCTGCGCCGAAAATGTACCGGGGCTAAGCCGGATACCGAAACTGCGGATATCGTAAAGATGTGGTAGGGGAGCGTTGCATGCAGGAAGAAGCCGTACCGAGAGGAGCGGTGGACCGCATGGAAGCGAGAATGCCGGTGTGAGTAGCGAGATGAAGGTGAGAATCCTTCACACCGAAAGCCCAAGGATTCCAGGGGAAGGTTCGTCCGCCCTGGGTAAGTCGGGACCTAACGCGAGGCCGAAAGGCGTAGCGGATGGAAAGCAGGCAGATATTCCTGCACCCGGATGTAGAGCGAAGGAGTGACGGAGACGGGAAGCATGACCCTCTTAACGGATTGAGGGCGAAGCGAGGTAGCGGATGACCAGGCAAATCCGGTCATCGGAACGTGAAGACGTGACAGGGAAGCGAAAGAGCGATCGAGTAGCGAAGACATGCGGACCGGCTTCCAGGAAAAGCTTCTAGCAATGTATGTCCGGCCCGTACCAAAACCGACACAGGTGGGCAGGGAGAGTATCCCGAGGTGAGCGAGAGAACTGTTGCCAAGGAACTCGGCAAAATGACTCCGTAAGTTAGCGAGAAGGAGTGCTCGAAAGAGCCGCAGTGAAGAGGCCCAAGCGACTGTTTAACTAAAACACAGCTCTCTGCGAAGCCGCAAGGCGAAGTATAGAGGGTGACACCTGCCCGGTGCTGGAAGGTTAAGAGGATCTGTGAATCGAAAGAGGAAGCAGTGAGTTGAAGCCCCAGTGAACGGCGGCCGTAACTATAACGGTCCTAAGGTAGCGAAATTCCTTGTCAGGTAAGTTCTGACCCGCACGAAAGGTGTAACGATTTGGGCGCTGTCTCGGCAGCAGACTCGGTGAAATCTTAGTACCTGTGAAAATGCAGGTTACCCGCAACTAGACGGAAAGACCCCATGGAGCTTTACTGCAGCTTGATA
This sequence comes from Absicoccus porci, assembly GCF_003725415.1. Lineage (GTDB taxonomy): Bacteria > Bacillota_I > Bacilli_A > Erysipelotrichales > Erysipelotrichaceae > Absicoccus > Absicoccus porci. The sequence goes on along the minus strand of NZ_RJQC01000004.1, from coordinate 80,693 downwards.
TTGAACTTTGGTCGTAGACGTACAGGATAGGTGGGAGACAGAGAGACGTGTTCGCCAGAATACGAGGAGTCGCCGGTGGGATACCACTCTTGTGCGATCGGAGTTCTAACCCAGGTCCCTGAGCGGGACCGGGGACCGTGTCAGGCAGGCAGTTTGACTGGGGCGGTCGCCTCCCAAAGAGTAACGGAGGCGCCCAAAGGTACGCTCAGATTGGATGGAAACCAATCGTCGAGTGCAAATGCAGAAGCGTGCTTGACTGTGAGACAAACAGGTCGAACAGGGACGAAAGTCGGGATTAGTGATCCGGCGGTGCCGAATGGAAGGGCCGTCGCTCAACGGATAAAAGCTACCCTGGGGATAACAGGCTGATCTCGCCCAAGAGTTCACATCGACGGCGAGGTTTGGCACCTCGATGTCGGCTCATCGCATCCTGGAGCTGGATTCGGTTCCAAGGGTTGGGCTGTCCGCCCATTAAAGCGGTACGCGAGCTGGGTTCAGAACGTCGTGAGACAGTTCGGTCCCTATCTGTTGTGGGCGTTGGAGATCTGAGGAGAGCTGTCCTCAGTACGAGAGGACCGGGATGGACCTGCCGCTGGTGCACCGGTTGTTCCGCCAGGAGCACAGCCGGGTAGCTAAGCAGGGAAAGGATAAGCGCTGAAAGCATCTAAGCACGAAGCCTACTCCAAGATGAGATCTCCCAAGAAGTAAGACCCCTTAAAGACGATAAGGTAGATAGGCCAGGGATGGAAGTACAGCGATGTACGGAGTTGACTGGTACTAATCGGTCGAGGACTTGATCTGAGAAGAGTCGGAAGCGTTGTTCGATTTTGAGAGAGCATCTCTCAAAGGATCCGGTAGCGATAGCGGAGTGGATACACCTGTTGACATCCCGAACACAGAAGTTAAGCACTCCCGCGGCGAAGATAGTTGGGCCTGCCCCTGCGAACATAGCACGCTGCCGGGTCCTTTTTTTATTATTTTTGTTTTTTCAATGAAAACGTTCCCATCGTTAAAAAACGATTGACGTCCTATTTTAATGAGCGTACAATGCAGATTGTTAGAAAAAACAAAGGTGCATTAACCCGCGATGAGGCTAGTCGGTTCACGAGTTAACGTGAATCACTGGCCTTATTTTGTTTTTTCGAAGAGGAGGTGCTGATTCTAGAATAATGGAAGAATTTACCAACGAGTTAATTCAGCAGTTACATGTAAATACGGTTTTTACCATTGGCCCGTTTGCGATTGCTGAATCGGTGGTCGTTAGTTGGTTGGTCATGGCCATCTTGGTCGCCTTAGCCATCTGGTTAACACGCGGTTTGAAAGTGCATGATCCAAGCAAGAAGCAAGTCGTTGCAGAACTGATTGTTACATGGTTGGATTCTTTTACACAATCGATGCTCGGACCAAATGCCAAAGAATATAGTGGTTATATTTCTACGGTCCTATTATATATAGGTTTAGCCAATATCATTGGTATCTTTGGTTTAAAACCACCGACAAAAGATTTGAATGTAACGATCGCGTTAGCCCTGATGAGCATTGTCTTAATTGAAGTCAGTGGTATTCGCGCAAAAGGATGTAAAGGTTGGTTAAAAAGTTTTGCCCAACCGATGGCAATTGTTACCCCTATCAATATTTTAGAGTTGGTCACTCGACCACTATCGCTATGTATGCGATTATTCGGAAACGTATTGGGTGCATTTGTTATTATGGAACTCATCAAAATGGTAGTTCCAGTTATTATACCAAGTATTTTTAGTCTATATTTTGATTTTTTTGATGGCTTTATACAAGCCTATGTGTTTGTCTTTTTGACATCACTGTTTATTGCGGAAGCAACAGAATAAAATAGGAGGAAAAGAAAAATGAGTTTAACAGCAATTGGAGTTGGTATGGCAGCATTAGCCGTTGTTGGTGGTGGATTAGGAATTGGTATTGCCACATCGAGTGCCGTTAAGGCCGTTGCTCAACAACCAGAAGCAGACGGAAAAATTATGCGTAACTTATTGTTAGGATCGGCATTGGCAGAAGCCACAGCTATTTACGGTTTCGTATTGGGTATCTTGATCATCTTCATGGTGAAGTAGTATGTTACGTATTGATTCCAATGTACTTTGGACAATCATTAACTTACTTGTACTCTATGCATTGATGAAGAAATTTTTGTTTAAACCGGTTCGCGAAATCATTGCGAAGCGCAATGAAGAAATTGATTCTTCCTTTGCGGATGCAGCCAAAGATAAAGAAACAGCCCAGGCTCTCAAAGCGCAGGCCGATGAAAAACTCGCAACCATTCATGAACAATGCAATGCTGAATTGGCGAAAGCGAAAACAGAGGCTAGCCAGCAATATGAACAAATCATTGCGGATGCCAATGCAAAGTCAGAAGAAATGATTGCTCAAGCACGCTTAAAAACCAAAGAAGCTGCAGATCAAGAAAAGATCAAAGCCCAAAACGAAATGGCAGCTCTGATCGATCAAGCAGCCAAGAAAGTGGTTGGTCAAAAAAGCGATGCCGACTTATATGATGATTTTATTAAAGAAATGGATGAAGGATAATGGATATGAAACAAAAAAATTTAACCGCTACACTGCGATGTGTGACACGTCCAACCTCTGCCCAGGCCGATAAGATCAAAACCTTTCTGAAAGAAAAGTATGATTGTAGTGATGTTACGCTAAATATCGAAATAGATCCAAGCGTGCGTGGTGGATTTATCTTACACGCTGGTAATGATGAATACGATTGGTCGACTCGTTCGCGTCAAGAACAGTTGACAGATCAAATCAAAGCGGCTAGGGATAAAGCTTTACGCATGAAAAAAGATGGAACTTTGATGACAATCTTAAAAGAAGCCATCGAACAATTTGAGGCGCAAGCGGCCACCAATGAAGTGGGCTATGTCGAAACGATTGGTGATGGTATTGCGACCATTTCCGGAATCGAACATGCGATGTATGGAGAAGTTGTTGTCTTTGAAGATGGAACCAAAGGTATGGTACAAGATATCAACGATGATGGTATTGGCGTTATCTTGTTTGATACAGATGGATTGATTGGTCAAGGCACCAAAGTTTCTCGTACCAAGCTACAAGCAGGTATGCCTGTTGGTCCGGATTTTTTAGGTCGTGTTGTGGATGCCTTAGGAAATCCTATTGATGGACAAGGCACCATCGATTCAGAAGAGATCCGTCCTATTGAAGAGCCTGCCCCAAGCATTATTGATCGTAAACCTGTAACGACCCCATTGGAAACCGGAATTCTTTCGATTGATTCTATGTTCCCCATTGGTCGAGGTCAACGTGAGTTGATCATTGGCGATCAACAAACCGGAAAGACATCAATTGCTTTGGATACGATCTTGAACCAAAAAGGCAAAGATTGTATTTGTATTTATGTTTCCATTGCCCAAAAGGCATCGACCGTGGCTAACTTAGTGAATACCTTAAAGAAAAATGATGCGATGGACTATACCATTGTGGTGACTTCAACAGCTGCGGATGCTCCAAGTTTACAATATATTGCTCCTTATGCAGCTACCTCCTTAGGTGAGTATTTTATGCATCGTGGCAAAGATGTATTGATCGTCTATGATGATCTTTCTAAACATGCCGTTGCGTACCGTACCATTTCACTATTATTAGGTCGTAGCCCAGGTCGTGAAGCGTATCCAGGTGATGTCTTCTATCTGCATTCTCGTTTATTGGAACGTTCCAGTCGTCTATCGGATGAAAAAGGGGGCGGATCCATTACGGCTTTGCCAATTATTGAAACGCAAGATGGTGATGTCAGTGCCTATATCCCAACCAATGTTATTTCCATTACCGATGGTCAAATCTTCTTGGAAAGTGATTTATTCTTTGAAGGTCAACGACCAGCCGTAAACGTTGGTTTGTCGGTTTCTCGTGTTGGTGGTGCTGCCCAAACGAAAGCCATGAAAAAAGCATCTGGTTCTTTGCGTATTGATTTAGCCCAATATCGAGAAATGAAAGAATTTACTCAATTTGCTTCAGATCTTGATGATGCGACCAAACGTCAATTGGCTCATGGCCAAGTCTTGATGGAACTATTGAAACAACCATTGAATCATCCCATGGATCAAGCCGATCAAATTATGGCTTTAGTGGTTGCCGATGCCAATTTGTTGAGTGATGTTCCTGTCGATCAAATCAAAGACGAAGAAACGAAGATGTTAGCATGGTTGGATAGTGAACATAGTGAATTGGCTCGTGAAATTCACACAACGGGTGAATTAGCGGATGATCTAAAAGATCGCATTATTGCAGCCGCTAAGGAGTATCGAGGATTGGAACATGTCAGCCATTCGTGAAATTAAAGATCGCATGACCGGTATCCAATCCACCATGAAGATTACCAAGGCCATGTATATGATTTCATCGACCAAAATGAATAAAGCCAAACAAAGTTTGGCCAATACCGAGCCCTATTTCTATTCTCTGCAAAAAGTTATGTTGACCATTTTGCAAAGCATGCCCGATAACTTTCATCATCCTTATTTGGATGAGCGAAAATATATCAATCAAGATAATCAACGTCGTGCCGTTATTTGTGTCACGGGTGATAAAGGATTGGCCGGTGCCTACAACCACAACGTCTTAAAGATGACGGAACAGATGTTGAAAGGCTTTAAAAACTATAAACTTTATATGGTTGGTGAAGTCGGACGTCAATATTTTATGCGTCGTCATATTCCCATTGAAGAAAATTTCTTATATACAGCGCAAAATCCTACGTTGCCTAAAGCACGTTCGATGGCTAGTAAAATGTTGGATCTATTTGAAAATAAAAAGATTGATGAATTGTATATTGTCTATACGCGGATGGAATCTTCCACACAGTTTGCACCAGATATCGAACAACTATTGCCTTTTTATCGGTTGAATCGTGATGTCGAAGTAGATGGTGAACAAAATATGAGCTACGAATTGGAACCAAGTCCAAAAGTTTTATTGGATACGGTCATCCCCGATTATTTAGCTGGTTATCTTTATAGTTGTTTGGTGGAATCGTATGCAGCCGAGCACTTTGCTCGTATGCAAGCGATGGATTCAGCCAATAAGAATGGTGAAGATTTGTTGGCGCAATTATCGTTGCAGTACAATCGTCAAAGACAAGCGCAAATCACCCAGGAAATCACCGAAGTAGCGGCGGGGGCAAAGGCGCGCAAACAACAATTAGAAAAGAAAAGGAGACGTGCCACATGCAAATAGGAAAAATCACACAAGTTATGGGGCCTGTTGTCGATGTTCATTTTCCATCGACACCATTGCCCTTGATCCATACGGCCTTGCAGGTGGATAACCATGGCAAGAAATGCATCATGGAAGTCATGCAACATGTGGGAACCGACACGGTTCGATGCATCATGTTGTCACCCAGTGAAGGCCTTCAAAAAGATATGCCCGTTTTATCCCAAGATATGGGAATCGAAGTTCCTGTTGGTAAACAAAACTTAGGCCGTTTGTTTAATGTATTGGGCGATACCATCGATGGAAAAGAAGCCATCGATACCGATACGTATTGGGAAATTCATCGAAAACCACCAAAGTTTGAAGATCAATCCCCTGTCACTGAAGTTTTGGAAACGGGTATCAAAGTCATTGACTTAATTGCACCCTATGCCAAGGGAGGCAAGGTTGGTTTGTTCGGTGGTGCCGGTGTTGGTAAAACCGTATTGATTCAGGAATTGATTCGCAATATTGCCAGTGAACATGGAGGTTATTCCATCTTTACCGGTGTTGGAGAACGTAGTCGTGAAGGAAACGACTTATGGACCGAAATGAGTGAATCTGGTGTTATTGATAATACTGCCTTAGTTTTTGGTCAAATGAATGAATCGCCAGGTGCTCGTATGCGTGTAGCCGAAACGGGATTGACCATGGCCGAATATTTCCGTGATGTGGAACACAAAGACGTCTTATTGTTTATTGATAATATCTTCCGTTTTGTCCAAGCTGGTTCTGAAGTCTCTTCTTTGTTGGGACGTATGCCATCGGCCGTTGGTTATCAACCAACATTAGCCAATGAAATGGGCCAACTTCAAGAACGTATCGCATCAACGAAGAATGGTTCGGTTACTTCAGTACAAGCTGTTTATGTACCTGCCGATGATTTGACCGACCCTGCTCCCGCAACCACATTTGAGCATTTGGATGCAACAACGGTATTGTCTCGTAAAGTCGTTGAACAAGGTATTTATCCTGCCGTAGATCCATTGGAATCGAGTTCACGAATTCTACAAGCCGATATTGTGGGTAAGGAACATTATGATACGGCTCAAGAAGTCTTGCAGTATCTGCAAAAGTATAAAGAGCTACAAGATATCATCGCTATCTTAGGTATGGAAGAATTAAGTGATGAAGATAAGACGATTGTTGCTCGTGCGCGTCGTTTACGTAACTTCATGGCACAACCATTCCACGTAGCCGAACAATTTACTTCCATTCCTGGTAAATATGTACCATTGAAAGATACCATCAAAGGTTTCCGTGCCATCTTGGATGGTGAAATGGATCAATATCCAGAAAGTGCCTTCTTCAATGTCGGTACAATCGATGATGTTATTGAAAAAGCGAAAGAAGTGGAATAAACATGACAGCTGTATTTGACTTAAAAATCATGGCTAGCGATCATGTATTCTATAATGATAAAGCGCAAGTACTGACTGTGCACACACCCGAAGGATCCAAACAATTCTTAGCCCATCATGCCAAGAGCATTTATGCGATTACGCCTGGTGAATTAAAGATTCGTAAAGAAGATGGATCGGAAATTAAAGTTGTTAGTGGGTTTGGCACCATGATCTTTAGTGACAATCAAGCCGAAGTCCTTGTCGATACATGTGAGACGCAGTCGGAATTGGATCAGCGAAGAGCGAAAGAAGCTTTAGAACGAGCCAAAGAAAAAATGCGTCAGAAACAATCGCAACGTGAATATAAGATGTCACAAGCGGCCATGGCCAGAGCTTTAGCACGTCTACAATTTAAAGATAAGAGTATTAATTAACGGAATCCATGCAAGGATTCCGTTTTTTTTAGGATATATGAAGTCCGGTATCATCCAGGACATAGACCACATCACAAACTTCTGAAATATACTTACGATCATGGGATACACTGATGATCGTTCCCGAAAATTGTTGGAACATGGAACGAATCAAAGGGTTAGATAACGGTGATAAATTACGAGTAGGCTCATCCAAGATCAATACATTCGCTTGTTTCAATCCCATCGCTAAGAAAAAACATTTGGCAAGTTGACCACCCGAAAGCTGAGCCAAATCATGTTCCATTTCTTCTCGTGTAAACTTTAAGGCAGCTAGTCCATTACGAATAATGGTTTGATTGGAACAATACGTACTTAAAAAAGCGATTGGACTTTGGGCCAGATCCATTTGATCACTATAGTTTTGGGGCATATATGCGACTGTAATATCTTCTCTTTTCACCAATTGATCATAAATGATATTTAATAATGTGGATTTTCCGGCACCATTTTTGCCAATGATACAAACTTTTTCGGGTCCAACAATGGATAGATTGATGTTTTGTGCCAACATTCGATTGGTTTTTAATGTATCAAGATGCAACTGAATGATTTGTTTACTCGTTGGAATTGGCGTTGGATCCATCCACATCCAACGAATGGCTTCTTCTTGTTCAGGAATGTCTAACATATTCGCATCGTCTTTTTCAAAGCGGCGTTCCATGGATTTAACGGCATGCATCTTTTTCTTTAATAATTGACCACCATGGGCATCTTGACGCGTAATGGTGTTTTGGGCATGTTCCACTTTTTGTTGGATGCGTTGGAACTTGGCATCGCGTTCCTTTTTTTCTTTTCGTTGTTCTTGGGCTTGTTGCATTTGATGCGCATAAGCTCTTTGGCGCGTTTGTAGATAGGTGGAATAATCGCCTTTAAACAAGCTGACTTTGGGCTGGGTCTTCTTTTTTAATTGTTCAAAATGAAGGATTTGATTGGCGGTATTTTCAATCAAAGTTTCATCGTGAGTGATATAGAAAAGAATGCCAGGATAGGCGTTGATCCATGTTTCCAACCATTCGAGTGTTTGAATATCCAGATCATTGGATGGTTCATCCAAAAGAATACAAGTGGGTTCATCCAACAAAAGGCGCAAGAGTTGCACTTTTACTTTTTCACCACCGGAAAGAGTCATCATTTTCTGATCACTAAAAGCAAGATCAGCGGGTGATCCCAAGGTTTTGGCATATTTGCCAATATCGGTTTGATGATCAAAAAAAGCTTCACTTTCACAGAAAAATTCATAGATAGTCAAAGCTTGATCTTTTGCGGGTAATTGTTGCGGTAAATAGGCCAATCGTTCGTTGGTTTGGATGCATTGACCATGATATTCAATATAGGATTGTATGTAGCTTGGATCATAGATCCATTGTAGAAAGGTCGATTTGCCATTGCCTTCTTCACCAATCAGAACGATTTTATCACCGGGATTGGCTGTCATCGAAAAATTGTTCATGAGATAATGGCCATCTTTTGTATGTAGTAGAGTACAGTTTTGAATTTGCAGCATAGAATGATTCTCCTCCTTTTTGTATGATCGTGATTTAAAGAGTCGAATTTAGAATCATTCTTCCACCTCCCTTCTAATATTTCCATAAAACAACATTCTTTCGGTGATGTCAACCTTGGAAAAAATGCTTAAATAGTCTATCATATAAATAGTCTATCATAATAGTGATATTTGTGTAATACACAGGGAGGTTTAAAGTTCATGGTAAATTGGACGAATTTTGATGCGTTGGATTCGTATCAAGCATTAAAAAATGTAGATGCAGTGAATGTTCGTGAAGTCATGTCAGGTGAATCAGGTGCACAACGTGTAAAAAAATATAGTGTACCAATGGCAGAAGGTATGGCTTATAACTATGCGGCAAAAGCTGTAGATGATGATATCTTAGCTGTTCTACAAAAATTATCGGATGAAGCACAATTAACTGAAAAATATGAAGAATTGTATAATGGTGCCGTCATCAATACCGGTGAAAAGCGTTTGGTTCTTCATCAATTGTGCCGTGGTCAATTAGGTAAAGATGTTGTTGTGGATGGAGTCAATAAACGTGAATTCTATCAAGCTCAACAAGATCGTATCGCCAAATTTGCGAATGATGTTCATGCTGGTAAGATCGTCAATGGCAAGGGTGAAAAATTCACAACGGTTGTTCAAATCGGAATTGGTGGTAGTGATTTAGGACCTCGTGCTTTATATTTGGCTTTGGAAAACTGGGCAAAAACAAATCATACATTAAAGATGCAAGCTGCCTTTATTTCCAATGTCGATCCAGATGATGCATCGGCTGTCTTAAATAATATTGATGTTGAACATGCTTTATTCATCGTTGTATCGAAATCGGGAACAACATTGGAAACATTGACAAATGCAGCCTTTGTGGAAGATGCATTGAAAAAAGCTGGTGTGGATCCTTCCAAGCATATGTTAGCTTGTACAAGTGAAACATCTCCATTGGCCAACAATGATAAATTCTTAGATTCTTTCTATATGGATGACTATATTGGTGGTCGTTATTCTTCAAGTTCTGCAGTTGGATGCTGCGTATTATCGTTGGCATTTGGACCTGAAGTATTTGCTCGTTTGATGGCTGGTGCCCATGCAGCGGATGAAACAGCTAAAGAAAAAGATATTTTGAAAAACCCATCTTTATTGGATGCTTTGATTGGTGTTTATGAACGTAACTTCCTTGATTATGCGACAACAGCTGTATTGCCTTATTCACAAGCTTTGTCACGTTTCCCAGCTCACCTTCAACAATTGGATATGGAATCCAATGGTAAATCAGTAAACCGTTTTGGTGAAAAAGTCAATTATGTAACAGGACCAATCATCTTTGGTGAACCAGGTACCAATGGTCAACATTCTTTCTATCAATTGTTGCATCAAGGAAAGACCATTGTTCCACTTCAATTCATTGGTTTCAAAGATAGCCAAATTGGTAATGATGTTGTTATTGAAGGTTCGACTTCACAAAAGAAATTGGATGCCAATGTAGCTGCTCAAATCGTTGCGTTTGCGTGTGGTAAAGACGATGAAAATCCAAATAAGAACTTCGATGGTGGTCGTCCATCCAGCATCATCATTGGTCAACAATTGAATCCAGAAACTTTAGGTGCATTATTGGCTCACTTTGAAAATAAAGTTATGTTCCAAGGTTTTGTATGGAATATCAACAGTTTCGACCAAGAAGGTGTTCAATTAGGTAAAGTTCTTGCAAAACGTGTATTGGCACATGATACCGATGGTGCATTAGCTGTATACAGTGATTTATTAGAAATCTAATCATTCGATTGATATTTTTGACTAGAAGTGTAACTTCTAGTCTTTTTTTGTGTATAATGGTCATTGTTTTAGGAGGATTCCCATGCATCAAAATGATTTTTCTTTTGAAATTACTCAAAAAATCCCCCACCAATTAGGTCGAGCGGGGATCATACATACACCTCATGGTGATATTCAAACGCCTGCCTTTATGTGTGTGGGTACACGTGGTCAAGTGCCTTTTTTACCCATGGAAGATCTACATCGAATTGGCGGCCAAGCCATGTTAAGCAATGGCTATCATTTACGTAAGACTTCGTATGAAATTGCCAATCAAGGCGGATTGGCCCAATGGTCTGGCTGGCATGGCCCAACCCTAACCGATTCAGGGGGCTTTCAAGTCATGTCTTTAGGATCGGGATCGGGTAAAGTGGTCAATATGGATACGCATAAGCCATTGGAAAATACGCCAATGGAAAAACGGTTGGCCAAAGTTAGCGAAGCCGGTGTTGAATTTGAAGATTATCTAACCGGAGACATGGATTTTATTGGTCCTGAAGAATCGATGCAGATTCAATGTCGGATTGGTGCGGATATTCATATGGCCTTTGATGAATTGACCTCGTTAGCTGATTCGTATGATTATAATGTGGAAGCGATGCATCGTACCGAGCGTTGGGCCCAACGCAGTCTAGATGAACATCAAAAACACTGTATGGATCTGGGTTACTATCAAGCTTTATATGGTTGTATTCAAGGAGGTCGATGGGAAGATCTACGTCGATCCACATCTAAAAAATTAGGATCCATGGATTTTGATGGATATGGATTGGGTGGTGCTTTCCAAAAATCCGATCTTGGCAATATTCTTCGTTGGTGCAATGAAGAATTACCAGAAAATAAACCAAAACATTTATTAGGCCTTTCTCATCCCGATGATATCTTGATTGGGGCCGAACAAGGGGCGGATACTTTTGATTGTGTAGCGCCTGCTAGGGAAGCGCGGCATGGACGTATCTATACGCATCATGGCTTTTATCATTTAAACTTGCAGCATCCGCATGACTTATTAGAAAAAGGCTGTGATTGTCCGACTTGTCAGGCGGGTTATACCCAAGGGGAATTGCGTGAAATGCAGAAATCCGAAGATAAGGCCATTCGCTATGAATATTTCCGTTTAGCCACCATGCACAATTTACGCTTTATTATTCGCTTGACAGAAGAAATTCGAGCTGCCATATTGGATGGCCATTTTGAATGGTATAAAAATGCCTTTTTAAAAGAATATCGACAATAAATTGTAAGGTCTAAATCAAATCTTAAGTTGAAAACGTTTACTTCTTTATTTTTGAAAAAAATCGTGTATGATACTAATGAATTAAAGGAATCGAGAGGTAAAAAGGATGAGAAAGACAAAGATTATTTGTACTTTAGGACCTGCTAGTGAAGATGACGAAACTATCACTGAGTTAATGAAGGCAGGGATGAATGTTGCTCGTTTTAACTTTTCACATGGATCCCATGAAGAGCATAAAGCAAAATTTGAAAAGGTTATTCGTTTACGTCACGAATTGGATTTACCAGTAGCGACGTTATTGGATACAAAAGGACCAGAAATTCGTTTGCGTGATTTTGAAAATGGTAGTGTTGAATTAAAGGAAGGTCAACGCTTTACCCTAACAACCGATGAAGTCATGGGAAATGAAGAACGTGTTTCTGTTTCTTATAAAGAAATGACACAGGATGTAATTCCTGGTGGAACGGTTTTGATCGATGATGGTTTGGTTGCCTTAAATGTATTGGAAATCAATGGACCCGATATCGTTTGTGAAGTCATGAATGGTGGTGTCATTTCCAATAAGAAGGGTGTCAATATCCCAAATATTGATTTATCAATGCCATTCATTTCCGAAAAAGATCGCGATGATTTGATTTTTGGATGTGAAATGGGATTTGAATATTGTGCGGCATCGTTTACACGTACAGCACAAGATATCTTGGATATCCGTAAGATCTTTGATGAACATGGTGGACATATGAAGATCATTGCCAAGATTGAAAGTATGCAAGGTGTTAAGAATGTCGATGAAATCTTGGATGTAGCCGATGGTATCATGGTTGCTCGTGGTGACTTAGGTGTTGAAGTACCATTGGAAGATGTACCTATCATCCAGAAACAAATTATTGAAAAATGTATCAAACGTGGCAAGATCGTTGTGACGGCAACCCAAATGTTGGATTCAATGATCCACAATCCACGTCCAACGCGTGCCGAAGCCAATGACGTGGCCAATGCTATTTACCAAGGTACAACTGCTATTATGTTGTCGGGTGAAACCGCCAATGGTAAATATCCTGTATTGGCTTGTCGTACGATGGCGCGTATCGCTAAACGTGTGGAAGAAGACGTGGATTACGATAAAATTGGTCGTTTGCGTTCCCAAAGTTCCAAAGTTTCACAAACTCGTGCCGTATCGCATGCAGCTGTTACTTTAGCTAAGGATATCAATGCCAAAGCTATCCTTTGTGTCACGATTTCCGGATATACAGGACGTCGTATTGCGAGCTACCATCCAGATCGTCAAGTCATTGCTTGTACGATTTCCGAGACCGTTGCTTGTCAAATGAACTTGTTGTTTGGGGTTTCTCCATTGACGATTCCGCAACAAGATAAAACGGAAATGTTGTTTAGTTCAGCACTTCATGCAGCGAAAAAAGCTGGATTAGTAGATAAAGGCGATTCTGTCGTTCTTTGTGCCGGTGTGCCATTGGGAGAATCGGGTAAAACGAACATGATCCGTGTCATGGATGTGGACTAGTGTTTATTGAGGTCAGAAATGACCTCTTTTTTTATGTTATAATGGTGGTATTTATAGGGAGGTATGCATATGGCTTGGTTTGATGAATCGGTGTTTTATCACATTTATCCATTGGGATTGGTAGGTGCACCGAAAAAAAACAAATATACAAAACCGGTATCTCGAATCAAAGAAATCATTCCTTGGGTCGATCATTTGGTGGACATTGGATGCAATGCCTTGTATATAGGGCCATTATTTCAATCGGTGGGTCATGGGTATGAAACTACCGACTACAAGACATTGGATAGTCGTTTGGGAACCAATGAAGATCTGATTGATTTTGTGAAATATTGCCATAAAAAAAAGGTTCATGTGATTTTTGATGGTGTATTCAATCATGTGGGCCGTGATTTCTTTGCGTTTCAAGATGTAAAGAAAAATCGCGAACAATCTGCGTATAAAGATTGGTTTTGTAACGTCAATTTCAATAATGATAATTCCTATCATGATGGCTTTAACTATGACAATTGGGGTGGCTATGATTTATTGGTTAAATTGAATCAAAGAAATCCAGCCGTCATTGATTATATTTGTTCGGTAATTCAATATTGGGTGGATACCTTTGATGTGGATGGCATTCGTTTGGATGCGGCCGATGTATTGGATTTTGATTTTATGAAAGCCTTGCGCCAACAAGCCGCTACCATCAAACCCGACTTTTATTTGATGGGAGAAGTTATTCATGGGGAATATAATCGTTGGTCCAATCCGGAACATCTACATGCCGTAACCAATTATGCACTGCATAAAGCTTTGTATTCTGGTCATAATGAACATAATTACTTCGAGATTGCACATACGGTCAAACGCTTAAACGATATGGGACACATTCGTTTGTATAATTTTGTGGATAATCATGATGTAGCGCGGATTGCTTCCAAACTGACCAATCCAGCCCATTTGATTCCGGTGCATATTTTATTGTATACATTACCGGGTGTTCCTTCGATTTATTATGGCAGTGAATGGGCGATTGAAGGTAAGAAAGAATGTTGGTCCGATTGGAATTTACGTCCACAAATTGATTTAGAGTCTATGCAAGAGATTCCTTTGACGCAAGTCATTTCCACGTTGGGACATGTACGCCAAACCACACCGGCTATATCGTATGGAGAGTATCAAGAATTGTTGCTGACCAATCGTCAATATGCCTATCGTCGTGGCAATGTAGTCGTAATGGTCAATAATGATGAAAATGTAGCCCACATCGATGTATCTGTAGATAATGGTACGTATACCGGCGTATTATCGGGACAAGTGATGGAAATAAAAGATGGTCATATGGCGGTGGATCTTCCTGCTTGTGGTGGAGAAATTTGGCTACCGGATCGAGAAGAAACATTTGAACCGATTGATTATCAAGTGGATATGCCAAAACCAGAAGAAAAGACGATTGATCTTCCGAAAGAAGTGCGTCAAGTACCGTATGAAGAGATGAGCGTAGAAGAGCTACAAGCTTGTATCTTGCAGAAAATGGCCAACAATGGATCGGTAACGGAACAGATGAAACAGTCGGTTTTAGAGAATGTTTACCATGATTCATTGTTAAATTGGGTAAAGAGTTTTCGTTGAACATGGAAACAAGCATCAATAAGGCGTATAATAAGGGACAATGAACGAGGACAATACAATGAATAAAACGATTTATGACAAACGTAACATTAGTATGATGATGGATCTTTATGAATTGACGATGGCCAATGGCTATATGTCAGAAAAAGATCGCAATGATTATGTGACTTTTGATGTATTCTATCGAAAAAATCCCGACATTGGTGGTTATGCGATTTTTGCGGGTTTGGAACAAGTGATCGAATATATCGAACAAATGCACTTTGATCAAGATGACATTGATTATTTACGCTCTTTACACTTATTTAGTGAAGAATTTTTAGAATATTTGAAAACTTATCATTTTAAAGGTGATATATTTGCGTTCAAAGAAGGTACGATCATGTATCCGAATGAACCGATTCTTACGGTCCATGCGCCATTGATCGATGCTCAATTGGTAGAAACAGCCATCTTAGCTGAAATTAATCATCAATCTTTGATTGCGACCAAAGCCAGTCGTATTGTACGTGCAGCTAGAGGACGTGCTGTGTCTGATTTTGGTGCACGTCGAGCACATAATATGGATGCGGCTGTTTATGGGGCTCGTGCGGCGTATATTGGTGGTTGCGTGGGTACCGCAACCGTATTAGCTGGTCAAATGTTTGATATTCCGGTGAGTGGTACGATGGCACATAGTTGGGTCATGTATCAAGAAGATGAATATACAGCCTTTAAAAAGTTTGCGGAAATGTATCCGGATGATTCCATTTTGTTGATCGATACCTATGATGTATTGAATTCGGGTGTTCCAAATGCCATTCGTGTAGCCAAGGAAGTATTGGAACCTATGGGCAAACGATTAAAAGGTGTTCGTTTGGATTCAGGTGACTTAGCCTATCTATCACGAAAAGTACGTCAAAAACTAGACGAAGCCGGATTGGAAGATGCGATTATTGTGGCTTCCAATAGTTTGGATGAATATACGATCAATTCCATCATGGATCAGGGTGGTTGCATCGATAGTTATGGTGTAGGTGAACGTTTGATCACTTCCAAGAGTGATCCGGTATTTGGTGCTGTCTATAAAATGGCAGAAGCCGAAAAAGATGGTCAACGCATTCCGAAGATCAAGATCAGTGAGACAGTCGAAAAAATTACCAATCCAGGTCGTAAGAAAGTCTATCGTGTCTATGATGAAGAAGGCAAAGCTGTTGCGGATTTATTGACCAAATACGATGAAAAGCCAATCGATACATCGAAACGGTATCGTTATGTAGATTCCAAGAAGCCTTGGAAAAATATGCATTATGAGCATTATTCGGTCAAAGAATTGCAGCATCAAGTCATCAAAGCGGGTAAGCGTGTTACGAATCCGGTTCCATTGAAAGAAATCCGTCAATATGTAGCGGATCAAATTCATAATGAAATCTGGGATTCGGAATTACGTTTTGATAATCCACATGAACATTATTTGGATATGAGTCCAAGTTATTATGAAATGAAAATGGATTTATTATATAAATCACAAAAGAACAACGAGGAGGAAGATTAACTTCCTCCTTTTACATAGATGAGTGTTTGTTTCGTGCTTGTTTGTGGATCAAAATGAAAGCCCAACTCATCAAAATCATAAAGTTGTTCAATCTGCTCCACTTGATGTTCAGCCATATAGCGAACCATACGACCGCGAGCCATCTTGACATGAACGCCTTTTTCTTTGCGCTGATCGCCTACTTGTTCATAAAAGCGAACGTCGATCATCGGACAATATTTAGAAATGGATTTGGCATATTCGGCACTGGCCAAATTGAGAATAACTGGATCATCAAAGGTTTGAGCAAGCTTATTCTTCCAAAAGTCATACAAATTGATGCCTGGTTTTTGATTCATCTCCAAACGATAGGCTTTGATGCCATCCATGGGACGTAAAATGCCATACAAACCAGAACCAATGCGTAGATGTGTACGTATATATTCCATTTCTTGATTGGTAAAGACATCGGGGGCCATATAGGTATATTGAATGCCACTAAAATAAAATAAGGCTGGATATACAGGTGCTTGCGCATACGAATGAATCATGTCATAGGCTTTTTGACTGATGGCATCGGAACAGGCATAGAGCTTTTTGAGCGCATCAATCGAATATGAAGATAAACGCTCGATGAGCTGATCTGCTTCCTGTTGAAACCAGGGTTGACTATTCGCAACAAAATCATCACAAGGCTTCATTTGTTTGGCCGGTGAAATGAAGATCTGCATATCAGTTACAATAATGAATTTGTTGGCCTTTGATCAATGGATAGGTAATGATCGTATCACCATCTAAGTTTTCTTTGTGCATATCAACGGCTGTGATTTGGGAATTTTCATAGGTCGTATAATAATAAATACCCTTATCTACATTGACACAACTCGAATAAATTGTGATTTCATATTGTTCGGGTGCTACTTCGCAACAACCTCGTTGTTGATCCACAGAACCTAAAATATGGAAGAATTGTGAAATACTTTCCGATTCACTATCGCCAGAAACGGAATTCATCTTGGTCCAAGCTACTTTCACAAAACGGGAAGCACTAGATAGATCACCCGGTAAGCCCATACCTCCCATACCACGAGAATATTCATCCAATGGAAGTCCTGGCGCAAACGTTTCGGGCAACGTGCGATTGGATAGATAACGATAATTATTTAAATTGAATAATTGTTTATCAAAGGTTGGATTGTTGGTCATGACACCCACTGGATCATCGTAGATATGAATGCCGTCCGCAACGGCTTCGATAACGATGCTTTGGTTACGATCCGACACCATCCAATGTAATGGAGAAGGTGGCAATTGTTCACTAAAAGCCGTATTGGTAATATTGACATCTTTCATTTTGGCTTTGACATCTTCTACCGTTTCACATTGGGTCAATAGCCATGGAATCAATTCGAAAGAAGCAATGTTGACTTTACCAGTTTCCACTGGTTTATAATCGGCATTTGCAGGAAAGTTTAAACCAGCCATGCTTAAGCCTTTTTCATTGGTGGCATCATAATATAAAGGATATTGATCGACTACAGTAGCCATACCAATCAAAGCCAAGTTGGCTTTTTTTTCATCGACATGACGATACGAAAATACATAGTTACGAGGGGTGACGGTCACGGTCTCATTATAAGAGAGTTCCAAATCTAAGTTACGACCGAAATAATGGTTTTTGGTTGCGTATGTAATGACAGTACACATAGTTAGACTCCTTTCTTTCTATCTATCTTTCATTTTACCCATTTTTTTTATAAAATCTAGATAAAGGAGGACAACTATGCAGTTAGATCTTTATATGTTTGAAACCTGTCCCTATTGTCAAAAAGTGATGCGTGAAATCCAAGCCGAAGGACGTACGGACATTGTCTTTCATGACATCCACAAAGAAGAAGAGGATCGCCAAACATTGATTCATGTAGGCGGTAAGGAACAGGTACCTTGTTTGTTTATCGATGGTGTGCCTATGTATGAAAGTGATGATATCGTTGCGTGGTTGAAAAGCCACCAAAAAGTACTATAATACAGGTGAATGGAGGGATTTCTATGTTAGATAAAAAAGTAAAAGATTTAATCAATACGCAAGTGAATAAGGAATTTTATTCGGCGTATTTGTATTTAGATTTTGCAAATTATTATTATGATCAAGGCTTAGATGGTTTTGCGAATTGGTACGATGTCCAAGCCCAAGAAGAACGTGATCATGCGATGATGATGCGTCAGTATTTGATTGATAATGGCGAACATGTAGAATTCTTCGCTGTAGAAAAACCAGATAAGACCTACCAATCGATTGAAGATCCTTTAAAATTTGGATTGGAACATGAACAATATGTAACTTCTTTGATCAATACGATCTATGCCGCAGCGGATGATATTAAAGACTATCGTACGATGCAGTTCTATGATTGGTTTGTCAAAGAACAATTGGAAGAAGAAAAGAATGCCGAAGATATTTTGAAGAAATATCATTTATTCGGATCGGATTCAAAAGGATTGTATGCTTTGGATCAAGAGTTAGCTGCTCGTACATACGTAGCACCAACAACCAATGCGTAAAGAGTTGTGCTTGTTACAACTCTTTTTTTGATACAATGAAAGTATGAAAAAGATCATACTCTTGCTTTGTATCATAGCCATCAGTTTAAGTGGTTGTACCGTGATGGAAAAACACCAAGTCGAAAAAACGGCGGATACTTATTGGACCCATATTGAAAAAGGGGAATGGATCCAAGCTGTAGCGATGATGGATGTACAAACCTCACTTTCAGATAAACTGGATACAGTCATTGATGATGCGAAAACAAAAAAATTGATTTTGAATGAAATCGACCAAACGATGCGATATACCTTATCAAAAATGTATAAGTCCCATACCATTGTATCGGTTTCCCTTAACGATAAACAAACCCAAGCAAAAGTAAAGGTCAAAGTACGTTATATCAAACCCGATGTCGATACCTTGAAAAACCAACTCTATATCGATGTGCTTCCGTATTTGATGAATCAAGGTGATATTCCTTCCATTGGTGAACGATGTCGGAAAGATATCCAAACCAGTCTAAAAGAGGGAAAGGTAGTCACAAAAACGGAAACAATGACGCTGATCAAGAAAAAAGGAGATTGGTTGGTCCAACCTCCAGAAAATCAAAGTGTATGGAAAGTTTTAAATGCGTCCGCATTGGTGGATAACGCTCGTTTTTCTAATTCTCTAGCTGACATTCTTTGACAACCATGGGCCAGAATCGTGTTTTGGATCAATCCATCACTCGAAGCCACGATTAGACGATATTTCTTTTTCCATTCCGATACATGTTTTTCAATATAGCTATCCGCTGTTTCATCGTATTTCGTAAAGATGACTTCCAAATCACCCTTTTTATATGAACGATGCGTACTGTCTTTGACACGATACGCATCAAAAACAATGATCAAGTAACAATTGCGATAGCCTTGATAATTGCTTAATCGATCAATGAGTTCATCTCTAGCCGAATCAAACGGAATCCCTTTGAGACTTTGCCAACCAAAGATCTGGTTGTAGCCATCGACCACCAAACATTCCGGCTTTTGGACAAGTGGTTTGGTTTCCACTTTTTCGAGATCGATTTTCTTTTTCTTGGGCTTTACTTTGTGCTTATCCTTATTCTTGTTTTGGCCATTGGTCATCGCAAACACGCGTTTGGCTTCTTCATCCGAAATGGTATATTTGACGCTGCGATAGGATTGGCTATTTTCATTTTTCGGTTGGATGTGCATATACGCATCCACTTCATTCCAAGGCACATAGAATCCAGCTCCATGGGTACAAAATACCGAACCCGTTGGATTGCGCATATCTTTTTCTGGATCATAGGCTTTTTGGGCAATGATTGTTTCGGCATCTTCACAAATATCATAGCCAGCCGGCTGACAAACAAAGGTTCCCAATCCTTTGGATAAAGCTGTTAATTCATTTTGGTAATTGGATAACGTTCGAACTGGACCTTTTCCCGTGATCGTATCTTCTTGTACTTCCACTTTGGCATGGCGTTGTTCCAAATCGTATAAAACACGCGACAAACTGCTTTGTGGCACATGGATCGTAAAATTATAATAAGGCTCCAATAAAAGATTGGTTGCTTGCATCAGACCTTGACGAATGGCACGATAGGTCGCTTGGCGAAAGTCACCACCCATCGTATGTTTGATGCTACCTTTACCTGCAATTAAAGTGATCTTCATATCCGTAATGGGACTTCCAGTTAAAACGCCACGATGTTCTCTTTCTTCTAAATGCGTAAGGATCAGATGTTGCCAATTTTGTGGTAATTCATTGGTAGATACTTCACTTTCATAGATCATGCCACTATTTCTTGGAAGAGGTTCTAATCGTAAATGGACTTCGGCATAATGGCGTAACGGTTCAAAATGACCTTTGCCAATGACCGATTCCTGAATGGTTTCTTTGAATAGGACATCCCCATTGGAAAAACCAACTTGAATGTGGGTCTTTTCATAGATGCGGTTGGAAAGAACTTCCATTTGAATCGGTCCCATCAAACGCAAAGTGATCTTTTTGAGCTTTTCATCATAGACCATATGAAGTTGGGAATCTTCTTCGGATAATTGTTCACAAACATCTTTTAACGATAATGGATCCACCCCGCTGGGTAAAACTAATTCATAATTCATATACGCTTCTAAAGTGGGAACGATACTATCGGCTTGATTTCCTATTCCTTGTCCGACTTCAAACTGGGATAAGCCCGTAAACACACAAATAGTTCCTGCTGATACTTCTTGTACCGATTCATACCCTTGGCCATTGTATATACGAATTTGATCAATCTTTTCTTCCTCATTGATTTTTTGTTTGACTTTGCATGTGCCCCCTGTGATCTTGACATGGGTGAGTCGTTGGCCTTTTTCATTCGTTGATATTTTATAGACCAAAGCTCCAAAGTCAGATGGATAATCTTTATCTAAACTATATTGCACGATCGCATCCATTAGTGGCTGGATACCTTCTTGTTTTAAGGCCGATCCAAAGAAACAAGGGAAACACTCCCGTCGATAGATGGCTTGTTGAAGAAGAGAAGTTGGAATGTTCTGGGTTTCGATATAGGCATTTAAACAATCTTCATTACATAAAGCGACTTTTTCTAAATAATCTTCCGTAAAATCAATACAAGTACTTGGCAGATCTTTTAGTAATTCTTCTTTGGAGTGATAACTGATATCCATCTTATTCATAAATACCAGGGTTGGAATATGATAATGTTCCAAACATTTCCAAATGGTCTTGGTGTGGCTTTGGACCCCATCTTGACCATTGATCAATAGAATCGCAAGATCCAAGACTTGAAGACTTCGTTCCATTTCCGCAGAAAAATCAATATGACCCGGTGTATCGATAACATAGATATCGGTATCTTTCCATTCCAAATGGGCTTCTTTGGAAAAAATCGTAATGCCGCGTTGACGTTCTTGATGATCAAAATCTAAAAAGGCATCTTGGTGATCGACACGACCCAATGTGCGGATTTGATGACTTTGATACAACATCGATTCAATCAAAGTGGTCTTTCCAGCATCGACATGGGCCAAGATACCTACGGTTACTTTTTTCTTATCCATACCACAAGACTATCACACTTTTGTGATAAAATAGAACACGAAAGTAAAAGAGGAATGATCATGAAACGAAGTGCAGGAATTTTATATCCTATTTTTTCTTTGTCATCGCGCTATGGCATTGGTTGCTTCTCCAAAGAAGCCTATGAATTTATCGACTTTTTAAAAAAGGCGGGCCAGACATATTGGCAGATCTTACCTATCCATTCTACCGGCTTTGGAGATTCACCTTATCAACCCGTTTCCGCCTTTGCGGGCAATCCCTATTTCATCTCTTTAGAAGACTTGATCCAAGATGGCTTATTAACCGAACAAGAATGCAACAGCTATGATTTTGGACATGATGTAGAACACATCAATTATGGCGCTTTGTATAATTATCGCCAAGACTTATTGAAACAAGCTTTCGTTCGGTTTCAACCCGATGATGCCTATGAGAAATTCTTAAAAGATGCCTCCTATTGGCTGAAAGATTATGCCTTATATATGGTCATCAAACAGCAACAAGAAGGAAAAAGCTGGAATGATTGGCCATTGGAAGCACGAATGCGAAAACCAAGTTATTTGAAACAAATCGAAACGGAAAATAAGAAGTTGATGCATTTTTATTATTTCCAACAATATGAATTTGCGAAACAATGGCAAAAATTATTGACCTATGCCCATTCGCAAGAGATTCAAATCATTGGGGATATTCCTTTCTATTGTGCCATGGATTCTAGCGATGTATGGGCTCATCCGGAAATCTTCTGGATGGATGAAGATTATTTACCAAAATATGTAGCTGGAACCCTGCCGGATGCCTTTAGTCCAACGGGACAACGATGGGGCAATCCGGTCTATGATTGGACCGCTTTAAAAAAGACCAAATACGATTGGTGGATGAAACGAATGCAACATGCACAAAAATGGTTTGATGTAGTGCGTATCGATCATTTTCATGGCTTTAGTGAATATTGTGCCATTCCGTATGAGGAAGAAACAGCAGAAAATGGCATTGCCAAAAAAGGACCCGGCTTGGATTTCTTTAACGTCTTGAAACAAGTTTGTCCCGATATTGAAATCATTGCGGAAGACTTAGGCACCAATACTCCAGAAAAAGAAAAATTATTGAAGGATACTGGTTTTCCTGGTATGAACGTACTTCAATTTGCGTTTACCGGATGGAGTCATGATAGCTATTATCTAACCCATAATCATAAGCGAAATAGCGTGGTGTATACGGGTACGCATGATAATCCAACGACATTGGAATGGTTTGAAACCTTGAATGAAGGAGATCGTATCTTTGCGTCGAAATACATTCATACCGATCCAAACAATCCAGGTCAATTTGTCTGGGATTTCATTCGTGAAGCCTATCGTTCTGTGGCAAATTTGACGATCGTATCTTTATCGGATTACTTGGTCAAAGGTAAAGAAGCGCGAATCAATACCCCAGGTACATCGCAAGGCAATTGGCAATGGCGTTTGGTTCCCCATTTCTTATCGGATGAATTGGCCTATAGTATTCGCGATTTAACTGAAACCTATGGACGATTACAATAAGTGTTGGTTTTCCAACGCTTATTTTTTTATGGCCATGATAGGATACAACCATTGGAGGACAAAACAATGTACGCGATTGATTTAATGATGAATGAACATATACAAATACGAGACATGTTGGAAGTCATGCGGGCCATGGCCAAACAACTAAAAGAAGGTAAAGATGTACCTATCGAAGATTTTGAGACAACGGTGGATTTTGCCCGTAACTATGGCGATAAACACCATCATATGAAAGAAGAAGATATTTTATTTCCCGAATTGATGGATCAAGTATGGATGACGATGGATATCATTCAAGGGGTCATGTTACCAGAACATCAAGAAGGAAGAGATCATATTTCTCGTTTGGCCGATGCCTTAGAACAATGCAAAGAACAAGTCAGTGAAGAAGCGGTTTCTCAAGCTATTTTTGAAATAGATGCATATACGATGTTGTTGAAGGAACATACCGAAAAAGAAGATCAGGTGTTATACCAGATTGCTTTGATGCATCTACCCAAAGAATCCAAAGAAAAAGTGGATCATTTATGCAAGGTCAAAGAAGAAAAAGAACCTGTTGATAACTATCTACAAATGTTAGAATCGTTGAAGGCAAAATACCTTTAATAAATATTGAAATTATTATATATGATTGTAGCTTTATGTTTTTTGGGCGAAAGCGTATAATAAAAATATGAAAAGGAGACTTACGGTATGAAAAAAGTATTATTACCTATTGATGGTACACGGCGTAGTCTACAAACAGTTGATTGGCTAAAAGACAACTACAAACCCGATGAAGTGGAAATTACCATGTTTATGGTCACCGATTCCGTAGGTGAAATGGAGTTGAAAGCCAAATATACATCCGCGCAAGAATATATGATGTCTGTCATGAAACATAGTTCTGATGATGAACTGGTGGATCTAGGCTACAAAGTGGATTATGAAACGGCATATGGAAATCCGGGAGAAGAAATCGTAAAATATGCCAAAAAAGAAAAATTTGATGCGATCATTATGACCAAATCAACAAAAGATGGTTGGTTTAGTACCATTGGTTCGGTTACGACCTATTGTGTCAAATATGCCGATACCGTTGTCATGATCATTCCTGAAAAGCATTCATAATAAAAAAGGAGCTGCGGCTCCTTTTTTATTGGTAGAGATAGTTTACGTTTTCGATTAGATCTTTCATTTGTTGGACAACTTCATCTGGTTTAATGATTTTGACTTGATCACCCAAAGCAATGATCCAACCAAAAAATTGTTGACTGATTGCCACATAGACCGTGGTTTGAATATGATCTGGATCCACAATTTCAATATCGATATCTTTGCCAAATCGATCAATCAAAATACCAACCATTTCATTTTTGGCACGAATGGTCACATGACATTCTTTGCCACCAAACATTCCGAATAAACTCTTGGTGTAGTTTGGCAAACGGAATTTTTTGAATTGGTCTTTCCCTTGGCGACTCTGTTGCATGATTTCAATATATTCCATCTTATCGACTCGATAGTGCTTGATTTTTTGATCTGGGGCATCAAAGCCAACGAGATAATAATTTTCATCATCCCACATCAAAGCCCATGGACTAACATGGTATTTTTCTTCTTTCTTTTTTTTCATTTCCTTATGAATCGTCCATTGGTAGTAATAAAAAGCAATCTGTTTGTCGGCATTGATGGCTTCATGGATCTGATCCACATTATAATAAATCTTCTCATTCATGGTCTTGATTCGACCGGCAATGATGACTTGTCGATTCAATTTTTTCGCTTCGGCATGGCTGGCCAACGATTCTAGCTTTCCAATCAATTCTTTGGATTTTTTATCCGTAATGAATTTAGCCGATTGAACCGAATCCACTAATAATTTTAATTCCGCCAGTTCAAACAAACGATTTCCTACACTGTAGGTCCATTGTTTTCCGGTGCGATTCATCGTAATGTCCAAGCCATAGTCTTGTAGTTCTTGAAAATCTTGATACAACGTTTTGCGATTGGCATTGACACCATAAGCAGCCAATTTTTCAATGATTTGATTCATGGTCAACTGATGGGTATCGTCGGTTTCTTCATTGAAGATTTTCATCAAATACAACATCTTTAATTTTTGATGTTCACCCTTCCGAATATTTGCCATAAAAAGCCTCCATTACTAACAGTATAACGTAAATGTGGTATGATAGTGGAACAAGAAGAGGGAATATTTATGATTTGGATTATTTGGGGAATTGTCATGTTGGTGTTGTTTTTGCGTGCTCGCATCAACAATCAGAAGATACATGCACTCTTTTTTAAAGTGGCAACTTCGCTGGGCTTTTTTGGATGGGCCTGCTGGCTAGCTTTTAAACAACCTTCGGACACGGCCATTATGATTTTGATTGCTTTATTCTTTGGTGTATTTGGCGATATGTGGTTAGGTATGAAATGGACCTACCCTAAACAGGATCATCCCTATACATTTGCTGGCTTTATCTTTTTTGCCCTGGAACATTTCTTTTTGATTTGTTTCTTATTGTCTCGATATGGCCATCCGATGCTTCTATTGGTGATTTTATTGGTAGCCATGGGCATCAGTTATGCGATCGTGGGTATGGAAAAACAGATGCATCTGAAATATGGCATCTTTAAAGGAATTTCTATGATCTATGGCACGGTCTTGTTTGCGGTTCCTTTGTTTAGTTTGACCTTGATGGTCGGCTATCAAAGTGATCGGGTATTGACTCTATTATTGTTGGGAACGATTTGTTTTGTGTTAAGTGATCTGATCTTAAGTCGCACGTATTTTGGCGATAAGAATCGTCCCATTGATATCATTGTGAATCATGTTCTTTATTATTTGGCACAGTTTTTGATCGCAGCGATCCTGCTTTGATCAGCTGTGCCTTTTCTTGTCGCGATAATTGTTTGATCGCATATTCACGTGCCATGGCTTCGGATTTTGTCGCATAGGTTTCATAGTAGACCAACTGCACAGGTCGACGACTTTTGGTGTATTTGGCCCCTTTTCCCGCATTGTGGGCTTCGATGCGTTTTTTTAGATCATTGGTTCATCCGGTATAATACGTGGCATCCGCACACTGAACGATATATACATAATTATTCATATTTTCTATGATATACTATTTCCATGAGATGGATTTGTCTTTTGATTGGATATTTTTGTGGCTCTTTTTTAACAGCGGATGTGGTCAGTTATCATTATACGGGACATTCGGCAGCTACTTTAGGAACTTCTCACAATCCAGGGATGGCCAATGTCATGCGAACTTTGGGATTCAAACCCGGCATCCTGGTTCTCTTTGGTGATCTATGTAAATGTGCTATTGCGATGGCCATTGCCCATGCGCTATTTCCAACACACGATGCGATATTGTATGCCGGTTTGGGTACGATTCTTGGTCATGATTTTCCTTTTTGGCGTCATTTTCATGGTGGCAAAGGCGTGGCTTGTACCTGTGCCTTGTTGGTGATGTATCAACCTCTATGGGGATGTATCGCCTTAGTAGTTGGTGGTTTGATCGTAGTGTTGACCAAAAAATTATGGTTAGGAGGTATTGTGATGCCTCTACTTTGTATCATTCCTTGGATGATGCAAAGTCTAGAAGCCGGATTGGTTGGTATCCTTGTGAGTGGCTTGAGCTTGTATTCCTTTCGAAAAGACATCGGAAAGAGGTAAAACATGTCAAAAGAAAGAACCTATGTGATGTTGAAACCCGATGCGCTTCAACGTGGCTTAGCCGGTGAAATCATTCGTCGTATCGAAGCCAAAGGCTATCGTTTGGTACAAGCCAAAACGATTGTGTTGGATGAACCAATTTTACGAGAACACTATGCCCATATTGCCGATAAACCGTTTTTCCCAGAAACCGTAGAGTATATGACATCTGGCCCTGTTTTGGCAATGATCTGGGAAGGTGAAAATGCGATTGCGGGGATTCGTCAATTGATGGGAGCCACCAAATTTGCTGATGCCAAAGCCGGTACCATTCGTGGTGATTTTGCTTCATCGACCACATTTAATTTGATTCATGGATCGGATAGTCCAGAAGCAGCAGAAATTGAAATCAAACGCTTTTTTGAATAGACTTTGTTGGAAAAACAACGAAGTCTATTTTTGCATTCTCTATAATAAGAATCAGGAGGTGGAACATGAAACTCTATGATGAAAACATTCCTGTTCCAGGATGTACGATATCCAATCAAGAAATAGAAAATATCACCCATTTTTCTTTAGCGAAACATACATCGATTTCAAAAGAGAAATATCCCTGTGATGTGCTTTATATCGTCGATACTGGCCAAGTAAAAATGAATGAACATACGCTACAAGCCAATGATTGCTTGTTTGTGAAAGCCAATACCCTATGTGGCCAAGAAGCCATTACAGATACAGTCTATACCGAAATATTGATCAAGGAGGATACAAAAATGAATGAAGTATTAAAAAATATAGATGTGTTTCAATTGAAAGATTTGATTCCCTATCAAAAGGGAAAGATCGTCAATATGGATCTCTTATCCAATGATAAGATGAAATTTGTGATCATGGCCTTTGATGATGGCTGTGCCTTAGCGGAACATGCTGCACCAGGGAATGCTTTGATTTTTGCACTGGATGGACAAGCCACTATTACCTATGAAGGAAAAGACTATGCGATTCAAGCTGGTGAAAACTTCCGCTTTGAAAAAAATGGCAAACACGCTGTACGTGCCAATGGCCCATTTAAAATGGCCTTGTTGCTGGAATTGGAGGGATAGTAGATGATCAATGTTCGAAAAGTAGCCATGATTGGTTGTGGCTTTGTTGGTTCTGCTTCTTGTTTTGCCCTGATGCAAAGTGGCTTGTTTTCGGAAATGGTTTTGATCGATGCCAATCGCGAAAAAGCCGAAGGCGAAGCCTTAGATATCAGTCATGGTTTGCCATTTGCTTCTCCAATGCAAATCTATGCTGGTGATTATGATGATATAATCGATGCTGCCATCATTATCATTTCGGCAGGAGCTGGTCAAAAACCCGGTGAAACACGCTTAGACTTAGTGAAGAAGAATGTCGGTATTTTCCAATCCATTCTTCCTGAAATTGCCAAACGCAATGTGCAAGGTATCTTGTTGGTTGTTGCCAATCCAGTGGATATTTTAACGTATGTGGCACAAAAAATGAGTGGCTTACCCGAAAATCGCGTATTTGGATCGGGTACGGTGTTGGATACAGCACGTCTACAATATATGTTGGGACAACATCTAGCCGTGGATCCACGTAATGTCGATGCGATGATTATCGGCGAACATGGCGATAGTGAAATTGCGGCATGGAGCTGTGTGCGCGTATCCGGTGTCCCATTGAATGATTTTTGTGAAATGCGTGGCCATTTCCAACATGAACAAGCCATGCATGAAATTGCCGAGAATGTAAAAAACAGTGCATATGAAATCATTGAAAAGAAAAAAGCGACATATTATGGTATTGCGATGAGTGTCAAACGCATTTGTGAAGCCATCATTCGCGATGAAAAATCCGTTTTGCCCGTATCCAGTGCGATGCATGGTGAATATGGTTTAAACGATGTTACCTTAAGCATGCCTGCCATTGTGGGTAAGGATGGTATCGAAACTTTGGTACCGATGGAATTGGATGAAAAGGAACAAACTGAACTGCAACATTCTTCCGTTGTATTGAAAGATGTGATCAAACAAGCCTACCAAGCATGATATACTATAGGTATGGTAAGAAAACATATTTGGTTTACAGGACAAGTACAAGGTGTTGGTTTTCGTTGGACCGCACGACAATTAGCCCAACAGATGCATTTGACCGGATGGTGTCGCAATGATATGGATGGACGAGTGGAAATGGAAATTCAAGGAGATAGTACTACCATTTCTCGTTATTTGAATGAATTAGGTTCTTTTGGTTCCATTCGTGTTGATCATATGGATATCCATTCGATCCCTGTTGTCGCCAATGAACCAGATTTTGAAGTGAAATTTTGGTGGTAACATGAAGTATCTCTTATTTGATTTGGATGGCACCCTTTCAGAGTCTGCACCGGGCATTACCCAGTCAGTGCAATATGCTTTATCGACCATTGGCATTGAAGAACCAGATCTAAAGACTTTGGAACATTTTGTGGGACCACCCTTGAATACGGAATTCAAAAAGACGTATGGTGTGGATGATCAAACGGCTATTGATTTGGTCCAAGCCTATCGAACGTTTTATAACGAAACTGGTATATTCGCTTGTTCGATGTATGCAGGTATTGAATCATTGATTCCACAGTTGCATAAACAAGGGAAGAAATTGGGCATTTGTTCCAGCAAGCCCAAGGTATATGTCGAACAAATTCTTGCGAATTTTGGGATTTTCGATTGTTTTTCATTGATCAATGCACCCGATTTGCAGGATGAACTCCAAAAGAAAAACCAATCCGATAAAGCAACTTTGATTCAACAGGCTTTAGATCATTGGCAAGTCGATCCGAATCAAGTAGCCATGGTTGGTGATCGATACATGGATATTTGTGGTGCTAAAGCCAATGGCGTATTGGCAATTGGCGTTACCTATGGTTATGGGAGTTATGAAGAATTAAAAGATGCCGATATCCTTGTGAATTCGGTCTCTCAATTAGCGCAAGTTCTGTTATAATATGGCTATGAAACAAGTTGATTTTGCCCAAGGATCCATTACGAAAAATATCTTTCAAACGGCCATGCCTATGTTGGTGGCTCAAATTTTGAATCTACTATACAATATCGTCGACCGAATCTATATTGGCCGCATTCCCAACATTGGAACGCTGGCTTTAGGTTCGGTCGGCCTTTGTTTTCCCATCATCACCATCATTATGGCATTTGCGAATCTGTATTCCAGTGGTGGTGCCCCTTTATTTGCGATTGATCGAGGAAAACAAGATACGAACCATGCTCAAAAAATCATGAATACATCGTTTGTGATGTTGGTGTATACAGGCATTCTGTTGACAGTGATTTTGTTTATTTTTGCTCGACCCATCTTAATTGCTTTTGGTGCATCCAAACAAACCCTTATCTATAGCTTACCGTATATGCGCATTTATTTGATTGGCACCATTGCTTCGATGATCTCGACCGGCATGAATGCATTTATCAATGCCGAAGGCTATCCCAAAGCGGGTATGATGACCGTTTTGATCGGGGCGGTTGCCAATATCATTCTAGATCCACTCTTTATCTTTGTGTTTGGCCTCAATGTGGAAGGAGCGGCCATTGCCACGGTTATCTCACAAATCTTATCCGCTCTGTTTGTGGTACGTTTCTTAACGCGCTCCAACATTGAAATTACGTTGCATTGGATCCAACCATCGGCTTTTTATCGTGCCAAAGATATCCTTTCTTTAGGTCTGGCTGGTTTTATCATGCAGCTAACCAATGGATTGGTACAAATTGCGTGCAATCATATGCTCAGTCTAACTGGTGGAGATTTATATGTATCAGTCATGACAATCGTATCCAGTGTACGACAGATGTTGGAAATTCCCATCTGGGCCATTACGGATGGTTCCAGCCCAATCTTATCGTTTAATTATGGAGCTAAAGCCTATTCCCGAGTGAAACAAGCCTTTTGGGTCATGCTTGGCTTGACCATTGTCTATGCTGGTTTGATTTGGTTGTTGATTGAAAAGATTCCGCTATTTTTTATTTCCATCTTTTCCAATGATCCTGTTTTACAAGCCCCGTCCCGACAAGCTTTACACCTATATTTTTTTGCGTTTATCTTTATGGTCTTTCAATATACCGGACAGACCATGTTTAAATCTTTGAATCGGAAAGGATTTGCGATTTTCTTTTCCTTATTACGAAAAGTCATCATCGTTATTCCTTTGACGATATTGTTGCCGCATTGGTTAGGAGCCAATGGTGTCTTTATTGCCGAACCCATATCCAATGTAGTAGGTGGATTGGCTTGTTTTATCACGATGTTTTGTACATTGTGGAAAGAATTAACGTATGATGATACACATAGAGGAGAATCAAAATGACAAGTTATCGTATAGAACATGATTCGATGGGTGAAATGAAAGTGCCACAAGATGCCTTGTGGGGTGCGCAGACCCAACGAAGTAAACAGAATTTTAAGATTGGTCAAGAAAAGATGCCACAAGGCATTATTGAAGCGTTTGCGATCTTGAAAAAAGGAGCAGCACTCACCAATAAAAAATTGGGTAAATTGGATAGTACGAAGTGTCAATTGATCCAAACCGTTTGTGATGAAATTTTAGCCGGAAAATGGAATGATCAATTTCCATTGGTGGTCTGGCAAACGGGAAGCGGTACCCAATCCAATATGAATGTGAATGAAGTCATTGCCAATCGTGGCAATCAGATTGCCAATGAAAAACTTTTACATCCCAATGATACGATCAATATGTCGCAATCATCCAATGATACCTTTCCAACAGCTTTGCATATTGCGGCGGTTCGTGCCATTACCTATCAGTTGTTTCCTGCCATGGATCATATGATCCAAGTGTTGGATCGATTGGAAAAAGAAAATCGCAATATGATCAAAAGTGGACGTACCCATCTACAAGATGCGGTTCCAGTTGGTTTTGATCAAGAAATCAGTGGTTGGAAAACGATGATCATCCAATCTAAGGCATATATTCAATCCACTTTGCCGTATCTTTCGCAATTGGCTTTGGGCGGAACGGCTGTTGGTACGGGATTGAATGCACCAAAGGAATTTGGGGAAGAAGTGGCCAAAATCATCAGTCAATTAACGGGTCTTTCCTTTACTTCGGAGCCCAATAAATTTCATGCCTTATCGAGTAAAGATGCGATTGCCTTTAGCCATGGGGCTTTGAAAGCGTTGGCAGCCGATTTGATGAAGATTGCCAATGATGTACGTTGGATGGCTTCTGGTCCTCGATTGGGTTTAGGTGAAATCACCATCCCTGCCAATGAACCAGGCTCTTCCATCATGCCAGGAAAAGTCAATCCAACCCAATGTGAAGCCGTGACCATGGTGGCGGTACAGGTGATGGGCAATGATACGACCATTGGTGTAGCGGCCAGTCAAGGCAACTTTGAATTGAATGTGTTCATGCCTGTGATTGCGTATAATTTCTTACAGTCGGTTGGTTTATTAGCGGATTGTATGAAATCATTTACCGATAACTGTTTAGTGGGTATCAAGGCCAATAAAGAAAAGATGGATTATAACTTGAAGCATTCCTTGATGTTGGTGACGGCATTAAATCCATATATTGGATATGAAAAAGCGGCACAAACATCGAACTTGGCCTTTAAGGAAAACATTTCATTAAAAGAAGCGGTGGTCAAGTTGGGATATATGACAGCCGATGAATTTGATGCGGCGGTACAACCAGAAAAAATGATATAGGGAGGATAGTATGGATTACGCAAAGGAATCATTAAAAAAACATGCCGAATGGAAAGGAAAGATCGAAGTCGTTTCACGCGCTAAAGTAAGAAATGCGGATGATTTATCGATTGCGTACACACCTGGTGTCGCACAGCCTTGTTTAGAAATTGAAAAAGATCCTTCAAAGAGTTATACGTTGACTCGTCGATGGAATATGGCAGCCGTTATTACGGATGGCTCTGCTGTATTGGGCTTAGGAAACATTGGTCCTGAAGCTGCTATGCCTGTCATGGAAGGAAAATGTGTCTTATTTAAGGAGTTTGCGGATGTGGATGCGTTCCCATTGTGTGTCGATTCCAATGATGTCGATACCATTGTGGAAACGATAAAAAATATTTCGAAATCGTTTGGTGGTATCAATTTGGAAGATATCAGTGCACCACGTTGTTTTGAGATTGAACGACGCTTAAAAGAAGTGTGTGACATTCCGATTTTCCATGATGATCAACATGGTACAGCCATCATCACCTTGGCTGGTTTGACCAATGCCTTAAAAGTTGTTGGCAAGAAAAAAGAAGAAGTCAAAGTTGTTACATCGGGTGCTGGTGCCGCTGCGATTTCAATCGTGAAGTTATTATTGTCGGCTGGTTTTAAAGATATCATCATGACCGATCGTCGTGGAGCAATTTATGAAGGTCGTGATCATTTGAATTGGATCAAAGAAGAAATGGCACAGGTAACCAATTTAGAGAAGAAACAAGGTAGTTTGGCCGATGTGATCCAAGGTGCGGATGTCTTTATTGGTGTATCGGCACCTGGTTTGGTCAGTCAAGATATGGTACGAAGCATGAATAAAGATGCGATCATCTTTGCGTGTGCCAATCCAACGCCAGAAATTTTCCCGGATGATGCTAAAGCAGCCGGTGCTGCCGTCATTTCAACGGGTCGTAGTGATTTTCCTAATCAAATCAATAACGTCTTAGCGTTCCCAGGTGTATTCCGTGGTGCTTTTGATGTACGTGCTTCCGATATCAATGAAGAAATGAAGATGGCAGCTGCCCAGGCCTTAGCCAATTTAATTCCTGACGATGAATTATCAGCAGAGTATATCATCCCAAAAGCTTTTGATCCAAAAGTAGGACCAGCTGTTGCCAAAGCGGTTGCGCAAGCGGCTCGTAATAGTGGGGTTGCACGAATCTAAAATCGTTACAGGCGACAAGTGAATAGACTTTTGTTAAAATAGAGACAAGAGGTGAATTTTATGAATGAATTAGAATTCAATGAAGTCGAAGAAGTTGTTGAACTGGTCATGAACGACTATAATCAAAAGCGCGAATTGGACGTTATGACCATGTTTCATCAACCGGATAAAACAAAGGTCGTCGAGATCGTCAATAAATTATTGCGCATTATTTTTCCTGGCTTCTATCGGGATGAAGTATATAAGATCTTCAACATGCGTCATTCCTTATCGGCATTGGTCGAAGATGTCATGTATAATATGCAGAAACAAATTGTGATTGCGTTGAAGAATGATCCCAAATATGAAAGCATGAATGAAGGGGAGTTGCGTAAAGTGGCCAAAGATATTACGTTGCAGTTTTTTACCCAGATCCCACGCATTCGTAGTTTTATTGATACGGATATTCA
Organism: Absicoccus porci; assembly: GCF_003725415.1. GTDB lineage: Bacteria > Bacillota_I > Bacilli_A > Erysipelotrichales > Erysipelotrichaceae > Absicoccus > Absicoccus porci. Next base: position 46,235 of record NZ_RJQC01000004.1, on the reverse strand, counting down.
GGCCACATTTGATGGCGATCCAGCCGCTACCAGCAAGAATGAAATTGTTTTGAGCTATCCGGGTATCCTGGCTTCTACAGTGCATCGAATTTCTCATGTTCTGTGGGAATTGAATGTTCCTTTGATTCCGCGTATGATGTCGGAATATGTGCATTCCGAAACGGGAATTGATATTCATCCAGCCGCAACAATTGGTAAATATTTCTTTATCGATCATGGTACCGGTATCGTCGTGGGTTCGACGACCAATATTGGCGAGCATGTCAAGATCTATCAAGGGGTAACTTTAGGGGCTTTGTCGACCAGTGCCGGTCAACGTTTACATGGTGTCAAGCGCCATCCAACCATTGAAGATAATGTGACGATTTATTCGGGAGCTTCCGTTTTGGGTGGAAAAACCGTGATTGGTCATGATTCGATCATTGGTGCGAATGCGTTTGTGACCAGTTCAATTAAACCGGAATCGCGTGTCACAATTCAAAATCAAGAATTACATATGGGTAAGGATAAGATTGAAAAAGAAGAGTTACCGCAAGACGACACGTGGTTTTATGTCATTTAATCAAAAAAGGAATTGCTGGCTTTCCAAAGTTAACCGGGGTATTTCCAAACAGTTTGGGGTCCTTAACCGGGGTCGCTAACTGGGGTCTGTGATTTATCCAAAGTTAACTGGGGCCGTTAATTGGGGTCTGTACATAAAATGAAACCTCTGGATCATATCATGATTTCCAGAGGTTTTCATTTGCCCGAATCAATATTCTTTTCTTGTATTCTTATTTTTCCGTATTCTATTTAGTTTAATATTTATTCGTTTTTCTTTTTGTAAGTGCTTCTTTTTCTCCCCTCTGTTTGAATTTGTTTTATTGTATATGGAACAGCTTTTATAGATGCATCGTCACGTACTGCCCATAGGATACGGTTTCTTGTATATTGAAAATTCTGTACTCCGTGTGACTGTGAACGTAATCCCGAAGGTATGTTGTTGAAAGATTCAAGAGGCCCGTTGGATAGACGCCTTAAAGCGGCACCGGATATATTTTGTGCAGCTACATATGTAAAGGAATTTACAATACTGTCATGATATCTTTTGAGCAGAGATGAAAAATCATTGAACAACTGGATATTGGAATTATCATAGATTTCAATCAATTCATCGAGCCGTTTGGAGGCACCTTCCAGATTGTTGACAAACTTTTCATTGAAATCCTCGTAAAGGTCCTTTAGATTCCGTATCGTTTGAAAGTTTTCGTCCAATGCAAGAAATTCCGATTCCCAGCTGTATGTATCCATGGGTTTCTGTAGTTTATAATTATAGTGAGGCGGATGGTATTCCCATTTATTAGGATTGAGAAGGAGGACCCAGTTCGCCTTTTTTAAAATATAGACTTCCTTTGAATCCTTTACGGATTTCTGGTCACTTTTAATATATTCGTTCTTTTCCTTCAGAAGTTTGCGGTCGCGTGCCTGGTATCTCTTTTTGACCGAGTTGATATAGTTGCGAATAAGACGTAAAAGCCACTGAAGGACATGAAAAGAATCAGTGACAGCCACCGCATTGTGAAAATATTTGGTCGTGTAGTTAATATAGGGATCATACATATCACAACAGATGGCTTTGACCTGATCTCTTTCCGTTTTGGGAATGGAAAGGAAATAGGATTCCGTATATTGTTGACGACGGCTCTGAATGATGTCCAAAATGACACCGCTGAGGAAATCCATAATAACGAGAGCATATTTACAATAAGGGTCTAAGTTAAGATAGACCTCATCGATACAAATGAACTCTGTCAACTTTTTGCGGGGCAGATCGATATAACGCATGAATAATTGATGAACATAGGTATCCGAAACATGGAATTTTTGAGCAATCTGTGAACAAGACATGTTAATATCTTTAAAAGCCATAAGAATCTGAAAGACGATAATTTTGGAAGTCCTTTTTCGTTTTTCCAGGAAATCGAATTGATCCGTAGCGGTGTAGGCACATTTCGGGTTGGAACATTTCCAGCGCCTTCCGATAACGGTCAAATCAACAGAATAACCGTCCTGAAGGATTTGGTTATTAGGATGACGGGAGAAGCGACCTTTGGAATGAAGCCTGGAGCCGCAGATAGGGCATATGGGATTGACGGGAATATTTTTAGAAACCGTAATATATTTTATGTTTCCGTTGATCTGGATATCCGTTATTGTTGAATCAGAGTCTGCGAGATCGAGGACATCTTCTAGTGAGTAATGTTTCATTTAAAACCTTCTTTCTTGTAGATTCGGACAAGAATAAGGATAAACGAAAAAGGAATCGAAAAATGAGAAACCAACTCAGGAAACGATTCCTTTTGCTTATAGATTAGACCCCGTTTAAGGACCCCGGATAAGTTTGGTAAGTAATAAGTTTCATTTAACTGACCCCAGTTAAGGACCCCAGTTAACTAGACCCCATTAAAGTTTGGTTATCCGAATTGCTTATAAATCCAGCAATTCCTTTTTCTTTTTGTCATATTCTTCTTGGGTGATCGCATCCATATCTAATAATTCCTTCAACTCTTTGATTTGTTGGTAGGGATCCAGATCGGTCGGCTGTTTCTTTTCTTTGTTTGTTTGTAATAGGCGCCATTCTTTGATGGCATGTTTGACCACTTTTAGACGATGTCGATTAAAGGGGACCGAATCTACACCACCATCGTATTTGACTTTCAAGATCGCATAGGGACTGAAAGCCGCGGAGTTGGTGATGTATAGATCTTTGATTTGGTCATAGGGATAGGTTTTCCGTTCGGTGACCAATTGATCATCTTCAAAAGACATGGGTGGAATCGTACCAATTCCTTCGATTTCATAAAACATATAGTTTCACCTCTAAGCTTTCGTATCAAATACTTGCAGGGCTAAACAGCCGAGTCCCGTATGTACGCCAACGGCACTGACTAGATCAATCACATGGACGTGTACGCCTTCAATTTCTGTTTCAATTTTCTTTGCGAATGCTTCGGCATTCTTTTGGGCATCAACATGGGCCAAGAATACGGTATCTTCATGAATCGTTGTTCGGGCTTTTAAGCGTTCAATCACCACGCTTTGGGCTTTGGACAAAGTTCTTGGTTTGGCCATCACATCGACTTTTCCTTGGGTGGAAATATTTAAATGTAAGACCGGTTTAATACGCAATAAACCACCAAGTAAAGCCGCTGCCGGGGTCAATCGGCCGCCACGGCGCATATGTTGCAGATCTTCAAAGATGAGGATGGTATCGCCCGTTTCGATGATGGCTTGTAGCTTGGCAACGATAATATCCATGCTTACTCCTTTATCATAGAGTTGTTTGGCTAGGCGGATACATGTGGCTTGAAGAACGGCCGTGACATAACAATCAATCCCGATGAATTCCAAGCCAACTTGTCGAGCCATCATTTCCATGGCATCCATCGCACCAGATAGACCGCGGCAAATCGGAACACAAAATACCGTATCATATCCTTGGTCTTTGATGGCTTGAAAACAATCTTCGATATGTCCTAATTTGGGCAAAGATGTTTTCATGATCTTTTTCTGGTGTAAATTTTGAATGAATTGATGATAGTTCATCGTTTCCAATTCATCATAGGAAATGCCATCACATTCAATTTGTAAAGGAAAGCAATAGATGCCCTCTTGTTTCCATTGTTCGGGACTCATGCCGGTTCCTGTATCGGTCACAAATGCTACTTTCATAGTTAATCTCCTACTCCTTATGGTAGCATTTTGAAATTCGGGACACAACAAAATTTGCATCGTGCTATAATAGGTCCATGGTTTTTAAGGAGCGATGGAATCTTTATATATTGATTGGATTGGTATTGGCTTTGGGATTATCGATGGTTTTTTCATCATCCAAACAAGCCAAACCAGCCGGTCTTCAATATATTGAAAAACAAGAAAAATTGCCAACCAAACAACTGGCTCTTCAATTTTCCGAAGAAAAGGAAGGCAATACGACTTCGGAAGATGTCTTTGCCCGCTTTCATGATTATGTCTTTTTAGGGGATTCACGGGTAGTCGGTTTTCAATCGTATGGCTTTTTAGAATCGAGTCGGGTTTTGGCCGATACGGGTGATTCAATCGTAAAGATCGAGGATCATTTGGATGCAATCAAGAAAATGAGTCCAACTTCGGTTTATATTTCCTATGGTTTGAATGATCTAGGAAGAAATTATGCAGGTGGTTATGTAGCCAAAGTGCAAGAAGAGGTAAAAAAGGTCCAAGATGTTGTGCCGCATGCGAAAATCTATATTTGTGCGATTATTCCTGTCAATCAGGCATTGACTCAAAAAGATGCACGTTGGCAACAGATTCCAACCATCAATCGGGATTTAAAGAAAATGTGTAAGAAACAAAAATGGATCTATGTTGCTGATGATACATTGGCGAATGAATCCATTTATGCGCAGGATGGCATGCATTTTCAACCTTCGTTTTATCAAACGTGGGCAGAAACAATCCTGGATACAACAAAATAGGGAAAGGGAATGCTATGACACTTCAACAAATCTATTATATGATCGTGACGGCAGAAGTGGGTTCGATGAATAAGGCAGCGGAAAAGTTATTTATTTCGCAGCCCACTTTGACCAGTGCCATCAAAGAATTGGAATCCGAATTGGGCATTACCATTTTTGAACGAACCAATCGCGGTGTTCTTTTGACCGATGAAGGCAATGATTTTTTGATGAGTGCACGACAAATCTATCAACAATATGAATTATTAAAAGAAAAATATGGACCCCAAGGTTCCATCAAACATAAATTTTCGGTATCTTGTCAACATTATTCATTTGCCGTCAAAGCCTTTGTGGAAACGGTCAAACAATTTGATACGTTGAAATATGAATTTCGTATCAAAGAATGTCAAACCATGGAAGTTATCAAAGATGTGGGCAACTCCAAAAGTGAGATTGGCATTTTATATATGAGTGACTACAATCGCAAATACATTCAACGACTTATGGATGAAAATGGCTTGGGATTTGAACCCATCATTACGTGTGATGCGTATGTTTATTTGTATAAAGATCATCCGTTAGCGAAGGAAAAAAGCATTCGTTTAAATCAGTTGCAGGATTATCCATATTTATCGTTTGATCAAGGGGATGATGGGGCCTTTTATTTAGCGGAAGAAATCTTATCCGAAAATGAATATGCTCGTCAGATCAAATTGAATGATCGTGCTACGGCTTTGAATTTAATGATTGGTTTAAATGGGTATATGTTGTGTAGTGGTATCATATCCGAAGAGTTAAATGGTGATGACTATGTGGTCATTCCGTATGAGGCCGATGATGATAACCCCAATAGTTCGATGACAATCGGCTATATCTATAAGCGACATAGTGTCTTATCACCCATTGCGAAAACGTATGTAGAGGAGCTTTCGGATTATTTTAAATAGGTATAAAAACTATTTATCACAAATATTATTTTTACCAATTATACAAATAACGAAAGATGGCATATTGTATGACCATACAAACAAAGAATAAACATTCTAGGAGGAAATACAATATGTCAGAACAAAAATATCATTTCGAAACTTTAGCTTTACATGTCGGACAAGAAGAAGCCGATCCGGCTACGGATTCCCGTCAAGTTCCAATTTATTTGACTTCATCCTATGTATTTAAAAACTCACAACATGCTGCCGATCGTTTTGGTTTGGCCGATCCAGGAAATATCTATGGTCGATTGACCAATTCTACTCAAGATGTATTTGAAAAACGAATTGCAGCTTTAGAGGGTGGTAGTGCTGCCATTGCGACTGCTTCGGGTGCAGCAGCGGTCACTTATGCGATTCAAGCCTTGGCAAAGGCTGGTGAAAATATCGTTGCAGCCAAAACCATTTATGGAGGTACCTATAACTTATTGGCACACACATTGCCTCTATATGGAATTACAGCTAAATTTGCAGATCCTTATGATTTAAATGAAGTCGAAGCGGAAATTGATGAAAACACCAAAGGATTGTGGATCGAAACTCTAGGAAATCCATTAGGAAATATCGTAGATATTGAAGCATGGGCCAAGGTAGCTCATAAACATCATATTCCATTGGTTGTAGATAATACATTTGCGACACCTTATTTGGTTCGTCCGTTTGAATATGGTGCAGATATCGTCGTGCACAGTGCAACAAAGTTCATTGGTGGTCATGGTGCTACTCTAGGTGGTGTCGTGGTTGAAAGCGGTAAATATGAATGGGATCAAACGGATGCGTATCCATGGTTGACCGAACCAAATCCTTCGTATCATGGCATTCGTTTCTATGAAGCAACGAAACCAGCAGCTTTTGTAACATATATTCGTGCTATCTTATTACGTGATGAGGGAGCTACACTTTCGCCAGTGAATGCATGGGCTTTCATTCAAGGCTTGGAAACATTATCGTTGCGCGTGGAGCGTCATGTGGAAAATGCATTAAAGGTCGTGAAATATTTGAATGCACATCCACAAGTGGAAGCGGTTCATCATCCTTCTATTGAAGAACCCGAATTGTATAAGAAATATTTCCCAAATGGTGGTGGTTCTATCTTTACTTTTGAAGTAAAGGGTGATGCACAAACGGCTCGTAATTGGATCGATCATTTGCCAATCTTCTCGCTATTGGCCAATGTAGCCGATGTGAAATCGTTGGTCATTCATCCTGCGAGTACAACGCATTCACAATTGACGGAAGCCGAAGCGGCTGATCAGGGTATTTATCCAAATACAATTCGTTTATCCATTGGTACAGAACATATCGATGATATCTTAGCAGCTTTGGATACAGCATTTAAAGCCATTGCGTAAGTTTAGGGGTCTTGTTCAAAAACAAGGCCTTTTTTTATTGGATGGTTGAGAAAAATGAGGTAGAATGAGGGTATTAGAGAGAAGGAGTGTAAGATTTATCTTGCACTCTTTTTTTCTAAATTGAACATTTGTATAAGTTAAAATTCTAACAATATTATTTATACATATGTTCAAAATATAATCTATTGACTACAAAAAGTATCGTGTTAATATAAAACCATAAAGGAAAACGGTTACATGAAGAAAATTGTAGATGATCCTCGTCTGATATATAAATGTTGTTACTTATATTATAAGGATGGCTTCTCTCAAGTGGAGATCTGTGATCAATTGGGTATTTCTCGTGCTACGGTTTCACGTTTATTGAAAGCTGGTCGAGAAAGAAATATTGTTCGCATTGAATTGGATAATCCGGACAGTGTCATGTATGGAGAGCTAGAACGAAAGTTAGAAGCTGTCTTCGATTTAAAAGAAATCGTAATAGTCGATGAACTGGAAATTGGCAATCGATATGAGCACTTACAAAAAGTATATGAAGAGGCGATTTCATATTTTGCCCGTACGTTTCAGGATCAAGAATATATTGGTGTTTCGATGGGTCATACGTTGTATGATCTTGCCAATGTCAATATTTCGGTGGAGTCAGTTGATTGTACGTTTGTTCCTGTAGTTGGTGGTGTTGGTATCAAGCAATTGGGTACACAAAACTATCATTCTAATGAAATTGCGAGTTCGTTTGCGAAAAAATTCGGGGGTAGTGCTGTACAATTTTTTGCACCCGCTATTTTCCGTAATATTGATGTCATGGATGGCTTGAAGAAAGAAAAGCCAGTGGAGGAGGTTACTTCTTTATTTCCTCTGTTGCATGCAGTGATCATGGGTGTTGGCTCGACGGAGGCTTCACATTCTACATTGGTTGATTCGGGGTATATAACGCCGGAACAGTATGCCCATTATAAAGAATTAGGTGCTGTCGGCGATGTGATGCTTCGTTTCTTTGATGAAAATGGCAATGAAGGTCCATTTAAAGAGTTTAATGATCGTGTCATGGCAATCAGTGAAGAGTGTTTAGCACAGGTCGATACACGAATTGCGATTGCGGTGGGTGAAGAAAAAGCCAAAGCAATCTTAGGTGCATTACGAGGAAAACGGATCAATGTTTTGATTACCGATATTAGTTGTGTCAATAAGATGCTGTCGATTATGGAGGAAGAAAAAATCAATGTCTAGAGATTTAATGATTTTGTTTGCGATTGCGATGGCTTTAATGGTCATGCAGATGATTGGTGGTTTTTTACAGATTCGTCGTTATCGGAATGCGGTAAGTCGTGTACATAAATTAGGAAATGTTGGTATGGGACAAAAGCGTGGTTGGTTTTTTAATAGCTATGTTGTCATCATTGCCTGTGATTCGAAACATATCATTACAGGGGGTGAAGCGATGACAGGCTCAACCATTTTTGCACAGTTTCATCCAATTACAGAATTATTAGGAAAGCCAATGATCGGGCGTTCTATCGATGACTATTTATTAGAATTTCGGGAAATGCCAGATCGTAAACAAAAATTCTATCGAGGCTATATTAATGCGTTAGAGGCATTGGAGATGCGCTTTGAAAGAGAAGAGCATCCAGAAACGATAGAAGAGGACTAAGGTTTTAAAATGTTTTTGGCCGAACATTTTATGTATAAAATTTGGAAGGAGGAACAAAATGAAATTCCAAGTTAAAATTACCGGTTGGGGAAACGATGCCCTAGAGTTTTTGAATCCAGTATGTAACTTCATTATTATGTTTAATGAAGATGCACCACCTGAATTAGCTGACATTAGTATTCTACACACAAAATGTGAATTAAAAGAGGATCCAGCTCCAGGTGATACCATGACGATTTGTGGAAAAAAATACAAAGTCACGGCTGTTGGATGGGAAGCCATCAATACGTTACGTGATTTAGGACATTGTACCGTTGCTTTTAATGGTAAGACTGAAGTTGACCGTCCAGGTATGATGGAACTAGAAGGTCCAGAATTCACTGCAGAAGACTTAAAAGTCGGTGGTGAAATTACAATTGAATAAGCATTGAAAAAAAGTATACATTCACTATTGACAAGCAAATGTATTAGAATTAATATAACATTATAAAAAGTCGAGTGGATATACATAAAGGAGGAAAAGTTAAGTTATGTATAACATGAACAGAAAATTGGCTCAATTAGAAGCCGAAGGAAAACCTATCCAAGTTGGTGTTGTTGGTGCCGGACAAATGGGACGTGGAATGGTCACTGAATTGGTTATGATCAAAGGTGAACGCCCAACAATTTGTGCCGATATTAATATTGATTTAGCTGTCCATGCATTTGAATATGGTGGAGTTAAACCAGAGGACATCGTTAAAACAACCGATGTTGAAGAAGCAAGCAAAGCAATTAAAGAAGGAAAATATGTTGCAACCAATGATTCTTCATTAGTAACAAAAACACCTGAAATTGATGTTGTTGTTGATGTTACAGGTGTTCCTGATGTTGGTGCTCGTATTGCCTTGGATGCGATTGCAGCAAAGAAACATATCATCATGATGAACGTTGAATCTGACGTTGTTATCGGACCATACTTAAATAAATTAGCGCAAGAAGCTGGTGTTGTTTACACAGGTACAAACGGTGACGAACCAGGTGCCGTTATGGAATTGTATGATTTCGCAACAGCTATTGGTTTGAATGTCGAAGTTATCGGTAAAGGTAAGAACAACCGTCTAGATCGTGCTTGCAACCCAGATACTGTATTAGAAGAAGCTACACGTCGTAAGATGAGTCCAAGAATGTTATGTGCATTCAAAGATGGTACAAAGACAATGGTTGAAATGACAGCTATGTCAAACGCAACGGGATTGGTTCCTGATGTTATCGGTGGTCATGGTATCGCTTGTGATGTTAAGGGATTGAATGATATGTATCGTTTGAAAGAAGACGATGGTATCTTGAATAAACATGGTGTTGTTGAATACGTTCGTGGTATCGCACCAGGTGTATTCGTAACTGTATCAACAGATAATGAGGAAATCTCTTATCAGATGCAATATCATAGCATGGGTCCAGGACCATTATGGACATTGTATCGTCCATATCACTTATGTAACTTGGAAACTCCATTAACAATTGGTCGTGCCGTTATCTACCATGAAGGCGTAATCGTACCAAAGGGTGGATTGGTATCTGAAGTTATCACAGTAGCTAAGAAAGACATGAAAGCTGGAGAACATTTGGATGGTATCGGTGGATACACTACATATGGTTCTATTGATACACACGAACATGCTAAAGAAGCTGGATTCGTTCCATTTGGATTGATCAACAAGAATGCTGTATTGAAGAAGGATGTTAAGAAGGGTCAATTATTGACTTACGATGATGTTGAAATCGATACAAATACATTGATCTATCAAATCCGTCAAAAACAAGACGAAATCTTCGGATAAATCATATATTGTCTTAGACTGTTGACAAAATACAAAGTCAACAGTCTTTTTTATAGACCAGGCTTGCACACATCTTGGAGACCAAAGTGATGCGCAAGATAACCATTCACGAGTATCGAAGAGACATTGTAGAGCTATTTCTTTTTTAGGGATAAGCTCTATTTTTTTTATGTATTTTGAGTGGATGTTTTTCTGAAATAAAAATGGGAGATAGAACAGTAAGATATGGCCAAACGCACATAAAAACTAAGCAACGTATGTATCCACTTTTTTAAAATTACGATCGCATATAAGGAAAGAATAAAAAAATAAATGAATGGGCTATATTCAATTCGATTTCATAGGATAGGAATCATAGAGCGGATGAATAGAAACGTAAATCTCTGTAGTCATGTTTACTCCCATAGAAGGTAGAAAGATACATTATCTAGTATTGGACTTCTATGTTTTTGTATACAAAATAAGAACAGATTAAATCCACATTTTGGTAGCATTTGAAAGCAAATTCTATGCTTTGAACAGTTTATACAACCCGTAGATATCTATCAGAGGATCTGCCTATTTTTTGATGATATATTGGAAAATCGAAAGGAAGTCATGTCACACATCTGATCAAAAAAATGATAACGCTTACATTGAAAAAAGCTTTATGTATCGAATAAATGACATATGAAATAATATTGAACAATCGTATTAATAAAATTTCAAAAAAGTGAACTTATACATAATTTCAATATAAAGATATTGACTACATAAAGATGAAATAGTATCAATATACATGTACATGAAACCGATTTCAATCGATTTCGCCTGTATGGTCAACATGTACAGGCATAAAGTGCAAGGCCAAAAGTTTTAGAAAAAAGGAGAGAAATTTATGAATACGATTGCTAGTGTAGCCCAGGGATTTATTGGGCTGTTTACAGCTGGTGGTCAAACCTTTACGGGTTGGGTCACTGGTATCATTCCACAAGTTGTTTGTTTGCTTACTTTCATGAACTCGATCATTAAATTGGTTGGTGATGAAAAGGTAGAAAGATTTGCGAAAAAGTTAACAGGAAATGCGATTCTACGTTATACCTTGTTCCCATTGATTGCCGATATGTTCTTAGGAAACCCAATGTGTTATTCATTTGGACGCTTTGTCGATGAAGAATATAAACCAGCATTTTATGATTCAGCTGTTTCGTTTTTACACCCTATCACAGGTTTATTCCCACATGCCAATGCCGGTGAATTGTTTGTATTCATGGGTATTGCCGAAGGTGTCAAGAAAGTCGCTGGTAACTATTCGGATTTAGCGGTACGTTATTTTATCGTTGGTCTAATTGTTATCTTCATTCGTGGTTTCTTAACGGAAAAGATCTACTTCCGTTTAGCAGGCATTAAGAAATAGGGGGAAACGAATCATGGCATATAAGAATATCAAGATCACAAAAGGTTCTGCTGGATTTGGTGGACCATTGATCATTGAACCCAATGAACATAAAAATAAAGTATTGTGTGTCACAGGACAACAAATCAGTCCTGTCGCAAAGAAAATTGCTGAAATGACCGGTTGTGAATTGGTGGATGGTTTCAAAACAACCGTTCCCGATGATGAAGTAGCCGTTGCGGTTGTCAACTGTGGTGGTACTGCTCGTTGTGGTGTCTATCCAAAGAAACGCATCATGACCGTCAATGTAGAACCCGTTGGTGCTGTAGGTCCATTAGCGATGTATATCACACCAGATATCTATGTATCCGATGTCAAGGAAAGCAATCTTTCTTATACCGATGAAACGAATGCTTCGACAGCTAAGACAGCCGAAGAAGAATTGGCAGCGGCTGATGGTCCAAAGACCAAAGAACAAGCCAAAGCAGAAATTGCAGCCGCACAGGAGGAAAACAAACCAGGTGTCATCACGCGTATTGGTATTGGTGTAGGACATGTAGTCAACAAGTTCTTCGCCGCTGGTCGTGATTCGATCGATATGATCATTCGTAATGTATTGCCATTCATGGCATTTACATCGACTTTATTGGGTATCATTTCCGCCAGTGGATTGGGAAATGTCATTGCGCATACGATCAGTCCAATGTGTTCCACATTGCCAGGATTGTTGGTTATCTCTATTGTTTGTGGTATTCCATTCTTATCGCCAATCTTGGGTCCAGGAGCCGTCATTGCTCAGACCGTTGGTGTATTGCTAGGACAACAATTTGCGCAAAGAGCGATCCCGCTTCAATATGCATTGCCAGCTTTGTTTGCGATTGATGCGCAGGTTGGATGTGACTTCATTCCTGTTGGTTTGTCATTGGGAGAAGCTGAACCAGAAACGATCGAATATGGTGTACCTGCTGTATTGTATTCACGATTGATCACCGGTCCAATTGCGGTAATCATCGCGTTCATCTTCAGTATTGGTATGTATCCAGGTCTATAAGATGTGCAAGAGGTCAAATGACCTCTTTTTTTATAGAAACAATCAAAAATGTGAAGAATAATCACGTATGTCGCATAAAAGTGAACAAATGCGTAAATGAAAAAGATGGATTTTTTAACTTATACATATGTACAATGAATATCATTTGACTGCTAGCGATAATGTGGTACGATTGAAATATAAATTGAAAGCGCTTACTAAAACCGCTTTCATAGTGTAGATTGCTTGATAGGGTATCTACATATATAGAATGTCGGCCAACATTTTATTACTACACAATTCATAAGATGAGAAGAGGAGAGAATATTATGAATGCGATTGCTAGTGTAGCCCAGGGCTTCATTGGGCTATTTACAGCTGGTGGTACAACCTTCACAGGTTGGGTCACTGGTATCATTCCACAAGTTGTTTGTTTGCTTACATTTATGAACTCGATCATTAAATTGGTCGGTGAAGAGAAAGTTGAACGCTTCGCAAGAAAGTTGACAAGTATTGCCATCTTGCGTTACACCTTGTTCCCATTGATTGCGGATATGTTCTTAGGAAATCCAATGGCCTATTCGTTTGGACGTTTCCTGGATGAAAAATATAAACCATCTTTCTATGATTCAGCTGTTTCCTTCTGCCATCCTATCACAGGTTTATTCCCACATGCCAATGCCGGTGAATTGTTTGTATTCATGGGTATTGCTGAAGGTGTCAAGAAAGTTGCTGGCAGTTATTCCGATTTAGCAGTCCGCTATTTCATCGTTGGTCTGATCGTGATTGGTATTCGTGGTATCGTAACGGAAAAGATCTACTTCCGTTTAGCAGGCATTAAGAAATAGGGGGAACGAATTATGGCATATAAGAATATCAAGATCACAAAAGGTTCTGCTGGATTTGGTGGACCATTGATCATCGAACCCAATAAACATAAAAATAAAGTATTGTGTGTCACAGGACAACAAATCAGTCCAGTTGCACAAAAAATTGCTGAAATGACCGGTTGTGAATTGGTGGATGGTTTCAAAACAACCGTTCCCGATGATGAAGTAGCCGTTGCGGTTGTCAACTGTGGTGGTACTGCTCGTTGTGGTGTCTATCCAAAGAAACGCATCATGACCGTCAATGTAGAACCCGTTGGTGCTGTAGGTCCATTAGCGATGTATATCACACCAGATATCTATGTATCCGATGTCAAGGAAAGCAATCTTTCTTATACCAATGAAACGAATGCTTCGACAGCTAAGACAGCCGAAGAAGAATTGGCAGCGGCTGATGGTCCAAAGACCAAAGAACAAGCCAAAGCAGAAATTGCAGCCGCGCAGGAAGAAAACAAACCAGGTGTCATCACGCGTATTGGTATTGGTGTAGGACATGTAGTCAACAAGTTCTTCGCCGCTGGTCGTGATTCGATCGATATGATCATTCGTAATGTATTGCCATTCATGGCATTTACATCGACTTTATTGGGTATCATTTCCGCCAGTGGATTGGGAAATGTCATTGCGCATACGATCAGTCCAATGTGTTCCACATTGCCAGGATTGTTGGTTATCTCTATTGTTTGTGGTATTCCATTCTTATCGCCAATCTTGGGTCCAGGAGCCGTCATTGCTCAGACCGTTGGTGTATTGCTAGGACAACAATTTGCGCAAAGAGCGATTCCACTTCAATATGCATTGCCAGCTTTGTTTGCGATTGATGCGCAGGTTGGATGTGACTTCATTCCTGTTGGTTTGTCATTGGGAGAAGCCGAACCAGAAACGATCGAATATGGTGTACCTGCAGTATTGTATTCACGATTGATCACCGGTCCAATTGCGGTAATCATCGCGTTCATCTTCAGTATTGGTATGTATCCAGGTCTATAAGATGTGCAAGAGGTCAAATGACCTCTTTTTTTGTGGTAATATATGAGTATGAGTCAAGAAATGAAATATTGTATGGAATGTGGGACCAAATTAGAAATACGTCCACTCAAAGATGAAGGGTTGGTTCCTTATTGTCCACATTGTAAAATGTATCGTTTTCCAATATTTAATGTAGCTGTATCGATGATCGTTACAAATGAGAAAGAAGATCAAATCTTATTGATCAAACAATACGGTAGAAATACTTATATTTTAGTGGCTGGATATGTGAATAAAGGAGAAGATGCAGAACAGGCTGTCGTGCGTGAAGTCAAAGAGGAAATGAATTTAGATGTTCATCACGTTCGTTTCAATCATTCGCATTATTTCGCAAAATCGAATACGTTGATGTTGAATTTTACAGCTATTGTGGATGGTCATGTTCGACCCAATTGGGAGATTGATTCCTATCATTGGTTTTCACGGGAAGAGGCACGAAAAAATATTCGCCCCAATTCATTAGCGGAAGCTTTTTTAGTGGGTTATTTAGATGGAGCCTATCATTTCTAGATTGCTTGACTTAGCCAATGTTACAAGTGGCAGATGGTATATGAATCTATGAATAGGTGTAGATCTTTAAAAGTGAAGATCTAGATGTTCAAATACAGTGGAAGGAGTTGCGTTTATGAATATTGCCGTCTATTTAGGATCCAATATGGGAAAGGATCCAACCATAAAACAAATGACTGAGGAAGTAGGAAAGTGGTTGGCTGAAAATAATCATACATTGGTATATGGTGGTGCGAAAAATGGCTTAATGGGTGTCGTTGCGGATAGTGTATTATCCAATGGTGGGCATGCCATTGGTGTGATTCCTCAATTTTTAGAGCTAAAAGAGCAAGCGCATGCAGATCTGGATGAACTGCATATTGTGGATACCATGGCTCAACGAAAAACAATGATGATTGAATTAGCTGATGCTTTTATCACGATGCCAGGGGGACCGGGCACCTTAGAAGAGGTGTCGGAAATTATTTCCAAAATTCGTTTACATCAATTAGTGGGTCCATGTGTATTGTTCGATTTGCATCATTACTATGATCCATTAAAAGCCCAAATCAACAACATGATCGAATATGGATATGTAGATACATCCATTTACGATTCTATTTTCTTTCTATCTACGATCGACGAATTAAATGAAATTATTAAATAAATACGATTGAATATGTTATACTTATACTTTGGAAAGAAAAAGGAGAATTTATAACATATGGAAGATAATTCGAATCGAAGTAGTTTTTCAAATCGTTTGGGATTTGTGATGGCTGCTGCCGGTTCTGCTGTCGGATTGGGAAATATTTGGCGATTTCCTTATCTAGCTGCAAAATATGGCGGTGGCATTTTTTTGTTGGTGTATCTTGTTTTAGTTGCTACCTTTGGTTATACCATGATCATGTCCGAAACCGCTTTAGGACGCATGACAAAAAAGAGTCCAGTAGGTGCTTTTGCTTACTTTGGGGATCGTTTTTCATTGCGTTTTGGCGGATGGATCAATGCCATCATTCCAATGCTGATCGTACCCTATTATAGTGTAATTGGTGGCTGGGTCTGTAAATATTTATTTGCTTATATGCAAGGACATGTTAAACAATTGGCATCGGATACCTATTTTACCAGTTTTATACAAAATGGTATTTCCGTAGAACTTTTCTTTTTATTGTTTATTTTTTTGACATTGCTGATCATTTATATGGGCGTACAAAATGGAATCGAAAAAGTATCTAAGATCATGATGCCTATATTGGTTGTGTTGGCTTTTATCATTGCTGGTTATTCTGTGACGCGTCCTGGTGCCATGGCTGGTGTAAAATACTTTTTAATACCGAATTTTAAAGATTTCTCATGGATGACTGTCGTGACGGCTTTGGGGCAAATGTTTTATTCCTTGTCCATAGCGATGGGCATTTTGATCACATTTGGATCATATATGAAAAAGGATGTAGATATTGAAAAAAGTACATCGCAAGTCGAGATTTTTGATACGTTGATTGCCATCTTGGCTGGTTTAATGATCATTCCAGCAGTATTTGCTTTTAGTGGTGGGGATGCGGCCAGTCTTGGTAAGGGTCCTTCCTTGATGTTTATCACTTTGCCCAAGGTATTTGCCTCTATGGGGATGGGAACCTTTGCCGGTATCTTGTTTTTCTTGTTGGTTTTATTGGCAGCTTTGACTTCATCGATTGCATTGGCAGAAAGTGCAGTCTCCACATTTGAGGACGAATTGGGATGGAATCGTAAGAAAAGTACGCTATTGATGGCCGCAATCATGATTGTATTGGGAACCTTGTCTTCTCTAGGATTTGGACCACTCTCTTCGATTCATATTTTAGGCATGGACTTTTTGGATTTCTTTGATTTCTTAACAAATTCTGTCATGATGCCAGTTGCCGCGATTGCGATTTGTCTTTTGATCTTGAAAAATGTGACCATTGAGAAGATGATAGCAGAAGTGAAAAGTACATCTAAATTCAAACGCAAGAAAATTTATGTATTTATCTTAAAATATCTAGCCATCCCTTTTGTGGCCATTATCTTAATTAGTTCGGTCTTGGATGTTTTTGGCATTATTCACATGTAGTGTAGGATTTCCTACACTATTTTTTTTAATTCTACTTAGGAATTGAGTTTGGCTTTCTAATTTTATGGTAAAATACTACCAATGACGAAGAGGAGAGAATCATGATCAATCAAACAAGTATATGGATCACAGGCGCCGAAGGCCGATTGGGTCAAGCTTTGTGTAAAGAGTATGCCAACAATACGGATTTTCGATTGGTGACTAGCGATACTGATGTGCCAGTCGAAGATCTAGATGAAGTCTTGCGCTTTGCGAATGTGGCAAAGCCAGATGTCATCATCAATTGTGCAGGTTTGACGGATACTGTCAAATGTGAAGAGGATCCCGATATGGCTTATACTGTCAATGCTTTGGGAGCACGAAATTTAGCTATTGCAGCGCGTCGATTGGATGTGAAATTGATTCAGTTATCAACCGATGATGTATTTGGTGGACAAGGGACTCATGCATTGAACGAATTTGATATTCCTACACCTACTACCATTTATGGAAAAAGCAAGTATGCTGGAGAAAAATTGGTTGAATCGTTGACAGATAAACATGTCATTGTTCGTAGTTCTTGGAACTATGGTGTAGCCAGCAAAGATTTTGTCGATAGGATATTAGATCTTGCAAAAGCAAGACAATCCGTAGAATTGCCATTTGATGCGTTTTCAACACCTACATCGGCCAATGCTCTGGCTGGGTTTGTTGAAAAATTAGTTGTATCCGATGAATATGGCATTTTTCATGCCAGTTGTGAAGGTGGTTGTTCTCGTGCTGATTGGGCTCGAGAAATTTTGCGCACTTGTGGCTATGCAGATATTGCGGTGCATACCCAAGTCGGTGAGACGCAGCAACCACGTTTTACCTTACTAGATAACATGATGATGCGCATTACGGGTGTGTACGCAATGCCAGAATGGAAAATGGAATTGCACACCTATTTGAAGGAGAACGGATATGTCAAGGAATAAGGGAAAGAAAAAATTGGGCTTGACCACAATGATCTTTATTGCCTTGATTTGTGGGGCAATTGTAGGTGCAGTCATTAATAATTGGTTCATGGATATTGCGATAATAAAGAATGTAATGGTAGAAGGCATATTTTATGTGATTGGCCAAGGTTTCATTTCTTTGATGAAGATGTTGGTCGTACCACTGGTTTTCTTTTCAATCATCTGTGGTGCTGCTGCCATTGGGGATACAAAGACATTGGGTAATGTCGGCATTCGTACAATTTGTTTTTATTTGGCAACAACTATGATTGCTGTGGCCGTTGCTTTGGGAATTGCGAAATTGATCAATCCCGGAATTGGGTTGGATATGAGTGCGGTTGAAAATGTCAAAACAACTTTGAATGGTGCTTCAACAAAAACAGATATGACGTTGACAGAGACCATCTTAAATATCATTCCAACCAATCCGGTGGCCTCTTTGGCCAATGGGGAAATGTTGCAAATCATTGTATTTGCGCTATTAGTAGGAGTAATCCTGGCAAAATTAAAGGAAAAAGCGCAATTGGTAACTAATTTTTGTACGCAATGTAATGACATCATGATGGAAATGACCATGATGATCATGAAGATTGCACCGATTGGTGTCTTCTGTTTAATTGCACGAACATTTAGTGAATTGGGGTTCACGGCGATGGTCCCTATGTTCAAATATATGATCACGGTTGTATGTGGACTGGGTATACAGTGTTTTGTTGTGTACATGGTGTTCCTAAAAGTGTTTACTGGCTTGAATCCATTTAAATTTGCGAAGAAATTTTTTCCTGTCCAGGCTTTTGCTTTTAGTACCGCCACGTCCAATGCTACGATTCCACTAAATATTGATACCTTGGAAGAGAAAATGGGGGTTTCTCGCAAAATCTCGAGTTTTACGATTCCTCTAGGTGCTACCATCAATATGGATGGTACATCCATCATGCAAGGTGTAGCCGTGGTTTTTGTTGCTCAAGCCTTTGGAATACATTTGACACCGGCGGATTATGCCACCGTCATCGTAACAGCTACCTTAGCTTCCGTTGGAACAGCTGGCGTACCAAGTGTTGGTTTGATCACATTGGCAATGGTCTTTGATTCGGTTGGTTTACCCGTATCCGGTATTGGCTTGATCATGGGAATTGATCGTATCTTGGATATGTTACGAACCGCCGTCAATATTACAGGAGATGCTGTCTGTACGACTATTGTGGCCAAACAAAATGGGGCATTAGATACCACCGTTTTTAATAAGGAATAGAGCCCTAAATCAGGGCTTTTTTAGGGAAAGAGGAGAGATATGGTAGGAATATTAATTGCGAGCCATGGTGATTTTGCGAAAGGAATCAAAATGTCCGCCGAAATGATTTTTGGACAACAAGACAATGTAGCTGCTGTGACGCTGCAACCAACTGAAGGACCAGATGATATTCGCAAAAAAATGGAAGTTGCGATTGCCACATTTGAGGATCCCGAACAAGTATTGATCTTATGTGATCTGTTCGGTGGTACACCATTTAATCAGGCCAATGGCTTGATTCATGGTCACGAAGATACATGGGCGATTTTGACCGGTATGAATCTTCCTATGTTGATTGAGGCTTTGGCGTCCCGTTTTTCGATTGAGACTGCCCATGCCATTGCGACACATGTGATCACTACAGCTAAAGAAGGGGTGCAAGCGCGTCCTGCATCTTTACAACCAAAAGAAACCCAAGCCGTTGTTGAAACCTCCAAACCAACAGGTCCCATTCCAGAAGGGACTGTTTTGGGCGATGGACACATTCACTTCGTCTTGGCTCGTATTGATTCTCGTTTGTTGCATGGTCAAGTCGCAACGGGCTGGACAAAGACCACAAAGCCCAACCGAATCATCGTGGCTAGTGATACAGTTGCCCATGATGCCTTGCGCAAACAAATAATCATGGAGGCAGCCCCTCCTGGTGTCCCTGCCAATGTGGTGCCTTTATATAAGTTGGTAGAAGTATCCAAAGACCCTCGTTTTGGTCTGACGCAAGCCTTGGTCTTATTTGAAAATCCACAAGATGCGTTACAGGTCATTGCCTCTGGTGTGGATATCAAAACGTTGAACATTGGTTCGATGGCACATAAAGAAGGAAAGTGTGCGGTAAATCAAGCCATTTCTTTAGATAGGGAGGATGTCCGTACCTTTGAAAAATTAAAAGCTTTGGGTGTGCAATTTGATGTGCGAAAAGTACCATCGGATCCACCTGGAAATATGGATGCGTTAATCGCCCAAGCACGAAAGGAGTTGGCATAAGATGACATGGATATGGATCATATTAATTGCGTTTTTAGCTGGTGTAGAAGGTATATTGGATGAATTTCAATTTCATCAACCGTTAATTGCTTGTACGCTCATTGGGTTGGCTACGAATCAATTACCAGTCTGTTTGGTCTTAGGTGGAACCTTACAAATGATGGCTTTGGGATGGGCTAATATTGGTGCAAGCGTAGCGCCAGATGCTGCCTTGGCTTCGATTGCCAGTTCGATATTATTGGTAAAAAGTGGTTTTGGCATGGATGGCGTAGCCATTGCGATTGCTTGTTCCATTCCCTTGGCTGTAGCGGGGTTATTTTTGACCATGTTGATTCGTACGCTAGCCGTTGGCATGGTTCATCGTATGGATGAAGCCGCCAATCAGGCTGATTTTCATGCGATTGATCGCATCCAACGCATGGCTTTGGGACTCCAAGGATTGCGTGTAGTGATTCCTGCCATTTTGTTGTGGGCTATCCCGAATGAAGCTGTGTATGTATTTATGCAAAGTATGCCCACATGGTTAGTCATGGGATTGGATATTGGTTGTAGTTTGGTGATTGCGGTGGGATATGCCTTGGTCATCAATATGATCGCAACCAAAGACGCATGGCCATTCTTTGCTTTAGGTTTTGTATTCGCAATGATCCAACAATTTACGCTTTTAGCTCTTTTTGCGATTGGCTTTTCCCTTGCTTTTCTGACGATTCATTTTCTTTCTTCGAAACAAACGACATCTTCCAATGATCCATTGGGGGATATTTTGGATGACTATGAATAGGAGGATCTGACCATGTTAGATAAGAAGACACGAAAAAAAGTCATGTGGCGTTCGACTTTCTTACAAGGTTCGTGGAATTACGAACGCATGCAAAATGGAGGATGGGCCTATGCGATGGTTCCTGCTTTAAAGAAGTTATATGCTAAAAAAGAAGATCAAGTAGATGCTTTGCACCGCAACTTAGAATTCTTTAATACCCATCCCTATGTGGTTTCACCAATATTGGGTGTGGCTTTGGCTCAAGAGGAACAACGCGCGCAAGGAAAAGACGTATCCCAAGATGTAAAAGTGGGAATGATGGGGCCTTTAGCTGGTGTGGCTGATCCGGTATTTTGGTTTACGGCTCGTCCCTTGCTTGGTGCGTTGGGTGCATCCTTAGCCATGGAAGGAAGTATTTTAGGGCCTATCTTATTTTTTGTGGGTTGGAATTTCATGCGAATTGGTTTCATGTGGAAAACACAAGAAGTGGGATATGAAAAAGGCGAACAGATCAGTGAAAATATGTCGGGTGGTCTTCTTCAAAAAGCAACACGTACAGCCAGTATCGTAGGTATGTTTGTGATGGGGGCTTTGGTACAACGATATGTACAGATTGAAATACCGGTGATCCAAGATACATTGAATGGTTTGGTGCCAGGTCTTTTAGGTCTGGGCATGACCTTTATTTGTATGAAGGCCTTGAAGAAAAATGTGTCGTTGATCGTACTCATTTTGGCGATGTTTATCATTGGTGTAGCCGGATACTGCATTGGTTTACTATGATCCAATCATTCAATAGCCAAGTGGATCTGCGCATAGATGGTGAAAGATTTGGAGGATGGATCCAATATGGTCAAATTTTGATTGGCAATCATGCCTTTGAATTTTATAACGAACGGAATGTACAAGATTATGTGCAAATTCCTTGGCAACACATACGATATGTCAAAGTGTATCTTCTTTATCAACATATTTTGCGTTTTACGATTGAAACAGCGACTCAAAATTTTATGTTTACGACCAAAGATAATAAAGAAGCGTTACGTTGGATTCGTTCTTACATTGGCGCCAATCGTATGGGCATAGGAAAAGGAGGCTAATAAGCCTCCTGCATCCAAGCAATCAAATCATCATAGACTTGTTTGTAGTTGAGTTCATTCAAAATTTCATGGCGATCATTTTCGTAGAGTTTGCACTCTACGTTTTTTATTTGGGCATCGACAAACAGATGATAGACTTTTTGTACACCTTTTCCAAAGTCTCCCACGGGATCATCAGCACCGGATGCGAATAAGACCGGTAAGTCTTTTGGAATCTGATCGATGTGGGTATCGGCATCTTGTATGCCTTTAAACATTTCATCAAACGCATTGGTCGTAAATTGGAAATTATCAAGTGGTTCATGGACATAGGTATCCACAATCTGTGTATCTTTGGTCAGCCAATCCGAAGGGGTCCTAGCGGGTTCAAAATGTTTATTATTGGATCCCAATGTCATTTTCGTCAAGAGGGGACTTCGATACATCCAACCTTTTTGATCTGCAATCTTTTCACATAAGAAACGAGCCATCTTTAAAGATGTCTGACTTTGATAGCCTGTACCCATGAGGATCACACCCGATAGATCAGCACCATAGCGGGTGATATATTGTCGAGCTAAGAACGATCCCATGCTGTGGCCTAATAGAAAATAAGGAACATTTGGATACATCTTATGTATTTTTTCATAGAGGGTGTGCAGATCGGTAATCACATGTTCATTTCCATTTTCGCCAAAATAACCCAAACGGGCCTTGCCAGTTATACTTTGGCCATGGCCTAGATGATCATTGCCACAAACCAAAATGCCTTGTTTGGCACAATAAGTACCAAAACGATCGTATCGATCGATAAATTCGACCATGCCATGGGCAATTTGCAGGATGGCTTGAACCTTACCATCGGGCATCCACATCTCGGCATGGATCATTGTGACTCCATCACTGGATGGATAAGAAAGATTTGTTTTCATAAAATCATTTAGCGGCGGAAACCCACTTGCTTCATCAGGTGGGAGGAGCCGCTTTCTCCTTTCTTAGCCTTGTTCGGCTATATACTTTTCAATGGTTGCCGATGATACTTCTCCAACACTACAGGCAAAGTATCCATCTGACCAGAAAATGTGTTTCTTCCAGTATTGTTTAGTTAATATATTTCTGTAGCGTATCCAGAGCCATCGTGTTGTTCTCTGTTTGATGATGCTGATGATGTCGCAGAAGCGTTCTGTGGCATCGTATTCCAGCAATATGTGAAGGTGGTCTTTGTCTGTCTCCATAGCGATAATTGTCCAGTCGTTTTGATCTGCAAGATAGCTTATGGCACGTTTCACAAAGTCATCGATACCATCCTGCAACAACGCTTTCCTATACTTTGTCTCAAGTACGACATGCACTTTAAGATTGTATTTGCGTCTATTCCTGCGATTGTAGCGATTTTGCATAAATTTTGTTCCTCCCGTTGTGTATTCACTAAATCTATGCTATACAGATATATAGTGAAACACAATGAAGGGAGATGTTACTGATGCAAATCACTACTATTGCAAAGATTCAGGTCCAAGCCACACCCGAACAGCGTGAGATGTTGAATGCTACCATGAGCACGTATCGCAGTGCGTGCAACTTTGTGTCAAATTACATCTTCCAGACGCATGATTTAAAGCAGTTTTCACTTAATAAGGCATTGTATTATGATCTCCGTAAGCGCTATGGCTTAAAATCCCAGATGGCACAATCCGTTTTTAAGACGGTCATTGCAAGATACAAAACCATCTTAGAAAACCAACATGAATGGATTAAGCCAAACTTCTCCAAGCCTCAATACGACCTTGTATGGAATAGAGACTATTCTCTTACACAGAACTTGTTCTCTGTAAATACACTTAGCGGTCGTGTGAAGTTGCCATACTATTCTGACGGCATGGAAAAATACTTTGACCACGACACCTACTCTTTTGGCACCGCCAAATTTGTGAAAAAACATGGCAAGTATTTTCTGCATATCCCAGTTACCAGAGATATCCTTGAAGCCTTGGATTGTGACGTTTGTAATGTAGTCGGCGTTGACAGGGGCATCAACTTTGTTGTTGCAACCTATGACAGCAAGCATAAGTCTGATTTTGTTAGCGGCAAGGCTATTAAGCAAAAGCGTGCCAAGTACAAACAGCTTCGCAAGGAACTTCAGCAAAGACAGACCCCTTCTGCAAGACGAAGGCTCAAAGCTATCGGTCAGCGAGAAAACCGTTGGATGCAGGATGTAAACCATCAGGTATCGAAGGCACTCGTTGAATCCAACCCGAAGCATACGCTCTTTGTCTTGGAAGACTTGTCTGGGATCCGTTCCGTTACCGAAAGGGTGCGTCGTAAGGATCGTTATGTATCTGTGTCCTGGTCGTTTTACGATTTGGAGCAGAAGCTAAAGTACAAGGCGGCTCTCAACGAGAGTTCGGTAATCACTGTTGATCCTCGTTATACGAGCCAGACCTGTCCTGTTTGCGGACACACGGAAAAGTCCAACCGTGACAAGAAGAGACATGTCTTTTGCTGTAAGTCTTGCGGTTATACATCCAATGATGACCGTATCGGAGCAATGAATCTGTATCGCATGGGAATCAGCTATCTTGCAAAGGATAGTCAAGTACCGGATACAGTATCACCTCAGCATGTCTGAGATGATAAGGGTGCAGTCAATCACCCTGCGATGTAACCCCACTATCTGAGTAATCGGATAAGCCAAAGGTAGGAGTCGTAAGACGATAGCACTACTGGGGAGTTACAAGCCCACTCACTTTAGTGGGTGGGTAGTTGACGTATTCACCTCATATCCCTATTCTATCACGAAAGTGCTATAATGTAAGCGGTTGTAAGGAGAGTTTTATGGAAAAATATGTAATGGCATTGGATGCAGGTACGACTTCCAATCGATGCATTCTATTCAATAAGAAAGGAAAAATTTGTTCGGTCGCCCAACGGGAATTTCCTCAATATTATCCTCGTCCCGGATGGGTGGAGCATGATGCCAATCAAATTTGGGCCACGCAAATCAGTGTAGCGGTCGAAGCCATGCAAAAGATCAATGCGGAAGCTTCCCAAATTGTCTCGATTGGCATCACCAATCAAAGAGAAACGACCTTGGTTTGGGATAAGGAAACGGGGGAACCCATTTATCATGCCATTGTTTGGCAATGTCGTCGAACAGCTGAATATTGTGACTCTCTAAAAGCCCAAGGTCTTTTGGAGATGATTCGTGAAAAAACGGGGTTATTGATTGATCCGTATTTTTCGGGTACAAAATTGAAATGGATCTTAGACCATGTATCGGATGCGCGCCAAAAAGCCGAAGCCGGTCAACTTTTATTCGGAACGGTGGAAACGTGGCTAATCTGGAAATTGACCAAAGGCCGTGTGCATGTGACCGATTATTCCAATGCTTCCCGTACAATGATGTTCAATATTCATACTTTGAAATGGGATACCGATCTCTTAAAGCTATTGGATATACCGGAACAAATGTTGCCAACGCCAAAACCTTCCAGTTGTATCTATGGATACACGGATGCTTCGTTTTTAGGGGCACAAATTCCGATTGCCGGTGCCGCAGGAGACCAACAATGTGCTTTGTTTGGACAAGCTTGTTTTGATATTGGTGATGTGAAAAATACCTACGGAACGGGTGGTTTTTTATTGATGAATACGGGAAACCATCCTGTTGTAAGCCAAAATGGTTTGGTTACAACCATTGCGTGGGGATTGCATGATGAAATCACCTATGCGTTGGAAGGATCCATTTTTGTGGCTGGAGCAGCCATTCAATGGCTTCGCGATGAAATGCGGTTGATTGAATCCAGTGTGGATAGTGAATACTATGCCAAAAAAGTACATGATACCAATGGTTGTTATGTGGTACCCGCCTTTACTGGGTTGGGTGCACCATATTGGGATCCTTATGCGCGTGGTATGATCATTGGCCTGACGCGGGGTGTAAATAAGAACCATATCATTCGGGCTACGTTGGAATCCATGGCCTATCAGGTTAATGATGTCATTCGGGCTATGGAAGCCGATGCAAATGTGTCTTTGGGACAATTAAAAGTGGATGGGGGCGCTTGCGCCAATAATCTATTATGTCAAATGCAGACTGATATCTGTCGAGCACCCGTTTTGCGTCCAAAATGTGTTGAAACAACAGCAATGGGGGCTGCTTATTTAGCAGGTTTAGCGACTGGATATTGGCAAGATCAAGAAGAAATACGTGCCAATTGGCAATTGGATAAATTATTCACACCGGTCATGACTTTAGATCAGTCCAAGAAACAAATTGCGGGTTGGAAAAAAGCGGTTGCTCGTTGTCGAAATTGGGCAAAAGAATAAGGTTCCGTCTTTGAGCGGAACCTTTTTAATGGGTATAGAGCCAATACGAATAGACACAAGGAATGATTATGGTGAGAATCAATACAGCAAATAGGAAATAGAAGGAATGAAAATGGAGTAGTGCACTTATCAAAATCACGATTCCACCCATGACCCATACAAAACCGGCCAAGCGATGGGTCCGATTCCAGTTTTCTTCATTATCCAAGGTCCATGGAAGCTTGATCCCAATGGTATAGTTTTGTTTTGTCTTGGGTAGATAATTTCCTAGGATAAGCAACAAAAGGCCAATGAGGATTTCCGAGCTGATCTCGATTGGGATGGAATAGCCCAAGTTATAGGCATATACCGATAAACCGGTGATCAAGGAAATGATGGGAATGATCCAAAGGATGAGCGTAAAGATCTTGGAACTGATATTTTGTTTCCGGGGATCAGCAAAGGTGATGAAAATACAAAACCATTGGATGCCCAATAAGAAAAGCGGTAGAAAGAAAATCGCAAAGGGTTTGGAACTGTAGCCATTAGCCATACCATGGATATCAAAATGGGTGGCCATAGGATCGGGTAGTTGATTCCATGCATAGAGGCCGATACCTAAGGGAAGTAAAGTCAGCAAGCTAGTCAGGATCAGGGTCCGTTTATTTGTTTTGAGCATGTGTACCTCCTTCTAAATTTGCAATCCAAAGGAAAAGCTCTTCCAAGACGGATGTGTTCAATTGATAATAGATAAAATTTTTTTCGTGGGATTCAAAAATCAGATCGGCTTGTTTCAATATTTTCAAATGATAGGAAACAGTTGCCGGAGTCAGTTCAAAACGAGAACTGATATCCCCTGCACGCATGGGTCCGTGTTTCAACAATTCTAAAATTTTTCTTCGGACCGGATCAGCGAGGGCTTTGAATGTGTTTGTTTTCAACATATCTACATATATTATCGTTACTTAAAGAATGGTTGTCAATATCTATTTAGATAAATATCTAAATAGATGATTGTACCAAAGATAGAGATATCGATGTATCTGCGTTATAATAAGAACCAATGGGGAGATGTAGTATGTACAAAGCGAAAAAAATGAATGAATTCGGTACGTCGATCTTTACCGAATTGAAGATCATGAAACAAGAATATACCGAAAAAACCGGGAAAGATACGATTGATTTTTCGATTGGGTCACCGAATATTCCACCAGTGGATTCTATCGTTGAAGAGATGGTGACGCAAATCCAACGACCCGCCAATTTTAAATATGCGATCAGTGAATTACCAGAGATGTTGACCACGGTGCAAAAGTGGTATCACAATCGATATGGCGTTGATCTCGATACGGATCAAATCATTTGTACATCGGGTTCGCAAGAAGCGTTGAGTACGATTTGTCTGGCATTATGTGATCCAGGGGATTTGGTCTTGGTGCCCGATCCTTGTTATCCAATCTTTCAAGATGGACCTAAAATTGCCTCTTGCAAGGTATCTTATATGCCCTTAAAAGCCGAAAATGACTTTGTGTTGGATCTGAAAGATATCGATCCCGAGGTGGCCAAACAAGCAAAACTATTGATCATTTCGTATCCGAATAATCCAACTTGTGCGATTGCACCGGATTCTTTTTATGAAGAATTGATCGATTTTGCGAAACAATATGATCTGATGGTCATCCATGATAATGCCTATAGTGAATTGGTCTTCGATGGCAAAGTTGGAAAAAGTTTCTTATCGTTCGATGGGGCCATGGATGTGGGCATTGAATTGAATTCCTTATCGAAGACCTTCGGTTTAGCAGGCGCTCGTCTTGGCTTTGTTGTTGGTAATAAAGAAATGGTCAGTTTGTATCGGAAATTAAAATCCAATATGGATTATGGTGTTTTCTTGCCGGTCCAATATGCCGGTATCGAAGCCTTAGATCACTGTCAAGAGGCCATCCAAGCAACGCGACAAGCTTATGAAGATCGACGCAATGCGTTGGTGAAATATTTTGGTCAAGCTGGTTGGACCATTCCTGCCTCAGCAGGCACCATGTTTGCGTGGGCTCCGATTCCGGATGTGTATGCAGATTCCAATGCGTTTGTGAAAGATCTTTTAAAGAAGACCGGTATTGTGGTGACACCTGGTCAATCATTTGGTGCTCAAGGCATGCGCTATGTGCGTTTGGCTTTGGTCGAAGATATCAATCGCATTCAAGAAGCAGGAAAACGCTTGGCAGTTTCAGGAATTTGGAGGCAATGATGGAAGAACTATTAAAAGAAAATATATCAATAGAAACGGAACCCAAATCAAAAACGGTCATCATCCAGGAATTAGGAAATCGGTTATGTCAAAGTGGCTATACCGATCAAGCATATACAGATGCTATGTTGGCAACCGAAAAGATGTATGAAACTGTCGTTGGTTTTGGCTTGGCCATTCCGCATGGACAGTCAGATACCGTTCATCATTCTGGAATGGCTATCATGGCGTTTCCACAGGGAACTATCTGGGATGATCAAATCGTAAAGATGGTCATTGCCTTAGCAGCCAAAGAGAGAGATCATTTGCGTATGTTGACTGATATTGCCATAGTTTGTTCCGGTCAAGAAGAGGTCAATCAGTTGGCTTGCAGCTCGATCGATACGATCGCACAAGCATTTACGGCAAAAGAATGATATCATAAGCGTATGAAAGCGTATCCAAGTTGGCAAGCTTTTCAAGATCATTTGCCTCTACGGAATCGAATGACTTCGGATATCCATTGCCAAGAAGAGTATATTTATTATCATGATGTCCATATGCATGTGGATATTTACCAACCCCGCTACTTTAAAGGAACGATCATTATCCTCCATGGCTTGATTGCGAATGGCCGGATGTTGTCTTTTTTAGCGATACCTTTTTATCGCCTGGGATATCGGGTGATTTGTCCGGATCTACCTTTTTTTGGTCAGTCCAATGTCAAACAAGCGACTTATGAAGACTGGTTGGCTTGTTGTCAAAAATTGATCGAACAGACAGAAATTGAAAATACCTTTTTGATGGGATTGGGTTTGTCCGGCATGTTGGCGTATCAATTGGGGGCACTTTGTCCGCAAATTCGAGGTGTCATCGTGACCCATTTGTTAGATCTCAATGATAAAAATGTAGGGAACGATGTTTGGACCGATCCGGTTTTTGAAAAGCATGCACGCTTGTTGCGACGACATGCTTTGAAGATCAAACGCGTAATTGATACGAGCACGATATCCAACAATCCCACGGTTTGTCAGTTGCTGAGTGAAGATGAACAATCCGCAGGCGCAAGAGTCACGCATGAATTCTTACATACCTTGGCTCATCCTACATTGTGTCCACCCGAAGAATATCGAGTGCCAATCCTATTGGCACAGCCAGAAAGGGATCAATGGATCGATTTGGCGGATTCCATGTCTTTTTTTGAGCGGATTGGTGCCGATAAATATCGAGTTCTTTTAGAAGGCGCTGGCCATTTGCCCATCGAGGTCATTGGTTTGAATCAACTTCAAAAGATGGTTGTCTTATTTATTCGAAAGTATAGGTTATAAAATGGAAATACGAAAATTTAAAAAAGCAGATACAAAAGCAGTCGTAGACATATGGAATGAAGTCGTCAAACAAGGCGTGGCCTTTCCCCAAAAAGATCTCTTGGATGAAAAAGAGGGCTATACTTTCTTTTCATCGCAAAGCTATACCGGTGTAGCCGTTGATGATGGCCAAATTGTCGGTATGTATATTTTGCATCCGAATAATGTTGGGCGGTGTGGTCATATTTGTAACGCATCGTATGCGGTCAAGACAGATCAGCGAGGAAAACATATTGGGAAGCAATTGGTCCAAGATTGTATGCACCAAGCCAAGCGACTGGGCTTTCGCATTTTACAGTTCAATGCTGTTGTTGCTACAAATGCGGCTGCATTGCATCTCTATCAGGAATTAGGCTTTGTTCAATTGGGTACGATACCAAATGGGTTTGCATTGGATGATGGGACCTATGAAGACATCATCGTCCACTATAAAACGTTATAGAAAAGAGGTAGACATGATCATTAATACGGGCAATCGCACCGACATTCCGGCATTCTATGCGTCTTGGTTTTATCATCGTATTGAGGCTGGCTATGTTTTGAGTCGTAGTCCCTATGATCCTCATAAAATTTATCGATATGACCTTCATCCCGAAGTGGTCGATCTGCTTTGTTTCTGTACCAAGAATCCGCGTCCCATGTTCCAACAGTTTGAAAAATTATCATCGTATCGCATGTATTGGATGGTGACTTTGACCCCTTATGGGAAAGAGATTGAACCGAATATTCAAAATAAACGATGGGTCTTACAATCGATGCGCGAATTATCGGATAGGATTGGAAGCGAGCATATGGCTTGGCGCTATGATCCCATCTTGTTGAATGAAACCTATACGGTGGAATTCCATATTCGAGCGTTTGCACAATTGTGTAAAGCCTTGTCGGGCTATACCCATCATGTGATCATTAGTTTTATTGATCTCTATGCGAAGACCAAACGCAATTTTCCCAATATTCAGGAAGTATCTCTGGATGATCAAAAAAGGATCAGCCAAGCTTTTGTATCCATCGCTTCCTCATACGATATGAAAGTATATGCTTGTATGGAAAAGGGATTATCGAAGTATGGCATTGATACATCCGGATGTATGAGTCAGGCTGTATTGGAAGATGCTTTTCACATTCGTTTAAAACCACCAACAACCTATGCACGGAAAGGCTGTCGGTGTTTGCTTCAAAATGATATCGGTGCCTATAATACATGTGGACATGGTTGTTTGTATTGTTATGCGAATGAAAATCAAACGTTAGTCAAACAAAATCAAGCTTTCCATGATCCGTATTCACCGTTATTGATTGGGCATGTACAGCCCAATGATACGATCATTGAGGTGGAACCTCATTCGATCATTTCCAATCAGTTGCGTTTGTTTTGAAAAGGAAAGGTATGAAAGAATACAGTAAAGCCAAAAAAATGGGTGAAAAAAATCTAAAACAAGGCCAATTGCTTGTTTTAGATGAAACCATAGATGCCATCGATCGATTGGATCGGTCCTATTTGGGTTGTATCGATATTCCAACCAATCGAATCGTCGGTACGAAAACACGAGGTCGTGTGTCCGCGTTTGCGCCAGGCTTTATGCCCCTTTTGGACGAAGATAGCGAATTTGCGATGAAGTGGGAAAATCTCTATGATTCCCAATTGGCAGAAGGCATTCGTGATCCGATTCAGGTGTTCGAATATCGTCGTCTTTTTTATGTCCAGGAAGGAAATAAACGCGTCTCGATTGCAAAATATGTGGGGATGCCATCCATGCGTGCCCATGTGACTCGTATCTTGCCGGAAAAGAAAGATGAAACTCAAATTGATCATGAATATGTTGATTTTTACGCTGTCACCCAGATCAATGATCTCTATTTTACTCAGGTTGGTAGTTATATCGCTTTTGCCAAGTGTTTGAATAAAGATCTTACACATCCATGGGATGGCGAAACCATTGACCATGTGCGTAGTGCATTTCATCTCTTTTGTTCCTTGTATCCAGCTAGCTATGATGTGCAATCCGATGTCTTTTTATTGGCTTGTCAACTTTATGGTCTGGATGGGGCCAAAGACAAAGAAAAGATCCAGCGACTACTGGATGGACACCAAGTCCAGCCAGAATGGATCAATAAACCGGAAATGTATCGAAAAGTCTCTTTATTTAATAAAAAGTATAGTGTGAGCTATCCATTACGGATTGCTTTTATTGCCGATTCGTCGATGGAATCATCCACTTGGATCCATGATCATGAATTGGGTCGATTGTATATGGAAACCTATTTTGGGGGCGTGGTCAAGACCCACATGTATGATGGAAGGATGGAAGATATTGTACCTACGATTGCCAAACAAATCGATATCGTGATCAGTATCAGTCCGCGGCAATTGTTAGCGACATATAAGCTTTCTTTGGAGTATCTATCGATTCATTTTATGAATTGTTCTGTTTTGCTCCAAAAGACCAATGTGCATACTTTCTATTCTCGCTTGTATGAAGCCAAGTTCTTATTGGGCATGATTGCGGCTTCGATGTCCCAGACCCATTGTATTCTCTATCAATCGGAATATCCGATATATGGCGATATTCCAAACATCAATGCGTTTGCGATTGGAGCGGGCATGATCGATCCTCAAGTCAAAGTGTATTTGGATTGGAGCTATGCATCGAAGGATGTATTGGCGGATGTGATTTCGGGGCCAGATTCCATTTGTTGGGACAATACATCCCGGGAATTTGGTATCTATCAAAAGCAAGGCGATACGATCGTCAATTTGGCAATGCCAATCGTGCATTGGGGCAAATATTATGTTTTATTGATCCAACATATCTTGGATCGGGGTGAAAAAGCGGTGCGTGGCCACAACAATTGGTGGGGCATGGACAGTGGTATCATCGATTTGATCATTTCGGAGCATGTGCCATATCCTACGCAAAATCTCATTTATGATTTGAAACAAGCGATGATCAAAGGAAATATTCATCCATTTGATGGAGAAATCCATAGTCAAAAGGGCTTGATTCGTCATCGACAAGATGCGCGATGGAGTCAAGATGAAATCATTCAAATGCGTTGGCTCAATGAAAATGTGATCGGAGGGATTCCTCAATGACTCGTATTTTAGTGATTTCGGATATCGAGTCACCTGCCTTATGGAATGCTACATCCTTTCGTCAAATGCATCCGATTGATCTGATTCTTTCTTGTGGGGATCTGCATGCTTCCTATTTGGAATATTTGGTCACGATGTTTTCACGTCCGTTGTATTATGTACATGGCAACCATGATCTCGGAAAAGAACCAGAAGGTTGTATCTGTTTGGATGATGACATCATTCAAACACATGGTTTACGAATTGCAGGATTGGGTGGTGCTTTTGGTTTGTATGAACAGGCTTGGTTGTTTGATGAAAAGGAAATGGAAAAGCGAATCAAAAAGCTGCGTCGAAAGATTCGTAAACAAAAGGGCATCGATATCTTTGTGAGTCATGCGCCTTGTATGGGCTATGGCGATTTGGAAGATATGATGCATCAAGGTTTTGCGTGTTTTAATGATTTTTTAGATCAATATCATCCGGCCTATATGTTTTATGGACATTGTCATCTGGAATATGGTTCTTTTGAACGGGTTCGACATCATCCATCGGGAACGACATTGATCAATGGATATGGATATACGATCGTAGAAATTTAATTTTCTACGATTTTTTTTATTTTCTTATTGATTTTTGGAAACGTTTACAATACTATAGAGATAGAAAATGTAAACGTTAACGGAAACGATTACAGAAACGTAGAGAGTATGAGGAGGAAGATCATGAAAAACGTATTGAAAAAGTTTATGTGTGGAGCTCTTTCCGTTGCTATGTTTGCGGGTGCAAGTGCTGGAGTTTCAACGCCAGTACAAGCCAAATCATCTTCAAAAGGAGAAGTTTATTATTTGAACTTCAAACCGGAAGCTGATAAGCAGTGGAAAGAATTAGCGAAGTTGTACACCAAAAAGACAGGTGTCAAAGTAACGGTATTAACGGCAGCGAGTGGTCAGTATGAATCAACATTGAAATCAGAAATGGCTAAAAAGAAGATGCCAACGTTATTCCAAGTCAATGGTCCAGTGGGATTAGCAAGTTGGAAAGATTATTGTTACGACTTGAGCGGATCCAAGATCGCAAAACAATTGACGAGTAAAGATTATGCTTTGATGGATGGCGATAAGATGGCCGGTATCGGTTATGTAACCGAATCGTATGGTTTGATCGTCAATAAGAAATTGTTGAAAAAAGCAGGGTATTCAGTTAGTGATATCAAGAGTTATGACTCTTTGAAAAAAGTAGCTGAAGATAT
This sequence comes from Absicoccus porci, assembly GCF_003725415.1. GTDB lineage: Bacteria > Bacillota_I > Bacilli_A > Erysipelotrichales > Erysipelotrichaceae > Absicoccus > Absicoccus porci. The sequence goes on along the minus strand of NZ_RJQC01000004.1, from coordinate 11,722 downwards.
CACAAAACATAAAAAGAAATTGGGATTCAGCGCCTTTACTTCCGCTGGTATGGATAAATCGAGTGATTGGCGTTTCAAGACACATTTAGCTAATTTACCTATTTACTATGAATATAAACAAGATGGTATTTCCAATACAGATGCCATTAAGGGTACATATTTAGATAACTATCGTAATTTGTGGGATCTTTACATTAATAATGCCACTTGCAAGCCAACACAATTGTCAAGCAAGACGGGTGATGATGCCACGGCTGAATTCGTAACCAATAAAGCTGTATTCTATCAAAATGGTACTTGGGCTTATAACGATATCAAAGATATCGGGGATGAGAACTTAGCGATGATTCCTATTTACTTTGATGTTGATGATAAGAACGAAGGATTATGTACAGGAACAGAAAACTACTGGTGTGTAAATAGTAAAGCAAGTCAAGAAGATATCGATGCAACTTTGGATTTCATGAATTGGTGTGTTACTTCTAAGACTGGTTTGAATGCATTATGTGGTGGCGATAAAGCAATGCCAAGTGGAAAAGATGGCATGGGATTCAATATTCCATTCAAGAAGAACTTAAAATCTTCGAATTACTTGGTAAACTGTGCAGCTAAATATGACAAGAAAGGTAAAGCACCGGTCACTTGGAACTTTACGACAATGCCTAGTGAAGAATGGAAAAATGGCGTTGGTTCTGCTTTGACAACATATGCTGCTAAGCAAACGGATGAAAATTGGAACAAAGTTGTTTCTGCATTCGTTGATGGATGGAAGACAGAAGCTGCAGCTACAAAGGATAGCGAATAATAACACGATAGCGGTAAGTGATGTTCAATCGCTTGCCGCTTTTTAAAAAGAAAGGAGACACTATGGGAAGAAACATTAAAAAGTATTGGCCGATCTTTGTGTTACCGACCATGGCTGCTTTTGCGATTGGATTTGTGATTCCATTTATCATGGGTATCTATTTATCTTTTTGTAAGTTTACAACGGTGACAGATGCTAGATTCATTGGTTTGAGCAATTATGCAAAGGCATTTGGTGATAAGATCTTTCAACATTCCTTCTGGTTGACTTGTGCATTCGCCATTGTAACGTTGGTCATCATCAATGTGGTTGCTTTTGCGTTGGCCATGGCTTTGACTCAGAAATTAAAAGGAACCAATATTTTCCGTACGATATTTTTTATGCCAAACCTGATTGGTGGTATTGTTTTGGGTTATATTTGGCAATTGATTTTTGCAGGTATTTTATCGAAATATGATATGGCTTTGAATTTGGATGCACGTCTAGGCTTCTGGGGCTTGGTCATCTTGGTATGTTGGCAACAAATTGGATATATGATGATCATCTATATTGCTGGTTTGCAGTCGATTCCAGGGGATGTCTTGGAAGCCGCTGAAATTGATGGAGCCACCAATCGACAAAAATTGTTTAAGGTCACCATCCCGATGATGATGCCATCCATTACGATTTGTACGTTCTTATCGATCACCAATGGTTTCAAATTGTTTGATCAAAACTTAGCTTTGACAGCTGGTGAACCCGGCAAGATGAGTGAATTAATGGCTTTGAACATCTTCAATACATTCTATGGACGAAGTGGATTCGAAGGTGTAGGTCAAGCCAAAGCTGTGATCTTCTTTATCATTGTGGTTGGTATTGGTTTGATCCAATTGCGTGCAACCCGCAGCAAGGAGGTGCAACAATAATATGAGCAAGAAAGCCAAAAGTTATTTAGGTACGGGTATTCTTACTTTCATTTCGATTTGGTGGGTGATGCCTGTATTGATTGTTTTATTTAACTCATTCAAGAGTAAAGTATGGATCTCACAGGAACCATTTACACTACCAAATGTGGATAACTTTATCGGTTTGGAAAACTATCAAGAAGCCATTACATCCTATGACTTACTCAAAGCTGTCGGTTGGACCGTGTTTATCACCGTAGGCAGTGTTCTTGTGATCCTGATTTGTACAAGTATGTGTGCTTGGTTCATTACGCGTGTAACCAATCGCATCACAAAATCTATTTATATCTTATGTGTGTTCTCTATGGTCGTCCCTTTCCAAATGGTCATGTTTACATTAAGTAAAATTGCCAATATCTTAGGCTTGGTTACACCTTGGGGCATCATCATTATATATTTAGGTTTTGGCGCCGGTTTGGCTGTCTTTATGTTCTGTGGATTTGTCAAATCCATACCAATCGAGATCGAAGAAGCAGCGATGATTGATGGATGCACGCCACTACAGACCTTCTTTAAGATCGTATTGCCAATCATGAAACCAACGTATATTTCGGTTGGTATCTTGGAAACGATGTGGATCTGGAATGACTTCCTATTGCCATATTTGGTTTTGGATCTGAATCGATTCAAAACATTATCGATTGCGATTCAGTATATGAAGGGAAGTTATGGTCGAGTCGACATGGGAGCCATCATGGCCTCCTTGATATTAGCTGTTATTCCTGTCATCGTATTCTATCTCAGTGCGCAAAAATACATTATCAAGGGCGTTGCAGCCGGTGCTGTGAAAGGTTAGAATTATATTTAGTCGTTTTGAGGAGGCAGGTATATGGCGACAATCAAAGATATTGCGAAATTAAGTGGTTACAGTATTGGTACGGTTTCTCGTGTGATCAATCACCATCCGGATGTTTCAGATAAAGCGAAAGATGCGATTCAAAAGGTGATCGAACAAGAAAACTATCAACCCAATACGAACGCAAAATTAATGAAATTAAAATCGAGCAATATCATTGCCATCATCATTAAAGGATATGCCAATATGTTCTTTTCAGAACTATTGGAACAACTGCAAGCCAGTTTAGCTGCTGCCGAACAAGAAGTATCCATCTATTATTTAGATGAAAATGATGACGAAGTCGAAACTGCCTATCGAGTGTATATAGAAAAAAAGCCAAAAGGATTCATCTTTTTAGGAGGTAGTTTGGAGCATTATGATCAATATTTTAAAGATGCCGATGTTCCTTCGGTCTTATTGACCAATGATGCCAAACATGTTCAAAATCCTTATGTTTCTTCATATACAACCGATAATTTGCGCGCAGGTGCCTTTGCAATCCAATATTTGATCGATCATGGCCACACCCAGATTGGTGTGATTGGTGGAAATCCAAATTCGCATACGGCCAATGACCGATTGGCAGGTGCTGCTAAGCAAATGCAGAAACAAAACATTTATTTTGATGAAACGTTCTATGAACCGGGGCGGTATTCGTTTGATGGTGGCTATACAGCCATGAACACTTTATTGACCCGTCATCCAGATATCACGGCCGTCTTTGCCTTGGCAGATACCATTGCGATTGGGGCTTTGCGATGCATCAAAGACCATCAATTGGATGTGCCAAAAGATATTTCGGTCATTGGTTTTGATGGTATTGATTTGGGTCAATATTGTATTCCCCGATTAACAACTATTTATCAAGATATCGAAAAAATGTCGAAAAATGCGGCAGAAAATATTTTATTACGAATGAACTATCATAAAGCAGCTGAACATGAATGTATTCCCTTTGAGATCATTCAAGGAAAAACAGTTGCGAATCGAAAATAAACTTTCGTTAGAAAGGGGTGCTTATGAAACGAAGTGCTGGAATTTTATGTCCGATCTTCTCTTTACCTAGTCCTTATGGAATTGGTACTTTAGGACAAGCAGCCAGAGACTTCATTGATTTTTTAGAACAAACCAAACAATCCTATTGGCAAATCTTACCAATCGGACCTACAAGTTATGGAGATTCTCCTTATCAATCCTTTTCTTCTTATGCAGGCAATCCTTATTTCATCGATTTGGATACGTTGAAAGATCAGGGACTTTTGCTGCAAGAGGAATATGATTCGTTGGATTGGGGAAAAGATCCACAGCGAATAGAATATGCTAAATTATTTAATCATCGTTTTGAAGTTTTAAAAAAAGCCGTAGCGCGATTGGATGATCCGGCCTTTGATGTTTTCTGCCAAGCCGAAGCGGCTTGGTTGGATGATTATGCCTTATTCATGACAATCAAAGAATTACATGCGGGTCAATCTTTTTTGACATGGCCAGCCAAGCTGCGTAATCGAGAGCCACAAGCGTTAGAACAAATCCAGAAAGAGCATACATCGGCCATTCGTACTTGGAAAGGAATTCAATATTTCTTTTTTCAACAATATGCCACAATGAAAGCCTATGCCAATCTGCATCATGTGCAGATCATTGGGGATATTCCGATTTATGTGTCAATGGATAGTGTCGATGTTTGGAGCCATCCGGAACAGTTCTTGTTGAATGAAACTGGCAAGCCCGATTTTGTTGCCGGCTGTCCACCCGATGCTTTTAGTGAAGATGGACAATTATGGGGTAACCCATTATTTGATTGGGAGCGAATGAAAAAAGATGGCTATCAATGGTGGATCGATCGCATTGCGCATCAAATGCGTTTTGTGGATGTCTTGCGCATTGATCATTTCCGTGGTTTTGCGGGCTATTATGCGATTCCCGCAAAGGATCAGACTGCACGCAATGGCCATTGGGAAAAAGGACCAGGGATTGGTTTATTTGATGCCATTCATGATGTGTTAGGTAATCTAAATATCATTGCCGAAGACCTCGGCTTTTTGACACCGGATGTGTATGAACTGGTCCAACAAGTGGGATATCCAGGCATGAAGATCTTGCAGTTTGCGTTTGATGATCGCGATACAGGAAATGGATATTACCCTCATTCTTATACAAGGCATTGTGTTGTCTATCCGGGCACACACGATAATGATACCGTGCTGGGTTGGATGCATTCAGCAAGTCCAGAAAATGTGCAACAAGCCATTGATTATCTCCATTTGGATGAAAAGGAAGGCTACAATTGGGGCATGATTCGTGGTTGTTTTGGAAGCGTAGCGGATTGGGCCATCATTCCCATGGCCGATATTTTAGGATTGGATAATCAAGGCCGAATCAATGTACCGAGTACATTGGGAAACAATTGGGTATGGCGGTTTGAAGAAAAAGAACTCAATGAATCTATTATAAAGAAGTTGAAAAAAATGACCAACTTATATGGTCGAAATAGAAAGTGGAAGGAAGAGTCACATGTCGACAGTGAATTTAAAACATATTGAAAAAGTATATCCTGCTGGAAAGAAGAGTAAGAAAAAACATAATTTAAAAGTGACCGATGAAGGGGTATTTGCGGTACAAGATTTTAACTTAGATATTGATGATCAAGAATTCATCGTTTTGGTTGGTCCTTCGGGATGTGGTAAATCTACGACCTTACGTATGGTTGCCGGTTTGGAAGAAATTACTCGTGGTGATTTATTTATCGATGGAAAACGTATGAATGATGTAGCTCCAAATGAACGTGATATTGCGATGGTGTTCCAAAGTTATGCGCTCTATCCTCATATGACAGTTCGTCAAAATCTAGAGTTTCCGTTAAAGATGCGTAAAATGGATCAAGCAAGCATCGATAAAAAAGTTAATGAAACGGCGGAGATCTTAGATATCACTCAATTTTTGGATCGGAAGCCCAAAGCTTTATCGGGTGGACAAAGACAGCGTGTAGCGATTGGTCGTGCCATTGTCCGTGAGCCAAAGGTCTTATTGATGGATGAACCATTAAGTAATTTGGATGCGAAATTACGTAATCAAATGCGTGCAGAAATCATCAAATTAAGAAAACGAATCAAGACAACCTTTATTTATGTCACCCATGATCAAACGGAAGCCATGACTTTAGGTGATCGCATTGTCATCATGAAAGATGGAGTCATTCAACAAGTGGGTCGACCACAGGAAGTCTATGATAATCCATACAATTTATTTGTAGCTGGTTTTATTGGTGTTCCAGCCATGAATCAATACAACGGAAAGCTACTTTGTGATAAAGAAACATACAGTGTGCAAGTGGGGGATGTCATCATGCCATTATCGAAAGAGAAATCAGCGAATTTGGCACGTAACCATGTAACCGAACAAGATGTGATCGTTGGTGTTCGTCCGGAACATATCACTTTAGAAGGAGACCCAGCCAAAATGATCCATGGAACGGTGGATGTTTCGGAGATGATGGGAAGTGCAATCCATTTACATGTCAATGCATTGGGAAAAGACAGTGTGATCATTGTGCCAACGATTGATTTGCAGGCAGGCAATGACTATAGTATGGGCAGTGACATTCAATTCACATTCTCAAGCCATGCGATCCATGTCTTTGATCCTGTCTCTACTTTAAATTTGGAATATAATAAATAATTACGATTACCTTCCACGGGCTCAGATAAGTCAATGCTTATCTGGGCTTTTTTACGCTTTCTCGTTCAATGATCGAGAAGGGAACAATGATCTTGGTTGCCACCAGAAAGGGATTATCAATATGTTTGATCAATTGATTGGCGGCTTCCATTCCCAATTGTTGGGCATGGATATCGATCGTGGTTAAAGGCGGAATGGATTGATTGCCAATTAATGAGTGATTGAAAGCAATCACAGATATATCTTTCGGAATTTGAAGGTGACATGTATGACAGAGATGCTCTAATTTTAAGGCAATCAAATCATCGCAACATACCCATGCGGTTGGATGTTCTGGATTTTTCATCAAAGCAAGAAGCGCCTCTTCTTGGAAGGTATCAAAGATATATTCGGGACGGGATTCGATTTGTTCCTGCAATAAAGCTTGCATATATCCTACTTTGCGTTCAATCGAAAAGATGGCTTCACTGCCTGCACCAATAAACCCAATTCGTTTGTGGTGATATTTTAATAGATATTGAGTGGCTACCTTTCCCGCTTCTACATTGTCGGTATCGACATACAAGGAGCTATTGTTGGAGTGACTAGGTTTGCCAATGATCACAAAAGGAGTCTTATGTTTTTGCATCGTTGTAATAAGATGCTTACTATTTTCTGAATACAGAAAGATGTAACCTTGGGCATGGGAAATGTTAATGGCAGCTTCTAATTCGGCATCGTTCGATCCGGTGATGAGATGGATCCGAAAGTTTTGTTGGAGACAGATCTTGCCAATGCCTTGCACACTTTCTAGATAAAAGGGGTTTTCTAAAGAGTCTTGGCTTGTCTTTGGAAAAATGACACCAATGGATCGGACTTCGAGACGATTGGCATCGGTATAGCCCATTTCTTCCATCACTTTGCGTACTTTTTGCTTGGTTTGTTCACTGATCGAGTAATGATCATGCAGTGTCCGGGAAACGGTAGAAACGGATACACCGGCTTTTTGGGCAATGTCTTTTAAGGTATAACTCATATCTATACGATACTGTCTTATGCAAGGAAATGCAAACTTTTGCATACAAGTTTCTTTATTTTTGAGTAGAAAGGGCGGAAATAAAGGTATAATAAAGTTGCAAATGGAAACGTTTACAGGAGGAACGTATGCAAGTATCCGAACAATTAGAACATATTGTGGCTGCCCAATTTGAAAAGACATTGGATCAATGTTCCAATGAAGAAATTTATGGGGCCTTATTACAATTAACCAAAGAGCGAATTTGTCATTGTTCCCATCCGCAATCGCAACGTAAGCTCTATTATATTTCAGCGGAATTCTTGATTGGCAAATTGTTGTCGAATAACTTGATCAATTTAGGCATCTATGAGGATGTTAAAACGTGTCTATCCAGCATAGGGAAACAATTAAGTGATATCGAAGAATTGGAATACGAACCATCGTTAGGCAATGGTGGTCTGGGTCGTTTGGCGGCATGCTTCATGGATAGTTTAGCGACTTTGGGCCTGAATGGAGATGGCATTGGCTTGAACTATCATTTTGGTTTATTTCACCAATTATTTAAAAATCTCAAGCAATATGAAACCAAAGATCCATGGTTGAAAAAACCGTCTTGGCTAGAAGATACCGGTATTTCTTTTTCGGTTGAGTTTGGGCATAGCCGTGTGACTTCCCATCTCTATGATCTGGATGTCGTGGGGTATGAAAGTGGTGTGAATACCTTGCATTTATTTGATCTCGATGGTGTGGATGAAAGCTTGGTCAAAGAAGGCATTGACTTTGATGAGAGCCTAGTTGATCGCAATTTGACGCTATTCTTATATCCGGATGATAGTACCGAGGCTGGACGTAGACTACGTGTCTATCAAGAATATTTTATGGTATCCAATGCTGCTCAATATATATTATGGGAACAAAAGAAGTTAGGGCATGATCTTCATCATTTGGATCAATATGTATGTATCCAGATCAATGATACCCATCCTTCCATGATCATTCCGGAATTGATTCGGCGTTTGATGTTTGAAGGTGTGCGTCTAAAAGAAGCCATCAAAATTGTGTCTCATACGTGTGCGTATACCAATCATACGATTTTGGCGGAAGCCTTGGAAACATGGCCGTATGATACGTTGGCAGATATTGTGCCGCAATTGATGCCAATCATTGAAGTCTTGCATATGCTTGCACCGCCAAAAGCAGGTACCGAGATCATCGACGATCAACAAAATGTCCATATGGCAAGCATGGATATTCATTATGGATACAGTATTAATGGTGTTGCGGCTTTACATACAGAAATCTTAAAGACAAGTGAGTTGAAAAATTTTTATGAATTATATCCTGATAAATTTAACAATAAGACCAATGGCATCACGTTCCGTCGTTGGCTTCTATATACCAACCCTGACTTATCCGCATGGATCGAAAAACGTATTGGTCCTGGCTTTAAAAAGAATGCCGATGAATTAACCAAGCTGGTAGCTTTTGATCAAACCGAAGATCTAACCGAATTGAAAGCCATCAAAGATGCCAATAAACAAAGATTGTGTGCCTATATCGAAAAGACACAAGACATTCATATGGATCCGAATAGTATCTTTGATATTCAGATCAAGCGGTTGCATGAATACAAACGCCAACAAATGAATCTTTTGTATATTATTTGGTTGATCGAGCAGATTCGTAAAGGTTATCGTCCAAACCACAAGGTCACATTCATTTTTGGAGCTAAGGCAGCACCTGCCTATATTTTAGCCAAAGATATCATTCATGCGATCTTATGTGTAGAAACTATTATTGAACAGGATGACCTATTGAAGCAATATATCCAAGTGGTCATGGTAGAAAATTATAATGTCACAAAAGCCGAAAAATTGATCCCGGCTGCGGATATTTCTGAACAAATTTCTTTGGCATCCAAAGAAGCAAGTGGTACTGGCAACATGAAATTGATGTTAAATGGTGCTGTTACGCTTGGTACGATGGATGGAGCCAATGTAGAAATTGCGAATTTAGTTGGCAAAGATAATATCTATATTTTTGGTCAATCCAGTGAAACGGTCATTGCGCATTATGCGCATGCGGATTATCATCCACAAGATTATATTGATGCAGAAGTAAAAGCGGTATTAGATTTCTTGATTTCCGATGAAATGGTAACGATTGGCGATGCAACATGTCTGCAACGGTTGTATCAAGATTTGAATCATAAAGATTGGTTCATGGCCCTGTTGGATCTGAAATCCTATATTGCGACCAAGAATCAGATGATCAAGGATTATCAAGATACGGAAAGTTGGATGAAAAAATCGCTTGTGAATATTTCCATGGCTGGTTTTTTCTCCAGTGATCGTACGATCGAGCAATACAATCACGATATTTGGAAATTGGATTAGTGGCATCTCTTTCTCCTATTTCATTCACAAACTAATTCAATCCCATATAAGAAATATACAGGCGGTTGCCTGTATATTTTTAACAAGTAAGAAAATAAAAAAGGGTTCTTTAGATCATCTTTTAAAAGAGCGTGGTATCATCTGATCAGAACGTGCAAAGAATAATAGATCATCTAAAATGCAGTCTAATGTTTTGTGTATACACTTCGAGAAGAAAAAGCATTGTGTTCAATACATGTCAAAGACAGCTCATCATGAAAGAATACTTATCGGACTGTGCAAGCACAAAAGGCTTTTTTCTGGGTGCAGATTCGAGGATATGCTTAGAACTACATAAGATCTGTGGGATTGATTCATAAGGCATGCAGTCCATCTAATTTTTGGTATAATAAAACAAGAGACAGAAAGAGGAACAGTATGAAAAAATTTTTTAAGATCATCGGAATACTGCTTCTTTTGTGCATCGTCGTTGTACTAGGTTATTTTATTTATGTTTATGCAACGTATTATCGTGTGGCAGATCATCAACAATTATCCATTAGTCAGTTCGCAACAACCAAAACGCTGAAGACCGATACACAATATCGTATTTCGAGTGCCAATATTGGTTTTGGTGCGTATAGTGATGATTATTCGTTCTTTATGGATGGGGGAAAGTATAGTCGCGCTCGTTCCAAAGAAGAAGTCAAGACCAATGTACAAGGTGAGATTGCTACGATTCAATCGTTAAAACCAGATTTTGCGATGTTTCAAGAAGTAGATGTCGATGGAACACGAAGTTATCATGTGAATGAATATCAAATGTTGGAGGTTGGGCTAAAAGACTATACGTCAGTTTTTGCTCAGAATTATGATAGTCCATATTTGTTGTATCCTTTGAATTCACCGCATGGAAAAAATAAAGCGGGCATGGCAACTTTTTCAGATGTGCAGTCAACGATGGCTACAAGACGTTCATTACCCATTGAAACTGGATTTAGTAAATTTATGGATTTGGATCGTTGTTACATCAAACAAGTATTTGAAGTGGACAATGGGAAACGTTTTATTGTTTATAATGTTCATCTGTCAGCGTATACCACCAAAGGGGATACGGCGACAAAACAGTTAAAGATGTTATTTACGGATATGGATCAAGAAGTACAAAAAGGATCGTATGTGATTGCTGGTGGTGATTTCAACAAGGATCTATTAAAAGATTCGTATGCCATTTTTAAACAAGGTGATAAAAATGTGGGGGATTGGGCCAAACCGATCGATACCTCTTTGATGCCAAGTTCGTTAGAATTGGTGGCCCCTTTTGATAAAACGAATCCGGTGCCTTCGTGTCGCAATGCGGATCGACCGTATTCAAAAGATGATTTTGTCTTGACCGTCGATGGTTTTATCGTATCGAAGAATGTCCAGGTCAAAGAAGCAAAGGTCGTGGATGCCAAATTCAAACATAGTGATCATAATCCAGTTTATTTGGATTTTTCATTGAATCAATAAGGGAGGAATGTCTATGTCAATCAAACAAGTTGTGATTCATTCGGATCTTCGTCGTCCGGATCAAATTTATCAAGCCAGTGATGAGGTGGAACAAAAATTGACGATTCAAAGAGATGGAACCGTACGATTGGATGCCATTAGTCATGAAGGCTATCCTTGTTGGAAAGAGGAAAAAGAAATTGGTGAAGAACTGGCCATCGAGATCTTGGATCTGTTGGAGCAATATGCCAAACAACCCGCTGAGCTTTCGCAGGCGGATGCCAGTGAATGGGAAATGCATATCGTTTATGATGATGATTCCCAACAAAAACTCAAAGGTCCTATGATTGGTAAGGTCTATGCAGGAGATGTTGATCTGACCGATTTTATTCGCAATCATCTGCCCTTCATGTCCTTGGGTGTCTTTGACAGAACCGATTCTCTATGATATAAAGGTCCATTTATATGAGTGGACCTTTTTAATATGTTTTTACTTATTTTTTTGAGTATTTAAGATTTTGGGTGGGATTTCACTAATTTGTGGATTCCACTCTTTTTTTGTATTTAAGATTTTAGGTGGTTTTATTTAAGAAATAG
>NZ_RJQC01000003.1 GCF_003725415.1 Absicoccus porci | reverse complement strand
GACGGAGTTGTAGATCATCTGATTGGCCACATCGACCTTTTCTACCAACATACCGATAGAGCGGACCTTACTTCCTACAGTCAAGATCTGATCGGGCAAATTGCCTTGTACTTGGTTGGTAGTTGGCTTAGATCCGGCCATCATGGCTTTGACGTCTTTAACGATTTGCGGCATACGGGCATGGATCCATGGACCAGGGCATGAAGTAGCAGCAAACATACGATGCTCTGTGAAGCTTGCGTTAGGCGTACCGTCATAGCTTGGTGTGATACCGTAGCGTCGACAGATATCGGCACATAGCTCGATAAGCTTAGTATATGCTGCGTTTGAAATTGACCATGTGGATAGATTGTTATCGGCTACTTCGATAGTGATTGCGCGTTGGTCGTTCCAGTTGCTCGAGCTTGTCCATGCTCGACAGTTTTCATCTACGTAGCATCCGACACGGCCGTCTGAGCCAATGCCATAGTTGCTTGATGCTTGACGTGCAGTATTCTGGAAAACCGCACCACACTGTTCGATAGATAAGTTGCCAGCCATGTGGTGGATGGTGACCTTGGATACCTTGCAGACACGTTGACCGCTGTGATTTGGGGATAGGATGATCTTGTTAGTTAGACTGCTATGCATACTACTTTCCTTCTTTCTTTTCTTCTTTTTCTTTTCCGTTCGATAATTCTTCTTTTGCTTCTTTGCTTAGAGTTTCAAATGTATCTTTTTCTGCCATGTTATTATCCTTCTTTCTCTTCCAGTTTCGTGATTCGACCGCATGCGCTGTCTAGATCTTCCTCGATCTTTTCCAAACGGAAGTCATGCTCGATTTGCTTTTTGGTCATCTTCTCGATATCTGATTTCATACTTTTGAGATCCAGTCTTGTCTCGCTCGAGTCACGGCATAGTGCATCAAGCTTCAGATTCGCCTTGACCACACCTTCGGCATCTGTCTTACTGTTGTTCTTGATCATGACCACCACATTGACGATCAGGACCGCAAAGGCGGCCAAAGAAAACAGAAATTCGAAGGTCATGCCGTCCTTAGGCGTTACCATCAGACACCTCAGGCAAGCCGCCTAAACTTGTAAGCAGTGATACCAGTCCGGCCAAAAGGCTTGCGGATAGCACCACTTTCCAGTCCACGGCCTCGATCATCGTACTGGCTCCAATCGTACCAACTGCCGTTTGGCATACCGTCTTGACCGCACGGATAAGTGCCGCGTCCCACCATTTTTTTGATTGTAATTGATTCATAGATTAGCCCTCCTTTGCGCCGCTTACGATTTCGTCAACTTCGGCTTGTGTGAGCCGTCCGGCCTTGACGAGCTTATTAAGCATACGCAGCGTCCAGTATCTTGGATAGTATAGTTTAGCCATTTGGTACACGGTCATACTAAGCACCTTCTTCCGCGGTCGAGTCCACACCGGACATGGCTTTTAAGAAGTCGATATCCGCTTTCATCTGTCCGATATCGATACCCATCGCGATGATCTGATTCAAGATTTCATCCTGTTTGTCCTGCTTTTTCTCTTCTTCTTTTGCTTTCGCTTCGGCCTCGGCTTGCGCCTTGGTATAAGCGTCGTATTGAGTCTGGTCAAAGGCTACATGCAACTTTCCTTCGGTGTCGTAGGTGGCCTTATATCCCTCGATCTTGTCAAAATAAAAAGCATCATCGTCAAGTGATGCCTCGTTGCTTGTAGAACTTGTGTATGTGTTTGAGATGGCCTGTAAACGACCATCTGAATCTATATTGATATAAACCATATATACACCTCTTTCCTATTTCGTGTATTCCACGATGATGATCACCCATCGAGTGGACTGCGCGGACCATGTATCAGATCCGATAAATATAAAGCCATTATTACTCGACGAGTACTCGATCCCGGAGCCTTTTCCCGAGCTTCCAACACGTGTAAAAGGTATGTGTCCGCCATCCGAGCCCTGCAAAAAAGCATAGATACTAACTATCGCATCAAAGTTCGATTTGGCGAATCCTTGTACTAGCGTTCCGTTAGATAGAGATTTATTTGTCACTTTAAAAACTCGTCTATAAATTGGTTTTCCATCTATCCAGGTTGCGCCAGTCTTTACCTCATCTGTCGAGTATCGCATATCCTTATCTGTAACCAATTTAACTGTGGTGCTCATTGCTTTAGCTGTTAGCATGCTAGCACCACCTTTCTGCGAGGTGCCAGCCAGTTAAGAATCTTAGCCAGTGACCCCCCCGATTTACTCCAACGATTCTTGTAATTTTTCCGCCGGCATTTGATTTTGAATCTACCCAGTCACATACATTTGCGGTCAAGGTCTTCCCACTAGAGCTTAATTTGACCGCGATGTATCTATAGTCCGCCACGGCGCCGGTCGTATACCAAGCGCCGTTATAGTACTTGGCAATCACAACATTGTTAACTTTTGATCCGCTACCATACAAATATAAAATCAAGTAGTCAAAAGTAGTTGGATCAACTGTACAAGTGATTGTGTGGTTGTACCCTTCCGATGTACTGGCGCCTATCACTGTCTCTTTGATGTCTTTCTGCTCCACAAGATTATGCACATTGTTTAAAAATTTAACTACTATCATATCATTCCTCGCTTTCAAAGATGATGACCGCCGTTTCACCAGCTAGAACTTTCTGTTTCCACTGCATAAGCTCCTCGGCCTGTGCTATGGCGGTATTTACGGATTTACCGTTGACCTTTACCTGACTCTTTCCAATCCATACCACCGGGGTAGTCGAAGGAAGCGTAATCTGTCTTGTTTCAGACTGCCCGAAAGCGTCTTTGATCGTTACCGTGAAGTGGAAACTTGACTGATATGGAACATTAGACACGGCCTCGCTAATTGACCATGATCTATTGGATATAGTTGGTATCTTATCGGATACTGATGCGTCATCTGTGATCGTATATGTGATCGTATTGGCCTTGGTGCCTATCGTCCCGTTCCAGTATGTACCAGTCCCTGAAATAGTTGCCGTGCTTGCCGTATCTGTCGGCCTTGCTACGGAAAGTGACTGAATTGTCGGCTTGAAGTAGTCATAGTATGTACCGGTCACTGTTTTTGAAACCGTAAAGCCTCGACTGTCTGTGACCGTAACCACAAAGGTTGCGGAGCTCAGATTGTCAAAACCAATCGTCGCCGTTGAAGAATCAGATACCGATTTAGTAACATTGCCATTCTGTATCTGTATCAGCTTGATTGATGCATGATGCTGTGCGGTTGCCGTTACCTTGATAGACTTCTTGCCGATGAGTGCTACACAGTCCGTGTTGCTGATTCCAGCGTCAGTCAGTCCAGTCTCAGTCAGTGCCACATTATTTATGGCCGGTGGGCAGTTGATAGACACATCTATCTTGTATTCAGACGATTCACCAATCTTTGTCGTACCGTTATATGTCTCCATTACGGCGCCAAGCTGTACTGTCTGCGTGGTCGTGTAGTTGGAGTATATATATTCAAGGCTTGCCGAATCGAGCGTGAAGCTCGTTCCGGACGTGTTGTAATCGATGGTCATAAGTGCCTTGACGTTCGGTATCGATATGCGAAGCTTGTCCGTGTATGTGGATACGCTCTTGGTATAGGTTACCGAGAAGTTGCCGTCTACCGTGGTGCCGGTAAAGGTGCTGATCTTGGATGCTCTTGGTATCTTGGTAAGCGCCAAACTTCCTGATGTACTGCCTGAAGATGGCAGATAGTAGGCGCTTGCTGCACTTGAGTACGATGCAGATACGGATACGGTCTTGCTTCCATCATTGTTATGACCAACTGTTGTTGATCCGGATGCAAGTGTAACTGAGCCATAAGTGCCCACATTAAGATTGACCGTTCCCGATCTTACTCTTGATCCGTTGATATTGATTGCGTAAGATCCCGCGCCGTTATACTGCGCCGATCCGCCTGTAGATGTAAGTACAAGTGAGTACGACAATGTAGATGTATTGCTGGCCGTGCTTGTACTGGATTCAGACACATTCAGCGTCATCTTCCAGTAACTTCCAAGTTGCACCGTTTTGCTTATGCTTGGCATTATTTAACATCTCCAATCCATAATAAGGCTGTTCCTACTACAGTCGAGCCATCTGCTTCTTCACCGTCATAGGCCTGTATCTGATGGGCACCGAACTGCACTTTTTCTGTCACTTTCAGGCTCTGTATCATCGATTGTGTGGTCGTTACATTCATCAGTGTATTGCCATCGGTATCGGATACCGTCAATCCAGAGCCATCAATCTTTGATTCTGTCTGCGTATTGGATGTGCCGACATGCAACCCCGACTCATCCAGTTTGACATTTGAAACAGTCTGATATGTGCTATCACTGATGGCCTTTTTGATGCTTGCCTGGATGGACTGTGAGGTCTGCGCTATCTCTGACTTGGTGGCATATGTACCGCTCACATTGGCCTTGAAAGCATCCAGTGCATCGGTGTTTGATTTGATTGCATCCGATAGTTCGGAGTGGTATGTATTGACCTGTTCAACGGTCGATTTGATGGAATCGTTGGTATTGATGATCTCGGCACTGTTGGATGTTTCCAGCTCGTACAGCTCATTTAGATTCGACCACAGTTTTCCATCTGAGTATTTTTTCGTTCCATCTGAAAGCGTTGTTTCCTGTCGGATCCATACCCACTTGTTGGGCTCCCATTTCGGATAGTCCGCCGACCACGATCCACCGGTCATGGATGTACTGGAAGTGGACAGATAGTATTGTATGACTACTGATGCAACGCTGATTCCATCCGTGCCTTTAGGGCCCTGATCTCCATCGTTTACCCGAATTAGTGTGACTGTATCACTTCTTGCTTTTACAGTCATACGATCACTCCTTTGCTATCCTTCTAACTGGGCAACATAAGATGCTTTGTTATCTACACTTCCAGCACTAATTGTTAAGGTTTGTCCAGCTGCTACCGCTGTGTTGGACCCATCTTTGTACCATTTGATCGTTCCTAAATTGGTTAAAGCTGTTCCAGTAACTTCGACTCCGGCTCTATATACGTGTGCGGTCAATGTCGTAGAGATTCTTGCATTCTTGAAAATAGTGCCTGCGGAAGAAGTTACGACCAATGTAATTGCATCTGCTCCATTTGCTCCGGTAGCACCTTTTGGCCCTTGTGGCCCTTGTGGTCCTGTGGCCCCGGTTTCTCCTTTTGCACCGGTTTCCCCTTTTGGCCCTTGCGCACCTGTTGTTCCTTTAAAAGCAATTGCATAACTAAACTGTTTTGTAATTTGAATATCACCATTAACTGTTAATGGAATATCCAAAACTCCTCCAGTTGTAAGTGCAGATGTTGCAGTAACTGTTACCGTTGGTGCTGGTGATTTTTCGTCAGACACAGCAGAAATCCCTGTTTTGCCAGTAATTGTTCCAACTTGTACTGTTACTTGATCATCACCCAGATACGCAAATATCTGCGTCGTAGTTGTTTGTGTACCGTTGACAGAACTTGTATTGCCTATGAAAGTATGCGCTTCTGAAGTCAAAACAATCGTATATGCATCAGTTAAGTCAACAAGTGTAACTTGATTAGAAGCTTTAATTGCCATTTTGATTTCCTTTCCTAATAATTCAATTCACAAGAAAAAACGATTCTATTGTTTACATCATCTGTATTGACTGTAAACATAAAACCGTTATCACTTAATCTGCTATCTGAAGAAGAAATATCAGTCCATTCTTTTGCTCCTTCCTCTTTCTGTTTCCATTGGAGATATGCATAATCTCCAAATTTATTTTTCATTGCTGTGCTATCTGTAATTAATTGTCCCGAAATGTAAATATCTACGGTAAGAATTGTAGCTATGTTCGCATTCTTAAAAACGTTACCATTTGATGATTCGATATATAGCGATACCGCGTCATCGCCCTTATCGCCTTTAGCACCATTCTCTCCTTTTGGTCCCTGTGGGCCTTGAATGCCTTGCTCTCCTTTGATACGTGTCCACTTGTAATCGGTATATGTTTCGGATGCCGTTTCCTTATCATCGGTATAGACACCGAAGTACATGGCACCATCGAACCATGCCGTACTGAAGTCTTTTGAGCCTTCCGCGGAATTTGCGTATGCAATATGGATATGGCTTGAGTTTCCATCAGTCACATTGGCACAAGTGACTTCTGTGGCCCCTCTTACTGTGCCGTTGGCATCGATAGCTTCTACACGGTACGCAACGGTATTGGTGATATCTTTCGCGAATACGGACAATGTCTGACCGGTCGAACATGCCGTACCATCCTTGTACCATTGATAGGTCATCTCTCCGGATGCATCCTGATTGTTGGCCAGTACCTTGGCTGTCAATGTAGTCGAGCCAGTATTGTTTTTAAACACTGTCCCATTGGACGATATGATATTGACCTCAAATGTGCGTTTGGCATCGATCATGCTTTGCATGGCATTGATCAGTGACTGGTCAATCTGTGATGTGATCTCTTCGAAGTTGTCGAAAGTTGTTTTAGAATTCGAAGAATCCGTGAAGCGTATCTCTTGCTCTGTGACTCGAGCTGTAAGATACAGTGTCGGAGTGTAGCTCGTATCCTCAATCGTGAACGTATCACCGATATTGGCGTCAACATAACTATCGACTTCATATGATACTTTCGGCACCATGATCTTCATGAGCTCTGCCTTGGCTTGCCCATACAGGACATTGACATCCGATGTATCATAGCTCCATATCTTGACGATATAGCGGTCATTTTTTGACGATTTCAACAACGATGGGAATCGGTCCCTTGCCTGCGGTGCAAGTAGATTGTTTCCGGATACCTGGAATTCGATATTCCCATCACTATCATATTCTTTCTTTCCGCTCAGCTTGTTGAGCTGAAGCCCATCCTTGCCTGTCGGACGAATGGCCGTACACAGCT
The DNA here is from genome assembly GCF_003725415.1 of Absicoccus porci. Classification (GTDB taxonomy): domain Bacteria; phylum Bacillota_I; class Bacilli_A; order Erysipelotrichales; family Erysipelotrichaceae; genus Absicoccus; species Absicoccus porci. The sequence goes on along the minus strand of NZ_RJQC01000003.1, from coordinate 292,705 downwards.
CGGTTATGTCCGATTTCTTTGTGATTCCAGTGACTTCTTTATCATAGTGAAGAACCTCACCAGTTCGATTTTGCCCCATGCCCTGATGATCATCATCATGTTCACGATAGACATTCAAGACGATGCGATTCAAGGAATAATCGTCATTGAGCTCCGTTACAAACTCAAGCTCTGCGCCGAATACCGTGGCCAGTGAATACAGTCTTTTCAGTACCGTATCCGTTCCTTCCCACTTATTGGATATCCTTTTGTCCGAAATTTCATTGATGCCGATATCGAAGCTCTTTTCATAGTTGAAGGCCTTGACATAAGACTCAAAGCTCATGGATTTGCCTTCATACGTATCTACTTCTTCGTTGAGAAGTTCGAATACAAGGCCATAAGCTGTGACCTTGATTTCCAGTTCGTCCTTTTCAACCTCTACGATATTCAGATAGTAGCCCTTATCCTTGTATTTGAAGGATAAGTGATTGCCATCCACTAGGTATGCAGCATCTTCCATCCATGATTCCGTCGTAAACTCGAAAGTATAAGCCGAGCCTTGCAGATAGGTATGCAAGGTATCATCCCAGTAATGCAAAGTCCCGTCCAGTGAATTATCTAAAAAAGCGCATACCTCATCGTATGCGCTCAATATCGCAATCCTTGGCATATCCATCATAACCATGCCTCCCGAATGTATACCTTGATCGTAGGGTCTGTCTTGGTCCATTCCGATACTCGGAACTTGATTTCTGACGTGCCTGGATCCACTTTAAAGTATTGTGTACCTAATATTTCATCCTGTTGCCGATTCATACCATTGACATAGAACTTCCCCTTATCGCCATCGATCGTGATCACATCGCCACTGCGGAAGCGATTCGGGATATCCTTCCATTTATCGACATGCATCTTTTGATATGTGAACCGGTTCAATCCCAAATAATACAGGAACTTGTTTCCTGTACGGTTCTTCCATGCTTTGATGCTCACCTGTACTTTTGCACACTTCATATTCTCAATTTCCGGGATATGGTACTTATAGTACTTGCCCCAGTAATAGAAAGTCACATCAGCGCCTTCTTTGCGGATATCACAGTGTCCCCAGTCCCAATACCATGGATTCTGTGAGTGCAGGTGATTTGTTTGAAATGACCATGTGCGAAGCACTTTGCCGCCAAGCTTAGGATTGGGTGATGTCCCATTTACGATCAGCTCATAATAGCCTGTATTTCCGGACGTATCTGTCTTGTACCAGTTGACGCCACAAATAAGCTTGTTATCGGCCGTCAAAAAGCCAAGATCCATCTCTCCTGTCTGTCCCATCCTGGACGCCCACATCAATATGTGGAAGTAGGAGTAGAAATTGACAGCGCCATCCGAATCGCCGTTGGAATCGGCCGGAAACGTGAAAGTCCTTAATCCTCCGTTGGCATCACCAACGATGGCTCCTTCTGACCCGAATCCCAGGAATGAATTATTGAACCACGTCTTTTTGGCCAGTGTGCCTTTTGCACCGTACTTTGGATGGATAGCGATAGTTCCCGTGGTATCATCTGCACAATTCAGTAGATCATTGATCGTTCCTAATGTCTCATTCTGCTGGACTGTTTCGCCATCGGCCTCATCGATCTTACCAAACTGCATGGTTCCATTATTCGACACGATACCGATATACCCGGTATCTGAATTGGCCGTGATCTCATAATCAACTGTGGCCGGCATGCTTCCGTTGTTCTCAACTGATGCTACAAGCTCGCCGTCACTGTTCTTGCTTGCTGTCACTTCCTTGAGGGTCGTTGAATACTTGAGCGGGTCGGTACAGTATATCTCGATTTCACCGATAACAAAGTTGGTTCCTTTTTCGTTTTCCGTGATTCCCTTTTTTGTGCCGATGAAATACTTATCAGTTTCGTCATTGAAAATGATCTTGACCTGTTCGCCATTAAGCAATCGGTTCATCTTGTTGTAGGCATCACGAAAAGCCTGGTCACTGGATGCGAGAAGCTGATAAGTGACCGTGATGGTCCTTGGCGGGTATCTTCGTGCTATGTAATTGGACCCATCAATCGTATCGATGGATTGTTCCTTGATTTCCGCGCCATAGAGCTCTCTTCCAGTAACATGCAAAGTCCTGTATCCTTCGATTTCGTTCTCAAGATAGACGCCATCATAAGACATAGCCTCGGACGGCAGGATACTGCCATCCGGGATACGTATAGAAGTGTCGTGATATGAGTATAAGCTCATTATCTATCACCTCCCAATTTGCTCTTGAATTTCTTCGCTCGATTAAGCTCCGCCTCATTATATTTGGCAGTCGCACGTGCAAATCTCTTTCCATCCACATCGAATGGAATATTGATCGTGTACTCCGAGCTGTTGCGATAATCGTAACTGTCATTCAATTCCGCGTTAAAATCACCAAAATTGGTATCTGCCTGTGCGAAGGCAAGGCCAGGAAGATAGACAAGGTCTTCCGATGCATGCCGTACATCACTGATCATGCGATTGATACCATTGATGAACCCTTGGCCATACCAGATACCATATTGCCGTGTGATACGAGAAGGCGACCCCATCTTAGCTTTCGCCTCGATTGCCGCATTGGCAGCGCTCGCCAGTCTGGCAGCAGCCGCTTCTACGGCTCCGGCCGAAGCATTCAAGCCATTGGCCAACCCTTGACCAATCATCAATCCGGCACTGTATGCACGACCGGCCCCGGACGACATAGCGCTGTATATGCTCGACATCATGCTCGTTACGATGGATACTGCTCTGCTTCCGGCACTTGCCAATGCCGAGCAGAAACGGCTCATTGCATTAGATGCAATACTTGGAAGTCTTGATAGACCACTGCTTGCCGCACTGACGATTGAACTGCATGCAGACTGCATAGCCGACACGCCAGCACTTGCACCTGCTGCAATAGCCGATGCAAATCCGGACATAGCACCGATGGCAGCTGCGGAAAGCATCATCATGGATGCGACTGCTGCGGTTGCGCCTGTGCTTATCATCATAAGAGATGCCGATGCACTCATTGACGATGCGGCTATGCTTGTCATGCTTGCGGATGCTGTCATAGCAGATGTTCCAAGCATGGTCATGTAATTGGATGCGATCATAAGGTCCGTGCCGAATATCGACATGGTAGCACTTGCCATCATGATCATACCGTTGAGCATGGTCATGGATGCCGATGCCATAGCACTCATCGTGCCAAGCATGAGCATGGTCGTCGATGCCATCATGGCAGACGCCGTTAATGCCGTCATTCCGGTCGCGATCATGATAGATGTTGTGCCAACCATCATGGCCGATGCCGTGAACTGTACCAGAGCCGCATTAAGCATCTGGAACTGCCCTGGAATCGTTGATATCGATGCGCCCATCGTACTGATAGACGTTGCAATCGTGGACATGGATGTGGCTGCTGTGGTTCCGTTGGTGGAAAGCGTCTGTACGGCACTGCTTAGATTCCGCATGGAATCACCTACGGTATCGATCTCTGCGGATTTCTTCGTGATCTTACCAATTCCTAAAGCTACTGCCGCCAAAGAAGCCGTCATATCACCAAGGTTAAGGTTTGTGATGTTCTTCAACCCATTGGCTAAATGCTCCGCCCCTTTTCCGGCATTCAAAGCACTCTTTCCGAACGATTCGACAACTCCGGCCACACCGTCAAGGATGCTCTTTACACCTTCGCCGAACCCTTTGAATACGTCCGATACACCATCCAATACAGATTTGACGTTATCTCCAAAGGCCGTGATGATATCGGCAACCCCATCCAAAGCTGATTTTATAGCATCGCCAACTGACGAAATAACATCCGCGATGCCTTGGAATGCGTCCTTGATAACTGTTCCAATGGATTCAACGACGGATGCCACACCTTCCAGTGTTGACTGGATAGCATCTCCAATGGCCTGGATAATAGCCGGCAATGTCTGTGCTACGGCCACGATACCGGCAACTACCGTACTAACGATAGGTGCCAATGCGCCTAGTATCTGTGATAAGCCGTCTGCCTGTGTGCCGACAAGTGCAAATGCCGCACCAACCATCAGTGCAGCTGCACCAATGGCAAGCCATGTACTAGGCGGAACCATGGCCAACGCTTCGCCAAGTCCTCGGAATGCAGTAGCCAACCCAGTTCCAATACCTTGCGCCGCCGTACTGATTGCTTCGCCTAATGATTTGACGATATCAGAGACGGCTGTACCGATCGATTTAACAATGTCGGATATTGCCGTGCCTATGGACTTGATCACATCGCCAATGCCTTGGAATACGGCCTTGATGCGTTGCCCTGCCTGTTGGCATTGAGAACTTGCCGTATTAGCATTATCGCCAATCTTTTTGACATCTTCGGCAGTATCGGATGCACCTTTGCCTTTTGTAAAGATGCTCTTTATCTTTCCAGCCAGTGTTTTGACGTTTCCTACAGATGTTTTTGCCGCATTGCCAATTGCTTTTATCTTTCCGGCAATGGCACTGACGCCTTTGATTGTCAGAAAAGCCACGCCCAATGCTAATACTGCATCAGAAAAGGCTTGTATCTGTCCCGGTGACATATTTGCTACAAACTGGGCAATCTTATCAGCCAGTTCGGCCACCTTGTCTACCACGGTACCAATGACCGTGCCTAAGGTCGAGAAGATACCGCTCGCTCCGCTCAGAGAACTTGCCACATTGGAGATGGCCGGGCCAAGGTCGTCAAATAGATTTCTCAGTGAATCAACGGCACCCGAATTGATGAACGAGCTCCAGAAATCATCAAAGCTCTTTTTGGCACCGTCTATGAATCCGTCAATCTTGGCCGTAAGATTGCCAACATCGATACGGTCCATCGCATCAATGATGCCTTGGATAGCATTGATACCTACATCCTGGAGTTTGTCCCATACGGGCATGAACTTGGCTGTGATTCCTTCGTACAGTCCGTCCATAGCCTGTCCTACTGAATGGAAGTTCTGTGCCATATTGGTGAATGCTTCGGAATTTCCGACCTGTTCAACAGCATTGAAGAAGTCTTCTGTCTTGATCTTGCCGTCTTGAACTGCCTGGACCATATCCTGTGTGGACATTCCCATCTGTTTTGCAACTGCGGCAATACCGGATGGAGTCTGTTCAAGCATCAGTTTGAAGTCCTGCCATGCGACCGTTGGACGTCCGGCCATCTGTGTTGCCTGTTGGCTCAATGTTTTCATGGCCTGTTGCGGATTTTCCGCCGCAGCTGCAAGACCGCCAAAGCCTTCGACCAGTTTGGTCGTGTTTTTCGTGCCAACTGCGGCCAACTGTGCATAGGTGGATGCCATATCACTGGCATTATAAACAGTGGCTTGTGCATAATTTTCCAGGTCTTTCTGTACGGATTTTATCTGGTCACCGGATGCACCGAGTATCTGCATGTTTCCGTTAAAGGATTTCCATGCAAGACTTGATGTATTGAATGACTCGCCAAGTCCCTGTACACCATTGGATAAGGCATTGACCGCACGATTACCGATGGCCATCAGTGCGCCAAAACCGATACCGCTCTTGATTTTGGACGACAGTGTATCCATCTTGGTGATAGCTTCGTCTGCCGTTTTTCCAAGCGATTCATCACGACCTTTTAACACCATTTCCGGTATAGACTTGATGAACCCTTTTAATTTGGAGATAACGCTCTCTGTTTTGGTTGCCTTTGGCGAAATATTGTCTACTGCTTCAAATTGAGCTTTCAGTTCCGAACCGACTGCATCTTGTACCTTCAGTACTGCGGATACTGCATCCTCGGCCGGTCCGCTCATGTTGTCGGTTGCTTCCAGTTCTGCTTCGACGCCTTCCGATGCCTCGGACTTGGCTTTTTCGAGCGTACCGACGGCACCTTCGACCGTTGGTGTCATGTTATCGTTGGCATCAAGCTTTGCCTCTGCAATGTCGGATGCCGCTTGGTCTGCCTGTTGACAAGCCTTGATGGCATCATCAATCACTGGTGTGGCATTGTCCTGTGCTTTCAGAACGACCGTTGCAATCTGATTGACTGCTCTGTCCAGTGAACGAAGCACATCGAGCGCCGCCTCAAATGTGCTCGTGAAATTCGAATCTCTCGCTTCAAGGGAGGCTGCTACTGAATACGTTTCAGCCATTTTCTTTGCCCTCCTTTTTCTTTGCTTGCTGTGAAACGAAACGTCTGAGGTCTGCGAACCTGTCGTCTTCTGCGGTTCTGTTTCCGTTCATGACACGATCCACTTCTCGTTTATAGTTATAGAATTTGTCAAAGCTCCGATATACCGGTCGTCCGCTCTTCTTTCGGGCTCTTACCTGGAAGTTTTTGAAAGCTTGCATATGAAGCATATACATTTCATCAACAAATCGAAGGTTATGAGCTTTCATCAATAGCTGATATTCCTTGATGTTTAAGCGGTCTACTTCGTCAAATGACTTGAAATCGAGATAGCGGAAGCAGTTCAGAGCAACAGATTCATAAAAATCAGAAAATGTTATTTCGTTCCTTTCTGATTCTTCTTGATTGCATCCATCAGCTGTTTCATCTTGGCTTTTGAGACATTCGCTTTCGATAAAAAATCGGTCACCTCATCGAACAATCCGTCGATGTCCTCACAATCTTCAATATATGATTCCAGAGTTTCCTTTTTGATGCGTGGCGTGAAGTTGATATTCATGGCGTACAATACGTCAATCAGAGCCTCGATATCTCGGTCAATGACACCGGCCAATGAGTAGATCATACCTACATCTACATCACGATCGTTTGCTTTTTCTTTTACCTTTTTATTAAGGTCTCGCATAAATGCGATGGACGCCTTGAATGTGTACTCTTTGCCATTGATTTCAAGTTGCATAGTATTCATATGTATCTACCTCTTTCTTATTTCGTTTCTACAGTCAAAAAAAGGACGTGTTGATCACGTCCCAGTTGCTATAAGTTAGGCTGCTTCCTTGGAAGTGTCTTTGAAGACGTAGGAAGCAGCTTCTTTCTGTGCATCGGATACGGTTGCATATCCGTCTGCACCGTTGCCTTGGACACCGAAAGTGATTTCTACTTCACATGCATCTTCGGCATTGGATGTTTCTGTCAATTCAGTCACGTTGGCCTGGTAGTATGTAGCCTCATACTTGCCTGCATTCGTGTCTGTACCTTCTTCGGCCAAGTTGACACGCCATACTTCCACGATCTCTCCGGAAAGCAAGGCATTTTTCAACTTCTTGATCATGGTATCGCCTTTGGCAAGGATAGATTTTGCCGTGATTTCCAATTCCGGCGTACCTGGTGTACGGATAGGACCGTCTTTTGTCTGTGTCGTATCCGCATCACGCTTCATGGATAATTCGTTCTCTTCAGAAAAAGCAATATGTGTTGCGTCTTCTTTTGATTTTTCACTTAGCAAACGATATAAGTAAATGATCTGTGTTCCTTTTACCTTTTCTACATCGGTTGCAAATAATTGCAAATTGATCATTATTGTTTTCCTCCTGTTATTTCAAATTCCAGGTCAAGCACGCCATGCAATAGCGGTTGACTGGTGGTCGTGTCCGGTATCACTTGCTGATTGATGTTGCGGACCGACCAGTGATATGACTTCGTATCTCGGATATGTCTGGCAATATCCTTGATTTCCGCCATGATTTTGGACTGTGTACCTCTCTTTTTAGGGTCGTCATGCCATACATGCACTGTCTGATACACATGACCGCCGATAAATGACTTATTTCCATAATCGTCTACGGTCTGACTGTCGCCAAGATACACAAAAGGATACGGTGTCCCATCCGGCGGCAGGAAGGTATCATACACGCCGATTCCCGTATCCTTGTATTTAGTTTTAAGTGCTATCAGTAAAGCACTATATAGTTCCTGTTGCGCATCCATATCAGTCACCTACGACTTTCTTCATATCGGATATGAACTGCTCTTTCTGTTCATTGAAGGCCGGCTTGCAAAATGGCTCCGCTTCCATGAAACGAGTACCATGTTCAACGTAAGGCGCATACTCTTTAGTTGGGCCAACCGTTGCTTTCATTCCACCTTCAGATATGGTCGTGTTGATACTTCCGCCCAGTCCGCCTTTTGAATACCCTTTTTTGAAGGCAACACCTTTTTTTGCTATGCCTTTCATCTTGTCATTCATATCTGCGCCATTGGCTCTTACAACTTCTTTGATCTTGGTTAGATTCTTACAGTCATTAATTTTATAAATGAGCTCATTCAGCCCGGATATCTCTACTGCACCCATAACTATTGCACCTCCGATACGATAAATGATTGCTTCGTTCTAAGCCGCCTTGTGTAATCAACACGATATTTCTTCCCGTTGATGATCAACTGGTCAAACGCTATATCGACATGATTCTGCACATGAATTGTTAGGCTTCCTTGCTTGATGCCGCCATACACAAGGTTCATGGTCTGTGTATTGGTGTCCATCACAGACCCATATACCTTGGTATCGACATATGTATCATCGGCATAGTTACCTGTATCCGCATCATATGCACCAATCACAAGGCGTCTGAATAGGATTGGTGTGTCGTATCTCATAGGAACCGTATCCTTCCGATATCCTGTCCACTTTCCTGTGCATCACGCCATGCCTGGATATCATCGGCATAGGCCTCGAAGTCATTGTCCCGAAAGGTCAATGCTTCTCCTTCTACCGTGTGTCCGCTCAATCCTTCCGAGCCGATGCGGTTGAACCGTGCAATTGCTACTTCTGTGACGATATATTCAAGCGTGCTTGGAACTTCCGATGCTCCGAGCAGTGTTTTAAGGCGGCTCTCGGTCAAGGTTATGATGGTGTTTAATTTGTTGTCTTCATCATCGATACCGAGTAGCGCCTTGACATCATCGAGTACCGCCATGATCTACTAGGCTCCTGTAGATGCAGATGCTGCGTTGATTGTAATCTTGAATACTCCGTCTGCGTATTCAGGCCAGAATTGCACGCCGGACATCAACAAGGTCTCAATCGTTGCGTTGGATGTAATTGGAGAATGGGTCATACCAATCAATCCGGTCGTATCGAATGTCAATCCGAAGCTAGATGCCACATCACCACCGTTAGGGATGTAAGCTCCACGCAAGTTTTGCTTGGCCGTACCATAAGCAGTTCCTTGTGCCAATTGTGGCGATAAGATGGCAGTTCCTAAGCCTAGGAAGCCTTCGATGTATTGGAAGCCAAAAGCATTTTGTGTCGTGATTTGTGCGCTACCTAAATAAGTAGCTACATCCAATGGCGAAATGAAGAAGACTGGATCAAATGTCAAATCTTCAAAACGCACTTCCATTGCACCCCAACCATTTGCCAATGCAGCCTGCAATCCAGTACCTTTTGCAGTTCCGGTACCGGTTGCCAAAGATGCAAAGAAGTCCTTTTTGATGTCTTTTTGCAATTCGCTTACCATCTTGGAGTCTGTGTCGTTGATGGCTTTCTGTTTGCCAATCTTTTGGATGGCTTCGGCAGTAGCAACCTTGCGGAATTTTTTCAATGTGATCTCTTTTTGCCATGCCAATTTGCGAGTAATTTTGGTCAAGCCGATGGTTTCACCTTCACCAACTTGATCTGGAGTGTTTTCTTTGGTCATTTTGTATGACTTGATCAAGGTGCCGGTGGCCATTGGTTCCAATGTGCTGATGCCTAACACTTTTCGTAATTCATCGATGTTTTCTGCGATCTGTGACGTAAAGTCCACGGAGATGGCTGGTTCCAAGTCCGAAGTCGTAGTAATATTCGTTTCTGCTGCAAATAATTGCAAATCAATTAGTTTGTTCATGTTTCCTCCTGCTATTTGAATAGGTCCATGTGTTCTCTGATGAGTTTCTGTCGTTCGATTGGATCACTGACCTTCATGATGTCTTCTTTCGTGATCCCTCCGTTCGAACTTCCGCGCTTGTATGAGTTTCCTTTCAGCGCTTCTTTGACTGCCTTTTCGACGTCGGCTTTGTAAATGTCAATAAAGGACTCGACCGCTTCTTTCGTGGTGTCGGCATCCGGTGTGATGATGCTGGATAAGAGCTCGTCGCTTACGCTGATGTTGGCTTCTGCACACATCTTGCGTGCTTCTTTGGCCATATCTGCGCGTGCTTTTTCATTGAGCAATTCATCAAGCTGTTTTTGCAATTTGTCACGCTCATGTTCGGCCTTTTGCTGTGCGTTCATCTTGGCAAGCTTCTTGGCTTCTTCTTCCGCTTCCTTTGCCTGCTTGTCCCACTTGGCTTTCTTTTCCTGGATGATTCGATCCAGGTCCTCATCCGTGTACTTTGGCTGAGGCTTATTGCCTTCGTTCGGTTCGTTATTCTGCTGTCCGTTATCGTCATTCTTCGGTTCAATCTGTTGGTTTGACTGGCCGTTGTTGTCGTCCGCGAAAAGTTGCAAATCAAATAAATGTTTTTTCATATGTGTATTTCCTCCATGGTTTAGAGCCTCAATGCTCGGCTTCCATAGCTTTTTATGTCTTCCATGCCTGGACCCATGGCTTTTTGTGTCGTCAATGCTCGGACATAGAAAAAAGCACAACCTAATCGCTTAGATCGTGCTTTATGAACTTTGGTAACTTACGCTTTGGCGGGTCTTTCATATAAACCGTCTCCTTTTCCTTTTTGCCACAAAAAATGCAGGTGCGTACTCTTATTTCCGCCCTGCATTGTAAATTATTATCGTAATACGATTTCTTGACTGCTTCCGTATAAACATGTCTGCACATGCCGTGTGCCTCCTAGGTCAATTCGTTATGTACTGTTACGTATACTGGATATGCTTTGGATACTGCTTCACATCCAATCACAAAAGCAGTAATGACGCCAAGTCCTTCTCTTGCCACATCATGGATGCGTACATGCTCAAATCCGTCATTGCTTCGGATATGATCAAGTGTACCGTATCCATCATTTTCAAACGACATCATCAGTGTCTGATACAGTGTGGATATGGATGCGCATACGATATCTTTCCCCTTTTCCGCATATCCAGCGTGCCCTTCGATTTGAATATCAAACCATTCGTCATATCTTATCGTGATATGTATCATGTTCAATTCCTTTCTTGCACTAAAAAAGCCACCATTGGTGACTCTCATCAATTATGGTTGAATGATAACGCCAAGCACAGATGATAGGATTACAGGGAATGTACTAGATAAAAATTCTTTTGCTTTTTTCATCCCACTATTTTCATCTAAAAAACAAACACCTTTATATGTGATTCTATAAGGCCGATTGGTCTGTATATGAAGTTTAACGTCCTTCACTTTATTTCTCATTACTGAAAACCCATCGATATATCCATCCTCAACTAGAATTGCTATTATTTCAACCCAATATGATTGTGGTACATCCATTAATTTTGAATCCCACGAAAAGTCCTCCAATTTAGGTTCTATACCATTTTTCATACACTCATATAGATACTTGAGAATTTTATACATCAATACTTGCATATCATTGCTTGCCATACCAAAGCTCCTTTCGATATTGAATAATTATTCTACAATAATCCCTTTCTTTAGATTTTTTTTATATTCGCTCTCGATTTTGCTTTTATATTTTTTCCATTTTTCTGACGCATGCTTTTCGATAAAATCATCAAGATTTTGGTATTTATCATTGTTGAAATATTCTTCAGCTAATTTTATTTCTTCTTTTTTATACCATGCTGGTTTATACATCTGAAAGCTCCCCTTGAGTTAATTCAAATATTGATTTGGTCAAAATGTTTGAATTTCCTCCAAATTCCGACTCCATTGAATAGGCATAAATTTCAATCAAATTATCTAAATCTTCGAATTGATTAGTAATGTCAAATAATATTCGTTCTAATTTCTTGCTGTTTTTTCTAAGACCACATTGCTTTCGTGATTGTTCAACAATTCTTTCTGAAAAATCATTAGTACCAATAGTTGACATAACAAAGTCTAATGCGTGCGCAGATTCATGAACACCAGTACCGTAGCTCTGCAACCCTTGAGGTCCTATTGTCATAATTTTATTTTCAGACATTCGCCCATAAACTTTAGAATGCGAATTATATTTGATGGTCTTTATTCCATCTTTAGCCTTGGAAAATTCGTTTATAAAATCATCGACACCAGCTAATGTGGCTTTAACAGCAAACAAATCTTTATTGTCAAAGCCATCAATAGTGATATTATGGGCTGTTGAAAAATACTTTTTGATTTGATCGATATCTTCCATACTTATTATATCACTCTTAGTGATTGACATTAAATCCTCTTTATTGTTTATTCTTTTTGATTTGTTAAGGCTCAATCTTTTGTTTAAACCATTCCTTTGTTTCTGCCACTCCTCAAATGTCATATCACCTGAATCAGGATCATCCAAATATTCATCGAATAATTTACGATCAATATATGGAACCGTGGAGCAATGACAAATCGGATGCATTGGTGGCGCATTAACGCCCGGAGTCATATCTTTCGTGTCGTAAATATTACCGTCAAGCTTTCTGCATTCATCGCAAGCTTTTGTATTCATGATGACATATTTGTATTGGCCGAATCCATTTTCTTCATATGACCGTTTGGCAACATCGGTTTGTATGCGTCTTTCTTCTGTTCGCAGCAAACGATCAGCTGCATAATAGCTAACATCAAATCTTTTACGCATATCAGAAATAAGGCTATTTGTGCTTTTCCCTTGAATGATGGCCTTAGTCATGTATCCCTCTAATTCCGACCTTAACATGTCTTGATTGGCCCAAATACGTTCAGAAAATGTCGCATTATAAAACGATGCATTTACGATTGATTTGATCATATCTCCGTTATTTTTGATAGTTTTGCCCAGGATACCGGCCTGTCTTTCCATTTCATCAATGGTTTTGTCCTTCAAACAGTCTTCAACGTATTTTTCATACTCATCATTTCCGGCGGCAAGCTCAAGCGCCACTTCAGACTTTAATAATTCAAGACGATTTGCTTTCATCGTCAGGTTATATATCTTCATTTCATCATTTGCCTGTTGTGAGAAGTCTTTTTCTTTTACATACTTTTTCGCCTTTTCTTCATACGCTTTGATGTCTAGCTTGTCAGCTCGTTTCTTGGCTTCAGACATTGATATTCCTTCTTTTGATGCGTATTTGCTGTACCATGCATTAATTTGTTCCGTTACGTTATGGAACATATACTCGAATATGCGTTTAACCACATCTGATTTTTCTGAATCATCTGACTGTGATTTCTCTCTAGCCTTTGCTTCACGTCTTACCCAGTAATTTTCCGCATCATCTCTTGTCTTTGTTTTCGCCATTTTGTTCACCGTTTATAGAAGAAAAAAGACGATCATCAATGCTGTATGCTTTTTCCACCTGTTCTTCCTCGATTCGCTCGATCTCTTTTTGCGGATCGTCAACAATTGACAAGACTGATAATTGCGTTGGCTGTGACACGATACCGGACAGGTTCTGTGCAATCTGTGTCTCTTCCAAAATGTTTTGTGGCAAATTGCGTGTATAGTGGTAAGTCAATCCGATCCAGTCTTTCTCGTTCATCGAGTTGACCGGGTTGGAGAAGATGATGCGGTATCTTCGGTTAAGACCGGATGTGAACTTCCGTTCCTTGGTCTTGGCAAGGTTAGACATGGACTGCAGTTTGTACGCCATAGCGATTCCGGAACTGTTACCGAAGTTCTCGTCATTGATATTGGCAATCATGGACACCTGGTAGATCAGACGTTCCATCCGGTTCAAAGCGTTTTCCTGCGTTCCGTCCGCATTCGGCTTTTCCAGGAAGCCGACATCGACCGGGTTTTCACTCATATCGCCCTCGAAGCTGATGACACGTTTGTCACGCATGTTGGCAAGCATGGAGTCATTAAGCTTAGGCCCTAATATCTTCAGGTAGGCATCCGCGAATGCATCCACATCGTTGAGCTTCTCGGACAGAGCCTTGTTATATCCAACGATAAGCGAGTACACCGACTCGAATACCGCGATACGTGACTCATTCTCTAAATATTCCGTTGCCGGAATGTCCGCAAAGTTGTGCGGTCTGAACTCGTCTTCGATGTAATGCAGTCCGCCTTTGTCCGTGAACGGCCATATCTCTGACGGTGTAAGCACCTCGCCATGCATGACTTTTTTCGAGTCAAGATAGTACGTCACGAAGTACAGCGGATGCTGTTCATACGTATTGTCATATACCATGAAACCTTCCGTTGGATCAAGATATACGATGGATACATCTCCGCTCTCATCATTGGCGTAGAGCTCATAGCCTTTGCCATAGATGGAGCAGATACGTGATAATTCTGCATTGTTATCCTCGATATCGTTGTAACTATCAAGCATGTCCAGATAGTCCGTTACTTTTTTGTCATCAGACTGGACCTTGATCGGGATACCGATGAAGTAGCCGTTGAAAGTATCCACCAGGTATTTTGCAAAGTTGACAGTCACGCGGTTATCCGGTTTCCACTTTTCTTTTTCGGTCCACCCTAAATTAGGGTAGATATTCATGTATGCATCTTTCAGCTTCGTATACCGGTCCGTGATCAATCCCTTATGCTTGGCAATCAGCTCGCCGAGCTTGGTCACGTCCATGGCTTCATCTGTGTTGATGCATATCAGCTCATCCGGTTTGATGTCTGATCTAACATTCTGTGCCATTACAAGCCACCTCCAAGTCTGTTGTATTTCAACGTGTTTCTGTGCAGTGGTTCGACTGCATATCGCATGGCATCCATCAAGTGGTTGAAGTCGTCAATCGGTCGATTCAACGTCTTTCCGAATCGATCTTTATCCCATGCATAGTTGTTTATTTCTGTGATGAAGTTCACACATCTAGGATGTATGATTATCTTCAAATCCTGTATAAATTGGATACCGTTGTTGATAGAATCCTTGCCTTTTTTAGCGCCTCGGACACGCAATCCAAAATGTTTTAATTCATCTATTGATTTCGGCTCTGCACTATCGGCTATGATCTTTTCTTTTGAGTATCCCATCGTTTCAATCGTTTGATATATCTCTCGATTCGATAATCCTCGTTTATAGAACTCATCCCATACATACAGCTTCATGCTTTTTTTATCGTAAAATCCCATGAAAAAAGCGGTAGGATCATTGGTATATCCAAAGTCCAAACCGCATACTGTTTGACAGTTCCGTATATCTTTTAACATAAATTCTTTTTCTTCAAAATTTTCATACACAAGCCCATCAACAACGCCCCAGTTGCCAAGTCCGGCCACCTGATAACGCCGCGGATTATTCTTTTTCATTCGCTCAAACAATTCAAGGTCTGACTTATCCAACCACTCATTGCATTTGTAATTTGTGGTCAACGCCAATATATCCGGATCATCATGCGCATCAAAGAAACGATGTTTCAACCAATGATGATCATTCCATGGATTGAACGTGATCGTCCATTGCTTCCATAAATTTGATGGCATTTCACCACGGATGGATTCATCGATCACGTCGAAGTCCGATTCATCCATGACTTCATAGGCTTCCTCTAACCACGCCCAACAAAGATAGCCATATTCAACCGTAATGGACGTGACCTTGAGTGGATCATCAAGTCCGCGGAACAGAATCTTTTGTCCGGTTGGCAGGTATGTCGCTTCCAGTGGGCTTAACTTAAAATCCCATTTGTCCGCCACTTCCAAACGCTGTGCCGCCCATTTCAAATCAGTCCAGCATGAATCCTTCAAGGTTCGGTATGTCTTTCTGACGACAAGCAGATTGGACTTGTCATATTTCATAAGGTTATAGATATATCGCAAAGCGGTTGTCTTTGATTTCTTGGAAGCACGTGAACCCTTGCAAACCAAATAACGTCCTCGATATTTCCAGAAGCTAGCATACCCTTTACCGACTATATCGGGCAGATATATCTTTTTTCGTTTAATCATCTAGATCATCTTCACCTTCAAAGACTGGTACAGTAACATCAAAATCCACTTTATCAGTAAAAATTCCATGTACTTTCCCAATTAATTCAGCGGCCTTTGTAGCTTCTTTTTCATCTGGCGTCTTTTCAATTAGCCGAGCCTTAGAACGCCCTTCTCCAGTGCCTTCGACAACAACGACCTGAGCCTTGGATTCCTTTCGCATGACCGATGTCAGATACTGAAGTACTTCCTTCTCATCCGCAATCTTTGCATCATCAATCTTTTTCAGTTCATCTTCAATGGCTTCGCGAAGATAGGGTTTATATGGAAGATGTCGTTTTTTGGTGGAGTTTATTGGAGTTTCTTCTAGCCAATTATAGGCCTGCTCAGCGGTTCGTTTCGCATATCCAGCCTTCAGTGCAGCCTGATAAGCGTTGCCTTTATTGATTATGTATTCTTTTACAAAAAGACGTTCCCGAACGTCCATCAAGCCACCACCTTTCTACGCAAAAAGGAGTCACCAATCTAGATAACTCCTTGTTTTACATTTCTGATGATACTAATATATCACGTAATTTGGTACACAATGGGTACTCTTTTTATAATGTCAACTTCCATGATCATACAAGCTATAATCAAAATCAAAACCAAGAAGATGCATTGCTGCATAACATGAATTTGATTTATAGCAAATCATCCTGTATTTCCCATGACCAAATCTGAAAACATATAATTTTGTATCTTTTGATATATTTTTACTTGATGGCAAGTTATTTGTAATGCTACTTTTAAAATTGTTATATTCAATTGTTTCGAAACCACCTTGTTTTTTTCCTAAATTACCAAGTTCTTCCCAACTAAATTCAGATAAATATTGCATGCATTTAATGAACTCATCATATGCTTTCGCTCTATCATTGGACTTTTTAAAATGATTGAAATTATATTTCTTATCAGATGTAATATATTGAAATCCAATGAATATTGCCGATTTTGGTACTCCACAATTAAATTCATAATTATTTGATATGGTTATAACATTATCTTTACGAGTATTATATATCAAGTTCTTATTTGACATAATGCTCTTTAAAATAACTTTTAATTAGCTCCAAACTAATAATTTCATTCCTATCTGTATTCAGCCAGGGCGCTTCCTGGTGCGTTTTATTACGCAAAGCCCATGCAGAATATGAACCAAACACTTCATACACTTGTTTCAGTATATTTTGTGTTTGGTCATCGATATGTTCACTGAAAGTATCCTCATATTTAATACCATTTGCTCCATTACCTTTGTACTTTTGATAAATTTCATTAACAACTGGACCGTGTTCCCATGCTAAAAGATTTTCTTTAAACAATGGAGTATCTGTTAAAGCAAGATAGCAGCCTTGAGCATAGTAAAGCAGTTTTTGCAATTTAAGATTGGTAATATATTCAGCATCTGCTTCATTCATTTGCTTCCTATTGTAGTTTAAGAACCACTCTGCAATTTGAAGAGCACTGTATTTAGCTTCTCCTGACATAATAATCATTCTTCCTCTTTTTTACTATCATACATTAATCAAAATACGATATCATCATTTATTTTAATAATTTTCCTATTTCCGTTCTTATATGTTTCCACAGCCCTTTGCGACTGTATCCGTACTTCTCAGCCACATCCCACTGGTTCATCCTAAAGATGTACAAGTCAAACAAGATATTCTGGTCACGTATATCTAGAAGCTCTATCAATCGGCACTCATTGATGCGTCTTCGATAATAATTGATCTCCGATTCCATCTGTGTAGCAACCTCCATCAGTGCGACCGGGCTCTGATACTGGTGCTGATACGACGGCATCGGAAGCATAGACCTTGACTGCTCATCCGTTAGACTAGGGCCATTGTGAGAAAGGCCAAGCTTTCGATTGTTGATGACTTCGATTTCCTCGTTGAGCTCAATGATTCTGTGGCAACAATAGTCCAATGATTTCATATCATTGAGCACCTGAGAGACTTTCGCGTTCACGCGAAGCCCTCCACCAAAGAAACCAGCCGCGAATCTTGCCATCTTTTATAGCGTTTTTCAAGCTCCGCAAACTCTTCTTCGGTCGTACCGAAAACTTCAAAGTATCCATAATCACAGCATATCAGCAATTCAAAGTATTCGCCTTTGAACAGTGTGAACATTTCATCATTAACGATATTCGGATCGTCGAACAGTCCACAATCGGCACGCCAGAAGTTTTCTTCCATGAGCTCATTTACTTTTTCAAATTCCTGTTGCCTGGTCATACTATTCTCCTTTCATACTTCTAAGAGCAGATACTGCATCAAATGCGGCCGATGCGTTATATATCTTTTCACACGACCTCATGGTCATGTGATGATCGATAACATAATCAAGTACGTTTTCTTTTTCGTACTTTTTTATCTGGTCAAGCTTCATCAGGTCACGCTTTGACAGACCGTACTGGATACACAGTCCGCCCAGTTCCATCTGGAGCTTGCGATTATCCTCCTGTGCTTTAAAAGCCGCCAAACTACTGCTGCCTACTGACCCGAGACAGCCTTTTAATCTCAGCTCTTTATAGATCTCTTCGAACGATCCAATGGTGTCTAGATCCTTGACGGCTTTAATCACCTTGTCCTGGATTGATTGGCTTACCGGTTTGCGCGCCTTGATCTTTGACAAGGTGGCCTCGGAGATGCCCGCATAATTGGCGATCTGGTATGATCGCAAGCCAGGATACTTCTCGGTAAACTTGTACAGCATATCCGCTGTCTCACTGCTATCAGCGACGATAACAGTGCCTTTTTTCATGGCCATATTAATCCTCCTTTTTTGGTGCTTTGTATTTCCTCATCCATCGCCTGTAGCATGTGTATGAGCATAAATAGATGATTCTTCCATGATCATGCGTCTTATACAGCCAGTCCCGTTTAATACTCGATATTATCTTGCTATTTCCGCAATATGCACAGTCAATGTGGTCGAATTTTTGAATCTGCATCTTCAACCTTCTCAATCGTATTGGGGTCAACCCTTACGGTCGATGTACCGTAAGGCCATTTTTCTATGATGAAGCAACTAAGCCCATCATAGGCAAGCTCGCCTTTGACTTCCTTTCCTGTTGAAATTGATTTTGCTTTGTACTCCATTCCATCTCTCCTTTAGAACGGCAGATCATCGCCTTCGATTCCGATCGTGTCAACATCGCTCGTATCTGTCCTGTAGTATCCATCCGATGTGTTCGGTGATGCTTTAGGCGGTGTTGGATGTGATTGTGCACGCGATTCAAGGAACGTAAAGCTTTCAACAAGCACTTCCGTGATGTATACACGCTGCCCTTGCTGATTTTCATAATTACGTGTTTGCAGACGTCCATCCACACCGATCAATGATCCGCGATGCAAGTATTGTGCCATGGCTTCCGCCTGGCGGTTCCATGCAACACAGTTGATGAAATCGGCTTCCGGTTGACCTTCTCGACGAAAATTACGATCAACAGCCAACGTAAACGATACAACCGAAGTTCCGCTTTGCGTTCTTCGCAATTCCAGATCTCTTGTCAAGCGACCGGTCAATACGATTCGATTGATCATAATACTTTATCCTCGTTCGATTCCATGTCTCTCTTAATTGCTTTTTCTTGAGCCAAAAACAGCAAAGCTATTACTTTTTCTGTACCTAGATCTTTTTCCAAAAGCTCACAAAACCTTGAAAGAAGATTTATAAAAAAATTTAATTCACTTTTTGTTTTTTCTAGTTCAGTCATTGTTTTTCCTCCGCATTTTCATTTTCCTTAATCTGTTCTTCCTGTTCGGGTTCATATTTGATATCCAATTTTTTCATGGGCTTTGATCCAAGGCCATAATCACAAACCGCATTCATCTTGCATTCCGAACAATCGCTATCGTTGATTGTTGCTTCGCAAACGTTTTTTAGCACAGAAAGCAGTACATATTCATTTAAATTATCTGTTTTGATCATTGTTTTCTCCTTTGTCTTCTATCAGTCTTTTTATAATCTTGATTGCTTTTTCTGCAATCCTTGCCGTTGCCATCGAACCAAAATTAATTTCCATTAGGTCTAATAGCAATTCGCTAAATTGTTTCGACATCGCAAAGCTTTGTTGCGATTCTTTTAGAGCATTCGTGATTACTTTGTGAGTGTACAGTTGGTATTTCATTTGCTCTTCAACTATCTTTTTCATCGTCACATTCCGTCTCTTTCCGTCTCATATGCGTCACAATCTTCATATCTGTCGCCATCTTCAGGCTCATAATTCGGGCTTCTCCAGTCCAGTGAATCCATTGATTCACGCTGTTCTTCTATGCGGTCAAGCTCCGCATCTGTGATTATTCCGTACATTTTGTTTCGCCTCCGCTTCTTTAATTGCATCATCTACACTGGACTCGCCAAATGTTTCTAATTGCAATTCTTGTATTTCTTTTAGCAATTCCAATCTCTCTGGGTCGGATGGATCTGGTTCAAATTTCATCCGCCTTGCAAGCTCTTCCGGTATATGGTTCCAGTCCTCAAACGTTGCCCATTCGACGTCTTTGTCGTTATAGACAATCTCGCCTTTCTGTGGAAAGTGAGAATACCATTTTTGAGCAAATGAGTTTTTCAAAGTCCGGTCAACGTCCGGCATTAGCTCTCGTATTTGTTTCGGATACGGTATCCGGTTTTTGCTCTTGATGTACTGATCAACCAATTTAGCAACTTCATCAACCGGGACATCTAGGAATTCATTTGTCCAGTCGTCAACCAGTCCTTGCTTTTCAGAGTTTGAAAAATTCATCCAGTATTTCGGTTTGTATGCTTTGAAACTGTTTAAAAGTTTGATTGTTTCTTGTCTTGTCATTTTGAAGTATCCTTTCCTCTGTTATTTAAATACTTAGACTAGACTGACTATATACTCCTTACTCCTTATTCCTTACTCCTTATTCCTTATTCCTATAAGGAAAGGGCTAGCTTGCATTTTGCTTACACATTTTCGTTACATTTTTTATCAAGCAAACTTGAAGCAAACTCGAAGCAAACTCGAAGCTAGCTTGCATTTTGCTTACCACCTTTTCGACCACTTTTTATTTTTTTTAGGCTCGTATCCAAGTTTGGTTTTACAAGCAGCCACATCGGTTTTACCTTGCTGCTTAGTTTATCCGGTTCTTTCCCGTCGAAGGCATAAGAGCACATGGCCTTGATTAGCTGCCCGGCTGAGCGATCATCCAAAGATTGCAATGCTTCACCATACGAAGCAAAAAATGATATCTTTTTTATTTCGTCCATGGCTCACACCTCCTCTATCATCACTATCGTTCTAGGCACATCGGAATAGTATTTGCATACCGATGTTTCGACTATTTGCTTATCATCGTCGTAAGCGATATGGTTCAGTGCATCCAGTATCGCTTTCTCGATGTTGTCGCAGTCGGGCTTTTTTGTAGGTCTGACCTGTTTATCAATCATCAGCTTTTTGCGCTTTTTTGATGCGCTTTTGGGGATACTGAAGTACGCATCGATATGTACACGACACGGTCCTTCATAAGGCTGATGGCCTGGCACGTGCTGTGTGAATGCAACACGCACCAGGTTCTCAAATTCGACCGTCTTCTTGTCGGTATAGGCATGTCCATACCGTGTGAATCGCGGCCTTCCTTTGGCTCCAGGCTCGCCCGGTATGGTGAACAAGACAGCCATTATTTCACTTCTCCAGTAACTGGATCCGTGTTTTCATCCACTTCGTCATATTCGACATCAAAGAAGTCGTTTTTGGCATCAGCCATATCATTATCGGCCTTTGGATTGAACTGCTTGATGGTCTCATCCTGCATGACGGCTCTTGCAAGGTCAGTCTTCTTTGGCGCATATTTCAGTGCTCTCTTTAGCACTGTTTTCTTCGCCATCTCATCAAACTCTGTCTTCCATGGACCGTTAGAATACGTCTTTGAGTATTTCTTCATGTGCTTTTCGACATCTTCACGGCTCATGACCTCGAAGCCGAAGTTTTCGCCATTATGCCATACGGCATAGTATGCAATAGCTTCTCCGCGATCTTTCATGGCCGGTACATGCTTGATGTCCGGGTGCAAACCTAACGAGTAATCAAATTCGTCATTGGCATAAACAACATGTGCGTCCACGTTGGTTCCTGCTCTCTGCGCAAGTTCTACCATGCCTAGATATCCGATCTGGAACTGGCATTGATTTCCGTAAGGAATCAGATAGGCCTGTCCTAATGGGGTGTTAGGCTCCAATCCTAACTGCGCCGCATTGAGAAGCGCACCAATGAACGACTGTGGTGTACAGCTTGCCAGTTTCGGTGTGTTCGTCACGGCCGTTGTAGCAATCCTTACGAATCGTTCCGGGGTCATCACAGATGGCAGGGCCTTGGCGATCTCGCCTTGATACATCGTGATGTAATCCTTCATCGTTCGATTGGTTTTCTTGGCCACGCTGTTGTTGGCCTTTTTTGTGATCATTCCCTGTTGGTTTGTAGTAGTCATTCTTCTTCCTCCTTCATCTCTTTGATAAGGAATCGTCTTGTCGTTGATTTCTTAAGATACCGGTTATACATATCCGGATTTTCTTTTTTGAATCGGCTCGTGTCGAATCTTTTCGATACCGATTCCTTCCAGGTGATGTTGGCATGATTGGAATACGCATATACGGCATCTCCCATCACGTCTTTTATTTGATTTTCATACTCCTTTTGTATCGTCTGAAGCTCTTTCTGCTTGGACTTTAGCTCGAGGAGCATTGATGTAAGATCATCACTTATGATCACACTTCCGGCATCATCAGATGGATGAAATACCTGGTTGAGTGCTTCACTGGTCGAATCGGTCCCGTCTACTGGTGGCTCCTGATCCGTCTTGACATAGTTCCAGAATCTATGCTCTTCACGGATCAATGCTTCTATTTCTTCTTCGTTACGCTCGACCTCAAAGAAATAGAATGCTTTTCCAAGGACAAGTACGGCAATATACCACTTGTCCATGCCTGTTACGGCCATATAGTGCATGCACTGCGCGTAATATGACGCTGGTATATCGCCTTTGTCGTATCGTGTTCGTGTCAATGCATTGGCCGTCTTGCACTCAAGACCGGCATTCTCACCAACGACCAATCGATCCACGTTGGCAAGCATGTATGGATGCTCTTTTGACTGGTAAGAGAATCCGCTCTTATGGACCTTCTTTCCAGTCGCTTCCATCCATCGGCGTGCCACATAGTCCTCCAGGTCGCGTCCCTGTCGCATGGCTTCGCTGTCCGGCTGTGAGCCGATACGGCCTGTCTTCTCGCACCATAAGTAATATGGCGACTTGTATGGATTGAAGCCCAGGATAGCGCCGGCATCACTGCCGCCTATCCCTTTCATTCGATTTTCCAGCCACTCTTCACGGGTTTCCGGTAATTTTATTTTGTTGTATGGTTTCATTTTGTTGTTTCCTTTTTAGTCGTGTGCCACCAATCTACACATGATCAAAAACTACTTACGTATATCTTTTTTTGCTATGAAAAGGGGTTTTATAGCATTGTTCAAGAATTTAAATTTCGGGAGGATTTTTCACCTACTCTTTCTATTTATTAATTTGTGATATACTCAAATAGCAAACATTTAATAAACATATAAAGGTTTTCACCTCATCTTTATTTTTATGAATCAATATGAATAATCATGTGTAGGTCGGTAGCACCGACCTTTTTTTATGCTTTTCTTGCCCATCCACAGAGAGCACAGGCAAAACTATAAATGAAACAAAAAAATTTCAATCGGGTTTTTTTGCCTATGCCGACCAACGGTTAAAAAGTCCGGCAAGCGATGTATTTACTAGAGGAAAGGAGCTTTGCCTGTGCTTTCTATGGACGGACGTGCTATAATTATGTTGTTAATTTTAGTCAGTGGCTGATCTAAGCATCAGCTGCTTTTTTTGTGTCGTGGGTCAGTTCTTTTTTTAGCCGTGCCACAAACGGCTTCAGATGGAACACCTTGATAAGGTCGTCAGTCAGATAGCCCCACCCATCTACGAAATAGATGCGGTCCTTTGACTTTCTGATTTCTCGATTGACGACCGAAGGCGATCGATTTAGAACTCTTGCGAATTCCGCACCAGTCAGATACGGCTGTTCAAGCAGTTCCAGCCTTTCCTTTGCCGTACACATAGGCCATCACCTCCTTTTCTACCCACCAAGGAACCCAACGACCAACATGCCGATGATCGTGGCGATGATCATGATGACTGCGTCGTGTTTGTCTTTGGAATCTTGTAGTTTTTTTTGTCGGATGGCATCACGTGCTATACGTGCATCCACCTCTTTTTGAATTTGGATGTCATTAATATGACGCATCATTCGATAATCCATAATAAATTCCTTTCTGTTACAATCTCCTCTTCATTACCAACATCCACTTGATATAATGCTTATATAAGTGGGGTGACTTTTATGCATGATTTCTTATCCAGCAATGAAATGAGTAACATCATTTCCGTACTTGCCTTACTGGTTGCTTTATACAGCGTTTGGTATACAAGACGTTTCAATCGTCCACGTATCGTTATTGAAGATGCTGATTCCGACGGGGCTTTTGATCATCCATTGATTGAATTCAAAATACTGAATATTTCAAACACACCGATTGTAATAAGATCAATCATCTTTTCTATTGATGGAAGAACTATATTTCCGATCAATGATTATGAAGGACCGGAAGAATCCGTTTATGATCCTGTTTTAGATGCTGAGCCATTGATGCTTGAAGGTGAAACGACAATGCTTCCAAATTCGGAAGATGAGTATCGATACTACTTCAAGGACATAGGTAATGAAGTAACCATCACTGTTGAAACCAACCGTATGCTTTCAATCTTTTCTAAAAGCAAATCATTTGTTCTCCGCACGGATGAGTGATACCAGTATCACGATCTGACATATCAACGTGCAGATATTGCATATAATCGATAAATTTGTTGCGTTCATAATTTCTCCTGTTTCCATAGTTTTTAACAATTTAAATCGTTACTGTTAGTAACTTCATGGCTAAAAAAAATAGGACTATCAATAGGAATGTCTAAAATTTCACTAAGCCGATAAAGTTCAGAAGTCAAAAATTCATTTTTATTTTTGATTTTACGGTTTAACGTTACAACATTGATACCTAATTTATCGGCTATATCCTGTTGAGTGAATCCTTTTTTCTTAATCTGAACCATAAGTTCATAGCTGTCTACCATCGTTTCACCTCATTTCTGTTTACTTACAGTAACATTATAATCACATGTTTATTCTTATGCAACAAATATTTTAATTTTTTAGTAAAAATGTTATTATTTAGGCAGAAATGAAGGTGAAAATATGAGTAAAGCCATACTATATGAACGAATTAAATTAAGAAGAAAACAATTAGGGCTTACACAAGATGATCTAGCTTCCATGATTGGATATTCAAACAGGTCTGCTATCGCAAGAATAGAAAACGGCTCTATTGATTTGCCACAATCAAAAATAATTGCTTTTGCTGATGCTTTAAAAACTACTCCAGGATGGCTAATGGGAGCGGATAAATCAAACATTAAAATGGTGCAAATACCGTTATTTGAAAATATTTCATGTGGCACTGGAATGTTCATTGATGATATTCCTGAAGATTACATTACGATACCGGATAGATACTTAACGAAAAGCCACACTTATTTTGCTAATATGGCAAAAGGCGATTCGATGCTTGGTAAAGGTATCAAAGAAGGTGACGTATTGGTTTTTGAACAGACCAATGCTTTAGATAATGGGCAAATTGGTTCTTTTTGTTTAAATGATAAAAACTACTGTAAGATTTTCAGAAGATTAAATAATGGAATAATTTTGCTCGAATCAGCTAACGAAAAATATGATCCGATAATAATAGATATAGCTAATGACGATGCTTGCTTTCGGATCATTGGAAGATATAAATTTAAATTCAGTATTGAACAATAAAAAAAGCGCCCTCACTGGCATTAGGGCATTTCAAAGCGATGTGGAATGAAAGATTGGGGATGAAGGAATGACAGAAAAGGAATTAAAAGAAAAGTGCAAATCTCTGCAAAAAAGTTCTGATACTTTACAAGCAATAATCAAGAATTGTAGAAACAAAAAATTCTACCATTTGGATTCGTGGGAAGCCTTCCAAGCTAAGACATTTTACATTGAGAATAAAAATAGCAATGCTCGTAATAAGTATCTGTCATACAAAAGAGGAACCGTGGTTTTTGTCAACTTCGGCACTTCTATAGGCAATGAGCTATCCGGCCATCATTTTGGTATCGTACTGAATAAAAAAGATTCGCCATATAATGGCAATCTGACCGTACTGCCTTTGACATCCAAGTATAAGAAGTATCATATTTCCTTGGAAACTGAGATCATATTGAATATTTTTGATAGCCTTTTGGAGCAGGAAAGAAAAATACAAGAAGTATATGATCTTTTAAATAAAGAACTCTTTAAACAGCAAGGCAACATTGTCCCTGACGTGGGAGAAGTAAGATCAATCGAAGATCATAGGATAGTTTGGTTTTTGAAAAAATTTGCTCCAGATAAAAAAGCAAATGAAGATGGCATGGCTGAATACACGTCTACGGAACTTAATGAACTACTGCATATTGTTAATTCAAAGATTCGCAAAGTAAATAGTTACTACAAAGAAAAGAATAAAGGATCTTTTGGTATGATCAATAGCATAACAACCGTTAGCAAGTACCGAATAAATAAGCCTTTAAACGAACTTGATCCTATAGGTCATATAAGAGTCTCTGACGAAATAATGAATCGAATCGATCGAGAAATAATAAAATCGTACACATCAATTGATTTGACACAAGAAAACGGCTGATATAAGATATGAATGAATCTTGGCTACATACGCAACGTATGGGAGTCACTGATATTTTATCTTGACGACGGATATCCGGGCGTCACTGATGGTCTATCTTGTGCAAACGAGATAGACCTATTTTTTATTTCGAATTAATAGATTGATTTATCAACAAATAAAAAAAAGCTCTCACTGGCGGTGAACAAACTTCAATAAACAAACCGTCATAGAGAGCTTGTGCATAAAAAGAAAATAACTAGTCAACCATTTTTCTTTTTATGTGCTCATTTTAACATTTTTAAAAATTGAAAGAAAGGATGAGTACCAATGTCAATTGCAACACGGATGCATAACGGCAAAAAACAGTGGTCATACAGATGTTACTATACCGATCATATCGGAAAGCGAAAACAGAAGAACTCCAAGTGGTTCGATACGAAAAAGGAAGCTACAAAAGCAGAGGCACAGTTCATCGAGGATGCCAAATCTTCGAGCGGTACAAAATTAAAAAACGTGATAAAGGACTACATAGAACTACATAAATCAAACAATAAGCCTGAGACCATCGAGGACAAGGAATACATACTGTATACGTATCTGGAACCGTTGCTCGATGTGAAGGTCGACCGGATCAAGCCGGCCATGATCAAGCAGATACTGGAGTCGGATGATATCAAGAGGCTTTCCACGGCACGCAAAAATAAGATATACATCTACTTTAAAGGTGTATTTGAGCACGCATGCAATTTCTATGATCTATCACGCAATCCAATGCGCTCTATTCCATCATTTAAAATGACGGAGAAAGAACGTATGCATGAGATGACCATTTATACACCGGAACAGTTTCAAGCGTTCTGCGATGCGATTCCGGAGGCCAAGCGTGAATATATGATATTCTTTCATTTGCTTTTTTGGACCGGTCTAAGAAAAAATGAGGCCATGAGCCTCACATTTAACGACTATGATGGCAAGCGTGTCAATATTTGGAGACAGTTGAAGCGAAGCTCACGCAGTGAATTTACGGTCCTCAAAAGTCCAACGTCCAAACGTACTGTAGCACTGGATAAAGCCACGATAGAGCTATTGAATGAACAGATAGATAAATATAAGGGCATGCCCGGATACAGTGCAGATTGGTTCCTTTTCGGTGGATATAAGCCATTATCATTGACCAGTATCGACCGCGTAAAAAAAGAAGCCATCGAAAAGAGCGGACTTCCTTATATCCGTATCCACGACTTCCGGCACTCTCATGCTTCCTATTTGATTGAAAAGGGTGTCAACATGTACAAGATATCCAAGCGGCTTGGACACAGCTCGATAACCATCACTATGGACAGATATGGGCACCTTTTGGATCGCCAGGAAGATGAGATACTGGACGCTATAGAAAACGGATAACCGAAACATAAATGAGATATAAATAAGATATAAAAAATAAAAAGCCCTTTAAATAAGGGCTTTTATGGCATATGGTGCCGAAGAGAAGATTTGAACTTCCGACCTACGCGTTACGAATGCGTTGCACTACCGCTGTGCTACTCCGGCATCTGTCCATAATAATACATGAAACCGGATTGTATTTCAAGATGAAATTAGTAGCTTGTGTCATAACCATCACTTGTATAACTGCCATCATAATACGTGCTATCTTGTGTTGTCGTAGTATCATAGCTTGATGCATTCGTTGTATCACTTGATGAAGTATCCGTTTGTTGCGAAGATGTTGTATCTGTTGTTGATGTTGAATAATTTCGATAAGATTTACACAACTGCGAGAATGTTTTCGTGGATACCTGCTGACAAAGCGTATCAATTTGTGCTTTGTCGGTTTTATTCAATTTATCATATGTATCTTCATAAGAAACAATGGTTGCTTTTTGGTCTTCCGTATACGTTACCCAATTGGTGATAAAAGTTGATAACGTATTCAAACGATCTGCTTCTTGTTGTTTCTTTTCTTCTTTTAAATCATTGAAAATAGTCGTTAATTTCTTACCCGTCTGTTCTTTGAAATACGCATTGATATTGGTCTTTTGTTCATCTGTCAACTTGTTGTATTTTTTTTGGTAATTCAATAATTCACTCTTTTCTGTATCTGAAGACATGCTCCATTCATCTGCATAGCTTTGCAACGTTCGATATGTTTTTTCCATGGATTGTGTAACCAAATGCTGTGGGTCATAAATAATCGTCTTATAGGCATAACCAACTAATAATCCAGCAATCACTAAAACAATACATAGAAAAACGATCAATCGAAATTTAAACGAATTTGATTTCTTTTGATGTTCTGTTAACTTTGATTCTTCTTTTTCATTTTCTTGGTACAACGTCCGCTTTAATTTCACACGTCCGGTTGCTCCCATACGAACAAGAGTATCCGTTAAAGACAAATCTTTCTTGGTTTCATCTTTATCATCTTTCTTTTTTGATTTTATCTTTTTGATTACTCTTGTCGATTCGACAGGTACCGTTGCTTCTTTTTCTTTATTTTCATTAATAACTTTTTGAATATTTATTAACGATTGATCCCCCTGATCAAACGAGATTGATTTTGTTGTAAAGTCAGGCACATCCAATTGATCCAACTTTTCTTGCGATTCACGCAAACGATCAATTGCACTTTCCTTTTTACTGTCCTTTTTATTCTGCACCATTTTGATCCTCTTAATGACTTATATTTTACCATAGGAATATTGAAAACGGCATAAAAAAAACGAGCATCGCTCGTTTCTTTATTACATGGTGCCCAAGGCCGGACTCGAACCGGCACGAGCTCATCACTCGGTGGATTTTGAGTCCACTGCGTCTACCAATTTCACCACTCGGGCATTGCTCATTTATAATACATCATGTTTCTACTTCTTGCAAGCAAAAATTTTGTTTATTTTATGAATTTGCGTATAATTAAATACGCAAGGAGGATTTGACAATGAAAGTACTACTCGGATTAAGTGGTGGCGTTGACTCAGCCGTGGCTGCCTATCTATTAAAGAAGCAAGGACATGACGTCACCTGTTGTTTCATGCGCAATTGGGATAGCTTTGCCAATAATGATATTGCTGGTAATCCCACCATTCAAGACCCAACTTGTCCCCAAGAACAAGATTATATGGATGCCAAGGCCGTTGCCAACAAACTAGAGCTACCCTTAGAACGTGTCGACTACATAAAAGAATACTGGGATCATGTTTTCCAGACTTTCTTGGATGAATATGCCAAAGGACGAACACCCAATCCAGATATTCTTTGCAACAAATATATTAAATTTGATTCTTTCTTTCAATATGCAATTGACCACGGCTTTGATGCAGTCGCAACAGGACATTACGCATCAACCACCGAAGAACATGGATTTAAATATCTAAGTCGGGCTGCTGATCAGAATAAAGATCAAACGTATTTTCTTTGTCAAGTCAATAAAGACGCCATACAAAAAACCCTATTCCCTTTGGGAACGATTGAAAAACCCGAGGTACGAAAAATTGCCAAAGAATTAGAATTGGATAGTGTTTCTACCAAAAAAGACAGTACTGGTATTTGTTTCATTGGTGAACGTGATTTCCGTAAATTTCTAACCAATTATCTACCCAGTAAAAATGGTAAGATCGTCGATATTGATACGTTAGAAACAGTTGGTGAACATATTGGTGTTCTATACTACACCATTGGCCAACGTAAAGGACTACACATTGATCACATCAAAGGACCATGGTTTGTCGTCGGTAAAAATGTGAAAAAGAATATTCTCTTTGTTTGTCATACGACCCATAAAGATTGGTTATATAGTGATTCTTGTTTAGTTAAAAATATCAACTGGCTTGTTGATGATCAATATACGATTCCTTCCGATTGCACAGCTAAATTCCGCTATCGCCAACCGGATCAAGAAGTACACCTAGAGTTCATCGATCCAACAACCGTTATGGTCCGTTATCCACAAAAGATTTCAGCCATTACCTGTGGTCAAGAAGCCGTATTCTATGATGGCAAGATTTGTTTAGGTGGCGGTGTCATTGAAGAAGTATATCGAGATGGCAACGATCTTAACCAAACTATAATTCACTGCTATGAGGAGTCAAATCATGCCAACTGAAACGTTGGAAGCAAAACTTCAATACGTGATCTTTGAAAATCCAACAAATCACTATGTGGTGGCTCAATTTTCGGAAATCAAGACGTATCATGTCTTCACCGCAACCGGAATGATCAACGAACCACTTGAAGATCAAATTTATGAATTAAATGGACAATATGTGACACATCCTCGCTACGGTAAACAATTTCAGATTCTTTCTGCTCAAAAAAAACTACCCAACACAAGCGATGCCATCGTTCGCTTTCTGAGTAGTGATGTTTTTCCTACCATTGGTAAAAAAACAGCCGAAGATATTGTGAATCACTTAGGCGAAGATTGCCTGAATCAAATCAAAGAAGATCCTAGTTGTTTGGATTCCATTACAAAATTAAATCATAAACGTAAACAAATTATCATTCAGGGTATCCAAGATTTTGACGGCTTTTCACAAACGTATGCTCAATTGATGCAATGGGGACTCGATCAAACACGCATCACTTTGTTGCAAGAACACTATGAAGATGTTATGGACGTGATTCAAGAAGACTGTTTTCGTCCTTACTATGAAATTAATGGCTTTGGATATAAAAGTGCTTGTAAACTAGCCAATGGCATGGAACTTCCAGCCAAGGATCAACGTCGTCAAGACGCCTATATCCATGAAACCATCTGTCAGGCCGTTTTAAAAACTGGCAATACATATATTACATTACCTTGGTTGATGGCATATTTAGCCCAAGTCGATCAACAATTGATCATTGATTCCGTTCATCGATTGGCCAAACAAGAAATCATTCGACTCGTAGAAGATCGCATTTATCCCTTCCATCTCTATGAAGAAGAACAATGGATCAGTTCTATTCTTTTGGCTCATTCTCAACCCATTGATGAGATTGAAGTAGATACGATCAACAACAAAATCAAAGCCATTGAATTTGAGAATGCGATCACCTACGAAAACAAGCAGAAGCAAGCTATCTTTACCTTTTTTCAAAATTCTGTCATGTTGATCAATGGTGGTCCGGGTACCGGTAAAACAACCATTGTCAAAGGAATCCTAGAACTATGTCAAGATTTCTATCCAGATGCCACCATCCAACTGTGTGCACCAACAGGACGAGCTGCCAAACGATTAGCACGATTATCTTGCTACAGCGCTAAAACGATACATTCCCTTTTAAAATGGAATATGGAAGATAATTCCTTTGGAATGAATGAAGACGATCCCATCGAAGTTGATTTTTTAATTGTGGATGAATTCAGTATGGTAGATACCCATATTTTTGCAGCGTTATTAAAAGCATTGGAACCACACTGTCATATTCTTCTTATCGGTGATGAAAATCAATTGGAAAGTGTCGGACCTGGAAAAGTCTTTAAAGATATCATTGATAGTCATTTATTTCCAATCATCCACCTAGAAAAAATATTCCGTCAAGCTAATGGCAGTGGCATTGTCACTCTTGCCAATCAAATTCGAACGGAACAAACTTGTACCTATGAAGATGGAGTAACTTTTATCGAGCAACCCACAGAAAATATCTTACCCACAATTCTAAGTATTACACAAAATTATGATATAAATTCTTTTGAAATTTTAGCACCTATGTATCATGGCGGTGCCGGTATCGACCAAATCAATATGGCCATGCAGAAACTAAAAAATCCACCCTCTGCAAATAAAGCAGAACTACACGTTGGTGCTACCATCTTTCGTGAAGATGATAAAGTCATGTTGTTAAAAAACTTACCGGATGATAATGTCTTCAATGGCGATATTGGTACGATCATTGCCATTGAAACAAAGAAAAAAGAATATTGTGTCAGTGTTGATTTTGGTGAAAATGTTGTCGATTTTGACAGTGATATCCTATATTATCTAAAACATGCCTATTGTATCAGCATTCATAAATCACAAGGTAGTGAATACCCCATGGTCATCTGTGTTGTGGATAAGATCAATACTCGCATGCTCAATCAACGCTTACTGTATACGGCAATATCTCGTGCAAAAAAGGAATTATTTATTATTGGCCAACTGCGTTTATTTGAAAGCAGTGTAAAAACAAAACAACGTCATATTCGTCAAACAACACTCAAACAAGCGTTACAACACCACAAAACGGAAAGTGAATGATCACTTTCCGCTTTTTTATTGCCAAATTGATTCGGCATATATTTCATCTGCTTGTGTTTGATTTAAATATTTATATTCAACCATCGCATCCAACACTAATTTTTGTCGTTCTTTTGCATCTTGAACATTTTCTGTACTGGTTAACTCATATTTATTTGGTACTTGTGGAATACCAGCTAAAATCGTACATTGTGCATCGGATAAATCGGCTGGTTCTTTACCAAAATATCCATCGCTTGCTTCTTTGATACCGACATATCCATTCCCATAATTGATTACATTCACATATAACGCAAATATTTCGGATTTTGAATAATGCGATTCCAATTCTCTGGCAAAAAAGAACTCTGCCAACTTCCATGATAGATTCGAATCATACTGACCATATAAATTCTTCGCTAATTGTTGAGTGATGGTTGAGCCACCACTTTTCAACAAATTCTCATTGATTTGACTTAAGATAGCACGAACCAAACCAATATAATCGACACCATCATGTTCAAAAAAACGATGATCTTCAATCGATACGGTTGCTCGGATCAATGTATTTGGTAAATCATGATATTCCACATAGGAATCACTATTTTCTACTTGTTCAACCAAAGTAGTTAAAGAACCAGTTTGAGCAGAAAACCGTTGAAATTGTACATATCCATAAAAAGCCAAAGAAGCTAAGCTTATGGATAAAACAACAACAATGGCTAAAAATATATGTAAAATTTTTTTCATAGCTCTCCTTTTAGAAAAAGAGAAGTGCTCTCGCACTTCTCCACTTATCGATTCGAGTTAATAGATTTCATGATCTGACGAATTTGCGCTTCACTAGGTTTTCGCCCCATCTGAAGGAACATTGCACGGATCATTTTTTCATTGATTGGTGGATTTTCTTTTAATTCTTTTTCAAATCTTTTCTTTGTGAAATAGAAACCTAAAATAGCTCCAATCACAATTCCAACTAATGTAAATAAAACTGATTGTAATCCCATGTATACCCATCCTCGCTATCTACTTGGTTATTTTACTATCTTTTCCTATGTTTATCAACTATTTTACTACTCCCTCAATCAAACAAAGTAGCCTGTTCAAATTCTTCTGGTTTTTGTGTCCAATTTCCCTTTTTTATCGTTTCGATTGGACATTCAATCACAAAATCATTCATCTTGCCAAATGGCGTTGAGAACGTAGCAGCCGGACTCATCAAAGAAATATCTTTGGCCTTAAAATCAATGGATTCATCGCCCATCAACACAAAAGAAGTTTCCATATCTACGCCATATATTTGATCAATCCAGATTGGATTGCTCTTGACCCATTTACACAAACGCAAACCCTTTGCAGGACGATGCAATTGTGCAATATCTTCCACTTTCAAACGTTTCATTTGTGCATGCTGACTAATGACTAAGACCTGTGGAATATCTTTTGAAATGACCGTCATGCTCGCTACTTGATCATTATTCGATAAATTGATGGCTTTGACCCCTTTGGTACGTGTAGACGTTTCTGGCACCTGCTCGACTGGATACATTAGACCATACCCATTCACACTGGCCAAAACAATTTGATCTTGATTCTCATAACTCAAGTGCACACTACACATCGAATCCAAAGATCCAATTTTCATGCATACCATTGTTTTATTTGCTCGATTGACTGCTAATTCCGAAAGCTTGGTCCGCTTGATCATACCAGCCGAAGAAGTCATGACCACATATGTATGTTCATCAAACTCACGCAAGAAGTACGCTCGAATGATCTTTTCATTGGAATCCATTTTGACATAATTTCCCAAATGCGATCCCATATCTTTCCATTTCGCTTCTTCTAACGCATACACAGGAACATAGCCATATGTCCCTCGATCCGTAAAGAACAATAATGTATCTAAAGTACTGCATTGACCATATCCCAAAACCACATCGGTTTCTTTATGACCGCAATCTCTTGGATTCGAAGCATTAAAAGAACGTAAAGATACTTTTTTGACATAGCCATCACGTGAAATCGGAATAACAACTTGTTCATCCGCAATCATGGCTTGGCGATCAATCTTAATCTCTTCTACATTGGCTTCAATCATAGTTCTTCTTGGCGTTGGAATTTGCTCATTGATTTCCTTCAATTCGTCAATGATAACTTGATGTAATACACTTTTTTTCGTCAATATTTCATGCAGATGCTTCAACTCTTTTTTCAAGCTATTGTATTCCGTTTTTAATTCTTTCACATCGGTATTGGTCAAACGATACAATCGCATAGAAACAATCGCATCTGCTTGTTCTTGGGTAAAATCAAATCGATTCATCAAATTTTTGATCGCATCGGATTTATTCTTAGAAGAACGAATGATTTGAATAATTTCATCCATGATTGAAACCGCTCGAATCAAACCTTCTAAAATATGAGCACGTGCTGATTTACGATCATATTCATACTTCGAACGCTTACTGACAACATCTTCACGATGTGCAATAAAAGCGTCTAAACAAGCTATCAACGACATCTGTACCGGTGCTTTATCTACGATAGCGATCATATTGTAGTTATAAGAAACTTGTAAATCTGTATTTTTATATAAATAATTTAAGATTTGTTGGGCATCGATATCCTTCTTTACATCCACCACGACACGTAGTCCCGTACGATCACTTTCATCACGAACATCCAATATTCCATCAATCGTTTTATTCAAACGAATCTCATCGATTTTTTTAACCATCTGAGATTTAACGACATCATATGGAATTTCGGTAACAATCAATTGCTGGATCGTACGCGTTTGTTCAATATGGACCTTTGATCGAACCATAACTTTTCCACGTCCGGTTTCAAATGCTTGACGAATACCTTTGGCTCCCATCGCAATACCACCCGTTGGAAAATCAGGTCCTTTGACGATTGGTAATAAATCATCTAATGTACATTCCGGATGTTCAATCCGATA
This sequence comes from Absicoccus porci, assembly GCF_003725415.1. Lineage (GTDB taxonomy): Bacteria > Bacillota_I > Bacilli_A > Erysipelotrichales > Erysipelotrichaceae > Absicoccus > Absicoccus porci. The sequence goes on along the minus strand of NZ_RJQC01000003.1, from coordinate 256,844 downwards.
GATACAAGCATTGATTACTTCATTTAAATTATGTGGTGGAATATTGGTCGCATAGCCAGAAGCGATACCACTAATTCCATTGATCAATAAATTTGGAAAACGAGCCGGTAGTACCGTAGGCTCAAGTTTTTCATCCGAAAAGTTGGGTGCCCATTCTACCGTTTCTTTATCAATATCTTCCAATAAATAATTCGCGATAGGACTTAAACGTGCTTCGGTATAACGCATGGCTGCAGCCGGATCATCATCGATTGAACCATTATTACCTTGCATATCAACCAAAGGATTGGTGATTTTCCAGTTCTGCGAAAGACGAACCATTGCTTCATACACTGAACTATCACCATGCGGATGATAATTACCAATCACATTACCGACCGTCTTTGCTGATTTTCGATACGGATGATTCGCTGTATTTCCATCTTCATACATCGCATACAAAATACGACGTTGCACTGGCTTCAAACCATCTCGTGCATCAGGCAAAGCACGCTCTTGAATGATATATTTCGAATACCGTGCAAAACGATCCGCCATGATTTCTTCAAGATCATCATGTAAAATGTGTTCTGGCTTTACGACCTTTTGTTTTTTTGCCATCAAGCCACCTCCTTGGCATAATCATCTTCAAGAGTAAATTCAACATTATCTTCGATCCAAGCGCGACGAAGATCGGCACGATCACCCATAAACTCAGAAACACGACGTTCAGCTAATGCTGCATTTTCAATTGTCACACACAATAAAGTCCGCGTTTCTGGATTCATCGTTGTTTCCCATAATTGATTGGCATTCATTTCACCCAATCCTTTATAGCGAGTCAATGTATATCCACTCTTTAATTCTTTTCGTTTTTCGGCTAATTCTTCATCTGAATACAAGTAATATTCTTCTTTTCCTTTGGCAATTCGATAAAGTGGTGGCAGAGCAATATACAACATACCCTTATAAATTAGATCGCGCATATATCGCCAAAAGAAAGTCAATAATAAATTTTGAATATGTGCACCATCATCATCCGCATCGGTCATGATAATGACTTTATAGTAATTCGAATCCTCTGCTACAAAGTCTTTACCCACACCAGCACCTAAACAATGAATGATCGTATTCAATTCTTCATTCTTCTCAACCGCTTCTAATTTGGCTTTTTCCGTATTTAAAACCTTACCACGCAAAGGCAAAATAGCCTGATAACGGGAATCACGCCCCTGTTTAGCCGAACCACCAGCCGAATTTCCTTCGACCAGGTATAACTCTTTTCGACGTGCATCTTTGGATTGCGCATTCGCTAATTTTCCCGACAAGATACGCTCGGTTCTTTGTTTCCCTTTGCCTTTTCGTGCTTCATCACGCGCTTTTCGAGCTGCCTTACGAGCACCAGCCGCCTTTACGATCTTGCGAACTAATGTATCGGCTACTTCCTTATTTTCTTCTAAGAAATAACGCACATTTTCACTCACGACCATATCCGTCGCTTGACGTGCTTCTGGCGTTCCCAACTTTTCTTTGGTTTGACCTTCAAATTGTAGAAGCTCTTCAGGAACGGTTAAATTAATGACCAAGGTCAAACCTTCACGCACATCTGAACCTTCAAATCCTTTATCTTTTTCTTTTAAGAAACCATTCTTACGTGCATATTCATTAAAAGCTTTGGTGAAAGCTTGTTTTGCACCCGTTTCATGGGAACCCCCATCATGTGTACGTACCATATTCGTAAAAGAAAAAATATTTTCTTGGTATTGATCCGTATATTGAAACGATCCTTCTACTTTGATGGAATTATATTCACCACTAAAATTAATTGGATCATGCATAGGTGTACGATCTTTATTGATTTCTTCAATAAATGCTTGTAAACCATTTTCATATTGATACACTTCTTCCCTTTTTTCTTTTCGAAGATCCGTTACAATGATCTTTAATCCATTTAATAGAAAAGCATCTTCTTGTGCTCTTTCACAAATCTTGGAATACGAAAAACGATCCGCTTTAAACAATGAAAAATCAGGTAAGAAAGTAACTGTACTACCGGTACGATTGGTTTTTCCTTCATGAACCAATGGTCCAATCTTCTTATCACCATGTTCAAAACGCATGGACCACTTGTCAGTACCATCATAAACAACGACTTCACACCAAGCACTTAACGCATTGACAACACTGGCACCTACACCATGCAAGCCACCAGAATTACGATATCCTCCCTGTGAAGTAAATTTACCACCTGCATGTAGAACAGTAAAAATAACTTGTAGAGTTGATACCCCGCTGGCATGTTTTCCCACGGGCATACCACGTCCGTGATCTTCAATCGTGACCGAACGATCTTTATTTAAGGTGATATGAATTTCATTTCCATATCCATTCAATGCTTCATCAATAGAATTATCTAATATTTCCCAAACCAAATAATGGAGTCCTTTGGCATCTGTTGATCCAATATACATACCTGGACGTTTCCGAACAGCATCCAGACCTTCTAAAATTACGATGCTATCTTCATTATATTGTTGTTTTGGCATGGTATCATCCTTTCATACAAATACAAATTATAAGTGAATCAAACATTTTCTTCAAATGTTTGATGTTGATTATGATAAGATAATATAGGTAGAGGTAGAACTATGGTAACAAATATCATTATATTAATATGTGGATATCTTCTTGGATCCATTCCTTTCGCATTAGTTATTGGCAAGCTTTTTTATCATACCGACGTCCGTCAGTATGGATCCGGTAATTTAGGAGGCACCAATGCAGGAAGGGTATTAGGCAAAAAAGTCGGTGCAGCTGTTATCCTTTTGGATGGCTTAAAAGTTGTATTAGCCATGGGAATTGCTAGCATCTTTTCCAATGAAGCCATTGCCATTTGGACAGGCCTAGTCTGTGTCATTGGTCATTGTTGGCCTATCTTTGCGAAGTTCAAAGGCGGCAAAGGCGTGGCATCTACGTATGGTTTCCTATTAGCGAGTTCCATTTTTATTTTTCATTCCGCAACCAACTTTTTAATTCCATTGGCAATGTTCTTCATTGTACTGTATATTTTTAAATTTGTCTCTTTGGCAAGTATCACAGCCGTCATAACATCGAGCTTATTCATTACTGGTACATCATCGATCATGAATGTAGAATCTTGTTTCATTATTATTGCCAGCTGGTGCTTAACTCTTCTAGTCATCAATCGACATGCTGGAAACATTGAAAAAATAAAAAAAGGAACCGAAAATACGGTATCCTGGTTATAACGAGTCATTCCATTGTTGAATGACTTTTTTTATGGTTTCGATATCTGTTTGAAACGTTCCTTGCACCATTTCTTTCTGTCCTCCACCACGACCGCAAAGCAAAGCATTCAATTCTTTGACCTTGGTTTTCAAATCAATCGTTTGGCTAGCCATAACATACGAATATCGCTCTTGATTTTTTGATACGACTATCGCGACAAGACAATCCGTATGTGACAATACATAGTTACAAAAATCACGCATTGTATATCGATCCACATCCTCTTCCAAAAATTGAATTTTCGATGTCGGAAGCATCGCCGTTTTTAATACGATATACTTCTCCTGCCATTTATGAATAGTTCTTGATTTTTCATTGCTGTCTTCTTGTGCTTTTTTTACAGCGGCAACAATACCTTCCACAGGCACGGAAAACATCGGTGATAACTGGGCACAAATCGTATGTTTTAATTGATGATCCATAATAGCTTTACGACCACAAATCAATTGTAGACGTACCCCTTGTTTATGCTTTTCCATGGAAAGAATCTTAATTGGCCCAATTTGCCCTGTTCTTTCTACATGTGTTCCACAACAAGCACATGTATCATAAGACCCAATCTTAACAATGCGAACATCTCCATCCAATGCTTTTTTCGAACGATAAGCCATGTGTTCTCGTTGTTCTTTGGTTGGCCATTCAATCGTGATAGGTATATCTTGAAACACAACGTCATTAGCCAACTTTTCAATGGATTCGATATCCGTTTGTGTCAACACACCATTAAAATCAATCGTCATCAATCCCTGTGTATCTAAATGGAATCCAACATTATCATAACCAAATTGTGCATGTACCAATCCAGACACAATATGCTCGCCTGAATGTGACTGCATCATTAAAAATCGCCGATTCCAATCAATCATGCCATGTATGGTTTGTCCAACTGTAAAAGGTTGATCGACATAATGATAGACCACATTATCTTTTTCTTGTACATCCAGAACCGAAGCTGTATCTATGGTTCCTAGATCACATGGTTGCCCTCCACCTTCTGGATAAAACGCCGTTTGATCCATTGTCAATACATAACCTTTTTTTATTTTTTGACAAGAACGCACGATGGTGTCAAATTCCTTCATCATTGGATAACAATAATAATAGGCTTCCGGATTCATAGCTTTCCTCCTTCCGAATGAAAAAGCGAGCAATTACTCGCTTTAATTCACATCAATTGTGAAATCATATTCTTGACCTAATGAATCAAAAACAGAAGTGATAACTTGACTCGACTTTTCCGGACTGACTATTGAAAATAATACAATACCACTGGATGAATCACCCGGATCAATGGAAGAGGCAATTTGATCATATCCCTCTCGTTCAATAATTGATTCCGATGTATTCGGATTGATCACTGTATCACCTTGTTGAATAACCGTATAAGCCGATGCACAATACAATTCATAATCCGTCTTATTTGTCACTGTTATATATACTCGTGTTTCTGATTCTGCATACTCCACTTTCTTGACTTCAAATTGCACACCATCTATTTTTTGCGAACTCTTTTTCGGTTTGATGGTTTTATAAGCCGGTGCCTCCACTTTATCATACGTTGTCTTGGTAATTTTGGCATCACTCAACTCAGCTACAGGCAAATCATCGCCAAACGCATTTTTTCGCGTAACGATATCATTAATTTTGGCATCCACTTTGATGTAATCCCCAACTTTAAAGTTCGCATTGGTCGTGGACACAAAGAAATACCGTGTACCTTGGCCTTTGTAACAAACTAGATATCCATTGGCTCCATCAACTTGTGGCCCACTGGTAATCTGGCCGTATACTTTGATCCATTTACCAATATAATTATCCGGCTCGATCAAGGCACTCTCAATTTTTTTGGCCTTCACATAATTTGATTTTGAACCATCTGATTTCACCACATTGATCGGACTCGCACATCCTTCACATAACAACACAAAACAAAGTATCAATAGAATCCATTTACTTCCCCTTCTCATGAATTTCTTCCCTTTCTTAGTATTCAAGTGTTATTTTTCAATCCAACCCAATTCGATGCATTGTTGATGAATGGCTTGATGTAAAGAAACATCAATACTTAATGGCTCCCCACTCCACAATGCATGATATTTCTTATAATCTTTTTGAAAAACAATTTCAATCACATTCTTTTTATAAATCATCAACAATTGATCATTTGTATCCAACTCATATCCTAAGGCTTCAAACATCTCTTGTGCTTTCATTATTCCACCCAAACCACACGATTTGGTTTTCGTGGTGCAGCATCCGGTGTATCCAAAGCATACCCTAGAATACAATGACCAATTCCTTCATATGATCCACTAATTCCTAATTTTTTTAAAATTGCTTTTCCTTCTTCACTTTCAAATTCTTCTTTTGCGCGATGGATCCAACATGAATCCACACCTAAACTATGCGCAGCATTCATTAGATTTCCCATAACTAACGAACCATCATAAATATAGGTAGGACGTGTGGTATCCGCTAAAACAACCAAAACAACAGGTGCTTCATAAAAAGGATCAAAATCCCAGCCACCAATTTTTCGATTCATTTCCGATAATTGATCACGCAATGCTTTATTCGTAATAGCGAGAATAATAACCGCTTGTTGTCCCATTCCACTGGGAGCATACAAACCAGCATCTATAATTTTTTCTATCGTTTCACGCGATACCATCTGATTGGAATATTTTCGATGAGAACGTCGTGTTTTTAATGTTTCGAGTGTTTCCATTCCATTCACCTCGCATCTATTATAATCGTCAAATCATAAATTTGTAAACAAATAAAAAAATGGCTTTGACTAGCTAAATAAGATGCGAAATTTCAAAAAAAAAGCACAGATTGCTCTGTGCTAATAGTTAAGGAAGTAATTCAAATTTGTATTCAATTTCTTTTTTTGGCTTTCTTAAATCCTTGAAAAATCGAAATAAGACGCCTCCAAAATAGATACAACCGATTAAAATCAAGAGAATCAATACACTCATGTTTATCACCACTTTACAATTATAAGATAAACAATGAATGTATAATTTTATTGAATAAACTGTAAAATATTCGTAAAACTATCCACGACGCAAGAATGAAATAATTGCAGCCGCTTTTGCTTTTTCTTTGAATTCTTTTTCAGTCATTTCCTTTGTCCAGAAACCAAATTCATCGTCATTGACACGAATCATTTCCACTTCACCAAACTGTGCTTTCACTTTTGCTTCATCATTGGCACGAACAAAGAACGTGTTCTTTACATCATCCAAAGGCAATAAAGGAAGCAGTTCATCTGTAATATCTTTTTTAACCGTTGTATGTAAATTTTGTGCACAATCTAAAATATCACTGACAACAGCACTTGCAGTTGGTAAAGAACCAGCACCAGAACCATAAAACATGGCTGGACCTAAACAATTTCCTTCGACATATACGGCATTTAATACATCATCGACTGCATACAAGATCATATCAGGACCAACTAATTTTGGAGCAACCATGGCCCATACACCATCTTCAGTTACTTTTGAAGTCGCTAGTAATTTGATCTTCATACCCATCTTTTTCGCATACGCCATGTCTGTCGTATCAATTTGGGTAATGCCTTGGCAAGGAACATCCTTATAGCTTATGTGTTTACCATATGCTAAAGAAGATAAAATCGCAATCTTGCGTTGTGCATCATGACCTTCAATATCTGCTTCTGGATGTAATTCTGCATAACCAAGATCTTGTGCTTCCTTTAAACAAGTCGCAAAATCCACACTTTTTTCATACATGCTTGTCATGATATAGTTTGTGGTTCCATTTAAAATTCCGGAAACCATTTCAATTTTTTCACCCATCAATGATGTATTTAAAGCACGAATGATTGGAATTCCACCACCACAAGAAGCTTCAAACATATAATTGACCGAATGTTTTGTCGCTAATTCACACAATTCCACACCGAATTCAGCAACTAATTCTTTATTGGATGTACAAACATTTTTTCCTGCTTCTAACGCCTGCTTTGTAAATTCATACGCAGGATGTAATCCACCCATCGTTTCAACAACGACATTGACATCTGCATCGTTTGCGATATCATTAAAGTCATGAGTAACAATATCTTCAACAGGTGTTCCTGGGAAGTCTCTCAAATCTAAAACATATTTTACTCTTACTTCGGTACCCACTTTTCTGGTAATCATATCTGCATTTGTCATTAAGACATTCACAACGCCAGCACCGACTGTACCGTAACCTAAAACCGCAACATTAACCATATACTGCGTCTCCTTTTCTATTCCAACATTTAGTTTACTAAGAATCCACAAGCTTGACAAGCTTTCAATCTATATAACTTCAGGAGGATATATGACACAAGAACAATTTGAACAATTATCGGTAAAAGAACTCAAAGCCATGGCTAAAGAAAAAGGGTTGAAAGGCCTCTCTCCCTTAAAAAAGAGTGAAGTCATTCAATTGTTACTGGAGCAACAAAAAAAAGAAGCATCCAAACCCAATGAGAAGAAAACTGCATCCGATCAACCAGCCATGGGTATCTTAGAAGTCTTGCCCGATGGATTTGGCTTTATTCGTTCGGAAAACTATTTACCCGGAGAAAACGATATCTATGTTTCTCATTCGCAAATTCGACGTTTCCATCTTAAAACCGGTGATATTTTAGTTGGTAAAAAACGAAAAAATTCCAATGACAAATTTAGTGCTTTGATTCGTATCAATTCCGTAAACGGTATCGATCCGGAAATCGTTAAGAAACGCCCCAACTTTGAAAATTTAATTCCTATTTTTCCAAACGAAAGGCTCCATCTTGAAATGGAACAATCTCTATCTATGCGAATCGTTGATTTATTAGCACCTATCGGAAAAGGTCAACGCGGAATGATTGTTTCACCACCCAAAGCAGGAAAAACAACTTTGTTGAAAAACATTGCGTTATCACTGCAAAAAAATCATCCAGAATGTCATTTAATTATCTTATTGATTGATGAACGTCCGGAAGAAGTCACAGACATCAAAGAAACCGTCCATGGAAAAAATACCGAAGTCATTTATTCCACTTTTGATGAAATGCCCGAACATCATAAACGTGTTAGTGAAATGGTCATAGAACGAGCCAAACGTCTTGTTGAATCGAGTCAAGATGTTGTCATTTTACTGGACAGTATTACTCGTTTAGCTCGTGCTTATAATTTAACGGTAGCCCCTAGTGGTCGCACTCTTTCTGGTGGTTTGGATCCCGCTTCATTGTACATGCCAAAACGTTTCTTTGGAGCGGCTCGAAACATGCGTCAAGGTGGTAGTTTGACCATTCTTGCAACAGCTCTGATTGAAACAGGTTCAAAAATGGATGATGTCGTCTATGAAGAATTTAAAGGCACTGGCAATATGGAACTGATTTTATCACGGAAACTACAAGAACAACGTGTTTTTCCGGCCATCAACATTGCCAAATCGGGAACACGACGTGAAGATTTGCTACTAACACCTGAAGAACTGGAAGTTTCCCGTATCATTCACCGCTCGTTAAATGGCCTTCGTAGTGAAGAAGCTACCGATCGCATCATTCATTTGTTTGCACATACTAAGAACAATTCCCAATTGGTTTCATTGATCCTACAAAAAAAGACGATTTGATCAATCGTCCTCAAAACCAGTCCATACCGGTTTTCCCGTGTAATGGACTGGTTTTATTTTACCGGTTAAAACATCATAAGCACCTTGGGCCATCGCTTCTTGTTCAAATTCCCCAGGATACGCATAGACCGGAGCAATCCATTCACACCCTACTTTAATGCCCTGAATGATATCATCAAAACGCAATAAACCACCTGTCAATAAAATACCATCTACATGTCCTTGCAGAACCGTTGCCATCGAACCAATCCATTTATTGATTTGATAGATCATCGCTTCCCAAACACGTTGTGCTTTTGGATTTCCTTTTTCTACTAAAGCATGGATCTTATCAGCATCACTTGTTCCAAAATAACTTGAAAGTCCACCTGTTTCGTAACACAGTGATTGAATTTTTTCTTTTGGTAAATCATATAAATAATGAAGCATATCCGTTACCGCCATGGATCCCATTCGTGTTGGCGTAAAAGGTCCTTCTCCGCCTCCGGCATCATTTCCATCGATCATTTGACCATGTTGATGTGCCGTGATAGAAATACCACCATCAATATGACATATAATAAAATTACTTTTCTTATAGTCTAAATGATATTTTTCACAATGCACACGAGCTGTTGCTTTTAGATTCAACGCATGAGAAACAGCCTTTCGATAAATACCAGAAACACCCGTAATTCGTGCCGCATCACACAGTTCATCCACAATCGGTGGATCGACCATAAAGATTCTTCCACCATAAATATTTGCTAGTTCTTTGGCTAGCTGAATACCTAACATCGAAACATGATACAAACCACCACGTGCATTTCTTGTATCATCCAACAAACGATCATCGACTTCATAGACACCACTCTTTAAGGCGTAACAACTTCCACCACGACCAACGATGGCATCTACCCCATGAAGATCAATTTGATGTTGCTCCAAAAATAATTGAATGACCATCATCCGATACATAAGTTGATCATTGATTTTTGGAAATTTCATCAAAACCGATGAATCATGAAAGACATTAGTAGAAAATTTACACTCCATATTTTCAAATAAAGCCAGTTTTGTCGATGTAGATCCAGGATTGATCACAAAAATCTTATATTTTTTCATAAAAATCCTCTTTTCTATTTCATTGTATGACGGAAAAAGAGCATGTCAAAAAAAAATATGTTAAAATACGTTTTATGAATACAGAAAAGAAAAGTTTTAAGAAAAGTGGAATCATTTTTTTGATCCTTGTTGTTATACTATTTGCATTCGTATTTCATTCTGTTTCTCTCAATGAAGTTATTGAATCGATTCGACAAACAGATCAACCATTTATTATCCTCGGCATGTTGATGATGGTTGCTTACTTGTTATGTGATGCTTTAAATATCTATCGGCCACTCCATATATTGGGCTATCCCATCAGCTACCTGCAATCTATTAAATATTCTATCTTAGGTTTTTTCTTTAGTTACATTACACCATCTGCAACCGGTGGCCAACCGATGCAAATATACTATATGTACAAAGATGACATCAATGTATCCCATTCTGCTTTGGTCTTGATCATTCAATTGATTGGTCATGAAACAGCTATTACGACATTGGCAATCATTGGTTTTATTAGTCAAAATGGCTTGTTGACAAAAGCTATGGGCCAAGCCAAATATACGTTATTGATTGGGATTGTTGTTAATGTTCTTATTGATTTATTTATGTTCTGTGTAGTTTTCTTTAAAAAAACAGCTCGAATTATCAATCGAATTGTTGTGAAGATTGCTGGCGTATTCTCAAAAAATGTAGCCACAAGAATTGATGCTTCCTTAAAACAAGTCTATGACGATTATCAAAATGGAGCGGACGATCTAAAAGCACATAAAGGTATCATTCGTAAAACGGTATTGACCGCTTTTTTCCAAATGTTGTTTATGTTTACTGTTCCTTTCTGTGTCTATTTAGGATTTCATTTACATCAATTCCACTGGTTCCAAATTACAATGATTGAAGCTGTGCTATTTGTAGCTGTTGGCTTTGTTCCATTACCAGGCGCTATTGGTGCAAGTGAAGGATTATTCTATATCTTATTCCGTGTATTATTTCCATCCAGTATATTAACATCAGCCATGTTATTAACACGTTGTATCAATTTATATTTCTGTTTAGTAATTGATGGCTTACTCATTCTTTTGTTTACCCATTGTCTAAAGAAAAGAGGGAATTGATTATTTCAATTCCCTTTTAGAATGGCCATTAAGTCCGATTCTGCTTGTCTTTGATCTTGATACCATAAGCCATACAAGCCAAATTGCTTACCAGCTTCTACATTCTTTTTTGTATCATCAATAAAAACAGCTTGTTTTGGATCAATATGAAATTGATCCATCATCATTTGAAAAGCTTTTAGATCTGGTTTGATGACATGATGTTCATACGACCAAAAACAACCATCGACCATGGAAACAAAATCCAGGGCATCCCGATTATCAGCAACACATGTTTTCCCTATATTTGATAGAATATAGACTTTCTGTCCCATCTGTTGAATCGATCGTATCCACGGAATCGTGGATGTTTTTTTCGATATGACACCATGAAGATGAATCAATGACTTTTCAATATCGTCTGCCAATTCTGGTGCATCTTGCATAAATCGATTTCGTATTGTCACATCATCCAAATTTCCTAAATCATATTCCAACCAAGCTGGATGATCAAACACGGCTTGAGTTAATTGTTTGGCTTTCGCTGGTTCATACCCACGTTTTGAAAAATAAATGTCACGATCAAAATGAACTAAGACCCCGCCAACATCAAATATTACTGTATTGATCATTTTTTCTCCAAAGAAAAAGGAGCTCAAAAGCTCCTCTATGATAGAATTAGTCTTCGTATGCTTCAACAACAGTGGCACAACCCATACCACCACCGATACACAATGTAGCTAAACCACGATGTGCTTTTCTTTGTTTCATTGCATACAATAATGTAACTAAGATACGTGCACCAGAAGCTCCAACTGGGTGACCAAGAGCAATCGCACCACCATTGACATTCAATTTTTCTGGATCAAAGTGCAATTCTTTAGCAACTGCGCAAGATTGTGCAGCAAATGCTTCATTGGCTTCATATAAATCGAAATCATCGATTGTTAAGCCTGTTTTCGCAAAGACTTTCTTTGTAGCGGCAACAGGACCAACACCCATGATGGATGGATCTACACCACCTAAAGCACCAGCTACCCAAGTAGCGATTGGTTTAACGCCTAATTCCTTAGCTTTTTCTTCACTCATAACAACCAATGCAGCAGCACCATCATTGATACCCGATGCATTACCAGCTGTTACAACACCACCTGGCTTACCAGAGCAGCATTTTAATTTAGCCAAAACTTCTGGTGTTTGTCCTTCACGTGGACCTTCATCTGTATCGATAGTAACGATACCTTTTTTACGTCCCATATTTACTTCCAATGGTACGATTTCTTCTTTAAAACGTCCATTATCACGTGCATCACAAGCTTTATTTTGTGAATGAGCAGAGAATTCATCTAATTCTTCACGTGTTAAATGCCATTGTTCTGCAACGTTTTCAGCCGTGATCATCATATGATAATCATTGAATGCATCCCATAATGCATCATGAACCATCGCATCAACCAAACCATCTTTTGGCGTATTCATACGCATACCATAACGGCCATGATTTAATACATAAGGACCACGAGACATGTTTTCCATACCACCAGCAACAACAACATCTGCATCACCGGCAATGATCATTTGTGCAGCCATATTTACACAGTTCAAACCAGAACCACAAACAACATTGACTGTAACAGCTGGAGTCGTTACAGGAAGACCCGCTTTAATTGAAGCTTGACGAGCTGGGTTTTGTCCCAAACCAGCCTGAATAACATTACCCATATATACGTGTTCGATATCTTCTGGTTTCAATCCAGCACGCTTTACTGCTTCTTTAATAACGGCAGCACCCATATCCACAGCAGGAACAGAGCTTAATTCGCCACCCATTTTACCAATTGCGGTACGACATGCACTGGCCAATACAACTTTTTTTGTCATTTTTTACCTCCATATTTTGTTAAAATCTTCACAAGTGTATTATGACACATTCCGAAACAGCTTTCAATAGAAAATGTCCGTTAAACAACGGACATTGTATTATAAGTCATACGATTTCTCTAAAGCCTTGATGCTTCCATCCTTTTTCCATTGCTTGACTTCATTATTCACAAATTCAGATAAGCCCGAATCTTTTTTCGTCGCAATTCCATATTTTTGCGGTGCAAATTCAGCATCAATCAAATGACGAGAACCAGTTGTATACCCTTTTAAAATGGACGTATCTGTACTCATGCCATCAATATCACCTGCTGTTAAGGCAGCATCACATTTCGTATAGTCATCATACACATGGAAACTAACGCCTGTTGTCCATGTAGTTGGATCAAAATTATCTTCATCAAAACCAGTTCCATTAATCAAGCCTTGATCAATCATGGCTTTCACCAAATCTTTCGCACTATTTGAATTTGTAACTACACCAATGGTACGCCCATTTAAATCACTGAGAGTCTTAATATTGTCATCATCAACTAAAACAGAAACATGGGAAATATAATAAGGCGTTGAAAAATCAAATTCTTTTTTACGTTCTTTCGTAATTGTATAGGTAGCTATTACACAGTCAATCTTGCCACTTTTTAATAAAGTTTCACGGCTCGTTGTTGTAACCGATGTATATTGAACTTTCACACCCAAATCATCAGCTAACTTTTTAGCTAGATCAACTTCTAAACCTTGATACTTACCATCTTTCTTTTCACTAAAACCAGGTACAGATTTCTTAACACCCACACGTAGAACACCACGATCTTGGATTTTTTGAATGTCTTTTGTATCCGGAATGGAAACAGAACGACTAGAAGAGCTTGAAGAACAAGCAACCAAGGCAATGCTTAAACAAGCTGCCATACACACTTTGATAAATCTTGAAATTTTCATATGGATACCTACTTCTCTTTACGTTCCATTATACTACGATAAGCTGGACGAATGATCTTTCCTTGTCCAATTTTTTCTTCCAGACGATGTGCTGACCAACCAACAATACGAGCAATCGCAAACAATGGTGTATACAATTCTCTTGGAATTCCAAGCATTTCATAGATAAAGCCAGAATAGAAATCGACATTTGGACTCACACCCGTTTTGATATGACGTTTTTCTTTGATCAAATCACAAGCTTCTTCTTCAACGATTTGATACAAGGACATATCCTGCTCACGATTTGTTGCAGATGCTAATTTTTGGGCATAATCTTTTAAAATGATCTCACGGGGATCACTAATGGAATAAACGGCATGACCCATACCATAAATCAAACCTTTTTTATCAAAAGCTTTCTTATCCAAGATATCATTTAAATAATGACGAATCTCATCACGATCATTCCAATCCGATATATGGCCTCGAATATCATCCATCATTTTGATCACACGAATATTCGCACCACCATGCTTTGGCCCTTTTAAAGAACACATACCCGCAGCCACCGCTGCATATGTATCGGCACCTGTCGAAGTTACCACACGCGTTGTGAAAGTCGAGTTATTACCACCACCATGGTCCATATGAAGCAACAAACAAGTATCTAAAACCTTAGCTTCCAATGGTGTATATTTACTATCTGGACGTAACATACGCAAGAAGTTCTCTGCTGTTGATAACTCTGGTTTTGGACGATGAATATACATACTCTGCATATTGTTGTAGTGATTATCCGCATGATAACTATAAACAGCTAACATAGGGAAAACCGCAATCAATTCAATACATTGACGAATATTATTTGAAATGGAATCATCCAAAATGTTTTCATCATAACTCGATAATGTCAAGATTGATCGAGTCATCATATTCATAATGTCATGGGTTGGTGCTTTCATTAAGACATCACGCGTAAAATTGGTTGGCAAGCGACGACTTTTTCCCAATTTAGCAGAAAACTCCGTCAATTGCGCATCCGAAGGCATTTGGCCAAACAACAATAAATAGGCCACTTTCTCAAATCCCAATTCATTCTTTCCTAATGAATCAATAATGCTGCCAATACGGTATCCACGATACCACAGCTCACCTTCAATCGGAACACGCTGTCCATGCACACTTTTAAAACCATTTAATTCGGAAATACGCGTCAATCCTGTTAATACGCCTTTTCCATTTTCATCACGTAATCCACGATATACACCATATTCCCGAAACAATGTATCCGAAATATAATTTTCTTCAATACAATGCGGTGCTTGCATTGCTGCATATTCTAATATATCGCTATCGTTCATTTCTCTTCCTCCAATTCAAGTATTCCTTTCGCCATGATCGATTCTAATTCATTGAGATTTTTTACCAATCCCTTAAATCGATCTTTTCCATAGCGTTGGATCACTTTCGTGTAATATCCCTCTAAGATATCTATTTGATCCTGGGTCGCTTTCTTCCCCATTTTCGTAGGAACAACATACGTTCCTTGATCGCCATTTCCTTCAAATTCCCAACGAATCAGATCTTGTGCTGCCAATGTTTGTGCCATCTCCGATATCTTTCGAATTGGCAGTTGCATTTGCTGAGCAAGGTCATTGATATACATACGACCTGGATGATTGACCACCACAACCATAAACATAAAATCAGCAGAAGACATCTTTTGAAACAATTGTTCACGATCACAAGATAATCGATCCAATAATGCCCGAGTCGTTAAAGAACGAATGGCATGATAAAGTAAATCTTTTTCAATTGTTTCAGCCATGTCTACACCTTAATTCTAAAAAATCTAATTTTATTTTCATGATAAAATAAACGCAAGGCCAACATATTTGTTGGCCTCTTCTTTTATTTCAAGAATACAAAATCTGTATACCGATTTGAGAAGCCCCTTTGCTTTCAAATCTCACCTAAGATTTCAAAAGCTACATCTATATTTTGATCCCCTTTAATGTAGTTTATTTTATCTCAAAATGTAATATTTTTCAATATATTGAAACATTTTTGAAACATGATATCCTGATACTATGAAATTAAAACAAAAAATCTTGATGGATTTCCTCGCAAATCCATCACAAACCCTATCTGGACAACAACTATGTGAAAAATATGCCGTTAGCCGAACGGCCGTATGGAAAGCCATTCAATCATTAAAACAAGATGGCTATGAAATAGAAGCGACACCCCATGCTGGGTATCATTTCATCAAAGATATAGATGCACTCGATGCAGCACGTATTCAATACTATATACCTGATGTACCAGTCATCGTATTTGATTCCATCGATTCAACAAACAACTATGCAAAACGTCTATTGATGGAAAAAGAAGTACAAGAAGGAACGATGATCGTTGCGAACCAACAAACCGCTGGACGAGGAAGACAAGGTCATTCCTTTTATTCTCCAGCCGATACAGGACTTTATTTATCAATCATTTTAAGACCTTATGCTTTGACTCAAAATGTTTTGAAAATCACCTTGGCCGCAGCAGTTGCGACATGTGAAGCCATCGAAGAAATCAGCTCGGTTTCTTGTCAAATTAAATGGGTCAATGATTTATTTGTAGGTCATCAAAAAGTATGTGGCATCCTTACCGAAGCAACTGCGAATTTTGAGATGCAACAAATTGAATCCATTATTGTAGGCATTGGTATCAATTGTAAGACCATGACCTTTCCCGAAGAAATTACTCATATTGCCGGCTCCTTAAATGTAGATACAATCGATCGTAATCATCTTTCTGCATTGATTTGGCAACATTTAATGAAATGGATTCAACATCTAAATGATAAAAAATTAATGGATGCCTATCGTTCAAGATCTCTATTGATAGGAAAAACCATTACCTATACATGGCAAAATGAAACAAGAACAGGTATCGCCATTGATATCAATGAAGATGGTCAATTGGTCGTTCAAACCAAAGATCAAATTCAAATATTACACTCGGGTGAAGTTTCGATTCAAAAATGGTAATGACTTCCACAAAATAGGACTAAGGATGGCAACGACGACCATCTTACAAACATCTCCAGGAATAAATGGTAAAACACACCATGTCAAAGCAGCCATTATTGTGCTTTGGGAAACAATCAAAAACCATAGAATCCCAAATGCATATAAACATACGTTGCCAATGATCATCCCCACAATCAAGCGAGAAACAGTTTGATTGCATTTACCTACTACAAAGACTAAGATCAAATATCCAATCAAAAAACCACCTGAAGGCCCTAAAATATGCCCAATGCCCGCGGTATATCCTGCAAATACGGGAATACCAATACATCCTAATAATAAATAAATCAATACGCTCCATGCCCCTTTTTTCCATCCTAAAAGACTACCACAAAGCATAACGATACAAGTCGCTAAAGAAATAGGTACACCACCAGCTAAAGGAATCGCCAAAGGAGCTAATAATCCCATGATAGCTGCCATCAATGCACATTGTATCCAATCTTTATTTGTCATATTGTTAACCTCTCTAAAAATTAAGTTAACATTATTTGTGAAAATATCAAAGGACTTTTTAAATTTTTAATAGTCAACCTCGCTAAAATAAGGTATTCTTTATTCGATAGAGAGGGAAAGGTTATGTCATTTATCTATTTTATCTTAGCTTTATTACCTATTATTTGGTTAACTGTTGCTCTAATGGGACTAAAAATACCAACCTTCAAAGCCGCATTTGGCTCCTTGGTCATTTCCCTAGTTTTGGCCATCTTTCTTTGGCATTCACCAACTGGTTACGTATTCAGCGCCGCACTGGAAGGCATTCTAATGGCTATATGGCCAATCATTTTAGTCATCATCGCCGCCGTATTTACATATAACTTATGTTGTGAAACAAAAGGCATGGATATCATCAAACAAATGATCACATCCGTATCCAATGATAAACGAATTCTGGTCTTGTTGATTGCTTGGTGCTTTGGTGGTTTTATGGAAGGTATGGCCGGATTTGGAACAGCCATCGCCATTCCCGCTTCTATGCTTGTATCTTTAGGCTTTGGCCCTTTATTCTCTTGTTTAGTTTGTTTAATTGCCAATGGAACACCAACTCCATTCGGATCCATTGGTATCCCTACCAATACCCTTGCGAATTTAGTTGGTTTACAAAATACCGGACTATCCTTTATGACAACATTGCAGCTATCGCCATTCATGTTAATTTGTCCATTTTTGATTGTCATCGTTACTGGAAAAGGTGTAAAAGCATTAAAAGGGGTCACTGGATTGACCCTGGCTTCGGGCTTATCATTTGTGATTCCCCAATTGATTGTTGCCAAATTCGTTGGAGCTGAATTAGCTGTTGTCGTTGGTAGTGTTTGTTCCTTGCTTGTAACGATTGCTTTAGCCATTAAAAAACCAACAAATCCAGATTACGAGATTCAATTGGAAAAAGCGGAACCCATTGATGCAAAAAAAGCTTTTCGTGCTTGGTCACCTTTTATTTTCATCTTTATTTTCTTGTTGCTGACAAGTGCACTAGTTATGCCTATTCATGAAGCATTGGCTCGATTCTCCAGCCAAGTACAAATTTATCAAGGAAAAGACGCAGCAACATTAACATTCTCGTGGATCAATACACCTGGTGTTTGGATCTTCTTATCGGCTATTTTAGGCGGTTTGATTCAAAAAGCCTCTTGGAAAACCATGGGAAAAGTTTTAAAAGCAACCATTAAACAAATGTCGGAAACAATGATCACCATGTTATGTGTATTGGGATGTGCTAAAGTCATGGGATATGCTGGTATGATTGCTTCCATCTCATCCTTTGCAATTGCTGCAACTGGAAGCTTCTATCCACTCTTTGCCCCATGGATTGGTGCTTTAGGAACCTTTGTCACTGGTTCGGGAACCAATTCCGGTGTTTTATTTGGAGCTGTACAACTGGATGCTGCCAAACATCTTCATGTTGATTCATACTGGATGGTTGCTCTAAACTCCCTTGGTGTTGCAGCTGGAAAGATGTTATCACCACAATCTTTGGCTATCGGTCTATCCAGCGTAAACGCAAAAGGACAAGATTCCAAATTATTATCAATGATTCTGCCTTATGGACTGGTTTTCTTAATTGCCATGTCTATTCTTGCCTATGTTGGCACGATCTTATTTGGTTAAATTTTAACGGCTTCGGCCGTTTTTTTTATTGTGCAAAAAAAGATTGGTTGCCCGATCAATCATTATATCCATTTGGATTTTTGGTTTGCCAATTCCAACTGGAACGACACATATCATCCAGATCATATTGTGCATGCCAACCAAGTTCTTTATTGGCCAAATCACAATTTGAATAACACATGGCAATATCGCCATCACGACGTGGTTTAATAACATATGGAATCGGATGACCACAAGCTTTTTCAAAAGCATGGATCACATCCAATACACTATATCCTTTCCCTGTACCTAAGTTATACACTTTGACACCGGGTTTTTCCCACAATTTATTTAAAGCCGCAACATGTCCGCGAGCTAGATCCACAACATGAATATAATCACGTACGCCTGTGCCATCTGGTGTATCATAATCATTGCCAAAAACACCCACTTCTTTTAATTTTCCAATGGCCACTTGTGCCACATAAGGCAACAAGTTATTTGGGATACCTTTTGGATCTTCCCCAATCAAACCACTTTCATGAGCACCAATTGGATTAAAATAACGTAACAATAAGATATTCCATTCCGCATCGGCCGTATGCAAATCTGTCAATACTTGTTCCAACATCCACTTGGTCCAACCATATGGATTGGTACACATACCTTTTGGACAGTTTTCCGTAATCGGCATTTCCTTCGGTTCTCCATAAACCGTGGCACTGGAAGAAAAAATTAAATTCTTCACATGATGTTTCTGCATTTGATCAACAAGAATCAAAGTACCTTCAATATTGGTATGATAATATTCAATAGGTTTATGCACCGATTCGCCAACCGCTTTTAATCCTGCAAAATGAATGACACCATCAATATCTTGCTCATCAAACAATCTTTGAACAGCCTCTTTGTCCGTAATATCGATTTCATAAAAAATCACACTTTTATTTGTGATTTGTTCAATTCGATCCACAGCTTTACGATTAGAATTATATAAATTATCAAGAATGACGACTTCATAACCCGCATTCAATAATTCTACACACGTATGAGACCCAATATATCCGGCCCCACCAGTAACCAAAATTTTCATGTTTCTCAACCTCTCAAATTACTTCAACACTTCTTAACAATATCATAGATTTCCGTATTCTTCAATCGTATCGCCATCGGCTGATCATCGACAATAAACCAAAGACAATGCGATTGATCATCATACGTATCAAATATTGCTTTTTTATGCGTATACTGTTCCAATTGTTGTTTTTTTTGTAGAACCAAACGTACATTTAAATTCCTTGATAACACCCGAAAACAAAACAAAAATTGTAAGGCATTCTGACAATGTATGACTACCTCATCCGGTGGAAGATTCTCAATATGTTTTTGTTGGGACAAAACTAAAATGTATTTCTTCTTTGGATCTCGATACAAAAAAGGTTGTTCCAAATAGTAAAGCTTATGACAATGGGAACATTGATGCGTAAAATACGTTCCCTCTTCCAGTCTTTGATCAATTTGTGGATTCATACCTGCAATCACAAAGGTATCCCGTTTGATTTCAAAAGTATGTCCACAATAGGGACACGAAGAAGGAATCATTCGCTCTTTCATCGAATCAATGGACGACAGGCATGCGCCAACCATTGTCGTTGTTGTTCATTCAGATACGGACTCACTTTTTCATACACTTTCGCATGATAGGCATTTAACCAAGCCACTTCAGCCGGTTCCATTTCATCAACATCCAATCCATCTACATCGAAAGGAACCCATGTTAATGGTTCAAAGCCCATAAATTGACCATACGCATTTTTGTCTAAATTCACAGCTAACACTTCGTTTTCATGACGAATACCAAATTGTCCTTCAATATAGATACCCGGCTCATCACTTGTGATCATGCCCGCTTCAAAAGGAGTATATGCTTGTTGCCAACGAATCACATTCGGCCCTTCATGCACACTTAAGACATGACCCACTCCATGACCTGTACCGTGTTTAAAATCCAAAGAATGCTTCCATAATGGTTGACGTGCAATCATATCCAATTGTTCCCCCGTACAACCATAGAGCCATGTCGCTTGTTCCAAACGAATATGACATTGCAAAGCCCAAGTAAAACACTTTCTTTCATACTCCGTGATCTCACCTAATACAAAAGTTCGTGTAATATCGGTTGTTCCTTGGTAATAATGACCACCACTATCAACCATAAACAATCCTTCTGGCTGCAACGGTACATCCGTCTCTGGACTGGATTGATAATGGACAATGGCACCATGTTCTTTATAAGCAGCAATGGTCGCAAAGCTATCTTCGATAAAATCCGCTTGTGATGCTCTAAGATCATGCAGTTTTTGGGCTGCTGACATTTCACTCATTGGTATTTTGCCAACATTTGTTTTTAACCAATACATAAATTGCGTCATCGCAATCGCATCTTTTAAATGTGCATGCTTGGTTTGTTCAATCTCTACCTCGTTTTTGCAAGCCTTCATTAATTCAATTGGATTTTCTTCTTCTTCAATATCGGCCTCAATAAAACGATATAAAGTGGAATTAATTGTATATGGATCCACCGATACGGTTCCAGTTAATGTTTGAACATCTGTATATATCGCATCATATGGTCGAATGGTAACATGGTTTTTCGCAAAAAGTTCACGACTTGTTGCATCTAGACGAGAATCATCAATATAAATCGATGCCTTGTCTTGACTGACAATCGCATACGCCATAGCGACAGGAAAAGACGGAATATCATGAGCACGTAAATTAAATAGCCAAGCCACTTGATCCACTTTGGTGATCATTAAATGATCAGCTGAAAGAATATCTCGAACAGCCGCTATTTTTTCAACCATTGTCTTGCCTGCATATTGCTTCTCAAAATGAAAAGTCGATGTATGCGGTAAAACAGGACGATCCTTCCAAATGCGATCCACTAGATCTAAATCTGTTTTCAGGATCAAATCCTTCTTATCAAACGCTTCTTCATAGATTTCGACCATTGCTTCGCTAAATAAGCGACCATCAAAGCCAACCACACTGCCTGAAGACAAATGATCCACAATATATGATGAAATGGAAGGCGTACCTTCCACACCCATTTTCATCAAATCAATGCCAGAACCAGCCAATTGATCTTTCGCTTGAATAAAATAACGACCATCTGTCCAAAGAGCCGCTTGATCAAGACCAACCACAAGAGTACCGGCACTTCCCGTAAAACCGGAAAGATAGGAACGCGACATAAAATGAGAACAAACGTACTCGGTATCATGATCATCACTAGTTGGAACAATATAAGCTTGTATATTTTCCTTTTTCATTTCCTGACGCAATGCATCTAATTTTTTATTCATCTTTTCACTTCCTTACAAATAATAAGCTAACGCAATGATTCTATATCCACCATAACCGAGTCCAATCGAAAGAATAGATACAAAAATCACTTTGATCCAAAAAAAGATCATATTATCCGCTTTAAAGCTATTTTCTAAACGCATATATTTAAATTGTGCCCAGACCAAATAAAATGTATAAAACATCACTAGGCCCGATAAAATAACGGACACCCATTCATAATGGCGAACATAATAGAAAAAAGAAGAAGTTTCGTTTTTTTGAAGAGATTGAAGAAAGACCGGTAAATCTTTCATGATTTGATGTCCGTTCAAAAGACCAATCGCACTACAATAGGCAATGGCACACATTGTAAATATGGCTAAAATCAATGAAATTTGTTTCTTCTTGGAATATGTTTGACTAATACGATAAGTCTGACTCATTAAAATCAAAAAACTTATGCCGAAAAGAATGGTATACAGAAGTAGAAAATACTGGGGAATCTTCCAATACAAGCAACAAAAAACGAGACATAAAAATAATATAAAATTTCCCAATGTATCTGTCTGATCATGTCGTCGTTTGATTGTACGAATTCCAAAATGTCCAAACGATAGATGGGCTGCAAACCATTGTTGGACTGTTGTAGGTAACAAACAGAATACAACGGCAATGGCTGCCAAAACCACTAGGACAATAAAATCAATGATTTCCATATAGCTCTCCCTATTAAGGGTATTGTAAAATAAATTAATTCACTTGTCCATGAACGATAACAGTTTGACTTGGTAAATTAATTTCCGCTTTGATGCGAGCTTCCTGTAATCGTTTTTTCAAATCGGCTTCTGCTTTTGGATACCGATCACTATGCACGGCACAATAAATTCCTAAACGAAAACCAGATTCTAAGCTATCGATTCGAACATCCATCTCTTCATTTTGAATCACATCTGGATCTTCTCGCATCACTTGATAAAACGTTGCTTGGACTTTTTCTGTATCCACGCCTGCACTTAATGTCATGGGAATATGAATAAAAACCTTTCCATCTTTTGAATAATTCGTGATCGTATTCTCAACCAATTTGGAATTTGGAATGATAACTTCGGTATGACTAACAGTTTCCATCACAGTATACATAATTTCAATGCGTTGAATGGTTCCTTCATGATCCAAAACTTTCACAAAATCACCAACTAAAAAAGGACGTGTAAAAATGATTTGCATACCACCCGCTACATCGGCCATATTCGATCGTAAGGCTAAGGAAATACCTAAGGTACAAGCTGAAAAAGCACCAACGATCACATTGGAATTGACCCCTAATTGTTCTAAGATCATAACAATGACCATGATCTTGATCAATAAAGAGGCTGCCGAAGCTAAAAAAGTAACTGCTCCTTGATCTGGGCTTTTACCAATCAAACGCAAGATCAATGATTTTACAAAACGTGAAACAATCCATCCAACAATAAGAATGATCAATATCGTAATGCCTTTTTGTATCCATGTATTGATTTCAAACATAAGAACTCCTTTATAAAAAATACCGAGCCTTCTGACTCGGTTTATTGTATTGTGGCTGGGGTAACTGGATTCGAACCAGTGAAATGGCAGATTCAGAGTCTGCTGCCTTACCGCTTGGCTATACCCCAATGTGCCATTTAATCTTACAATCTTTCCCTTTATTTGGCAAGCACTTTTCAAAAAAGGGGCACACAAGGTGCCCTATTCTAAACTGAGTTGTTTTAATTGTTTGACGATTTCATCTACTTGTTCACGTGTTAAATTTTTTATCCCGGCTGCACACACATGACCACCGCCATGAAAGGCTGTCGCAATTTGACGTACATCTTTCCTTTTGGAACGTAAAGAAGCAGCATAATGTATGCCATCTTCCATTCGGGTAAATAATCCCCAACATGTGATTTCTCGTATACCAGATAAGACATACACTTTTTCTTTGGCTTGAGAAAACGTCAAAGGTGCATAATCTTCAGGTTCCATAATGGCAACGAAAGCATTTCCTTCACGTGTTGCTTTTTCGCGAACTTTTGTTTCATAGGCATAATCGGAATAATTTGTCGCAAAATTATCTTCTTCACATTGAATGACATCCACACCTTGACCAATCAGATAACCAGCCGCTTTCATGGTTTCTGGTCGTACCGTTCCAATCGTAAAACGAATAGAATCCGCAATCAACCCACTATACAACATTTGTGCGGCAGACTTTGGAATCGAAATATGTAGAGCATCCAATCCCAAAGCTAATAGTTCACAAGTGGCCGTTGCTTTTTCATCAATATATTCGATATCACAAAAATGCTCCACTGGTACGTGATGGTCAATACGAATCGATGCCGAAGCCAATTGATATCGTTGATCATCCACTCGAGCTGCATTGGACGTATCTAAAATGATCGCAAGCGCACCATCAAACCAATCATCTTGGGCATGATCCATATCATTGACAAAATGACTAGCTGCTTCACTCATCCCCCCAAAAGCACGTACATCTTTTTTTGGGTATTGTGTTTCAATAATGGTTTTGAATCCCAATTGGGAACCAATCGCATCCATATCCGGATATTCATGTCGAAAAAGTGCAATTTTATCGTGGGCATCAATCGCTTGAAGAATCTTATTTACCATTGGTATAGATCTTATATGCGTCGCGAGCAATGACTAATTCTTCATTGGTTGGAATTAGCCATACATCCACTTTCGAATCATCCGAACTTAATTTAGCTTCTTCCCCACGAATATAGAAGTTATTATCGGCTGGTACTTTTACTCCCATACATTTCAAACGATCACATACTTCTTGACGGATGATATCATTGTTTTCACCAACACCTGCACTAAATACAATGGCATCAGCTCCACCCATCAAGCCATAATAACCAGCAATTTGTTCAACAACACGAGACACATAAATCGAGAAAGTTAAAATAGCACGTGGATTTCCTTGTGCACTGGCCTCGATGACATCGCGCATATCACTCGAAATGCCACTGACACCTAATAAACCAGATTTCTTATTCAAGATCGTATCTAATTCTTCGGCCGTATAATGATATTTTCGCATCAAATAAACAACGATAGCTGGGTCGATATCACCACAACGAGTACCCATCATAATACCGCCTAATGGCGTAAATCCCATCGATACTTTAAATGCTTTTCCATTACGTACGGCAACAATACTTGCACCACCACCTAAGTGACACGTAATGATATTCATTTGATCCACTGGTTTTCCTTCGATTTCGGCCAATCGTTTCGTTAAATATTCATGCGAAATACCATGGGCACCATATCGACGAATATGGTCTTTTTCATAATATTCATAAGGAATTGGATAAATAAAGTTTTCTTCCGGCATGGTCTGGAAGAAAGCCGTATCAAATGAGAAACAATGTTCTGCATTTGGCAATGCTTTTCGTAATGAGCGCAAACCAACCAATGCACCCGGATTATGAAGTGGTGCTAACTCACATAATTCTTCCACTTTACTTTCCGACCATTCATCCACTGGAACAGAATGTGAAAAGTATTCACCACCATGGACAACACGATGACCTACAGCTTTGATATCGGCTAGACTATTTACGATTTTATGCTCGATCAACGCATTCATTAATTCTTCAACGGCTACACTGTGATCTTTGATTGGTAAAACTTTACTAATTTTTTCAGATTTTCCTTTCAATTTGATTCCGAAAATAGAATCTTCCATACCGATTCGTTCAATATTTCCTGACGCTAAAACGATTTCTTCTGGCATTTGAAAAACTTGAAATTTCAAAGAAGTGCTGCCAGCATTAACACTCATTACGATTATAGACATTGTTTTCCTCCTAAAATACATTCGTTATTTCATTATACTTTTTTTCTTGACATAATTGTATGATTTTATGTTTTTTTTGCACATAACCAATCACATGTTCATATTTTTCTAATTGTGCACTCGCCCGATGTACTGTATCCATGACACCTGCTCGACTGATGCCTAATTCTTCACTGATTTCGGTATAAGAAAGATCTTCCCCATAATACAACGATAAAATATCCTGTTGCCGTGCCGTCAATAATGGACCATAAATATCTAAATATTCATTAGCTTGTACATGATCAATCATGAAGATTCATTCCTTTAGTCATACCCATGATGTAACTAGCCACATCAAATGGTCGTAAATCTTCTGGTTTTTCGCCTAAACCCAAAAAACGGACAGGCAAATGCAACATATCATGAATGGATAGAACCACACCACCCTTAGCCGTACCATCCATTTTGGTTAAAACAATTCCGGTAACATGAGTGGCATCCAAAAAGACTTGCGCTTGACTGATACCATTTTGACCTGTTGTTGCATCCAATACCAACCATACTTCTTGCGGAGCCCCTTCAATTTCACGACCAATGACACGCGTCATTTTTTCTAATTCTTTCATTAAGTTCTTCTTGTTTTGCAGACGACCCGCTGTATCACCAATTAAAATATCGATATCATTTTCTTTCGCATATCGACAAGCATCCACCAACACACTGCTTGGATCTTGTCCAGGTTTCCCCTTGATGCAAGGAACACCAATGCGTTGTGCCCATGTATCGATTTGATCAATGGCTCCCGCACGGAACGTATCAGCAGCAGCTACAGCTACTTTTTTCCCTAATGATTGATACAATTGCAACAATTTGGCACTCGTTGTCGTTTTTCCTGAACCATTGACACCTACCATTAAAATAACCGTAGGTCCATCTGGATTAAAATGGATGTATTCTTCGGGAACATCATCATAAAATTCATAAAGAATATAGATAAAGTAATCTTCCATCGAATCAAAATTCTTTAATTCATTGCTGTGTTCTTCAAAGGAGTCGACAATCTTTTGAGCCGTTTGAATACCCACATCCCCTTCGAGTAAGATTACCATCAATTCTTCCAACAAATCGTCATCGATACCATGAAAGTTATTCGATAAAGCCCGGATG
Source organism: Absicoccus porci (assembly GCF_003725415.1). Lineage (GTDB taxonomy): Bacteria > Bacillota_I > Bacilli_A > Erysipelotrichales > Erysipelotrichaceae > Absicoccus > Absicoccus porci. The sequence goes on along the minus strand of NZ_RJQC01000003.1, from coordinate 229,419 downwards.
CGATCACCAAAACTACGACGCGACTTATCTAATCCCTGCAAGTATTTATCCTTATCATCACTTTTACTAAATTTATCTTTGATTGATTGAAAGATTGCCATTCTCTTCTTCCTCCTTTTCAACAATATGCACAGCATCTCTTAATTCCACTTTCAACAATTGCGATACACCATCTTTTTGCATGGTTACTCCATATAAAGTATCACATTGTTCCATGGTTCCTGGACGATGGGTCACCACGATAAATTGACTCTGTCCACGGAAACGATCGAGATATTTTGCAAATCGTTCGACATTGGCCTGATCCAATGCGGCTTCGACTTCATCAAAAATGCACAACGGCATCGTTCTAGCTCTAAGAATGGAAAATAACACACTGATCGCAATCAATGCTTTTTCACCACCAGAGAACGTCTGAATATTTTTAACCATTTTTCCTGGCGGTTGTACATCAATATCAATACCTGTATGCAAAACATCATCCGGATCGACCATTGTCAATTTCGCATGACCACCACCAAATAACGCCTTAAAAACATCATCCAATTCATTGTTGATTTTATGGAACATATCCGTAAACTTCTCAATCACCGTCTGATCCATTTCGGCAATCGCATCTAAGATTTGTTGCGAGGCATTTTCTAAATCTTCTTTTTGTTTGGACATGAACGTAAATCGTTCCGATAGTTCCGCATATTCTTGTGGTGCATCCAAATTCACATTGCCTAGACTTTTGATCTTTTGACGTAAACAAACCACTTCGTCTTTGGCTTGTTCGATATCCATAGAAAGATCTTCATATTGGCTTTTCGCGTATTCATACGTCATTTGGTAATCCGTATTTAATCGCATCAAATCATTATCCATCTGTGTTTGTTTCTTGGTTTGGTCCACATCCAATTGATGAATTTCACTCTGCAATGCATTCATCAATCGACGAATTTTTCGTACATCATTTTCTTTTTCTTCGACTTGTTGACCGATTTGATAGCGACGTTGCCTTTGTGCCTGCATCTGTTCGGTTAAAGAATCAATATGTGCATGCATTTTAGACATTTCGATGACCAATTCATCTTCCAATCCACTGGTCGCATTCTCTTCTAAATCACCCAGTTGACCATATTCATCTTTCAAGGATGCATATTTTTGTTTTTTTACTTCATATACATTTTCTAATTTTCCTATTGAAACTTTTAGATCCACAATCGAATTTGTATAGTCATCATCCGCTTGCTTATATTTGTTTTCTTTTTGAATAAGTGCATCAAGATTGGCCTTCGCTTCGGTCAATTTTTTTGTAATCGTTGTCATTTCTTGTTTCAAGGTAACCGGTGAACTTTGATTCTTGCCACGTCCACCAGTCATGGATCCACCTGGATGCACAATTTCACCATCTAAAGTAACGATCTTCACCCGATGATTCAATCGTTTCGCACATTCATTCGCATGCTCCAATGTATCCATGACAATGACATGACCCAATAAGGAATCACGAACCATTTCATAGCGTGGATCACATTGGACACAGCCATTCGCAAAATCAATAAAACCTTCACAAGAAGTAGCAATAAATTGTTGTTGCTGATTCAATGGACGAGGTCTACATACTGTCATGGGTAAGAATGTAGCTCTTCCGGAACGATTTCGTTTTAAGAAACCAATGGCTGCACGAGCACTCACCTCATTATCGGTAACGATTTGATACTGTGTACCACCTAAGGCTGCTTGAATGGCTTGTCCCATTTGATCTTTCGCAACCAATAACTCCGATATGACCCCTTCAATACCCGACAAAGATGATTTTGCAGCAACGATGGCTCGAACACCTGCTTGATGTTGATACGGTTGTGCTAACATATTGCTTACGATTTGTTGGCGATTGTCCAATTGTTGATACATACGATTGGCTTGTTCTCTTTGCGAAGTACAACGATACAAATCTTGTCTTGTTTGTTCCTGCTTTTTGAGCAACAAATCATATTGTGTTTGCATTGCTTCCAAACGAGACTTTCGATCTTCATATTCATAACGGGCTTCCGCTAAAATTTGTTCCAATTGGTGTTTTCGTTCTTCTTGATCGGCTTGCGATAACGCATACTTTCTTTTTTCATCCAATTCGATCTTACGTTTTTCTAACTGGACAGATTGATTCATTGCTTGGGTATATTCCCCTTGCAAGGTATGGATCGTCGCATCCAATTGATACATTTGTTTCCGAGCCGCTTCAATTTCTGTATCCAAATTTGTTAATTGGGTATCATAAGAAATCAGATCGGATCGTTTCATATCAATTTGTGTTTTTAGTTCCTGCAGTTGTTCATGGTAAGAACCAATTTCATGCACCAACACATTGATTTCAATCTTTGATAAGGAATCCCGATATGATAGATATTTCTGTGCTTTATCTGCTTGTCGTTTTAACGGTACCAACTGATGCTCAATCTCATCCATGATATCTTGGACACGATCTAGATTATCTTTGGTTTTTTCAAGCTTTCGTAAAGAAACTTGTTTTCTTTTCTTATATTTGGCTACTCCTGCCGCTTCTTCAAATAAAGAACGACGATCCTCGGGTTTCGCATCCGCAAAAGCGGAAATATTACCTTGCGTAATAATGCTCAAAGAATCGCGTCCCAATCCGGTATCCATCACCAGATCATTGATATCTTTCAATCGACAAGGAGTTTTATTGATGAAATAACTGGCTTCATTATTGGCTCTTTCTAATTGTCGAGTGATTTCAATTTCATCAAAATCAGAATCAAAAATATGTTGTGTATTATCAAAAACCAAAGAAACTTTGGCTAAATTGACCGGTTTGCGATATTTACTACCAGAAAAAATAATATCCGACATACTACTGCCGGAACGAAGTGATTTGATGCTTTGCTCACCCAAGACCCAACGGATAGCATCGTTGATATTGCTTTTACCACAACCATTTGGTCCGACGATCCCGGTAATGTCATGATCAAATTGAATGACGGTTTTATCCGCAAAGCTCTTAAATCCTTGTAGTTCAATTCGTTTTAAAAACATGGGCATACACTCCAAACGATATCATTATACACTATCTCCCGTTTGTTAGCTATAGAATCACTAATGCGTTATTATCTAGTTTTCAATACTAGATATATTGACTTTTATTTCTAGATAATTTAAAATACGCTTGAAGGTGATAATATGCAACAAAAAAGTAATGATATGGCGCATCCATTTAAACTAACTTTTGGTGAAGAAACGGCCAATGCCATCAGTCATGGTGTCATGTGGATCTTATTATTAGGGGCTTTACCTTATTATGCCATTCGATCTTATACAATTGGTGGTCCAAAATATGCACTCGGTACGAGTATTTTCATTATTTGTTTATTTCTCATGTTTTTAGGGTCTAGTCTCTATCATATTGCTCCCTATGATACAACCTATAAATATGTATTTCGTAAATTAGATCACATCATGATCTTGTTAGCCATAGCTGGAACGTATACGCCAGTTTGTATGGTATTGCTTGATAATACAATTGGTTATGTCCTATTGATCATTGAATGGGTCATGGCATTAGCTGGCATTTTATTAAAGGCCATCTCAAATAAAGCACATATGAAATTATCCATGACAATCTATATGGTCATGGGATGGCTAGCAGTGATCATGTTACCAACTCTTTTACAAAAAGCATCTCTTGCTTTTTTTGGTATGATCTTATTAGGTGGTGTCATGTACTCCATTGGTGCTATATTCTATAGTCATCCAGAAAAGAAATATTTTCATTTCATTTGGCATTTATTCATTGTGTTTGCTTCCATTTGTCACATGATTGCCATTTTGTATCTTATGATTTAGAAGACTGCGGTCTTCTTTTTTTTTGTGCCAATGAAAAAACCAGGTTTCCCTGGTTAGATTATACGAACAATATCATTGTATGTCGCAAACACAAAAAGCATCATCAACAACGCAAAACTGACCATAATGATTTTTTCAACCACTTGTTGATTGACCTTGCGACGAAAGATAGCTTCGATCAATGTAATCAATACACGTCCGCCATCTAAAGCTGGAATCGGAATCGCATTAAAAATACCAATATTCAATGAAATCATGGCGAATAAAGACAAATAAGCCAATACGCCCATTTGTGTTGTTCGACTCGTTACACTAAATATACCGACCGGACCGGAAAGGTTTTCATAACCTTGGCCATGAATCAACATATTCAAAGACTGAAAAATGGCTGTACTCGATTCCGCAAAATCTTGAGTACCTACGCCAAATGCTTCATACCATTGTATATTTTTAGCATAAGCAATGGCCTGATAACCAATGGTGTAGATTGAATTTTCTTTATCATATTGTGGTTTAATTTGTGTTTCAAACGTGGATTGATCACGTCGAACTGTCAATATAATCGTATCATGATGATACTGCATCCATTCTAACAAATCATATTGCGTTTCTGGTTTAATGGATTCGGTGCCACTGGTTGCTTTTAGAATACGATCATCTTTTTGAAGGCCAGCTTGTTGGGCGGGTGAATTCTCTTGTATTTTATAAACAACCGGTTTTGCCGGTTCAACCACATACCCACGAGCCATGGCAACTCCCACAAAAATGACCCAAGCTAAAACCAGGTTCATAAATATACCGGCCAACATAATACAAATTTGTTGGGGCCAAGGTTTATGGTTTAGACGGCGATCGTCTGGTACATTTTTTAACCAGTCATCTTCTTGTTCATCTTGTGATCCATCTTCTTCTCCAGCCATCATGACATACCCACCAAAAGGGATAGCTCGAATGGAGAAAGTTGTTTCTTTACCTTTCTTCTGATAGAGTGCAGGACCCATACCAATAGAGAATTCATGACAATACACACCATAATGTCTTGCCACCATGAAATGTCCCCATTCATGAATGATCACGATCACACTCAGCATGAAGATAAAAGCAATAATACCAATAATCAGTTGCACAGGATTCCTCCTTTACATGAATATGGTTATTAGGATACCACAAAATAATATATTCATCAAAAGAGAATCAATTCGATCTAAAATACCACCATGACCTGGCAATAAATTCGAGAAATCTTTGACTTTATAATATCGCTTAATGGCCGAGAAAGATAAATCTCCAATTTCCGCTACCAATGGACAACAGATACAAAGAATCACGTTCATCAATGTATTCACTTCCGATAAATACAAGAAAGAAACAACTAAGCTTAAAACTGCACCAAATACGATGCCACCCGCAAATCCTTCCCAACTTTTCTTAGGTGACAAGCGTGGATTCATTTTATGCTTACCATAGCGACGTCCCACAAACCAAGCACCCGTATCCGAGCCATAGGTTGCGAATACGATCGTCAACATATAAAAATGATTGCTTTCCAAGAATCCCATCGTGCGATAAATCAGTGATAAAATCACAAAATAACTAATGCAGTAGAAACCATCGGAAATTTCGAAGTCCTCGACAAAAATCGTCAGTGTCCAGAAGATAATGGTTGCCAGAGCATAGACAATAAATACATATTGTTGGGGCACATATCGAGCTAAAATAACCGATGCCATCATTGCTGGAACGATAATAATAGGCCATTTTGGAAAGCGTGGCGTAACATGGGCCCATTCATAGGCACTTGTTGCGACGATGAATAAAGATAAAATTTCTAGAGGAATGCCACCCATTGCTAAGGGGAAAGCAACAATTAAGATAATAACGATAGCTGTAATAACTCTATTTTTCATCTTCTAATCCTCCAAAACGACGATGTCGTGATTGAAATTCTTTGATGCAGTCCGCCAAGGCTTGAGAATCAAAATCAGGCCATGCGATTGGTGTAAAAATAAACTCTGCATACGCAATTTGCCACAATAAGAAATTTGATAAACGCAACTCACCACTCGTACGTATCAATAAGTCCACATCTTCAGGAACCATCAAATAATTCGATACACCTGCTTCGTCGATGTCATTGGATCGTTTACCATCGGCAACATCTTGTGCATATTGTTGCATCGCTAAGACCAATTCCCGACGTGAACCATAGTTGATCGCAATGTCCAAATTTAATCCTGTATTATTTGCTGTTTGATCGACTGCTTTACGAATCACAGATTGCGTGCTTTTTGGAAATCGTTCCAATTCCCCGGCAAACGTAACTCGAATATTGTTTTCCATCAATTCTTTGATATAGCGATTAAAAAAGATACCTGGCAACTTACACAAATAACTTACTTCTTGTTCTGGTCGTTTCCAGTTTTCTGTTGAAAACGCATATAAAATCAATTTTTTGATTCCCATTTGATTGGCAGCTAACGCAACAACTCGTATGGCTTCCGCCCCTTGTTTGTGACCAGCTGTCCGGGGTAATCCACGTGCTTTGGCCCAGCGTCCATTACCATCCATGATAATGGCAACCGTTTGGGGAATGTTTGTTTCCATAATACTTATCCTTTCTGAAAAAGACCCAATGATGAATTGGGTCTATACATTTAAAATATCTGCTTTTTTCTTTTCAACAACCGATTCAATATTTTTAATATATGTATCTGTCAGTTTTTGTGAATCTTCCAAAGCACTCTTCTCTTCGTCTTCACGTAATTCTTTATCCTTTTTGATTGCATCATTTGCTTCACGACGAATATTACGAATGGCTACTTTTGCTTCTTCGCCATATTTTTGTGCCTTTTTAGCCAATTCCTGTCGACGTTCACCTGTCAATTGGGGAACTTGAATACGCACACAATCAGCTTCTCCTTGTGGGTTTAAGCCTAAATTAGCAGCTTGCACGGCATGAACGATGGCTTTTACCAATGTTCGATCATAAGGTTTAACGACCAATTGTGTACCCTCAACAACACTAATTCGAGCCATTTGATTGACTGGTGTAGGGCTTCCATAATAATCTACTTCGACGCGATCCAAAAGAGCCGCATTGGCACGTCCTGTACGTAATGTACGTAAATTTTCTTCTAAATTTTCAATAGCCGCCATCATTTTCATTTCGGCATTATCTAAAATATCAGTCATTTATATTTTTCTCCTCTATTTCTTTTTTGTGATCACAGTACCATCGACCGTTTGTTGGATGGCCTTTAAAATATTGCCACGCTCATTCATGTTGAATACGATCAAATCAATGTCATTATCCATACACATACTGATTGCGGTTGAATCCATAACTTGTAATCCTTTATTCAAAACATCCATATAATATAAAGATTTAAATTTTTTGGCATTTGGATTTTTCTTAGGATCACTGTCATAGACACCATCCACGCCATTCTTTGCCATTAAGATCACATCAGCTCCAATTTCGGACGCTCGTAAAGCAGCTGTCGTATCTGTTGAAAAATATGGAGAACCGGTTCCAGCTCCAAAAATTACAACACGACCTTTTTCTAGATGACGAATAGCCCGACGTAAAATGAATGGTTCGGCCACTTCTTGCATATGAACGGCTGTTTGTACACGTGTATCAACACCGGCATTCTCCAAAGCATTTTGTACGGCCAATGCATTGATGACCGTTCCTAACATGCCCATGTAATCGCCTTGTGCACGATTCATTCCCATTTCGGCTAGCATCTTTCCGCGAATGAAATTACCACCACCAACAACAATGGCTAATTCCACTCCTTTTTGTTGAATTTCTTTCAATTCTTTGGCCAATCCAGCCAACACTTCTGGATCAAAAGCCTGTCCATTTCCAGACAAAGCTTCACCACTTAATTTCAATAAAACCCGTTTATACATACGTTTTTACTCCTTTAAGTCTCTTCTACAAATTATACACTAAGAACAAACAATTAAAAAGAGCTATGAATACACATAGCTCCGAATAAAAGATGCTTACTTCATTTGTGCAGCTACTTCAGCAGCAAAATCTTCTTCTTTCTTTTCAATTCCTTCTCCAACTTGATAACGAACGAAAGAAACAACTTCTGCTTTTTCTTCTTTCAAGTATTGAGAAACAGATTTTTTAGAATCCAAGAAGAACTCTTGATCCGCTAAGCATTGATCTTTAAAGTGCTTCTTTACTTTACCCTTCAAAATATTTTGTAATACTTTTTCAGGTTTATTAGCCATTTTTGGATCTTCCTTCATCATCTGCATTTGAAGTTCTTTTTCATGATTGAATGCAGTTTCTGGAATATCGGCTTCCGTTGCATAAATTGGATTCATTGAAGCCACTTGCATAGCCAAGTTCTTAGCTACTGTTTTGTCGCCACCTTTGGTAACAACTAAACTAGAAATGGTTCCACCCATATGCATGTATTTTCCAAATGTTTCATCATCGGCTTTTTCTACAACAGCCACACGACGGAAAGAAATCTTTTCACCAATGGTAGCCGTAGCATTGATGACCAAATCATTGACTTTTCCTTCTGGTGTTTCAACTTCTAAAGCAGCTTCCGTATTGGCTGGTTTAGCAGCTAATAAAGCTTTTTCAATAACATCTAATAAATGTAAGAATTGTTCGTTCTTAGCGACAAAGTCGGTTTCTGAATTCACTTCAAAAATGATACCTGTATTACCTTCTGTAGCGACACGAGTCAATCCTTCAGCAGCAATACGTCCAGCTTTCTTTTGTGACTTCGCAATACCTTTTTCACGAAGCCAGTCGATAGCAGCAGCAATATCACCATCAGTTTCTGTCAATGCTTTTTTACAATCCATCATTCCTGCGCCGGTTTTTTCACGCAATTCTTTAACTTGAGATGCTTTGATTGCCATATTTTATTGATCTCCTTTTCTTTGAATTATTCAGCAGATTCTGCAGATTTTTGTTCTGGTTTCGCATCTGCACGGTTTGCTTGAGAACCATTTGCGTTGTGGTTACGATTGAAACGACGATTACGACGTTCTGCATTTCTTCTACGACGTTCTTCATTTCTTTGACGACGACGACGTTCGTTTTCAGCGATTTGAGCTTCTACATTCTTGATGACATCATCCATCGTTACGTCATCTTCATCTTCACCTAAGTAAGCCAATTCAAGTAATCCGCCCTTAGCATCTACAATGGCATCTGCCATCAATGTTGTGATCAATTCGATAGAACGTTGTGAATCATCATTGGATGCGATTGGATAATCGGCATCATCTGGATCACAGTTCGTATCCAACATAGCGAATACTGGAATACCTAATTTCTTGGCTTCAGCAATGGCATTGTGTTCTTCTTTAGGGTCAACAACGAAGATTGCATCTGGCAATTTCTTCATTTCTTTAACTCCACCTAAAGAGTTTTCCAATTTTGCTTTTTCTTTATGAAGACCAGCTTGTTCTTTCTTTGTATATACTTCAATTTTACCGCTAGCTTCCATTTCTTCGATTTCAACCAAACGACGAACACGTTTTTGAATCGTACGGAAGTTTGTTAACATACCACCTAACCAACGTTTGTTGACATAGAAAGATCCAGAACGCAAAGCTTGTGCTTCAATCGTTTCAGCAGCTGTTTTCTTTGTTCCTACAAACAAAACTTTACCACCACGTTCACTGATTGCTTTTAATTCCGCATAAGCTGCTTCGATTCCTTCCAACGTTGTGTTCAAATCGATGATATATACACCATTACGACTTGTGTAGATGTATGGTTTCATCTTTGGGTTCCAACGGCGAGTCTGATGTCCAAAATGTACACCATTCTCTAACAATTTTTTCATTGATACAATTTTTTCTGACATAAATGTCCTTCCTTTCCGTTACTCCTCCACCATTTCAAACGAATGCAACACATAAAAGTGCACGGGCAAACGAATCCATGATGTGTGTATTTGCATATTCATGCTTTCTAATAGTAACACAAAGCACGATTTTAATGCAACCTATCCTTTTAATTTCTGATAGATCTTGTATGCATGTTCATGAATTGGCAAAATAAAGACACCAACCAACTCTTCGACTTGACCGGTAAATCCTCGCTTAAAGTCATAAACACCATAGCTTGGATCATCCTTATCAAAGATACCAGAAATACCATAGAAGTCATATCGATCAATATGATGTTCGATCGCATACTGGATCATATACCACTGCAAGGCATAGGGTGCATAGAATTTACGGAAGGCATCATTGGTCGCACTATGCATATAAACCACTTCTCCATTGGATATGATAAAGAAAGTCGTTGCCATATTTAGAACCGAACCATACTGCTTCTTTAATTGATTAGCACGATCCTGCTTTTTGGCATTGATCTCTAAATTTTCAGTCAATACTTTGGCTCGTTTCACAAATTTTTTTGAATTTGGAATTTTTTCTAGCTTCGCATCCACTTCAGCTTTTTCGGCTTCCAACTGTTTTTGTTCCTGTACTAAATTGTCTTTGAAAGCATCTAGATCTAAATAAGCCAAAAGTAATTTTCCATGATTGATTTTTGTGAATTCCTTGATTTGTGAAATATAGAAATTCCGATCCCGCTCTTCAAAACCACGACGTTGTGCCGTTTCCTTCATCATATCCAAAAAAATGTCCACTTCATCCAATCCCAATTCACGAACTTGTACGCCTTCCTTTTTGGTTCGATTGATAGACCAACGGGTTTGTTGATGAAAGCTTTTCAACATCGTTTGCGCATCTCGATTTTGTAGATACAAAGAAAAGATCCAACGCATCTGTCCGGAACCATAGCCACGCGTAAAACCTTGATGGATGTAGCCTGCTTTTTTCATATTTTCAACAACATAGCTATTGTCAAATCCATCGGGTACCAAGTTACCATCGATATCTCTTTCTTTATACAAAACATTTGGATCCACTTCCAAATACAAGCCCTTCTGTTTTTTTAAGTATTTTTTGATTTCTGCCGTAAAGAAATTCAACACATCCATGCGATGATAATCCATCAAAAAGCCACGTTGTGCATAATAATAGCGATACACTTTCATAACTGGAATGGATGTCAATGGCGTGGCTAATACGATCTTGCCATTTTCCTTCACGCCAACAAGCTCGACTTTCCAGCCTTCATCTTCTTTGACATGCATTGATTCCATTGCACTCATAAAATTCCCATACGGATGTTGTTGTTGAAATTGTTGATATTCACTTTCGGTCAAATGACAAAATTCCATAATAGTCCCTCATTCCTATATTTTTTTTACATGCGCCATTGGATGCGCTTGCTGATAAGCACTTTTCATCTTCGATATAGATACATGCGTATAAATCTGTGTAGTGGATAAACTCGCATGTCCTAATAGTTCCTGTACAATTCGAATATCGGCTCCATTATCCAACAGATGCGTCGCAAAACTATGACGAAACATATGTGGATGCACTTTCATATGCATGCCAATATCATCAGCATGTTTTTGCATTAAATATTGGATGCCTCGCGATGTAAAAGCTTTTCCACGCGCATTCACAAACACATGATCATCCTTAGCAATTGTTTGCCAATATCGTAATTTATAATTTAACAAGTCTTTATCAAAGCCTTGAAAAAACGGTACGATTCGTTGTTTATCTCCTTTTCCAGTAATATGAACGATTCGTCCTTCTAAATCAATATCCGGCCAAACCAAATGGGTGAGTTCGCTCACGCGCAATCCACATGCATACAACATCGTAAACATTGTTTTATCACGCAATTGATTTAAATCATGAGAATCATAGGTTTCTAAAAAATTTTCAATTTCATTCACAAATAAAAATTCTGGAATTTTTTGCCGATTCTTTGGTGAACGAATTGATTCTAACGGTTGGGCATCGATTCCCATATATTCATTTAAATATCGATAAAAAGAACGATAGGTCGATAACTTACGTGCAATCGTTGCTGGTTTCGCATCGTGATTTTGTTGAAATTGTGCAATAAAATTCAATATGGTGATGCGATCCACATCCGCAAAGGATGTAATACTTTGACTTGTTAGATAATCACGAAACTGTTCTAGATCTTTCCGATATGCTGCTTGTGTATCTTCGGAACGCGAATGGGCATTATACACATATTTTAAAAATCGGTCGATCCATTCATTCATAGCATCGCCTCGATCTGGTGAATACGATCAATAGCCTGTTGAGCCATACGCTCTTTACGTTCTTTTTTCTTACATTTTTCCGTAAAATGCAAGATTCCAAAATTCGCATTCATCGGCTGAAAATGCTTTGGATCACAATGCGTTATATAGTAAGCTTGCGACCCCATGATACATGTATTGCCAAACAAAATAGGTTCTTGCCCCGATACCAAACGAGCCATATTGATGCCAGCAATCATACCACTTGCACAACTTTCCACATAACCTTCAACGCCCGTTAATTGGCCGGCAAAGAATAAATCATCTCGTTGTTTCGATTGATAGGTTTCTCGTAAAACTTGGGGACTCGAAATAAAACTATTTCGATGCATCACTCCATACCGAGTAATTTTTAAATGTTCCAAGCCTGGAATCAATGAAAAGACACGGCGTTGTTCTGGCCATGTTAAGTGGGTCTGAAAACCAACAATATTATACATCGTCGCGGCTACATTATCTTGTCGTAATTGCACCACCGCAACAGGATGTGCATTTTCATCTTTTTCGAGTCCCACCGGTTTCAGTGGTCCAAATAATAATGTCTTTTTGCCTCGTTTTGCCATTTCTTCGACAGGCATACAACCTTCAAAATACGTTTCTTCAAAATCGTGCAGTTGCGCACATTGCGCATGAATCAAAGCATCATAAAATACATCAAACTCATCTTGATTCATTGGACAATTGATATAGCTGGCTTCTCCACGATCATATCGCGATTTATAATACGCTTTTGAAAAATCTATGGAATCTTTTTCAATAATAGGAGCAGCCGCATCATAAAAATGAAGTGCATCTGTTTGCAGAAATGAGTGAATAGATTCTGCCAATGCATCACTTGTCAATGGACCGGTTGCGATGATTGTTGGTCCATCCGAAATTGTTGTGACTTCCTCATGCGTGATGCGAACCAAAGGTGAGTGTGTAATCGTATCGGTGATCATTTGCGAAAAACCTTGTCGATCCACAGCGAGAGCACTACCTGCAGGAACAGCATGTGTATCGGCAGCTTTCATCACTAAGGAATCTAAGATGCGTAATTCTTCTTTCAATATACCAACCGCATTTTGCATCGAATTTGAACGTAAAGAATTGGAACAAACCAATTCCGCAAATTGTGACGTATGAAAAGCAGCCGGCGATTTCACCGGCCGCATTTCAATCAAATGCACAGGAATATTTCGTTTTATCAACTGCCAAACGGCCTCACTTCCCGCCAGTCCGGCACCAATCACTGTGACTTCTTGCATATTATCCTTCTTCTTTTTCCGTTTCTTTTTTCTTTGTTTTCGGTTCTTTTTTAATATAGTGACATTTTGGATAATTCGAACAACCAATAAATGTCTTTCCATAGCGAGAGCGACGACGTACCAATTCATGACCACATTCTGGACACATTTCTCCGGTTGGTTCCGGTTTCGCTTTTTCTTTTAATGGCACAATGGTCTTACATTTTGGATAATTCGAACAAGCCCAGAACTCACCATAGCGTCCTCGTTTGATGACCATCTTGCCACCACAATTTGGACAAATCTTTTCTTCGCCTTGTGCTTCTTTTGGCACGTCCAAAGTTTCCGTGTATTTACATTTTGGAAAATTGATACACGAAATAAACTTGCCATAGCGACCATTTCGATAAACCAGTTCACCACCGCAATCTGGACATTTGCGTCCTACTCGTTCTAATTCTTTCTTTGGCATTTTTTCATAGGCTTCATCAACCAATGGTGCAAAGAAATCATAGAACTTGTGTAAATACGCGATATTGTCTTGTTGCCCTTCGGCAATTTCATCCAATGTTTTTTCCATGTTGGCCGTATATTCCACATTGATGACACTGGAGAAATATTGTTGGAGCTTAGAATCTGTTAAAACACCTTGTTCCGTTGGCTTAAAAACTTTGGTACGTGATGTTTCGGATGTTTTTTCTAAAGTAACATATCCACGCTTTTGAATCGTATCAATGATTGTCGCATAGGTACTTGGACGACCAATGGATTTTTCTTCCAAATCTTTGATTAGTTTTGCTTCGGTATAACGAGCCGGTGGTTCGGTAAAGTGTTGTTTACTTTCAATCGCTACATGCTCCAATACTTCATTTTCTTCTAATTTTGGTAGAAGCTCATTCGTCGACTTTTCATATTTACCATATACTTTCGTATAACCATCAAAAGTCATAACTTGTCCACTGGCTTTAAATTGACAGCCGTTGTTGTCAATCAATACAGTCGTTACATCAAATTTGGCATCGTGCATCAATGAAGCTAACGTACGAGCATAAATCAATGAATACAAACGATATTCATCATTATTTAAATAGCTTTTGATAGATTCTGGTGTACGCGTGATATCCGTAGGACGAATGGCTTCATGGGCATCTTGTGCATTAGCACTGTTCTTTTGATGTGCTTTTCCCATATATTCTTTTCCATATGTCTGTTCGATATAATTTTCCGCATCTTGTACAAAAAGAGGAGATAATCGTGTTGAATCCGTACGCATATAGGAAATCAATCCTTCTTGTCCAGATCCTACATCAATACCTTCATATAAACGTTGTGCCACGCTCATTGTCTTTCGAGCACCAAAATTTAATTTTGTACTAGCTTCCTGTTGCAACGTCGAAGTCGTAAATGGCAAACGCGCTTTCTTACTTTTGGAACGCTTGGTCAATTTAGACACTACATAGTCTTGATTACAACGTTCCACCACTACTTTCGCATCGTCTTCTTTACTTAATTTTGCCTTTTTGCCGTCTACTTTATCCAAAACAGCTTCAAATGTCTTTTTTCCCTTGGTCACATTGGCATGAACGGTCCAATATTCTTTTGGCTTAAATGCATTGATCTCATTTTCACGTTCAACGATCAAACGCAAAGCAACCGATTGGACACGTCCAGCGGATTTCGATTGAATTTTATTTCGTAATAATTTGCTCAATTTAAAACCAATGATACGATCCAACATACGTCGTGTTTCTTGTGAACGAACCAGATCCATATCAATATGGGTTGGATGTTCCAAAGCCTCTAAAACAGCAGGCTTGGTAATTTCATGAAAGACAATCCGATTGGTCGTATTCACATCGAGATCCAAGACTCGAGCCAAGTGCCATGCGATCGCTTCCCCTTCGCGATCGGGGTCGCTTGCCAAATAAACGTCTTGGGCGTTTTTCACATCGGCTTTTAATTCTTTCACAACATCTTTTTTATCTTTACTAATCGTATAGGTTGGTTCAAAATCATGATCGACATCAATGCCCAATCCTTCTTTTCCACGTGTGGCTAAATCACACACATGTCCTTTGCTGGAAACAACTTTATAATCGCTTCCTAAATATTTTTCAATCGTCTTCGATTTTGAAGGCGACTCAACGATCACTAAATGTTTTTTCATGGTCCTTCCCCCCAATTCAAGTTACATAAAACAATAAAATCACTTTTTTGTCAATCACAATATCGAATCTAAGTCCGATGCATTTGAAATCATATAGGCCCCCGATTCGATCAAATGATTACATCCTGGATAGGCTTCATTCTCAAAAGCCGTTGGTAAACAATATACCGGAACGCCCAAGGTATTGCATTCATTCACAGTGAGCATCGTACCGCTTTTATACGTTGCTTCAATGACGATCAAAGCATCAATACTAGCAGCAATCAAACGATTTCGCCATGGAAAATGAGAACGATACGGAGGTGTATACAACGGATATTCGCTCATGATCAATTGATTCAATGACATAGAAGAATATAGATTCATGTTTTCTTTTGGATAGATACGATCAATGCCACAACCAATAAAACCAATTGTTTGTTTCGCAAAACGATGAGCTTGGCCATCAATTCCTTTGGCTAAACCGCTCACGATACAGTAGCGATTGCGTAGATGCTTCACAACTGTTTCCGTATTGATCAATGCCTGCTTAGAACATTGACGAGCACCTACGATTCCAATGGTTGGTTGATCCAACAACTCTAATTTTCCTTTATAAAATAAGATCCAAGGCGGATAACGTAAGCGACGAAAACAAAGTGGATAGTTGTCATCCACAATGGTGACATACTTTGTGGTGCAAATAACCGGTTGATATGGTTGTTTATTTTTGATGGCCTGGCCAATGGCACTCCATTGACCATCGTATTGAATCGCATACGATAAGATAGCTTGTGATAATGGATGATTCATATATTCGTATACGAAAAAAAGACGCTAGGCGTCTAAAATAATTTGATTTCCAGTGCTTCTTTCACCGGTCCATAACTTTTTCGATGACAAGGTAAAACTCCATATTGTTTCAGTGCTGCTTTATGAGCTTTGGTTGGATATCCTTTATGTTTCGCAAACCCATATTGTGGATACAGAACAGCCAGATGTTGCATATAATGATCTCTAGAAACTTTTGCGAGAATACTTGCCGCTGCAATAGAGATGGATTTATGATCACCTTTAATGATGGCAGATACATCCTTATCAACACCTGGTAATTTCATCGCATCCGTTAAAACAAAGGATACTGGTGCAGCCATCGCAATTTCAATCATAGCATCTTGGGTTGCTTTATAGATATTTTTCTTATCAATCGTTGGCTCATCCACAAAACATATTTCATACCAAAGTGCATCTTTTTTAATGATAGAAAACAATGCTTCTCGTTTTTTTTCAGTCAATTTCTTGGAATCATCCAATTCTTTATTTTCATATCCATAAGGAAACACGACACCACTCACAACCAAAGGGCCGGCCATAGGCCCTCGTCCGGCCTCATCAATGCCGACTAGGATTTGATCATGATCCCTTTCTAATGGATGCTCAATCATTGGGAAACTCCCAAGTAATACGTCCACATTTGGCATCGCGGATATCTTTCACAAAACTTTTCATCAAGCGGTCTTCATCCACTTCATTTCCTTGTAACATACCGCGTTTACGACCTATGGTTAACAGCGTTTCATAGGGTGTAGATTGAATTTCAATTTGATAATAATTTGTGAGTGCTTCTGGACAATTTTTCATCATCCAATCACAAGCATATAGCGCAATATCTTCGATTGATACTACTTCATCACGTACAGCTCCTAATAAGGCTAATTTTAAACCAATTTCTTCATCGTCAAATTTTGGCCATAATACACCTGGTGTATCCAACAATTCAATATCCGCATTAAAACGGATCCATTGTAACGATTTGGTGACACCCGGACGATTGGCTGTCTGTGCTGCTTTTTTATGTGCTACCGTATTAATAAAGGTACTCTTTCCCACATTTGGAATACCACAAACCATAGCACGCAAGGGACGTGGTCGAATGCCTCTTCGTTTTTGTTTTTCAATCAAAGGTTGACAAAGTATCTTTCCGGCATGAGAAATTTGTGCCTTAAAATTTTGATGCAACAAATCCAATGCCAATACTTGCACTCGATTATTTTCCAGTTGATGGACCCATTGTTTGGTCATTTCTGGATTGGCTTTATCAATTTTAGATAAAACAATCAAATGAGGTTTGTTTTTGATCATTTGTTCCAACATGGGATTTTTGGAAGAAATGGGAATTCGCGCATCACGAATTTCAATCACAAAATCGACTAATTTCAAATATTGTTCCATTTCTCGTTTTGCTTTGGTCATATGACCTGGAAACCATTGAATCTTTGCCATTATTTACCTCCAAAGACACTTAATGGCCAGATCACAAAAATGCCATCACCAAAAATTTGTGATTTCGTAATTGGACCTACATCTTTATATCGAGAATCTTTAGAATATGGACGATTGTCCCCCATCACAAAATATTGATTCTTGCCTAATTTCACAGCTGAAAAGTCCATATTAAAGTAGCCATATTCATCAATCATTCTTTGACGATAGGAAGAAGAGATATAACTGGATTCATCCAGTGCTTTGCCATTGATATAGATGATTTCATTTTTGCATTCAATGGTTTCTCCCGGTAAACCAATAATTCGTTTGACCCATTTTTCATTTTGTTGGGTATCCTCATTATACATATTCACAACGACAATATCACCTCGAGCTGGTTCTTTGAAAGCAAGATTGATAATGTTTGTGAATCCGTATTCACCATTTTGTAGGGTTGGAACCATACTACGTCCAGAAACAGTGACTGGATAGGCGATAAAATGCATGAATAAAAGGATAACGAGTGCACTGATTGCAAATACTTTGATAAAGTCAAGAATGTCTTCACCGAGCGTTCTCTCGTCATCTCGATCATATTCGATCTTCTTTTTCTTTTTGATCTTTCTCACTTGGAAAGCCTCCTATTTTCTTAATAAAAAAGCCGTCGAAACGGCTTCAGTTTATCGAATTTCTTTTAAACGAGCAGATTTTCCAGAACGTCCTCTTAAATAACCTAGCTTATTACGACGAACTTTACCATTTCGTACGACTTCGATTTTTGCGATAATTGGTGAATGCAATGGGAATTTACGTTCTACACCAATTCCACTTGACATTTTACGTACGGTAAAAGTTTCAGAGATTCCTCCACCACTACGTTCGATGACTACACCTTCGAATACCTGGATACGAGATTTGCCACCTTCTTCGATCTTAACGTGTACACGCACTGTGCTTCCTGAACGGAAGGCAGGAATGTCACTCTTTAATTGTGATTTTGTGATTTCATTCACTAAATTTAAATTCATTTCTATGTCCTCCTATTTCGTTTCGATGATCTTGTTCATTCACAAAACTGCCAGCGGAACACATCGGCATAAATGCGTAAATATATTATCTTATTTTTTCTGACTTTGCAAGATAGAATCGACAATTTCTTGATCAGATACACTTAAATTTTGATTTTTTAGTAAGTCCGGACGATGCAAAGCCGTATTTTTCAAGGCTTGTTCATGACGCCATCTGGCAATATTAGCATGATGTCCACTTAATAATACATCCGGTACTTTCTTGCCATCATATATTTCCGGACGTGTATATTGAGGATATTCTAATAGACCATGACTAAAGGAATCATCACTACTTGAATCTTTCTTGATCACACCATCAACCATTCGTACGATTGCATCACACATCACCTGACATGCAGGTTCTCCACCAGTCAATACAAAATCGCCCAGTGATATTTGGATATCAACATATTCACGAATTCTTTCATCAAATCCTTCGTAATGACCACAAATAAAAATCAGATGGGATTTCTTTGACAAATCAATAGCCATGGATTGATTGAATGTCTTGCCTTGCGGACTCAATAAAATAACTGTACTTTCTGGTGTACGAATGGATGCCAATGCATCAAGGATGGGTTGACACATTAAAACCATACCAGCTCCACCACCATATGGGGTATCGTCTACATGGCCATGCTTTTCATGCGTAAAAGTACGAAAATCAATGGTTTCAAATGAAAACAATCCTTTATCATAAGCTCTTTTAATAATGCTGGTAGATAAGAAAGCATCAAAATAAGATGGAAAGAGCGTTAAGACAGATATCTTCATCGTAAACCTGCCATTTCTTTGATGATGATCTTTTTTTCATTGACATCAACGGATTGAATAAATGTTGGTACATAGGCACACAAGAAATTCTTTTCCTTGGTTCCAATACGTAACACAAGATTGGCACCGGTTTCTAAGATTTCTAAAACTTTGCCCAATGCTTCACCATCCGTATTGTAAACATCACAGTCCATCAACTCATAAAAATAATAGTGACCTTCAGGTAGTGGCGGTAACTCAGAAATGGGAATAAAAAGATCTTTAGTTTTTAATGCTTCGGCTTGTTCAATGGTAGTGATACCTTCAAACTTAGCATAACCAAATCCCTTTTGCATACGAAATGATTGAACGGTCATCTTCGTATTATCCGCTAAATACAATTCACGACCGATTTGAAACCGATCATCTACATCATCGGTAATCAAATAAAGTTTGCATTCCCCTTTTAGACCATGTGTATTGATAATTTTAGCAACCTTTACCATAAATGCCTCCTAAAAAAACAAGGATGTGAAAAGTCACATCCTAGTATGCTTCGAATTTCACAGAAATTCTTTTATGTTCATCCCGTGCAGCAATCGACATCATTTGACGAAGACTCGTTGCCATAGAGCCATGACGGCCAATCAAACGAGCAACATCTTCATTATTTGCATACACATACAATAAGATCTCATTCTCATTGGTTGAAGTCATCGTTTTTACCGATAAACTATTTTTATCTTCTACCAATGGTGCACACAAATCATAAAGCGTCTTTTCTAGATCGACCATAGTTATTTAGCCAATTTAGACTCATGAAATTTCTTCATAAGTCCTTGTTTTGATAAGATGGAACGAACTGTATCGGATGGTTGTGCACCATTTTGTAACCACTTCATTACTTTTTCTTCATCTAAAGTAACTTGTGCTTCTGCATTTAATGGATTGTAAGTACCCAATTGTTCGATAATACGTCCATCACGAGGACTACGAGAATCTGCTGCTACGATACGGTAGAAAGGATGACCCTTTTTACCCATTCTTTTTAAACGTAATTTAACCATAAGAATTACCTTCCTTTTCTTGATTGCTTATCCACTATACCAAACTCATAAAATGGTGTCAAGTATTTTTACTTGACACCATTTTATCTTTTTTTCTTTTTTCTTTTCTTTTTCATTTTTTTACTGCCTGCATGTTTGGATCCACCAGGCAATCCACCACCGCGCTGCATATTTTGTAAAGCAGACATATTTGGCATACGACCGCTCGACATCATTCGTGTCATCGATTGCATTTGTTCGAGTTGTTTGATCAACTTGTTGACATCTGCCACTTTGACACCAGAACCTTTCGCAATTCGATTTTTACGACTGGCCTTTAACACTTCTGGATGATCTCTTTCATATGGCGTCATCGATTGGATAATGGCTTCGGACCGTTTCATTTCATTATCCACTACATCTGTATCCATATTTCGAGCCAATTTATTCAATCCCGGAACCATCTTCATCATATTTTGGATGGAACCCATTTTCTTAACTTGTCCAAATTGATCAAGCATATCGTTAAAGGTGAAAATTCCTTCTTGCATACGTCTGGCTGTTTTTTCTTGCACATCCATATCCAAGCGTTCTTGTGCTTGTTCCACCAATGTCATCACATCGCCCATGCCTAAGATACGATCAGCCATACGATCTGGATGGAAAGCTTCTAGATCATCCACTTTTTCACCATTGGATACAAACAATACAGGAACTTGAGTAATGCTGCGAACTGACAATAAACCACCACCACGAGCATCACCATCTAGTTTTGTTACAACCAATCCTGTAATTGCTAACTGTTCATTGAAATCCTTAGCAACCGTTACAATGTCTTGACCTGTCATCGCATCAACTGTCAATAAGATTTCATCCGGTTGAACAAAGGATTTCATATCCGACAATTCTTGCATTAATGCTTCATCAATATGAAGACGTCCAGCCGTATCAAAAATGACTAAATCTTTTTGGCGGTCTTTCGCATAATCTAAGGCTTTTCGAGCTGTTTCTACTGCATTGACTTCAGGCCCTAAAGAAAAGACTTCAACATTGATTTCTTTACCTAAAGTCTGTAACTGTTCAATAGCTGCTGGACGAACCACATCACAAGCAACCAACAGAACTCGTTTTTTCAGCTTTTCGTTGCAATATTTCGCAATCTTTGCAGATGCCGTTGTTTTACCTGTACCTTGCAGACCAACCATCATGATGGTTGTCATGCCTTGTTTCTTGAAATGAATCTGTGCATCTTCTTCACCCAATAAAGTCTGAATCTCATCATGAACGATCTTAACGACCATTTGTGAAGGATTTAATGATTCCATGACTTCTTGGCCTAATGCTTTTTCTTTGACATCGGCGACAAATTTTTTTACGACATCATAATTCACATCCGCTTCCAGAAGGCTCATGCGCACTTCTTTGAGCATGTCATTCATATTTTTTTCTGTCAGTTTACCCTGTCCAGATATATTTCGTATCGCCTTGGATAGACGATCACTTAACGATTCAAATGCCATGTTGTTTTCTCCTCAATTATTCCTTGTCTATTCTATCATACTCCATACTAATGACCAAAATCTTCCTGTGTACGAGCGGAATATCCCAATCGCCATAAAACATATTTACGCCAAATCAAATACGCCATATGATAAATTGGATGGATTTGTTCCCAATCAATGGTTGCGGGCATATATTTGGCATGATTTTTTTGTCTAAGCATGGTATATAAAATCATCATATCCGCATTAAAATATTGCTGATCAAAATGAAACGTTTCTTTGGGATAGGCTTTCTTTAAATACATATCTTGGTATTCAACGGAATCTCGCATTTGATAGACCATTTCTATATTCATGTGATTTGTCAATGAACCTGCATGTTGCATATAGTGATAATAACGTTTAGATACATTTCCAATTCTTTTCGCCTTGATCATAGTTTTAAAAATAGTATAAGCATCTTCAAACCGTTTTGTATTGACTGGAAATTCTATCTCATCAAATAATTCTTTCTTATATAACTTGGCCCATGGATAATTATTTATTCCGGTACCACGAGCTAAAGAATCCAATGCTTCGATTGATGTCATCGTTCCGGTTTTACATCCTTTGCGATAGAAACGTCCAAATGGATAATCAATCACATAACCACATGTCACTAAATCGCAATCATTCGCTTCCATGTAATGTACCATAACTTCGATAGCTTTTTTATCGAGATAATCATCACTATCCATAAACATTACGTATTTTCCTTTGGCCATCTGCAGGCCACGATTGCGCGCCATAGATACACCCGCATTTGAATAGGAAAATAGATGGACATTGTGATATTTCTGCACATATTCTTTCGCAATATCAAAAGAATGATCTTCTGATCCATCATCGATCAATACAATTTCAATATCTTCATAGGTTTGATTGACAAGAGACTTTAAACATTTACCTATATATGTTTCTACATTGTATATAGGTACAATAATACTGACTAAAGACATCCGGCCCTCCTTTATGAATGACTGCGATTATCTTGGATATCTTCCAATAGTTCATAAAAGATATCGAGATCTTCTGTATCGGGATTATCATTGGCATAATCCATAAAATTAGCTAAAAAATCAGTAGCTTCGGTTTCTTTATGCAACAAGCCCATAGACACAAAAGCCATATAGGCAACAAGACCATTCGGCATGGCCGCTTGATAATGCTGAAAAACTTGTTCAAATTTGCATAAATAAAATTCAAAAACGACTCGTAGTTTATAATAATCATCAAAACTATCAGGATCAATCGATCGTAAATAGTTAAATCCGTCTTCATAGTTATGAGTACGTAAATAATAACGCATGACTAAGCTGTAATATTCTTGTTCTTGTTGAATATCGTGAAAGAAAGGTTTTCGCTCAATAAACCATTCAGAAAATTCTTTATCTTGCATAGCTTGCGCAAAATGGAACATATACAAAAAGATATCGATATTTTTCTGTGCATCATCCAGATGCATCAGAATATATTTTTTATATGTTCGATTCTTACTTCTCTGGTAGGCAGATAAATGATACTGAATAGACTGTAGTAACGATATTGAATTATCATCCGGCATATGAATGATACGCTCATATAAGGAAAGTGCTTTTTCATCTTGTTGGTTACGTACATATAAATCAGCTAATTCATCTAGATGTGCAAGATTGGGTAATTGATTACATAAATCTTGGGCAATCTCAATGGCTTGATTCATATCATCTTCAGCTACATAATATTCAATGAAATATTCCATCTTTTTATAAGGATCTTGGATCTTATTGATGAATGTAAAAGCCAAATCAAGTTGATTGAGCCATAAAAATTCTTCAACAATTTCATATATTCCATTGTGCTCCAATTGAATATATTGATTTAAATATTCATTGCATAAAACTTTTTTATTTTCCAATCCATAAACAATACCACAGTAGTATAAAGCTTTTTTATTTTCTGGTTGATCAAGCAATACATCTTCAAAATAAGAAATGGCTTGTGGATATTGTTTCAATTTCATATCACAAAGACCTAACATATATCGAATATGTAAAGCAGAAACATTGTCTTTATTAATGTCACATTGTTGATAAAGTATTTGTGCTTTTTCATATTGCTTTTTTCCAAAATAGCCATCCGCTAATCGTTCATTGATTAAAGGATCTTTTCTATTATGATGTAAAGCTTCTTCCATTAACTGGATAACTCGGTCATAATCTTCAATTTGAATCAATAAATCAGAATAAGACAAATAATAAAACGTATCTTTTCCAAATTTTCTTTTATATATTTCTAAATAATCAAAAGCTTGATCGTATTGATCATGGATTATAAATTGTGAAATTTGATTTTGAAATTCATTTTTATTCATATGTATTATGATACTCAAAAAAAAGAGTGGAGTAAACTAAAAAAAGGACCCGGCAGCGTGCTATGTTCGCAGGGGCAGGCCCAACTATCTTCGCCGCGGGAGTGCTTAACTTCTGTGTTCGGGATGTCAACAGGTGTATCCACTCCGCTATCGCTACCGGATCCTTTGAGAGATGCTCTCTCAAAATCGAACAACGCTTCCGACTCTTCTCAGATCAAGTCCTCGACCGATTAGTACCAGTCAACTCCGTACATCGCTGTACTTCCATCCCTGGCCTATCTACCTTATCGTCTTTAAGGGGTCTTACTTCTTGGGAGATCTCATCTTGGAGTAGGCTTCGTGCTTAGATGCTTTCAGCGCTTATCCTTTCCCTGCTTAGCTACCCGGCTGTGCTCCTGGCGGAACAACCGGTGCACCAGCGGCAGGTCCATCCCGGTCCTCTCGTACTGAGGACAGCTCTCCTCAGATCTCCAACGCCCACAACAGATAGGGACCGAACTGTCTCACGACGTTCTGAACCCAGCTCGCGTACCGCTTTAATGGGCGGACAGCCCAACCCTTGGAACCGAATCCAGCTCCAGGATGCGATGAGCCGACATCGAGGTGCCAAACCTCGCCGTCGATGTGAACTCTTGGGCGAGATCAGCCTGTTATCCCCAGGGTAGCTTTTATCCGTTGAGCGACGGCCCTTCCATTCGGCACCGCCGGATCACTAATCCCGACTTTCGTCCCTGTTCGACCTGTTTGTCTCACAGTCAAGCACGCTTCTGCATTTGCACTCGACGATTGGTTTCCATCCAATCTGAGCGTACCTTTGGGCGCCTCCGTTACTCTTTGGGAGGCGACCGCCCCAGTCAAACTGCCTGCCTGACACGGTCCCCGGTCCCGCTCAGGGACCTGGGTTAGAACTCCGATCGCACAAGAGTGGTATCCCACCGGCGACTCCTCGTATTCTGGCGAACACGTCTCTCTGTCTCCCACCTATCCTGTACGTCTACGACCAAAGTTCAATATCAAGCTGCAGTAAAGCTCCATGGGGTCTTTCCGTCTAGTTGCGGGTAACCTGCATTTTCACAGGTACTAAGATTTCACCGAGTCTGCTGCCGAGACAGCGCCCAAATCGTTACACCTTTCGTGCGGGTCAGAACTTACCTGACAAGGAATTTCGCTACCTTAGGACCGTTATAGTTACGGCCGCCGTTCACTGGGGCTTCAACTCACTGCTTCCTCTTTCGATTCACAGATCCTCTTAACCTTCCAGCACCGGGCAGGTGTCACCCTCTATACTTCGCCTTGCGGCTTCGCAGAGAGCTGTGTTTTAGTTAAACAGTCGCTTGGGCCTCTTCACTGCGGCTCTTTCGAGCACTCCTTCTCGCTAACTTACGGAGTCATTTTGCCGAGTTCCTTGGCAACAGTTCTCTCGCTCACCTCGGGATACTCTCCCTGCCCACCTGTGTCGGTTTTGGTACGGGCCGGACATACATTGCTAGAAGCTTTTCCTGGAAGCCGGTCCGCATGTCTTCGCTACTCGATCGCTCTTTCGCTTCCCTGTCACGTCTTCACGTTCCGATGACCGGATTTGCCTGGTCATCCGCTACCTCGCTTCGCCCTCAATCCGTTAAGAGGGTCATGCTTCCCGTCTCCGTCACTCCTTCGCTCTACATCCGGGTGCAGGAATATCTGCCTGCTTTCCATCCGCTACGCCTTTCGGCCTCGCGTTAGGTCCCGACTTACCCAGGGCGGACGAACCTTCCCCTGGAATCCTTGGGCTTTCGGTGTGAAGGATTCTCACCTTCATCTCGCTACTCACACCGGCATTCTCGCTTCCATGCGGTCCACCGCTCCTCTCGGTACGGCTTCTTCCTGCATGCAACGCTCCCCTACCACATCTTTACGATATCCGCAGTTTCGGTATCCGGCTTAGCCCCGGTACATTTTCGGCGCAGGGTCACTCGACTAGTGAGCTGTTACGCACTCTTTCAAGGATGGCTGCTTCTGAGCCAACCTCCTAGTTGTCTGTGCATCCCCACTTCCTTTTCCACTTGGCCGGAATTTTGGGACCTTAACTGGCGATCTGGGCTGTTTCCCTCTTGACCATGGACTTTATCACTCACGGTCTGACTGCCGTGCATCCTGTTCGGCATTCGGAGTTTGATTGAGTTCAGTACCCCGGGATGGGGCCATCACTCATTCAGTGCTCTACCTCCGATCAGGTTCTTCACGACGCTAGCCCTAAAGCTATTTCGGGGAGAACCAGCTATCTCCGGGTTCGATTGGAATTTCTCCCCTAGCCACAAGTCATCCGCCAGCTTTTCAACGATGGTCGGTTCGGTCCTCCATTCAGTTTCACCTGAACTTCAACCTGCTCATGGCTAGATCACCCGGTTTCGGGTCTGCGATGTTCTACTTCCGCCCTATTCAGACTCGCTTTCGCTGCGGCTCCGCGTTTTCCCGCTTAACCTCGCATCTCATCGCAACTCGCCGGTTCATTCTACAAAAGGCACGCCATCACCCTTCAACGGGCTCTGACTTCTTGTAGGCATACGGTTTCAGGTTCTCTTTCACTCCGCTCCCGCGGTTCTTTTCACCTTTCCCTCACGGTACTGGTCCACTATCGCTCACTCAACTATATTTAGCCTTGGCGGATGGTCCCGCCTGCTTCCGACAAGATTCCTCGTGTCTCGCCGTACTCAGGATCCTGCCCGCTTCCTTTCGCATGTCGTCTACGGGGCTTGCACCCTCTTCGGCCGCGCTTCCAATCGCGTTCCACTATGCTCCATTCGTCTTTGGCAGTCCTTCAACCCCGTCCCTCGGGACGGTTTGGGCTGGTCCCCTTTCGCTCGCCGCTACTCAGGGAATCATTCTTATTTTCTTCTCCTGCGGGTACTTAGATGTTTCAGTTCCCCGCGTACCTCTCATATCCCTATGGATTCAGAATATGATGACCGATCTTCTATCGGCCGGGTTCCCCCATTCGGATATCGATGGATCTTCGCTCCCTAACAGCTCCCCGTCGCTTTTCGCAGTTTGGCACGTCCTTCTTCAGTATTGAGTGGCCAGGCATTCGCCGTACGCCCTTCCTTGCTTGATCTTGGTTCTCTTCGTGTTTTCTTCGAGATTCTTCAGAACTGTTCTACTACTGTTTATGAAATCTTCTTCACTAAACGTTATAGACCTTCTGTTGTCTTCTTCGTTGTTCGATTTTCAAAGATCATCTCTGAGAAATCTTCCGATCTCTCAAAACTGATCAGGAATCCTTTTCGCACATCTCTCTGTACACTTGCTTTCTCCTTAGAAAGGAGGTGATCCATCCCCACGTTCCCGTAGGGATACCTTGTTACGACTTAACCCCAGTCATCGGTCCTACCTTCGACGGCTCACTCCCTAAGGTTATGCCACCGGCTTCGGGTATTACTGACTCCCATGGTTTGACGGGCGGTGTGTACAAGGCCCGAGAACGTATTCACCGCGACATGCTGATTCGCGATTACTAGCGATTCCAACTTCATGGAGTCGGGTTGCAGACTCCAATCCGAACTGGGACGGACTTTTCGGGATTCGCTCCAGGTCGCCCTGTCGCTGCCCTCTGTATCCGCCATTGTAGTACGTGTGTGGCCCAGGCCATAAGGGGCATGATGATTTGACGTCATCCCCACCTTCCTCCGGTTTGTCACCGGCAGTCTGATATGAGTCCCTAACTTGATACTGGTAACATATCACAAGGGTTGCGCTCGTTGCGGGACTTAACCCAACATCTCACGACACGAGCTGACGACAACCATGCACCACCTGTCTCCCTGATAGCCTCCGATACATCTCTGCATCTTTGCAGGGGATGTCAAGGCCTGGTAAGGTTCTTCGCGTTGCTTCGAATTAAACCACATACTCCACCGCTTGTGCGGGCCCCCGTCAATTCCTTTGAGTTTCACACTTGCGTGCATACTCCCCAGGCGGAGAACTTATTGCGTTGACTGCGGCACTGAGTTATTCCCCCAACACCTAGTTCTCATCGTTTACGGCGTGGACTACTAGGGTATCTAATCCTATTTGCTCCCCACGCTTTCGTACTTCAGCGTCAGTTGCAGACCAGGCGACCGCCTTCGCCACCGGTGTTCTTCCATATATCTACGCATTTTACCGCTACACATGGAGTTCCATCGCCCTCTTCTGCACTCCAGCCGGACAGTTTCCAGTGCAGTGCTGCAGTTGAGCTGCAGCCTTTCACACCAGACTTATCTGGCCGCCTACGTACCCTTTACGCCCAATCATTCCGGATAACGCTCGCCACCTACGTATTACCGCGGCTGCTGGCACGTAGTTAGCCGTGACTTTCTGGCGAGATACCATCAAACCGGAAGCATTCCCTCTTCCTGTCCTTTTTCTCTCGCAACAGAGCTTTACAATCCGAAGACCGTCTTCACTCACGCGGCATTGCTCGTTCAGGGTTCCCCCCATTGACGAAAATTCCCTACTGCTGCCTCCCGTAGGAGTTTGGGCCGTGTCTCAGTCCCAATGTGGCCGTTCGCCCTCTCAGGTCGGCTATGCATCGTCGCCTTGGTGGGCCGTTACCTCACCAACTGGCTAATGCACCGCAGGTCCATCCATGTCCAGGGCCGTGGCCCCTTTAACATATCGAAGATGCCTTCCATATGCCTATCCGGTTTTAGCAGTCGTTTCCAACCGTTGTCCCGGGTACATGGGCAGGTTACCTACGTGTTACTCACCCGTTCGCCACTGATCCGGAAGATGCAAGCACCTTCCTTCTCCGTTCGACTTGCATGTATTAGGCATGCCGCCAGCGTTCATCCTGAGCCAGGATCAAACTCTTCATTTGATTTAGCTCTACGATGTCTCTGACATCTTTTTTTCCTTTTCGAAATTGACGTGTTTCTTGGTTTCCTGTTCAGTTTTCAAAGATCGTCGCTCTCTCAAGCGCTTTTTAATTTAATCATATTTCTTCCCTTTTGACAAGTACTTTTTTAAAATTTTTTTAAAAAGATGAATTGCCAAATTAAGTGCAACACGATGTATGTGAGTCTGTTTCGTTCATAACTTCATTTGGTGTCTTATAGCCAAGGAACTTTCGTGGCCGATTATTCATCAGTTCAAGATTATGCTTTAGCTCATCTTCATCGACAAGTGATAGGTCCATTCCTTTCGGATAGAATTCTCTTAACAGTCCATTGGCGTTTTCATTTGTTCCTTTTTGCCAGGCACAGTATGGATCGCAGAAGTAGGTACTGCAGTGCAGCGCATTTTCTATATCTTCATAACCGGCGAATTCTTTTCCGCGGTCGAACGTTATCGTCTTGACCATGTCTTCGGGATAATCTTTTAATGCTTTGATGATAGCTTGGCTGACAATTTCGGCTGTTCTGTTTGGAACCTTTATCGCAATATACATCCTTGATTTTCGCTCTGCTAATGTCACAAAACAGGCTGAAGATTTGCACTTGCGATCAATTTTACCGAATACAACAGTATCACCCTCCCAATGTCCTAATTCTTTTCGTTTATAGACATCTTTGGGGCGTTTTTTGATTGTCCTGCCGCCATCATTGAATTTTCCTCTGGTTTCGGCCGGTCTTGTAAAGTTTCCTTTTCTTCTTAGACGTGCCATTGTGATAGGACCAAGCCTTTTCTGGTGAATCATTCGATAGATCGTTGATGTAGAAGGAACTTTGTGTGCTGTTTTTCTATTTGCGATTTGTTCAGGCGACCAATGATCTTCTATTCTAGATTTTACGTAGGATAGCGTATCCTCACAGGAAATATATTTTCTGCCACAATGATGTTTTCTGTTTTGATATATTTCCTGGGCTTTCAAAGGGATATACCAGGAATCTCGTTCATTTGTTTGGTTTCGTTTCAATTCTCTGGAAATCGTACTCGGACTTCTTCCAAGTTGCTTCGCTATTTCACGAATCGATACGTCAGAAGAAGCAAGTAAAGATATGACTGTTCTCTCATTTATGCTAAGATGGTTGTAGTTCATGGGATTCTCCTTGATAAATGTTTGTTTTGTCACTCACATCTTATCACTTGGGTCCATGGACTTTTTTTATTCTTATAGCTGTTGCACTTATTATGATAATTTATCAAAAAGAAAAAGGCAGATGAAATCATCTACCCAAAATTCGATCAATAAATTTGAAAATACCCGACTTTTTCTCCTCTTTGACCTTTTTATTTAATGCCAATTCCTCGGCTTTTTTCATCGCATAATTTTGTGAATCAAATAAAGTTTCAGTATCTAATTTCGTGTACGTACCGTCTTTCTGTAAAACTCGACCTTTCACATCATCCTTAAATTGATCCTTGAAATAATCTAAGATATCTTGTTTTAATTTTGGTTCATCGATTGGACAAGCAACTTCTACTCGTTTTTCAGTATTTCGTGTCATAAAATCAGCACTCGAAATATATACCTTCTGCTCATTACCAACACCAAATGCATAAATACGAGCATGTTCCAAATATCGACCCACAATACTATGTACTTCTACTTTTTCAGTATAATTAGGTAATCCTGGAACAATACAACAAATACCACGAACAACCATCTTTACAGGTACGCCTGCTTGTGATGCATCACTAATCTTTTTAATCAAATCCACATCCGTGACGGAATTCATCTTTAATAGAATTTGAGCCGGCTCATTATTTTCCGCTTTAGTAATTTCCTTATCCATCATTTCCAAAACATGGGATTTTAGACTTACTGGCGAAACCAATAAACGATTATAGGATCCTTTGGTGTTACCCAAAGCCATATTATTGAAGAAATGCATAGCATCTTCACCAATATCCGGACGTGCGGTGATAAATGAATAATCTGTATACTGATGACTTGTTTTTTCGTTATAGTTTCCAGTACCAATTTGCGTAATATGTTGAATACCATGCTTCGACTTACGCGAAATCATACAAACCTTTGAATGTACCTTATATTCCTCAAAACCATATTGCACACGACCACCTGCATTTTCGATTACTTCTGCCGCTTCAATATTTCGTTTCTCATCAAATCGTGCACGCAATTCCATTAAAACACTGACTTCTTTGCCATTTTCCAACGCTTCAATCAGATAATGAATGATACGACTATTCTTGGCTAAACGATAAATCGTCATTTTTATTGAAATAACATCTGGATCATTCGCTGCTTCTTTTAACAAATCAAGGAAAATATCAATATTTTGATATGGATACAATAACAAAACATCATGATTCAATATTTGCGGTATGATTTTACGATCACGATCTACATAAATACTTTCTTGTGCCTTAAATGGTGGATAAGATAAATAACCTAAATGTACTTTTTCTGCATGATCAGTTAACGCAAATAAATAATCCATGTCTAATGTAGATTTTGAAAGGAAAGCTTGTTCCGTCTCCAAATGCAGATTTTTACACAAAAATTGAATAGAATCTTCATCCGCTTCCTTATAGAGTTCCAAACGAATGGGAGACAAACGATCCCTTTTCTTCAAAATTTTTTTCATGTAGTGACGATAATCTTCATCCACATCAATTTCTTTCATGTTTAAGTTTATATCCGCATTTCGTGTTACGCGAATGATCGTCTTATATAAGATTTCATTCTTAGGGAAAATCGATTTAACCATGTAGTAAATCAATTGTTCCAATAATGCATAATTTCCCGAACCATCTTCAAAATAAATGATTCGATCAATGACAGTTGGTACTGGAACAATGCCATAAATAACTTGATCATTTTCTTTCATCCGCACAAAAATATATTGTTGCTTATTCAATAAATGCGGAAATGGATGTTGTAGATCAATGATTTGTGGAGACAACACGGGTAAAACATGTTCTTCAAAATAAGCATATAAAAATTTAGATTGCTTTTTGGTTAGATCTTTTTTATGGACACGACATAAGTGGATATCTCGCATCGTATGCTCAATTTCTTTCGTCACTGCATCTTTTTTCTTATACAACGTATGTGTTGTGTGAAAAATCGCATGTAATTGTTCCGTTGGTGTCAATCCACTCCGCTTATCATGATGATCTTTGTCTACCAAAGACATATCATATAAACTACCACAACGAACCATATAGAACTCATCTAAGTTACTGCCAAAAATAGCTAAAAACTTCAAACGCTCTAACAAGGGTACATCTGGATCCGCTGCTTCTTCTAGTACACGTTCATTGAATTTTAACCATGATAATTCACGATCCTGTGTAAATGGATACTCACGCATGTTTCAACACCTTATCTATCATATAGCCTTCCCGTACACCATTCGTTGATACTTGAATATTTTTGGCACGACTATACTGAGCCACACTTTGAATAAGTAATAAACCTGGAAACATCGTATGCACTCGATCGGCTTTTACTTTCAAAAACAAACGAATGGTCTCTTTTTCATCTTTGGATAATACTTTGATCAGTTCGGATAAATCGTCTGGTTTGATCACAAAGTTATTGGGATCAACCATCTTTAAATGAACCATCAATTCACGAATAGCACGCATACTACCACCCGTTACCACTAAATTATTTACGCGAAACATACCTTTACTTGGTTCAGCACTTTTCAATTCTTGTTTCACTCGATCTTGAATGGCCGTAATTTCACTCTTTGTGGGGATGATACGATCCACATATTCATTAAAAAGATTTAACGAACCAACCGGAAGAGAACATACAAATCCAATTCGTTTTTGGTCATAAAGTACGATTTCGCTACTTCCACCACCAGTATCCATATACATACCATCGTCATAATGAATACCTAGTAAAGCACCATCAAATGAAATCAAACCTTCTTGGGCACCAGATAAGATTTCAATCTGAATATGACAATGAGCAGATACTTGATTGAGTACGTCTTCGGTATTTTTTATATTTCTTAACGAAGCGGTCGCAAAAGCATCGATCACATCAATATTCAACAATTGAGCTGTCCGTCTAAAATCCAACAAACATTCAATCAATGCATCAATTCCTTCTTGTGACATTACTTTCTTCTTTACATACGAAGCCAAACCAACTGCTGATTTCTTCGATACCAATAAAGAAAAATTTTCATCCTTTACTTGGTAAAGATTCATTCGAACAGTATTGGATCCAATATCAATAATCGCATATGTTCTCATGTTATATATTATAAACCTCCCTATTTCTCTCTATCGTAAAGTTTGCGTAAAAAGCGATCCCAATAAGAGATCGCTTCCTCTTGATATTATTATACTACTCAATCACCAAATGTTTGATACCCGATTTTCGAGCAATGTCATAAAAATGTTCCATTTGGTCTGCAGAATATAGTTTTGGATTCTCTTCAAAACAATATTCCATATCTAAATACGCATATTTTGCCTGTGCCATAGGATTATAATTTAAGATTTCATAATGCACTTCCGGATTGCATGAAACTAAAAATTCACTAATCTTTCGAATATTTTCATCCGTTGCTGTCATTTGCGGAATCAGTGGTGTTCGTACGATCACATGGTTGTGATGATTCAATACATAACGAATATTCTTCAAGATTGTTTGATTGGATACACCTGTATAACTTCGATGTTGATCATCATTCCAACATTTATAATCACAATACACTTGATCAAGATAAGGTAATGCCTTTTGAATATGTTCTAATGATGTAAACAAAGTCGTTTCAATAGCGGTATGAATACCTTCTCTTTTTGCGGCTTGCAGTAAAGCCAACAAAAAATCAAATTGGAAAAAAGGCTCACCACCACTAATTGTTAACCCGCCGCCATATTTGAAGAACGCTTTATCTTTACGCACTTCTTTCATGGCTTGATCCACTGTATATTGTTTGGCATCAAAACGCATCGCAGTAGTTGGACAAGCATCCACGATCGCATGCCAATCTTCTGGCTGACTTCGATCGACACAAATACGATGTCCCGTAAACGTTACTCCTTTATGCTTGGATGCATGTACACAACATAGACAATGAATACAATTATTTGGCATATACATGATTTCTGGTTTGGGAGACAATCCTTCTGGATTTTGACACCAAACACAATGTAACGGACAACCTTTTAAAAAAACAGTTGTTCGAATACCTTGTCCATCGTGCGTCGCAAATCGTTTGAAATCAAAGATATATCCTTTAGATGTTGTCATAGGTTGTTCTGGCAATGATTTCATTTTGTAGGTCTCCAGCTAATTCCGTAAAATACGCCGTATATCCCGCAACTCGAACTGTTAAAGAACGATATTGTTCTGGATGTTTTTGAGCATCCAACAAATTTTGTCGACTCACAACATTAAATTGAATATGCGGAATTTCCAAATCCACAAACGTTCGTAAGAAATGACAGAATTTTGTGATGCCTGTTTCCGTCTTAAAGAAGTCTGGTAAGAATTTCATATTTAATAAGCCACCATTGGTCGTACAATCATCATCCATTTTGGATACCGATTTCAATACGGCTGTTGGACCTTGTAAATCTCTTCCATAGACCGGTGATAAGCCGCCATCAGCTAATGGATCTTGTGATAAACGACCATCCGCACTGGCACCTACATTCTTGCCCATTGGCACATGTGCGCTGACCGTATACATGCCTGTATGATAGGGTCCATTTCGATAATTGGTATGTTTTCCTAATTCTTGACGGAAAAAGCGAGCCCATTTTGCTCCTAATTCATCGACCCATTCCACATCATTGCCATATTTCGGCACACGATGTAAGAGAGTTTGACGCATAACTTCCTCACCATCAAAATTCGTTTGTAGAGCATGTACCAAATCAGCTGGTGCAATGCGTTTTTCATCATAAACCATTTGTTTGATAGCCGCCAAAGAATCGGCTAAATTCGCGACTTGGATCATTTGGATACCTGATAAATTATAGTGGGCCCCACCAGCTGTAACATCCATTCCTTTTTCCATACAATCATCGATCACAGCCGACAAGAATGGAGTTGGCAATACATCGATATGCGCTTTTTCCACCGCTTCGCAACATACCAACATCTTATCCATAAAATATAGAATCATCTTTTTATAAGCGGCTTCTAATTCTTCAAATGTTTTATATGTTGACAAAGAACCATAATCCGGTCCTAATTGTTTGCCAGTTAATAAGCAAACACCATGATTTAAGGTGAGTTCTAATACTTTATTCAAGTTAAACATGGCCGCATCGCTCCAACCCAAATTATTTCCTTGTGTTGTGAGTTCAACGCAACCAACAATGGCATAGTTCATCGCATCTTCATGAGAAATACCCAATTTTTCTAATGAATGGATGATTGCCTTGTCATTAAAGAATTGTGGCATACCACTTCCTTTTGAAACACAACGAACAGCATGACGCAACAAAGCATCATTGGTATGTTCATGTAAACGAACCGATAAATTCGGTTGTGGCAAGCCAATGTCTTCTTGGGCATCTAAAAACAAATGAGATAAATCGTTACAATAATCTTTTCCCTCTTGATCTTGTCCACCAATGGCTACATTAAAACCAATTGGGAATCCAGCAAAATACTTGGCACTGTTTTTATTGCGTAAATATACAATTTCATTGAATTTTAGCCATAAACATTCAATCAATTCCAATGCATCTTCTTTGGTCAACGTTAAATCATCGATATCCTTTTGATAATATGGATATAAAATTTGATCCAATCGTCCAGGTGAAAAACTCGAAGCATTCGATTCCATATGGAGTACAACCATTAAAAACCATAAAGACTGTAAAGCTTCATGGAAAATGTGTGTAGGCTGGGTTTGTAAGTTATGACAAATACTAGCTACTTGCATCAAATCTTGTGCATGATCTGGATATGCTTTTGCGGTTTCTTTCAACAAATCTTCATATCGTCTCATAAACTTTTGTACACCTTGCATAACTAAGATGACACATTCATAAAATTCTTTTTGTTGAGGTGTACAACTACCAAGTTTGCTCTTTGCCTGATCGATATATCCTTGTGGTCCCGTTTCTAACCATTCTTTGACATTGGGACAAATATGACCTTGTGCATGGTCCGTTTGATTAATTTTTACTACCGATGAAATGGCTGAAACTTCATCTCCTGCTCGATCTCGTACAATATCTTCTAAACTTTTGCCTTTCCAATAGGGGACAATTTGTTCACGGAAAGTTTTGATATCTTCTTGGTGTACTAAAAATTTATCTTGAGGACGCGTTGGAATGGTCTCAAATTCACGATCCACCCAAGAAATACCACTTTCTGGAAAAACAACACCATAACGAACGCCTTTTGTACGATTGCCAACAATCAACTCATCGGGTTCTACACCAATTTCAATTTGGGTCAAAGCATTATATAAAGCTTTTGCTCGTTTGACTTGTTTGGAATCTTGTTCATTTTCTTGATAGGTTTTGGTGATGATCAAAGCTTGTTCAATACTTACATAACGTGGTTGAGATAACATTTTTTCTTTTAAATTTTGAATCCGTTGTATTTGTTCTGCTCTCATATCTTTCTACCTCTTCAGACATATTATATAATATATTTCCTATTATGCAATTATTTATTATTTATTTTTATTGTTTATTATTGTTCGTTCCATATGTTTAGGCACACTATATGTATTATTTGGACCTAATATTTCACTTGCATACGCTTGAATCGTTTGTGAAGCATTGGCAGGGGCATACGCATGATCAAAAGCTTTCATCATATCCATATCATTGCCACCATCTCCATACACGGCAACTGCATCATCACTGACATGTAAATATTGTGCCAATTGATGGATGGCCATTCCTTTATTGACACCTTTGGCCGTGATTTCAAAGAAATCCGGTCGAAAGGGTGCATTTTCAATTTGATGATCATGTTGTAAAAGAAAATCATGCACTTCGGCTTTACGCTTGGGATCATCGACTTCCCCATTGATCTTGTATATCGTTTGTGAAGCAATGTCTTCTGGACTTTGATCATATCGATAATCCGATAACCAATTTTCCATTTGTTCAATATTCATGAACCCACCAAAAAAATTTTGTGCATGATAACGAGCATAAATATCTTGATAAGAAGCTAACGTATATTTTTCTAATTTACCGTTATAATCAAAAGATAAATCCGGAAATGTTTGTGCCAATTCGTACACAAAAGAAGATTCAATGGGTTGTTCAAAAATAATGTTTCGATACCAATCAAAGACCATGGCCCCATTCATACATATCGTATAGATATGTCGAGCCCCAAAATCCAACGTCTTTTTATGTAGTGGATGCATATCTCTTCCGGTCGCAATCGCAAAATCGCATTGATTGTCTAACACAAAATCTATACTTTGCAAGATTCGATCATCCAATTGATGGTTTTCATTTAAAAGGGTTCCATCTAAATCACTCACAAACAGTCGAATCATTTTGATTTCCTTTCCAAATAAACAATTGTTTCTACCAATGGTGTTTGGGAAAACATATCCAATGGCTGTACTTTTTGAATGGTATATTGTTTTGTCAAGACCGCAAGATCTTTGGCTAACGTACTTGGATTACAAGAAACATAAAGAATCGTTGGGATTTGTTTCTGTAAAATTGTATTGACCATGGATTCTAATCCTTTACGTGGTGGATCCACAATCAAACAATCAATGGATTCGTTGGTTCCCATCAGTTTTTCATTGGCATCTCCACAAAGAAAAGATACATTGTCACAATGGTTCCATTGCGCATTGATTTTCGCATTTTCGATTGCATCTCTATTGTATTCAATGCCCCATACAGATTCTGCTTTATTGGCAACAAATAAGCTCATAGCGCCAATGCCACAATACGCTTCCATAATGGTATGACAATTTGGTGTCCATTCTTGTACGAGTTGATATAAACGCAAAGCTTGTTTCGTATTTAATTGAAAGAAAGATCTTGGCAATAATTGACAATGAATAGCTCCCAAAGTCAGTTCCATGGTTTCCGTTCCTGATAAATGAATCATTGTATCACCAAAGGTATCCATGCTTTCCTCTTTTTTGATCGATTGCCAAATAGAAACAACTGAATCGATGGCAGATAAAGCTGTAATACATGCATCAGATACGGTAATTTCTTTGGTCACCAAAATCATTTGCACCTTTTGATCAAACACTTTTAAAACCAAGGTTTCTAAATCTTTCAATTGGTATTGATCAAATACTTCCAAAGCGGCTTTTCGAACCAGTTCAATTTGTTTCTCATGAATAAAACATCGATCAATCGCAACAAAATCATGCGTATTGGCCTCATACATACCAGTTTGCCAATGTCCATTGATTTTTTGTAGTGGAAGTTTACACATGTTCCGATATCCCAATGGATCTGGATTCTTAATAATTGGCAATATTGGTCCTTGGTATTTCGTATACTTGCGCAATGCTTCTTTGACCATTTGGCTTTTCATTTTACATTGTTCTTTATATTGCGTATGCATCAAAGCACAACCACCGCAAGTTTGCCATTTGGAACATAATGGATAACGACGTCGTGCAGATTGAGTGATCAAACGATCCATCTCACCGATACAATATTTTCTTGTTTCTTTGACAATGTGATATTCAATTTCTTCTTGCGGTAACGCATAGGGAATAAAGACGGGTTTTCGGTGATAATACGCAATTCCTTCGCCATTGATTCCCCATTTTTTTATTGTTGTTTTCATAATTTTCTCCAAACATCGATCACAAATTCAAATGTGATTTCCTTTCCTGTACAAGCTTTTACACGTTGCAGACCATCGATTGGACTTTTATATCGATACGGTGTCATTTCCAATAAGTCCCATACATCATCCACCCATTGTTTTGAAGTGATAATTTTCTGTTCTTCATGTGAAAAGCCTTTTTGTTTTGGATTGGGCATTGGATTTTCTTTCACATGTTCATAGAGCATTTCTTTCAATTCCCAACAATGATGCGGCCCCGGACCAACCGTGATCCAAATACCATTCGTCTTTATAATTCGTCGGATTTCATTGGTGGCATAGGGAACAAAAATGGATAGAACACCATCGCAGCCATTGGATTGTAACGGCATGGAAAAAATGCTCGCCACAATATATTGACCCAATTTATCTTTTTTGGCTGCATATTGAATCGCATCTTTGCTTAAATCAATACCCCACACATCACAAACCTTTGAAACAGCTGAGGTATAGTATCCTTGTCCACAACCCGTATCCACAATTGTTTTTAGATGATAGGATTGAATGATCATGACGACTTGTGCTTTCAAGAAATCATAATAACCCTGTTCTAAAAAAGCGGTACGTGCTTTGACCATTTCTTTATTATCCCCTTGTTGTTTCTTTTGTTTCATAGACAAATTGACATACCCTTGTTTTGCAACATCAAAACTATGATGATGGATACACTCCCATGTATGTTCTTTTCTTTCTAAAGGCGTGTGACAAATTGGACAAATTAACATAGATGCTCCTTTTTAAAAAAAGGTGGATAAACCACCTAAAATATATCTTCTTGTGTAGCTTCTGGTCGAACCACAATATCTTCACATTGATCAATACAATCTTGAACCATCGACGCCCAATCCCAACGTGCTTCATATTTCTCACAACGATCAATTCGTGGTTTTGTGGCAGGGGCTTTGGGATCAAAGATCGTACAGCAATCTTCATATGGAAGAATCGATGTTTCATACGTACCGATTTTTCGTGCTAAATCAATAATTTCTACTTTATCCATACACACAACCGGACGAATCACAGGCATATTGGTAACGGCATTGATGGTTTGCATGCTTTCTAATGTTTGTGAGGCCACTTGACCAACAGATTCTCCTGTTCCAATTGCTTGTGCATGTCTTTTTTTAGCCATACCTTCTGCAATACGCATCATCATACGTCGCATCAAAGTAATCGCATAACTTTCATCTGCATGTTGATAGATAGCCAATTGCAGTTGTGTAAATGGCACTATATGAACCAAAATTTCACCTTGATAGCCACTTAACATCTTTGCTAAAGTAAGCACTTTCTCTTGTGCATTTTGAGAAGTATAAGGAGGAGCCGCAAAATGAATGGCTTCAATATGGACACCACGTTTCATCAACAAATAACTCGCAACTGGTGAGTCAATACCGCCACTCAATAACATGATGGCTTTACCACCAACACCAACCGGATATCCACCAGCACCAGCACGGCGATTGGTCATGATATATGTAAATTCTTTATGTACTTCAATTACGATTTTGACATCAGGATGATGCACATCGACTTTCCAATCACTATTTCGAAGAATTTCTCCTGCTACTTGACGATTGATCGTATCGGAAATATATGGAAAGTTTTTATCCGAGCGTCGAGCTGCTACTTTAAATGTTTTTTTCGTTGAAAGATCAACACTATTCTTAGCGGCTTGGATGATCACATCCATATCCGATGGCACTTGGATTGCCAATGAAAAAGACGAAATCCCAAATACAGTAGCTAAGACATCACTGACTTTTTCTGGATCTTCATCATGTAAATAGATGTACATACGATCATGTTGTCTTTCGTATTCCAATGTTGGAAAATTGGCCAGGGCCTTTTTCACGTTGTGATATAACTGTTTGATAAATGAATTTCGATTCTTTCCTTTGAGTGATAATTCACCATATCGAATCAAAATATGATCATAACGATAGTCCATAATCTTTAATGATCTCCTTACATATTTGTATAAATTGTTTTGCTTCATCCATTGTGTTTAAACCAGAAAAGGATAACCGAATCATATGTGTTGCTTCCTTTTTGGATTTTCCCATCGCTAAGAGTGTATGGGATTCATTAGCTCCATGACTGGAACACGTACTCTTTGCGGATACACAAATATCATGGGCATCCAATGCATTTAATAATACTTCACTGGTCAATTGATCAAAGCCAATATTTAAGATATATGGCAAGGCATTTTCAGGTGAATGAATATGTGCACCTGGTATTTGAGATAGTTCCTGTCGTAGATAGGTATTTATTTTCTTAATTTTTTCGTAACTTTCTTGTTGAGCCGATAAAGCCAATCGAATAGTTTTTGCGAGTACAATATTTGTGGGTGCATTTTGGGTTCCACCTCGCAAACCGTGTTCTTGTTGACCACCTTGAATGATCGGCTTCATTTGTACTTTTTCTTTTTTCATCAATAACCCAGATCCTTTTAATCCATGGATCTTATGAGCTGAAATCGTAGCCATATCTAAAATTTCAAATGGCACATCGATTTTTGAAAAGCTTTGTACACAGTCCACATGATAAACGCATGTTGGATTTTGATGAACTACTTTTTCAATCTCTCGAATGGGATTGATGGCTCCCATTTCATTATTGACATGCATGGTTGAAACTAGAATTGTATCTTTCCGCATATAGGATTGAACACATTCTGGAGTGATGATTCCCTGTTCATTGATTGGCATCTTTTCCACATCAAATCCTAGCTGAGAAAGAACATCTGCTGCATGATCAACCGATGGATGTTCGACATTACTAATCAAAACATGTTTGCCACGTGAAGTATTTGCCAAGGCATATCCAATAATAGCCATAGTATTGGCTTCACTTGCACTGGCAGTAAATAATATTTCACTGCCCTTGACCCCTAACATATGTGCAATTTTTTGGCGTGCTGTTTCCATCAAGCCATTGGCTTTTCGTCCCACTTGATGAAGACTATCTGGATTTCCATAGGTTGTGGCGAGCAACTGCTTATAAACGGCAAGGACCTCCGGTGCAAGGGAGGTCGTTGAAGAATTATCAAAATAAATCATGGTCTACACCTGATTCATGACAGCGGGATCTTTTTTCGCAATCAATTTTTCATAGGTACCAGGATGTAGATTTTCAATAGCTTGGATTGCAATTTTTAAAGCACGAGTATATTCTCCATTTTGGAAACACAATTCAGCACGTGTCAGATCGGTATTCATCGAAGGATGTGCAGAACGGAAACGATTTCCAAAAACGATCGCATTTTCAACCATTACAGCTACACCAATCAAATTATTGGCATTGTTGTAAAGTTTATAAACAAA
Source organism: Absicoccus porci (assembly GCF_003725415.1). GTDB lineage: Bacteria > Bacillota_I > Bacilli_A > Erysipelotrichales > Erysipelotrichaceae > Absicoccus > Absicoccus porci. Next base: position 186,957 of record NZ_RJQC01000003.1, on the reverse strand, counting down.
ATCAATCGCATCTTGTAGATCCGCATTCAAAGTTGGCACATCCAGTGGTGAATGCGACAATACAATTTGCACACGACTAATTAAATCTTCTGCTTGTTGAATATCTTTTTCAAATTGAGAAGAAATACTTGGCAAATGACGTGTGGCCGCATTTAAGCGTACTTCATTTAAGATCAATTGTAACTTGATCAATTGTTTCTGCGCACGTGATTCATCACTGCTTGCGCTGATCAATTTTGATTTCATTTCATCAATTTGTGTCTTAAATTCATTGATATCGGCAACAAATTCACGATAATAGCGTACAACTTCAATCAGTGGTGTTTGATCTGCTTTAATTTCTCTTTGCAACAACGTTGATGCTTCCTGGACATTGCCCATTTGTTCATCGGCTAATGCAAAACGATGTGTCCAATCTTCCAAACCAAAACGATCTCGAATATTCGAATACATCTTTTTGATGTCGTTCAATTCCACTTGAATCTCGGATACAGTGATTAAGTTCTGTTCTAAGCCACCATGAATTTCATCATAGGCTGCCTTTTCTTGTGATATCGCATCTTGTAGTTTTAAAACACCATCACCAATTTGACTAATCATCATTTGTGCTTCTTTGAGATTACCCACATCGATGCGATGTTCAGCTTCTTTTAATTGGCTAGCTGCTTCATTTAAATTCTTGTTGATTTCTAAATATCCCAAATTGATATCCGATTGTGATAATTCTGTCGCATTTTGATTAATTTCCATCATTGCAGCCGGAATAATCGATTTGGTTCTTTCATACAAATCTGGACATAAAGCAATTTCGCTTGAAAGTGAATCGATGGAGGCAGCAATCTTGTTTCCTTCGTCTTTGGCTTTATTGAATTCACAAGCATACATCCATTCTTCGAAATTAGAGAAATCATTTTCAATTTCTTGGAAGCGAGAATCAAAGTAAGTCGTTGCTTTATAAAAAGAATTACGATTGGTCGTATAGACTTGACGCACATTTTGATAACGTTCCTTTAAGGCATTCGCAAAATCACGAACTTCTGTTTCTTTTTGCAGAATATTATCCAATGCTTTCGTAACGATACGAATGCGTTCCCGTGCATCTTTCAAAGATGTTTCCAATTCATCCATTCGGCGCATAGCTCTTTTGGTATGATGTCCTTCTAAAGCATCGTGTGCTTTTTCACAAAGTGTGTCACATTCATCCATACCTTCAATGCATACATTATATTTTGGTGTCAATTCATTGACACGTTCCATGATATCGGCATTTACTTTTGCGAATGCTTTAGCTTTATTAAATTTATAATCTAATGAATTATTTCTTACCGCATTCACATCTTTCTCTAATTCCTCAAATCGGGCGTTCGCTTTACGACGGCGTAAATGATTGGAAAGAATGACTAATAAGATAATCACCAAAACGATGATACATATATATATCAACGTAGCCAACGTGATACGTGATTGAATAAATGATAAAAAGTCGGTTACAGATTGCATCCAAATTCCTCCTTAAAAAACTACTGTCATTATAGCAAAACTTAGTATGTCTTTCCATGAATAATCTAAATTTTCTTGATTTTGAACTAGCACTTTGATATGATATTTGAGCATAAATTGATAGCAGCATACAAAGCTACAAGATACGCGTTATAAGCGTAAGCGATGCGAGTAACTAACAGCTGAATAGTAGAAAGCATCTTTTATAACACGCCTAGTAGTGATTTGTACTGTTATTGTTTTGTGAAAAAACAATAGGAGGAAACTTATGTCTAGAAACACAGGAAGTACTTGGAAAAAGTCTCGTCGTCTAGGTTTCTCAATCTTGGAAACAGGAGAAGAACTTACTCGTCGTAATTATGTTCCAGGTCAACACGGCCAAGGACGTCGTGGCAAATTAACAAACTACGGTATTCAGTTACAGGAAAAACAACGTATTCGTCATACGTATCAATTAAGTGAAAAACAATTCGCTAATACGTACGCGAAAGCAAGTAAAAAACCAGGTGCATCTGGTGAAAACTTATTAGTTATGTTGGAAAGCCGTTTAGATAACATCGTTTATCGTATGGGATTTGCGCGTACACGTCGTGCAGCTCGCCAACTTGTCAACCATGGACATATCTTGGTTGATGGAAAGAAAGTCGATATTCCTAGTTTCCAAGTAAAACCAGGACAAGAAATCGAAGTTCGTGAACGTTCAAAAAACTTATCTACGATCAACGAAGCTTTAGAAGCTGCTACATCAACTGTTGATTTTGTTAATGTAGACGCAGATAAGAAAAAAGGTACATACGTACGTTATCCAGAACGTAGTGAATTATTCACATCACAACCAATTAATGAATTGTTAGTCGTTGAGTACTACAACCGTTAGTAAAAAGAGGCATTGCCTCTTTTTATTTTAGAAAGAAGATTTATATGGATGCAATTAAAGAAAAGCTACAGGCTTATGGCCAAGACCAATCCGAAGATAATCTAGTCTCCATGCTAGAAACATTAATTTCTAGTTCTGTTTGGATTCCTGTATTTGAAGATGGACAACCCGATATCTTAGCAGATATGGATAGCAATAAATTCTATCCCGTCTTTTCTAACAAAGAAGAAGCATTGGATGAGTATGTGAATGTAGATTGGCAACAACTTCCTTTTGTTGAATGTCTACATGAAGTAGCTCAAAATAAAAAGGTCCACGCCATTGTAGTGAACCCATTTACTGAAAATGTGCGATTACCAAAAGATATTGTCGAAGGATTAAATGAACAATTTGGACGTCATTAGAACGAAGCAATTCGTTCTTTTTTTATTGGAACGCTTCGAGTGATAAATCTTTAAAACCATCCGAAGTCAATATAACCATCGAACCATAACCAACCGAACGAATCATTTCTAAAGATTCTTGAAAGTTACAAGCCAATTTTGTTCGATCATGACAATCACTATTTAAACAGATACGAATATTCTTTTCCTGCATATAAGCCAATAAGTTTTTATAAGGATAGGGACTTGTTCGATAACCACGTGCAATCGCTCCGGTATTTACCTCAAAGATCTTATTGGCAAGAGCATCAATTGTATCACACGCAATGGAAACATATTTTGGATTTTCAAAATCAAAATATTTGTTTCCTTCATTATATTTTGTCAATAAATCCAAATGTCCAATAATATCTACTTCATCCCAGTCTTTCATCATTCTGACATTTTGATAGTATGTTTTGGCATACTCCAAAAAATCATCATGAAACCATTCATGCAGGATTTTACACATCATTTCTTCACTATAATCCACACTCATAAACTGACCTTCATGTTCAACAAAATGAGCACTACCAATAATATAATCAAAATCCCTAGGATTGGGCACTCTTCCTAATATATCTTGTTCAATGCCTAAATAAATTTGAATTTCATCGGCATATTGTTTTTGGAGTCTACGAATCTCATCGATGTACTTTGTTTGTCCTTGTTGCGACATGGATGCATCATCATAAATACAATGTCCATGACCAGAAAAACCTAAAATATCAAATTTTTCGGCAATGGCTGTTTGAATCATTTCTTCTGGTTGATCTTTGCCATCACAATATGTACTGTGTGTATGTAGATTCTGTCTCATTGCTTAATCCTCCAAGAAAAGTATAACGTAAAAAAAGCAGGTAGTTCAACTACCTACCTTTCGTTTGTTCCCAATTTTTTGGATAAGAAGTCGATTTTTTCTGCCACGAACGCGTAGTTATAGTAGGTTTTATCTTCTTTATCATAACGACGTGAAGCAATTCGACCTTTGATGGCAAGACAATCACCAACATGTGTACGTGCACACAAGGTTTCGGCCAAGCCTCGCCAAACTTCCACTTGAATCAAATCTTGTTCGTATATGCCTTCTGAATTAGCGAATGGACGATCTACTTTCATCATGACACTGCATGTTTTAACACCTGTAGCTGTTTCTTTTAATGATGGTAATTCTTCAATACATCCAACAATACAAAAAAGATTCATAAAATTTACCTCCTAACGTATCCGGTAATGGTAATGTACCATTTCATATCACCTGCCTTCGTCCATATAGTAAATAGAAATGAATTTTTAAGCAAACGAAGATAAATTACGTAAAAACAATAAAAAAATGCAGTTTATATACTGTAAACTGCAATTTTTTTATTTATTTACATATTTTTTGGTTGAATCGTTGTTATTGTGGGATGTTCAAGATCCAAAGTTTGAAGATAAGCATTGATTTGTTCCACTTCTAAGTTTGTGATCATCTCATATTGCTTCCAATAATCATAGCCAGAAATATGGGCCTCTAATAATTCTACGGCTAAATTTTCAAAGGAATCAAATCCTCGAATCATTTGTGCAATAGCACGTGCTTTTAATGCTTTAAAAATGGATGGATCCATTCCTTTGGAAAATTCTTTACTCATTGCATCGATCATTTTTATATAAGCGTCTGGATGATGCGTTTGCGCATAATATAGGATAGCACTGTGATCAACATTGAAATCACATTCGGCTCCATTGATATTTGTCATGATTTCATTATCTAACCAAGTTTGATAGGTAGGATTTAATGAGGTCATGGCTGCATCTAAAGCCATTTGGATACATTGATCTTTTTTTATGGCCAAATGGATATCTGTTTCTGTCTTTTCTTTATAGCCAACACATACAAAAGGTGTAGAAATGTCCATTGCACAGGAAAATTCGGAACGTGCACAAGAATCTGGTTCCGAATGAATGATTCGTTTCACTTCACCATTTAATAAGGATGGATGACGTGTTTGATTTTCTTTAATAATGTCCATGATCTTGTCAATATCCTGGCCGGTAATTCCGACCAAAGTTAATTTTGAAGGATCATAATTATAATGATAGAAAGTGGATAAGTCTTCAACACGCATATTAGAAATATCTTCCGGTGTACCTAATACATCGTAGCGAAGAGGATGATTCACATATAAACTTTTCCATGTTTCTTTAAACAATCGTTGTTCCGGTTGTTGTTGATACATATCGTATTCACTAAGAATAATCCCTTTTTCCTTGTTGACAGATTTTGTATCAATATCTAATTCTTCTACAAAATCACACAATAAGTTTAATGGTGCTTCGATATCTGCCGTAGTTTGAAAATAATAAGCTGTTTTATTATTGGTAGTAAATGCATTCGTACTGGCTTGCATTTGCGCAAATTGATTGGTGACATCTTGACCATCTAGTCGAAACATTTGATGTTCGAGAAAATGAGCACACCCTGACCGGTGATGTAAGTGTAAGTCATTATACTGTTGTTCAATATCAAATCCTCCCGCATTGACAGCAAGCATAAATAAAGAGCGATAGTATCCTGGCTTTTTAACCAAAATGACATGCAATCCATTGTCCAGTGTTTCTTCTTTTACAATCATATTAAACTGTTTCATGTTTATCCTCCTTCACAATAGATTGCGCAACCAAATGCAGATTGGTACTGACCGCCATGATTCCTTCTTTTGTGATCGTATTTATGGATGCAACACGATCTTTTAATTCCATATTTCGATGCATCAAATCATCCAAGTAGGCTTGTTCAATGATACTAAATGAACTATCTTGGCCACTGATTAAACCATCGATCAAATCTTTCTTTGCACTGGAAAGTAATGCTTCATCAAATAGTCCCTTTTGTAGAATTTCTATCTGTTCGTTAATCAACGATACAACTTGTTCATAATATTGATTGCGAAAACCTGTTGAAATAATCAATGCCCCATCAAAGCGAATGATCGTACTGTATATAGAATAACAGTAGCTATGCTTTTCACGAATGTTTGTAAATAAAAGACTACTTGGTGATTGTCCTAAAATGGAATTCGTGACCAGCAATGGATAATAAAGTGGATCATCGACACAAACGTGATTGGTATACACTTGCGTTAGACTTGTTTGTGAAATATCTCGTGTTTGGCTTTTTGTCTGTAATGGCGTATCTGTTAATAATTCAAAATTGGATTGAATCGCCCTATGGGAATCCAATTGATCGAGATAGTCATATAATTCTTGATCCGGTTTTCCAACAATATACACATGTTTTTTTGCTTTTTGATACATCTCATAAGCTTGATGAATGTCCGATAGTGTCACCGCATCTATATCATTGATTTGTCCTTGAACAGGGATAGAAATGGAATGTGGTGCCAACATGGAGAATGCATCTAATAAAGCAATAGTGTTAGGGTCATCCATTTGTGTACGTAAGCGATTTTTTAACTGCATTTTTGCCTGAGAAAGCGAAGCCATTGTAAAGCAGGGATGGTAAATTACCTGATCCAATAAATCTTGTGCTTGCTTTTGATAGCTTTTATCCGGTATCCATCGTGTTTCAATCGCATTCATTCGAATGTCCATGACCAATTGTTTGCCATACGCGGAAAGGCCCACCCCAATACGAATACCGTAGGTATCGGCTAAAGCACACGTAAATAAAGATGGATCTGGATATTTCTCCGTTTGTTTTTTCATCATAATACATAATAGATTCATGGTCGTTATCGTATGAATATCCAAGTCAAAAATAGAGCGAATGGATACACTCACATGATTAAATTTATCTGTTTCAATATATTTCATTTACTTTTTCCTCTGATAAAAAAAAGAGGACCGAAGTCCTCTTTGTATCGACTAGTTAATATGAACGTAAGCGATAAATGGTTGAGAACAATTGACTGAAGTAAGAACAGTCGTTGATCCATTCCATCCACCATGTACAGCTTGTCCATTACCAACATAAACAGCAACGTGACCTTGGTAAACAATGATATCACCTGGCACTGGGTTACTTGTTACGGTACCTAATGATAAATAATCTTCAGGCCATCCATGGAAACTAATTCCAGCAGCAGCTAGAGAGTTCGTAACTAACATCGTACAGTCTTGACTAACACCGATTTGTGAAAGTGCGGCTGCAGCAATAGCAGCTGATTTTGAAGAATTTGTACTTGTTGATGTATTTGTTGTTGTAGAACTTGTATTAGCAGCCGTATTTGTATTCGTTGCAGTACTTGTATTGGTTGCTGTGTTCGTTGCAGTACTTGTATTTGTAGTTGTACTTGTATTTGCTGTTGTGTTATCAACAACTGTTGTATTCGATGCTGTATTGGATGTATCAGCATTTGATACTGTATTCGTTGTTGTAGAAGCTTGTTGTGTGGCTTGTTGCTGCGCTGCAGCTTGTTGTTGTGCAGCGGCCTGTTGTTGTGCAGCAGCTTGTTCTTGTGCTGCTTGTTCTTGGGCAGCTTGTTGTTGTGCAGCAGCTTCTTCGGCAGCTTGTTTAGCAGCAGCTTCTTCAGCAGCCTTTTGAGCAGCTTCAGCAGCAGCACGTTCATCAATAGCTGTTTGTGTATCAACAATTACACCATTTTCATCTGTGTAATACTCATCGGCAACTTTTTCACCGTTGACAACTTTATTACCGTCATCACCGAAGAAATAAGCATTACCATCAATTTGTTGATATCCAGTAACCTTTGTTCCATCTTGGAAATAAGCATTACCATCATTCGACCAACCTGTCTTCAATGTACCATCTTCATTGAAGGCATATGTTGTTCCATCAATATCCATTTCCGTGTTTGTAACACGTTTACCATTTTCATCAAAATAGTATTTTTGTCCATCGATTTCAACCCAACCAGTTTTTACTTGACCATCTTGATCAAAGTAATATGTTGAATCTCCATCTGTAACTAGAGCATTGGTTTTCTTGAAACCATTATCATCATAATAAGATTTTTTGTCTTTAGACCAACCTTGACGTAAAGTACCTGTTTTTTCAAAATTGTACGTTTCGCCAGAGACTACGGTCTTTCCTGTAGCGGCTGTACCATTCGATTTGAAGTAATATGTTTTATTAGCAACGGTTTGCCAACCAAATTGCATATCACCTTTTTCATCGAAATAGTAAAGGTCGTTGTTAACTTGGGTCAATCCAGTGGCCTCTTTACGATCAGAAGCTTGAATATAGTAACGATTTTTACCTTCGCCATGCCATCCTGGTTTTAGTTCAAATGCTTTGATGGTTTGAGCAACTGAACCCATGCTGGCAGCACATAACGCTACAGCAAGTAGTTTGTTATGTTTTTCGATAAATTTCATCTAAATCACCTCTTAAACATCTCCAAGGTTATCATAAGTTTCCGGTTGTCGCAAATTTCACCGAATCATTCCGGAAAGGTTTCACACAATTTTGGGAATCATTTTTTGAAATATCCCCTTTATTTAAAGGGGATTTCAAAAAATTATGTAAAAATGTGTGATTTTAATCCATATTTAAAGTAAAATCCCAAAATAGACAAACGTTTACAAATGATATACATTTAGTCATTTCTTAACTTTTGTCTACCTATTATTCCGGAATCGTGTCCAAAAAATCCTCTCCCTTGAGAACTTCGGTCGTTGATAATCCCGGATAATTTAATTGTCGCAACACTTCATAAACGATGATGGCTGCACAATTTGACAAATTTAAAGAACGAGCTTGAGCCACCATTGGCAAGCGCATACACGTATCCTGATGATGTTTTAAGATACGACGATCAATACCCGTACTCTCTTTTCCTAATATTAGATAGATATCCCCTGTTTCTTTTGTAAAGTCAAATTCACTCGGCGCCTTTTTACCATAACGTGTCATATAATAATAATGATCCGCAGGATTGGCTTTCACAAAAGCATCCCAATTCTTATGAATACGAATATCACAATCTTTCGCATAATCCATACCAGCACGACGTAGATGTTTTTCATCTAACGAAAATCCCAAAGGCTCAATCAAATGAAGGATACTATTCGTTGCCATACAAGTACGAATAATATTTCCCGTATTACCTGGTATTTCCGGTTCATACAATACAACATGAATCATAATTTATCACCCCAATCAGCTAAGAAAGCCTTTAAGGCATTTCCTCGATGGGAAACACTATTCTTTAATTCTTCACTCACATTGGCCGTTGTTGTATGAAAAGGAGGATAATAGAAAATAGGATCATAGCCAAAACCATTTGCACCAACGATCTTATCATTGATTTGTCCTTCAATCGTTCCTCGATACGTATATTCTTTGCCATCTTCATCAATATAAGCAATCACACAAACAAATCGTGCCGAACGATCTTTTTTATCCTTTAAAGCATCAATAATAGCTTGATTTTTAATCGTATACGGCGTGTCTTCACCCATCCAACGAGCTGAATGTACCCCTGGTTTTTTATCCAGAGCATCAACTTCTAAACCCGAATCATCACTGATGACCGGCTGATGAATCACCTTATACAATGCTCGTGCTTTAATTAATGCATTTTCTTCAAATGTCTTTCCATCTTCCACAATGGAAACCTCTTGTCCAAGATCTTTCATACTTTTTACTTCAACATTGGGTCCCAACATGGTTTGAAATTCTTCCACTTTATGTGGATTGGAAGTTGCTATCCAAATTGTTTTCATATATATATCACCAGAAAACATTATAAAAAAAAGAAGAACTCATTTCAATGAGTCCTTCTTGAATCGATTAATACATTCCTGGAGCTTGTGGTGCAGGTTGTTCTGGTTCAGGAATCTTTGCGACGCCGACTTCCGTTGTGATGAACAATGCTGAAATACTAGTAGAATTGATCAAAGCATTACGAGTAACTTTGGCAGGATCAATGATACCAGCATCGAACATGTTTACCCATTGACCAGCTTTGGCATCAAAACCAATACCAGTATCTTGTGTCTTTTGTTTTTCAACAATATCTTCACTATTAAATCCAGCATTATCAGCAATTTGTGCCAATGGAGCTAACAAAGCATCGAAGACTAATTTAACACCTTTTTGAACATCTACAACATCTGAATGTACTTTATCCTTTAATGCAACATATGCATTAACAAGGCAAGCACCACCACCAACAACGATACCTTCACTGACAGCGGCACGCGTTGAGTTCAATGCATCTTCAATACGCAATTTCTTTTCTTTTAATTCTGTTTCGGTAGCAGCACCAACTTTGATGACGGCAACACCATTAGATAACTTACCTAAACGTTCAGACATACGTTTCTTATCGTATTCACTCTTGGTATTTTCAATTTGTGCTTCGATTTCCTTTACACGATCTGCAACTTTTGCTTTATCGCCAGCACCACCAATCATCGTTGTGCTATCTTTCTTAACGATCAAACGTTTTACTGTACCAAGATCGGATAATTTCATATCTTTCAAATCCATATCCAAATCTTTTGAATAGAATGTTGCACCCGTCAAAATAGCGATATCTTCCAATTGTGCTTTTTGATTATCACCAAATCCAGGCGCCTTCGTTGCAACTACGTTAAATGTTCCACGCAATTTATTCAATGCCAATGTAGATACAACTTCATTTTCCAAATCATCCGCAATGATCAATAAACTACGGTTGGATTGAACGATTTGCTCCAACAAAGGTAAGATTTCTTGCACATTATTGATCTTTTGATCGGTAACTAAAACATATGGATTTTCCATGACACATTCCATTTTTTCACGATCCGAAACCATATATGGAGAAACATATCCTTTGTCATATTCCATACCTTCACTGATTTCTAGAGTCGTTTCAAAACTATTCGAATCATCGGTTGAGATAACACCATCACGGCCTACTTTTTCCATAGCTTGGGCAATGATCTTACCAATTTCTTCATTACCACTTGAAATCGTAGCAACACTTTCAATATCTTTTGAAGATTCAACTTTCTTTGAATGTTCCAAAATATATTCACTAATTGCTTTTGATGCTTTCTCAATACCTTCACGCATCAAGACAGGATTTGCACCGCGTTCTACAGCACGCAAACCATTTTCAATCATGCTTTGTGCTAGGATCGTTGCTGTTGTTGTACCATCACCAGCGGTATCATTGGTTTTATTGGCTACTTCATAAACCAATTTAGCACCCATATTTTCAAATGGATCTTCCAATTCAATTTCTTTGGCAATACTTACACCATCATTGGTAATCAATGGACTGCCATATTCTCTTTCCAATACAACATTACGTCCTTTAGGACCTAAAGTAACACGCACTGCATTCGCTAATGTATTTACGCCATTAAGCATTGCTTCACGAGCATCTTTTGAAAAACGTACTTCTTTCGCCATAATTATTCCTCCTATATACTATCGATTCACTGCAATAATATCTTCATCTTTAATAACGACATATTCTTCGTCATCAATTTTGATATTGGTTCCGGCATATTCTTTAAATAAGACTTTATCGCCCTTGGCATAATCTGGTTTTTCAACGCCAGATCCAATTTCTTCAACGACAGCAAATTTTGATTTTTCTTTGCCACTCGTCAAGATGATACCACTTGCGGTAGTCTTTTCTTCTTTTTCTTTTTTCAATAAAACAAAATCATGTAAAGGTTTAATCATACTAGCATCCTCCTTTTTAGCACTTGTCTATTTCAATTGCTAACTGTAGTATATCACAACATTTAGCACTGTCAACACTAAAGTGCTTAAAAAATCAGATCCATAAAAATGGATCTGATCATTCACTATTCAGCTTTAAATAATTCTTTATTATCAACTTCTGCAACAAATCGTTGAATTGCATCTTCCAAAGATAACGTTTCTGATTTACGAGAACCACTCTTTCGAATCGTTACCGTATTGGCTTCCATTTCACCATCACCAACAACCAATTGATAATTGATATGTTTGATTTGTGCTTCACGGACACGATAACCTAATTTTTCATTACGATCATCTAAATCAACACGTAATCCTTTGGTTTTCAAAGCTTCTTGTACTTTCTTCGCATACGCTAAATGTTTTTCCTGATGAACGGGAATGACGACCAATTGATGAGGTGCCATCCACAATGGGAAATGACCAGCAAAATGTTCAGTCAAGATTCCAATAAAACGTTCGAATGAACCAAAGACAACACGATGCAACATGATAGGTGTCTTACGAGAACCATCTTTATCCACATACACAGCACCAAAACGTCCAGGTAAGTTCATATCCAATTGAACCGTACCACATTGCCAGATACGTCCCAAACTATCTTTGATATGGAAATCCAATTTTGGACCATAGAAAGCACCATCACCAGGATTTACGACAAAGTCTTTTCCTGCTTTACGACATGCTTCAGCCAACGCTTTTTCACTCTTTTCCCATACATCTAATTCACCAATATAGCTTTCTGGACGAGTGGACAATTCAATATTGTAAGTTAATCCCAATACACTATAAATACGATCAATCAACGCAATGATACGACCTACTTCATCTTCAATTTGATCAACGGTCACAAAGATATGCGAATCATCTTGCGTAAATTCACGAACACGGAACAATCCATTTAAGGCACCAGAAGCTTCATTTCGATGTACAAGTCCTTCTTCAGCTAATCGAAGTGGTAAATCTTTATAGGAATGCAAAGAGTTGTTGTAAACCAAGACAGCACCTGGACAGTTCATTGGTTTGATCGCATATTCACGATTTTCGACTTTTGAAGTATACATATTCTGTTTGTAGTGACCCCAGTGACCGGATGTCTCCCACAATTCTTTTGACATCATGATTGGAGTACGAACAAATTGATATCCTTCTTTGACATGTTCTTCATGCCAATATTCTTCCAATTGTCTTTGAAGGATCATTCCATCTGGAAGGAAGAATGGCATACCAGGTGCAAATTCAGACATCATAAATAAGCCCATTTCACGACCAATTTTCTTGTGATCACGTTTCTTTGCTTCCTCTAAAGCTTCCAGGTATTTGTCTAGATCTTCTTTTGTATCGAAACATACACCATAAATACGTTGTAACATTTTATTGTTGACATCACCTTTCCAGTAAGCACCAGAATGTTTCATCAACTTAAAATAACGACACTTCTTTGTACTCTCTACATGAGGTCCACGACATAAATCGGTAAAATCACCTTGCGTATACATGGAAATGTTCGTACCTTCAGGCATACGAGTAATCAAATCAATTTTATATGGATCATCTTTAAAACGTTCTAAAGCTTCTTCTCGAGTAATTTCCTGACGAACGATGCGCTTATCGGATTTCGCACATTTCTTCATCTCTTTTGTGATCTTATCTAAATCTTCGTCGGTAATGTTATGATCACCAAGATCCATATCGTAATAGAATCCTTCTTCAACAACTGGTCCAACCCAGAATTTGGCATCTGGCCAAATATGACGAACAGCTTGCGCCATCAAATGCGCACAAGAATGATTCAATGTTTTTAAATGTTCATCTTCAGTAAAGTTCACAAGTTCCATTTTGTTTCCTCCTAAATAAAAAAACGCCCTGAATAAGGACGTTGTGAACGCGGTACCACCTTAATTTACAGAAAAATCTGTACACCTTGTGTGTTGTTAACGCCAACTTACGGCACACTCTTTCGAGGGCAACTCCAAGGGAGTAAATAAAAATCTGCGCAAAGAATTCACACCAACCATTCTTCTCTCTGAATTGCATGACTTCTATTCATGTCCTTTTCATCATTGATGGATTCATTATAATACTGCATAAAACAGTTGTCAAAAAAAGCATTCTGACAATGATTCAGAATGCCTTCTTTCATTCAATTAGAATCTTTTTTTTCCTAAAACGGGTTGGGGGTGCGGACAAATTCTTGGACCTTGTTATTTCAAATTAGTCCCAGACTTTGCCTGTACTCCATAGGGCTCAAATAGCCCAACGATGCCTTTATTCTTTTGGTATTGTACCATATGATATAATCATTGATAATCTCTACAAACGTTTCAATTGTTACACCAACAAAATTTCGGCCATAAAACATCTCATTCTTCATCCTGCCAAAGAATCCTTCACATGCCGAATTATCCGGTGAGCAACCTTTCTTAGACATGCTTCTGGTATATCCATACTTATTCATTCTATTAATCCATCCAGGCCATCGGTAATGACACCCCCCCGATCGCTATGAACTATTGGTTTCTCATCTTCTTTTAGCTTAGAATGATAATCATCCAACATGCTATTGACCAAATCTGCATTAGGGTTGGTACTTACTGTCCAACTTGGTATCATTCCATCAAAACAGTCTACTATTGGTGAAAGATATACTTTTCCTGCAGGTATTGAGAATTCTGTGATATCTGTCAGCACCTTTTCACTGGGTTTTTCTGAATGAAAATCTCTATTGATAATATTCTCTGCCGCTTCACCTATTTCTCCTTGATAGGAGCTATACTTCTTGTGTTTTCTGACTTTTACTACTAGATTATTATCTTTCATGATTTGTCTTACTATTTTTTCAGATACAATGATATTATCTTTTCTCAGTAGTGAATGGATCCTTCTATAACCGTATCTTTCCTTGTTTTCTTTGAATAATTTAATAATTTTTACCTTTATTGCCTCATATTTATAAGGTGATTGTTGTATCTTGTGCTGATAAAAGTAACTGCTCTTGGATATCTGAAGTTTTGCAAGAAGCAGGGACAATGCATATTTATTCCTTAGGGCATCGATTATCATTGTCTTCTCTGCGTTTTTCAGTCTTAACAGATCGATGCCCTGATCTTTTTTTAATATTTCTATTGTCTGTCTTAATATATCGTTTTCTAGCTCCAGATCTCTTATCTTAGCTGCCAGTTCAATATTATTATCGGAACCCTTATCAGCATCTTCATTAACGATCAAAGTTCCTCTTGGCAAATCTTTCTTTTTATTCATTATCGCCGCTGCACCTCCAGATAAATACAGCTTTCTCCAACTATAAATACTCGTCCTTGAATATCCGTATTCTTCTGATATTGATTTTATGTCTTCTCCTTCTTCAAAGCAACGGTGAAGTATTTCAAGTTTTATTTCTAATGATGGATGATGCCTGTGCCCTGGTGAATCTGTAGCATCATATTTCTTGCGTTTCTTTTCGATATCTCGATTCTTGATCCAAGTATACATATTTTGTCTGCTTGGATATCCGAGTTTATGAATTACCTTAGCTATCGATCCAGTTTCATCATACAATTGAAGTGCTTTCTTTTTTTCTTCCTCCGTAAACGACATTTTTCTTCCTCCCTGTCATCGTCGGTCCAAGAATTTGTCCGCACCCCCCCTCTCACATAAAAAAAGATGAATCTTCAAAATATGAAGTATTCATCCTTTTTAACCTCTTTTATTTCCTTTATCGTTCTTTTGCCGATAATTTCGTCGACGATTGGTTTGTTTCTTCACTTTTGGATGTGGCCGATAAATCTCAAAACAAACACCATCATCCGTATTGTATCCCTTCACATAATAATGATTAGCTTTCACGACCTTATCAACAATGGATAAACCAAGACCAAAACGACCGCCTTCACCCTTTTCATAAGGATGAAATAACGTTTCAATCCGATCTTCATCCATTTTTGGTCCATCATTGGATATTTTTAGATCATCTTCGTGCAATTCAATACGAATATATGTTTTCGCATATCGAAAAGCATTTTCCATGATATTCTCAATGGTCACTCGCCAAGACTCCAACAAGCCATCAAAGAAAACTTCTTCCATATCTGTTTGGATCTCAATATCTTTACGAATAACAGCCGTATTCAAAACAACTTGTTCTACCACATCTTTCATATTCGTGACGACACCTTCGGCATCACTCGTAATTAAATACTCTACTCGATTCAAATATAAAAGATTATGTACTTTATCTTCCAATCGTTGCGCATTATCAATGATCACATCCACACTTTTTTCCATTGTTCCATATGGATAAATTCCATCCTTGATGGATTCTGCATATGATTTAATGGTTGCGATTGGCGTCTTCAAATCATGCGAGATGTTATGAATCATTTCCTCTTTGGCTTTTTCTTGCTTCGTCAATTCATCTTTCATATTGACCAATGCATCCGCTACTTCACCAATTTCATCTTCACGATTAACATGCAATTCAACATCTTTTCCCATTTTTACTTGTTCGATATAGTATTTGATCTGATTCAATGGATGAATGATTGAATAGACCCAAATCATCATGATCAACAGCATCGCAAAATAAGCAAAAATTGTCAAATCAAATGTCGAATCAACCAAAGAAAACCGTAGCGATTGCGAATACGTATCATCCATATAGCTTGCTAAAATGGCATTGCCCTCATTTGTTTTCACCAAACGAATGCGATAATAATAAAGCCTGCCACCATATTGATATACACCCTGCTGGACATCCCCATCTTTCTTGACTTTCTGTGATTCCTTAACGATCGTATTGGCAAGTCCTGGTACTGTCTTATCATGAAATTTCGTATTTAATACCTGTACTTTATCCTTTTTCACGATGCAGTTTACTTGATATTTATCTACAGAAAAATCAAAGTAGTCCTGTTTCAAAGCATCGGATGAATCCGACTGCAAAACGGTAATGATCGCTTCTTGACGGCTTTCCATCATATCATACATTTGTAGACGAATGGTACGATCAATATTGCCACTTAAGAAAAGAAAGAAAAACGCAAAAAAGAAAACAATGAACAAGAAAATGATCATGATGATCTGCTGGGTCAAAGATAGCTTTCGAAATCCTGCTGTTAGTTTTTTCATCTTATCCTAACCGATAACCATATCCATAAATGGTATGAATATTCAAATTTGGCAATTTCTTACGCAAACGACGCAACGTATCATCGACGACACGATCCGATCCAAAATAGTTTTCATCCCAGACATTTTCCAAGATTTTATCACGACTAAAAGCAATTCCTTTATTTTTAATAAACATCATCAACAAATCAAATTCCTTTGTCGTCAATTCAATCTCTTGATTTTCATAAAAAATCTTACGTTGTTCTTCATCCAGTTCATATCCATCAATGCTGATTCGATTATTATCATCTTTATACGCACGCTTGATGATATTATTGACTCGCAATACCAATTCTTTTGGACTAAAAGGCTTTGTGATATAGTCATCACTACCCTTTTCTAGGCCAATGATACGATCAAATTCTTTATCACGTGCAGACATGAAAATAACCGGAATTTCTGGACCCTGCAAACGAATTTCTTCAATCAGATCAAAACCGGATTTATCATCTAACATGATATCTAAGATCCATAAATGAACATCATCATCCGCTACATGGGCATTCGCTTCTTCATAAGTATAATAAGATCGAACTTCATATCCTTCTTTACGTAAATATTGCGCCACCAGATTATTCAGATCCTTTTCATCTTCTACGACACATATTACACGTTTCAAAATGCATCCCTCCTTTTAAAACGCATGCTCCTGCATATAAGAAACGACACGTTCTACATATTCTTTACATAATTCATCCGTTTTCGCTTCAACCATGACACGAATCAATGGTTCCGTTCCACTTGGACGAACAAGAATACGTCCTTCATCACCTAAATCATCTTGAACACTTTGAATAACTTTTTGCAAGGCTTCATCATTTAAAACATTTTCTTTATCTTTGACTTCTACATTCTCTAACAATTGTGGATAGATAAACAAACCTTCGCTTAATTCTTGTAACGTTTTACCCGTTTCCTTCATGACCATCAATATCTGTAAAGCGGTAAATAAACCATCACCTGTCTTTTCATGTTCATAGAAAATAATGTGACCACTTTGTTCGCCACCAATCCAATAATCATGATTCTGCATTTCTTCAAATACATATTTATCACCAACTGGCGTTTGAATGTAATCAATTTTATTTGCATCCAATGCTTTGTAAAGTCCTAAGTTAGCCATAACGGTCGTAACACACATATTTTTATTCAATTTGTTGATTGATTTTAGATAGCGACTACAAATATATAAAATATAATCTCCATCCATCAAACGACCATCACTGTCACAAATAATTAGACGATCCGCATCACCATCAAAAGCTAAGCCAATATCATAATCATTTTCTGTCATGATACGTTGTAAACCTTCCGGATGTGTAGATCCACATTTGTTGTTGATATTAATGCCATTTGGCGAGTTATTGATAGCCTCGACCGTAGCACCTAGCGCATCTAAGGTTTCAGCCGCTGTACTCGTAGCCGATCCATTCGCTAGATCCACACAAATATGCATACCAGTTAAATCAACCGGAACTGTCTCTTTTAGCCAAGACATATAGATTTCCAAACCATCTTCCCATTCGATCAATTCACCAATTTTATCACCTGTTGCCAATGGTAATTGTGTTTTTCCATCCATATAATCTTCAATTTTCAGTAAGACGAATTCTTCCATCTTTTCGCCACGATCATTAAAAACTTTAATCCCATTATCATAGTAAGGATTATGACTAGCACTAACCATAATACCGCAATCAAAACGTTCTTTTTGAATCAAATAACTAATCGATGGTGTGGGACATACGCCCAACAAATAGACTTGGGCCCCCATACTTGTAGCACCAGCAGACAATCCCAGTTCAAACATATCGCCAGACAAACGCGTATCTTTACCAATTAAAATACGTGCATGACGACCACTTTTACTATAATACCAACCAAGATATTGTCCAATCTTGATTGATATATCCAATGTTAAGCCTTCATTGGCTCTTCCACGAACTCCATCTGTTCCAAAATACTTTCCCATTACTGCACTCCCTCTATTCATTCTTTAAGCTAACTTCTGCTTTAACGGTTGACGGTTCAATTTGAACATCTACTGTCTCGCCTTTCGAATCATAAGCAACCAAAGTTGCATTCGTCTCAAAATCACCCGTTTGATTCGATGCATCAATGATAGCTTTCACGGAACGAATGGTATCTATTTGTTCCTCTGTACCTGAAATCGTTACACTATTTGTATCCAAAGTAGGCGTATTCCATTTGGAAGAATTGGAAGCATATAATTCCGCTGAAACCGAAAAACGCTTTGATACCCGCTCTGCCAAATGAGCCGTTACGGTAGCTGGTTCTATTTTCGCATCCAATTCGGAAGGAAGATTATCCACTTCCAATTGAACGACCGAATCCCCTTCTTGATTTTTTCGCAAATCACAAATCACTTTGACCTCACCTTTGGCACGGAATACTTGGATATCCGCAGCCTTACCTGTCAACATCACCGTAACGGTGCTCGGTACGCCCGTTAGATCATATTTTTCTGAATCATATAATGTATCCACTTCTACACTATTTATTTGTACCGTGGTTGATTGATCATTAAATAATTGGGTACCAATCACATCATAATTAATAGAAACACAAATAATAACAGCGGCTACCAAAGAAACCAAAGCAGCCCACGTCTTTGAATAAATGATATGATCCACCATTTTACTTAATTTTGAGAATATCAATCGTACAATTCGATAAATCAAATGCAATTTACCCATAGGAGGTTGAGAATTATTATCTATCATTTTGTTTTACCTCCGTGGTCTGTATTATAAAAATCGACAATCTCAATCGGCTGAATTCGTTCATCGACTTTCTTTTTCTTTTCTTTTTCCGATCCTGTTTTATTCCGTGTGATCAAAGAATGCGCAGTTCGACGCAACAATTGCGAATCCGATAATTCCGGTTCTTTTGGAACCAATACATTCAACAAATATCGACGCAATCCTTCCACTGGATATTGTGTCAATTGACCGTTGACCGCAAGAGAAATAGCTCCTGTTTCCTCACTTACCACGATCGTGATCGAGTCCGTAATTTCACTGATTCCTACAGCCGCACGATGCCGAGCACCATATTTACTTGGCAAATCTCTACTGGTTGGTGGAAAATAAGCAGCTGCACAAGCAATTTTATTTCCTTGAATGATGACAGCCCCATCATGCATAGGTGTTCCATATTGGAAAATCGTTCCTAATAATTCACTCGATACAACCGAATCCATACGAATTCCTGTATTGATATAATCGGTTAATTCCTGGATTTGTTGGATCGTAATCAAAGCCCCTGTCTTTGATTTTGACATTTGTTCACAAGCATCGACAATTTCATTGATCATTGAAATGGTTTCTTCCGTCGTCACATTCGTTAAGTGCATAGCCGACGTCTTTCCCAATCGTTCCAACATCCCACGTATTTCTGGTTGAAACACAATGATCAAAGCCAATACACCCCACTGCAAGAATATATCCATGATATGACTAAAAGCATGAAGCCCAAGCATTACAGATATACCTTTAATAACTAGAATAACTAAGATTCCTTTTAAAATCTGTACAGTACGTGAATTATTTCGAAATAATCGTAAACCTAAATATATCAATGCCCATACCGCTAGAATATCTAAGACCAAACGAATGATCAATGTGATATCATCTATCGCAGCATTCAAATCGTATTCCCCCTTAATGTATTGTATTATTCTGTTTCAATGTCTTTGATCATTTCGGCAATGGACATCACTTCATGATCACATACGGCTTTAATTTCTTCGAAAGCTGTAAAAAATGCATACGAGTTTCCTGCAAATTCCAACATTGGTATATCTTTTTCTAAGTTGCCAATCGCATAAACATCATCTACATCTAAATCCAAATAATTTGTTACAAATTCCAGACCTGTCCCTTTTGAAATTCCCTTTGGAACCACATCCACACAATAATTATTGGCATAAGCCGTAATATTCTCAGAAAAGAAAATATTTAATTCTTCTGCTAATGCACTTGCCATATCTGGATTTGACATAGAAAGAACAATTTGAGAATACCCACCTTGTTTATCCATGACTTCTTCTTCGGTTAAATCTGGTTTCATATGTGGATAACGAACATCTTGAATATTTGGATTTACAATAATACGATGACGATGTCTACCATCATTAACCACATAACTAACCACCCCATCGGTTTGTTTCGCAATATACATTACATCCAAAGCTGTTATATAATCTAAAAAATTACTTTCAATTTCATTGCCATCTTTATCAAAAATCACACTACCATTATTGGTTACAATATAATCTGGATACAATCCATCTTTTTTTAAGTACTTATCCAACGATTCTTTTGCACGTCCCGTTACGATTGTAAATAAATTTCCATTTGCTTGCCATTGTCTGATTGCCTGGCTATCCTCTTCCATTACGTGTTTTCCATAACACAATGTTCCATCATAATTTGAGGCTAACAGTTTCATAGTATAGGTCTCCTTTATTGTCTTTTCTATTTTATCACACAATTGACATGAATCACACGATAAAAAAGGTAGGATACAAAACCTACCTTTATGATTCAATTGTATAAACACATCATCTTCCAATCAATTGTATTTGCTCAATGATACGTATAGAAATTATTGGTATTTTGCACATACAATGAAGATGATCATATGCCCTCATACAGATGTTTCTTTGTGATAACGAATCACATGCCTTTCCAAACTCACTTACATCCTTCGTGAACATATGCGAACGGAAGTTTTTTCTGATTACTCAGCTTATCCTTTGGAGCCTTCTCTCCATAGTTTCGCTTTTCGTTAAAGCTACGCTTTAACTTCAATATCTTTTCATCTTCTCACCGCTCTCTAGTGAATCCCCTTTTTCTATTTTTATTATAACGAGTTTATCCAAAACTACGATTCATCATGGATAACTTGATTGATTATATGGCATGATTTGTTTTTGTTTCTCGCTGCTTGGCTCGGATCTTACGATGTTGTGAACGAGAAACAGGAATTTGAATAGAATCCTTTAATTCCACCATATCATTAAACCAAGAAGTAATGTATTTTTGATTGACAATATAAGAAACATGAACGCGTAAAAATCCATAGGGTTCGAATTCTTTTTCTAATTCAGAAATATTGACACGTTTATGGAATACGCCTTTTTTGGTATGAAAATAAACCATTTTATCAATTTTTTCCAAATAATAGATGTCTTCATAAGGTAAATTGACACGAACGCCTCCATATGAAAAATCATAAATGTCTCCCTGATGTAAAGAAGACAACAACCAATCTTTCATATCCATTAAATCTGTGTCAATTCGATCTTTTTGAATATATCGAATACGCTCTCTTTGATCATTTCCCTTTGTCTTTGTTGCATCTTCGCAAAGATAAAAAAATAACGCCTGCGGATGATCATGAACAAAAACACTTTCAATACGTGCTGTTTTGAACATTTCATCAAAAACAAACACTTGAAAATCAACCGATTCACATGCTTTCGCTAATCGGCTCGCTTTATAATAATGACGGAAACCCCAATCTTGATCATTTAATAATTTGGATAAAGCAAACACAACATCTTTGGTTTCTTGTTCGCGTGTTAAAAAAGCCATTCGTATCATACTTATATTTTAGCACACTAATAAAAAAGATGGACCCTAGTATCCATCTTAATCTTCAACTTCTTCACGCCAAAGCTTAGCACCAAGCTTTTTCAATTTACCATCCAAATCATCATATCCACGATCAATATGATAAATATCATGAATTTCTGTTACACCTTGTGCCATTAAGCCAGCTACAACAAGTGCCGCACCACATCTAAGATCCGTTGCTTTGACCCGTGTACCATACAGAGATGTTTTTCCATGAATAAATGCACTCGGAATACGAACATCAATATCTGCACCCATTTTGCGCAATTCATCGCAATGTTTAAAACGCTCTGTATAGATTGTTTCCGTAACCGTTGACTGTCCATGCGCTTGAGTCAATAAAACAGAAAATGGTTGTTGTACATCGGTCGCAAAACCAGGATATGGCTTTGTTAAAATTTCCGTTGGTTTTAATTGATCATGTTGACCAAAAATATGAATAAAATCAGAACCCACTTCCATTTTTATACCAATTTCTTTTAATTTCATAATGATCGCATCTAAATGTTGTGGAATGACATTTTCAACACGCATGTCATCACCAACAGCAGCACCAATAATAATATAGGTAGCCGCTTCGATACGATCTGGAATAATTTCATGACTGCAACCTTGTAAATCTTGTACACCATCAATCGTGATGGTCGATGTACCCATACCATGAATACGAGCACCCATTTTATTTAATAGCGTCGCAATATCAATGATTTCTGGTTCACGAGCTGCATTTTCAATGATGGTTCGTCCTTTTGCATAAACGGCAGCCATCATAATATTGATTGTGGCACCAACACTGGAAATATCCAAGAAAATGTTAGTTCCCACCAATTCATCCGCATGCAAAATATAACATCCATTCTCGTAGTCGATTTGTGCACCTAGAGCTTCAAACCCCTTTAAATGAAGATCAATAGGTCGTGGTCCTAAATAACATCCACCAGGCATACGAATTTCGGCATGACCAAATTTACCAAGTAAAGCACCCATAAAATAATAACTAGCCCGCAATTTGGTCACAGCTTCTGAAACCATAGGAATATTTTTCATATTTCTTGGATCAATATATAAAGTACCTGGTTCCACTTCTTTTACATCCACATTCAATTCTTGAAGTAGAACCATTAAAGAACGAACATCCGAGATATTAGGCACACCATAGATCGTAACAGGTTGATTGGCTAAAACACATGCAGGAATCAAGGCAACTGTAGCATTTTTAGAACCACTGATCGTCACTGTACCCGAAAGACGATGTCCCCCTTCAATCTTAATTACTTTTTCCATTGATTTTCCTCCCCTGCTTTTTCATTCCATAAGATTCTATCATGAACGTCTCAAAAAAAAAAGAGTGGTTCTCTCGAACCACTCCAATTCAAATCAATTATTCAGCTTTTCCAGCACAACCGAAGAAGTTTTCAACCATGTCTTCAACCAATGCTTGAACTGCATCAGTACCAGGTTTTAACAACTTACGAGGGTCGTAACCTTTACCTTCTAAGTCTTTTCCAGCTTCAATATATTTACGAGTTGCATCCGCAAATACCAATTGACATTCTGTATTAACGTTTACTTTAGAAACACCTAAAGTAATGGCTTTTTGTACTTGTTCACGTGGAATACCAGATCCACCATGTAATACTAATGGTTTACCATTTGTAGCCTTTTGGATTTCAGCCAAACGATCAAAGTTCAATCCAGCCCAATCAGCAGGATATTTACCATGAATGTTACCGATACCAGCAGCTAAGAAGTCAACTCCTAAACCTGCGATTTTAGCACATTCTTCTGGATCAGCTAATTCACCAGCAGAAGTGACACCATCTTCGGTACCACCGATACCACCAACTTCACACTCAACAGAAATACCTTTTGAATGTGCTAAAGCGATGATTTCTTTTGATTTTGCTTCATTTTCTTCGAAATCATAATGACTTCCGTCGAACATAACTGAAGTAAATCCAGCTTCGATACAAGCCTTAGCTCCTTCATATGATCCATGATCTAAGTGTAAAGCAACGGGAACAGTAATACCCAAGTTATCATGAATGTGTTTAACCATGCCGACAACATTGTCGAATCCACACATGTACTTACCAGCACCTTCAGAAACACCTAACATAACTGGAGCTTTTTTAGCTTCGCATCCTAAAAGGATAGCTTTGATCCATTCCATGTTGTTGATGTTAAAAGCGCCAATCGCATAATGTCCTTCATGGGCTTTGTTGATCATGTCTGTAGCAGATACTAACATTTTTTTTCCTCCTTGTTAATTACATCTTACGGCTATATTCTACTACCAATTCATCTATTTGAAAAGGCTTATCTTAGGGATGTCCCCATTAACAAAACTACATCCGATAATGCGCGAATGCGCTCTAAAATTCGATTGGCAGCCACTCGACCTTCTTTTTGACAAGCTGCATATCGACTCTCCAATTCAGGCCATTGATAATTCGAAGTGAAATATGTTTTTTTCTTTTGTTCCATACGCACATCTAAAATGGGAAAAACAATTTCATTCAATGTCCAAGGCGAAATATATTCCGCACCAATATCATCAAAAATCACCACATCGGCCCATCGCAACTGTGCCATGTTCATTTGTCGCCATTGTGTATCCTTCATGGAATCCCGACACTCCGCAATCCAAACTGGCACCTTTACAAAACAAACGGTCTTTCCTTGTTTGGCAAAATGATTGGCTACACCTTTTAATAAATAGCTCTTACCTACACCTGCCTGTCCACATAAATAGATTCCCTTTTTTGCGGATAAGGATCGTACGACTTTTGCATAAGCTTCTAAATACTGTTTTGAAGTCATTCCTTGAGTCAATGTTTTGAGATCAATCAAATAATCATCCGTACTCATATGGGTATAGCGAAAATTTTTTACGTGCGCCAGCATCTTTTCTTGCTCTCGCATATAAGAGCACATACCATACGATTCACTCAATCCATCTTCCGTGAATGACAACTGATATCGATGGCCTTTTAAAGGTTGACGACAATAGGATAATCCCAAACACCCCTCACATTTTTTTAAAGATTCTTGCCATGTAAGCATCTCAATAATATTTTCTTGGATAAACGAGTCATCCAAATGATGGACATCCAAGAAGCGACGAATTATCGGTTGTTTCTTGATTAGTTCAATATCAGACATGCGAATCTCCTTCCAATTCTTTCTGCATCTGAAGTATTTCTTCTTTCAATTCATCACTGGCTTCTTCTTGTTGCACCTGTGAATACCAAGAAGGATACGATAGCTTAGACGATGCAGTTGTCGGTGCTTGTATTTGTGCCAATGCTTTTTCCTTTGAATCAATGCCTAAACGAACCCAACTTGCTGCCACCTTCTCGACATAACTCCGAGGAAATTTTTGATTGGAAGTTTTTAACGTATATTCAATCAACACATTCATCACTTCATTAGAAAAATGATAGTTGTTCATGATCCTTTCAATCACCATGCGATCACTAGATGCCACCGGAACGCCTTTTTGCATACGTTGCATAAAAGCTACAGGCGCCATTGAATATGGATCTTTCAATGCTTCCACTTTCGTCTTATTATGATAGACTTGGGCTTTTAATTTTTCAAAATCAAATACATGTGTATTGGGATTGATTGCTCGCATCACATATCGTTTCATCACTTTCGCATCGATGCCATGAATCGTTGCCAATTGGGCAATCCGCGTCAAATTCTTTTCGGTACGCAATCGCATCGGAAAAATCTGATCCATTCCTTGTAGAAAAGTATCAAAATCAAAATCATACGATGCGCGTACCAAATCCGGGCGATGATCATGATACGTTTTTTCATCTTCCTCGCTCCAACGATCCAACTTCTCAACATGACAAGGTTCACTGATTTCCTTCATCGTTGATGGCACTTGTACATCTTTTGTCAATCGTGTCTTAATTTGATCAAAACGTTGGTCTCCGACCGTTTGTAGAAATAAACGACTGTATGTATCATGAATTAAAAAAGCTTGGGCATTCAACGGTGCATAGATATGATAGAGCCAGCTTTGCGATTGTATATCATGATATGTCTTCAATAGATGAAACTGTTCTAAATTCTTTCGTGCCTGTACAAAACGAGATGACGATAGACCGCTCGCTTGCACCAACTCTTCTTGTGAGCAAGAAACTTCCGCCATAATTCGCAATACTTGATACAGACCAATGGCTTCATGATCCATCAAGGGCAAATACAATAAATACAAGTCTATTAAAGATTCTTCTGTCCAGGGACTACATAAGATGATCTTACAATCCGACACAGCTTTCCTCCCTTTCTAATGCTTTTTGCACTTGTGCATACAAACCATCTAAACCCGCATTATTATAAATAACCACATCACTTTTCCGAATCTTTACTTCGGGATCCATCTGATAAGCTAAGCGAGCTTGTGCTTGCGATGCCGTAAAGTGCCGATATTTTTGAAGGCGATCCAGTGCAATATCTTGATTGGTTACAACACACCAAATCGAATCAAACATCGATTCCACATGACTTTCAAACAATAAAGGCACTTCCATGAAAACCAATGAAGCTGTTTGGGCTTGTGCCCATGTTTGCATTTCATTTAAAATCAATGGATGCAACAAATCTTCAATCCGTTGTTTTCGATCTGCCACTTGAAACATTTGTTGGGCCATTTGAACCTTATCAATATTTCCCTTCTCATCCAATGGAACCAACGCCTTCTTAACCAAAGCTTGATATCCCTTTTGTCCTTTTTCCAAAAGATGTGCATTGACTTGATCACAATCTAACACTGGATATCGCTTCGCTACGTATTTTGAAACCTGAGACTTTCCGGCCCCCATGGAACCAGTCAATCCAATTATTTTCTTTTTTGACAATATCGACATAAATACGTTCCCCTTTGTCCAACTGTAATTTTCTCAATTGTATGGCCACATACAGGACAAGGTTCCCCTTTTCTTGCATGGACTTGTAAATGAATTTGAAATCGTCCAGAAACACCTAAACTGGACGTATAATCACGAATGGTCGTCCCACCACAAGCAATGGCTTCCGATAAGATCTTTCGCATTTGAATAATGATATTTGCACAATCTTTTTTTGATATCCGATTGCAACGACTTCTTGGATCTAACCGAGTCGCAAAACAAATTTCATCCGCATAGATATTACCAATCCCCGCAATGATGGATTGATCCAAAAGGGCCATTTTTAAAGGTCGATGTGCAGAATGAATCTGTTGATAGAAATACATCGCATCAGCACGAGGATCCGTAAAATCATATCCAACATTTTTTAAAGCAGGTAATTTTGTGATTTCTTCCGTCTTGGGATAGAGCCACATTCGACCAAACTTTCGTGTGTCGTGATAACAAACATTTCGTCCATCTTTCATATGCCATATCGAATGAATATGTTTACTAACAGGAGGTTGTTGGTCATAAATGTAAAAGCGTCCTTCCATCCGTAAATGAACAACTAAAATCGAAGTATCCAATGTAAATAAAAGATATTTTCCAATTCGGGAAAATGTATGGAACGTTTGACCTTGTATTTGTTGACAAAATGAATCCACACTAGGATATGCGATCAACTTATCATAAAAAACATCGACGTTATTGATCATGCAATCTTGAAGTTGTCGTTCTAACGTTGACACAACAACTTGTACTTCAGGACCTTCCGGCATTATTTTGCCTCATACCATGTCGGTCCATAAGCCAATGAAGCTTTCAATGGAACCGATAATTCCAAAGCATGTTCCATGGTTTCTTTCACTAATTGTTTCATCATTTCCAGTTCTTCTTCTGGCACTTCAAAGATCAATTCATCATGAATTTGCAGAAGCATTTTTGATCGTACTTGTGCCTTTTTCATAGCTTGATCCACTTTGATCATTGCAATCTTGATTAGATCGGCCGCACTGCCTTGAATTGGTGCATTCATGGCTGCTCGTTTTCCAAATTCACGTGTCATAAAATTCTTATCGTTGATTTCCGGAATATCCCGTCGGCGATGAAACATCGTTTCCACATAGCCGTGTTCTTTACAGAAATCAATCAATCCATTCATATATTGATGAATATGAGAATAATTTGAAAAATAAGCATTCATAAATTCTTTGGCTTCCACTCTTGTGATATTCAATTGTTGTGAAAGGCCATAATCCGTTTGTCCATAAACGATCCCAAAATTGACTGTTTTTGCGGTACGACGACGTTCTGGTGTTACTTCTTCTGGTTTACAATTGAAAATTAAAGTTGCAGTTCGTGTATGAATATCTTGATCTTCTTTAAAAGCTTCGATCATATGTGGTTCTTGTGCCATATGTGCTAACATACGCAATTCGATTTGTGAATAATCGGCTGACAAAAGAACGGTTCCCTTTGGTGCCGTAAATGCTTTTCGAATTTCTTTTCCTTGATCATCTCGTACACTGATATTTTGCAGGTTTGGATCACTACTTGATAGTCGACCGGTTTGTGTCATAGTTTGATTAAAAGTGGTATGGATCTTTTCATCCGGTTGAATATGTTTCTGCAAGCCATCGATATATGTACTCTTTATTTTGGCCACTTTTCGATATTCCAATAACTTAGGAATGATTTCATGTTGATTTTTGATCTTTTCCAACACATCGGCTGAAGTCGAACGCTTCTTGCCTGGATGTTTCAAACCTAAATCATCATACAAAATCCCCGCTAATTGTTTCGGTGAATTGATGTTGAACTCTTTTCCCGCCAATGTATAAATAGCCGTAGAAATCTGATTCATCTTTTCAGCAATGGATACACCCATATCGGTTAAAATCTTTCGATCGATATGGATACCTTCTTTTTCCATTTGGAAAAGAATCGGAATCAATGGTTTTTCAATCGTTTCATATAAATCGAATAATTCTTCTTTCTTGAGTTGATCGAATACTTGATTATATTTTTCTTCTAAGGCCACGATCAACGTACGCATCACAGCGAGTGAACGTTCTTCATTGGTCTTTTCCTTATTCTTTTTACTCAAATCATGAATCGATTCTGGCAAGAGAATATGCATAGCTTCTAAAACAGCATCTTCATTGGTTGCTTGTGAATGAAGTAAAAAGCTAGCTACATGAAGATCTTCTTTAAAAAGACAAGGTTCAAATCCATTTCTAGATAAGAGATGCATCATCATTTTGGCATCCCAAGTCATATAGTTATCATCCATTAAACTGGTTTGAAAAGCCAAATCCTGGCATGCATCCGTTTTGGAAATATAATAAACGGTATTGTCTTGCAAGCCAATAAACCCATATAGTTCTTGATTTACATATGGATCAGGTGAACAGATGGGTAATAAGAAATCACTTTGAATATTCCAAGTCGCTATCTTTTTACAGGACACTTCTTTTTTAGTTTCGGCTTTCTTTGTTTGGGTAAAAGAATGCATTTCATATTTCGTATAGAAATCATTTACAGCTTCATTCAATCCATGAAAATCACAAGCTTCCAGTCCAAATGGCAGTTCCATATCGCGGTAAATCGTTGCCAAATGTTTGGATAAAAAGGCATTTTCTTTATCCTTTTCTAGTTTTTCCTTTAATTTTCCTTTGACTTCATCGATATGTGTATACACTTCTTCTACACTTGGATGTGCTTTTAACAAACGAATAGCCGTTTTTTCACCGACACCTTTTACACCCGGAATATTATCGGCTGTATCGCCCATTAGGCCTTTTAGATCAATGATCTGAATGGGTGATAAACCATCATACATTTCGGAGAAACTTTCGTTATCAACCACCTTCATTTCGGTAATGCCTTTTTGCATCAACAAGACTTTTGTGGATGAATCGATCAGTTGTAATAAATCCCGATCACTAGTTAGGATGGTTGTATTCGCATTGGTTTCACATTGTTTTGCCATCGAACCGATAATATCATCGGCCTCATATCCATGAATCTCATATCGTTTGATACCGGCTGCATCCAAGAATTCTCGAACGATTGGAAATTGAACTTTTAATTCATCATCCAATGGTTTTCTTGTTCCTTTATATGGTTCATATTCTTGTTTTCGAAAAGTTTGCGAATCCGCATCCCAAGCAACTAATAATGCATCGGGCTGAATCGTATCCAATGCTTTTTGCAACATCATGATAAATCCATAAACAGCATTGGTTGGAATGCCATTTGAAGTTTGCATCGAATGACGATACATCGTTGCATAATAGGCACGGAAAAGCATTGAATTGCCATCCAATAATAAGAGTTTTTTCATATTGTCACCAACTTCTATTTATTCATTCTAACACGCAAAAAGGAAATGAGCCATGACTCACTTCCCGAAAGAACGAATTCGACGATAATTCTTTTTTTCCATCGCATTTTTCTGATTTGAATGTCGTGTAGAAATGCGATCCATAACATCAATGATATAGTAAAGAGCCAATAAAGCAGCACAATGGAAGACAATGGTCAATAATTCAACATGAACAAACCATCGGCTAAAAGAAACGGTAACTTGACCAAAAAGCTTTGAAACGATAAAAGGAAGAATATCTAACAAGATCACACAACCCATCGTTCCTAATGACAACCATCGTACATCATCACTTACTTTTTCAATGAGCCATCCCAATCCAAAGCAGGCAGCTGGAAATAAAATCGTAGATAAAGGAAAAGTGGATAAAAAGAAATAATCATAAATGAGTCCACATAATATTCCCATTAATACACGATCAATCCAGTTTCGTTTATATACCAATAACAATAAAGCCATAAAACAAAGATGTGGAACACATGATATGGCTTGAAAAGTAAAATCAGGCGGCCAAATATAAACGATCAAAGTATCAAGAAGAGCCATGATCAACAAAAATACGAAGAGTGTACGCAATTTCATGATGCATCCCCGTTTCCAACAACCATCACATATTTAAAGCTTTGCATATTAGATACCGGTTTCACATAGACCGTAGAAATAATCGATGAATCATCACGTTCGACTTCTGTTACTGTACCCACAAAAATGCCACTTGGATAATTGCCACCTTGTCCGCTTGTTGCGACGGCTTGTCCACTGGTTACGGTTGCATCATTGTTGAAAAGTGACATAGAATACTCATTACGATCTGGATCATACGATTGAATGACACCTTCAACTGTGGATCCATCTTGTAAAGAAATCTTTACCGCAATATCATTCACCAAGTTCTCACTGGTCAATAGTTCAACCGTACTTGTATTGACCTGCGTCTTTGTGACTAAACCAATCATACCTTCACTGCTTTGCACCAGCATACCGACTTTTACACCTTGTGAACTTCCCGCTGAAATAGTGATACTTTGATTCCATGTCTCACTTGAACGACGAATGACGGAACAACTAATCATTTTCATACTGCTATTTGAATTTTTTACATCCAGTAGCTTTTCTAATTCTTCATTTTTATTTGATTCTTCTTCATATAACGTTTTATAGCTTTTTTGTTCTGCTAGTTCTTGTTTTAAATATTCATTATCATCTTGTTGATGCCAGAGGTTAGCAACATCATTAAAAACATTCGCTAACGATGTGATTGGATATTCAATCAATCCATATTGAATATATGTCCAAGCACTGTATCCCATGTTCGATAAAGCTTGTTGTCTTAAACCAATCATGCATGTTCCGATACCAAGAACAATGACGATCAATATCGCTAATACTCGTTGTAGATGATTTAGTCTTCGCATAATGATCCCTCAAATCTAAAACCTATTATACAAAGATTCCATTTTCCTTTCAATCCAGATATTGGCTTTGTCGGAAGGAATACCAACCTTCTTTACCCACAATAATATGATCTAAAAAATGAATACCCATCACTTGTGCTACTTCTTTGATTTGTTTTGTACAACAAATATCCGCTTCACTTGGTTGTGGATCTCCGGAAGGATGATTATGAATACACAATACCGAACAAGCATTTTCTAAGAATGCCTCTTTGAAAATATCACGAGGATGTACGCAACTCTCATTCAACGTTCCTTTAAACAATAAATGATGGGAAATGATTTTTCCTTTTGTATCTAAATAAACCGCCACAAAATGT
The DNA here is from genome assembly GCF_003725415.1 of Absicoccus porci. Classification (GTDB taxonomy): domain Bacteria; phylum Bacillota_I; class Bacilli_A; order Erysipelotrichales; family Erysipelotrichaceae; genus Absicoccus; species Absicoccus porci. The sequence goes on along the minus strand of NZ_RJQC01000003.1, from coordinate 154,562 downwards.
TCTTGTTTCTCATAGGCATATTCCAATTTAAACCATTGCACGATATCATTTGGAACAGCAATCACATGGGAATATGCACGGGCTTTTGCAGCACGCGAACACAATTCAATGCTTGCTAAAAGTTGTAACGCTTTGACTTCACGAATACCTTGAATTTGCATCAATCGATTGGGTGATAAATCAAACAAATTCGATAAGTGGTTCGACACTTCCAATACCTCCTTCGCAATCGCAAATACCGAACGTTTTTTATTCCCGCTCTGTAACATCAATGCCAACAATTCTTCATCGGTCAACGATTTCAAACCAAATCGCAATGCTTTTTCTCGAGGTCGCTCTGCCTCATTCATATCTTTGACTTTCATATACTCTAATACGAGTAAAAATAATAAATAACAAAAAAAGGGGTTTACACATTTTTCTAGTTTTGTTATTATATATAAGCACATGGCGGTTGTGGTGAAGCGGTTAACACAGCGGATTGTGGCTCCGTGATGCGCGCGTTCGAATCGCGTCAGCCGCCCCAATGTGAATGTAAGCTCCCCTATGGGAGCTTTTTTTTATGCTTTATGCTACAATATTTCCATGAAAACGAAATTAGCCTTATGCTTAGCACTGATTGTTGCTTTAAGCCTACCAACGACCATTTATGCCAATGACACTGTCAATGCCTGTGATCCTACTGCTGAATGTGAAGATACGGAAACCAAAACCACCGAAGGATTTGTAGAAATATCAATGGATGAAGCACTTTCCTATTTTAAGGAGAAAAAAAGTGGAATCCTCTTTTTTGGATTTGATTCTTGTCCATGGTGTAAAGAAGCTAGACCTATATTAAAAAAAGTAGCAGATAAAAAGAATACCACTGTCTACTATGTAAAAGTTCGTGATGAGGATAAGAACCTGCTTTATTCGGATGATCAACGGGTGGAATTGACAAAATATATTCCTAAATATATGTCAAAAAATAAAGATGAAGATAATAAACTTTGGCTTTATGTGCCATTGGTCATTCATGTAAAAAAAGCAAAGCCGTTGCCGGTCATGAAGGAACAGTGAAGGGGCATGATGCGACAAAGCGTAAGATGACAAAGAAAGAAAAAAAGAAATTAGAAAAAACATATACGAAGGTACTAAAATAGTATCTTCTTTTTTTGGGCAAAAATAGATTCTTACTCAATTTCCATCTTAAATTAGAAATTGAAAAGACCTCCATTGTTAGAATGGTTTTATCCGATTCTGTGAATGGAGGTATCCATAAATGCAATTTTAAGATCCGCACAAATATTTTCAAGTAGATCCTACGACTGTGTTCTATATATGTTATCGTTGGATGGTTTGTCTTACTTTGTCATATAGAGGAAAGGAAAAACATTATTCAACGTGCGTTTTTCCCGTGATTCTCCCTTATATGCCTTTTATGATGTTCAATTTTAAGAACAGAGAGATTCTTGAATCAAGAAAGACCCAGTTCTTTAGTGATTACTTTTTCAACATTCATATCAGCCAAAGAAACAGGGTCAAGGTCACTATAATTGATATGTACGATAATACACAACACCAATTTTGTGTAGATTCTTGTCAAATCATAAAAAAAAACGATGCAAGCATCGTTTCATTTATAATGGCGGTCCAGATGGGACTCGAACCCACGATCTCCTCCGTGACAGGGAGGCATGTTAAACCACTACACCACTGGACCAATAAAATGGAGCAGATGAGGGGAATTGAACCCCCGTATCAGCCTTGGCAAGGCTGTGTTCTACCATTGAACTACATCTGCATCAGATTGGCGGTCCAGATGGGACTCGAACCCACGATCTCCTCCGTGACAGGGAGGCATGTTAAACCACTACACCACTGGACCAATATTCATTTTTTAAAATGGCGGAGAAGGAGAGATTTGAACTCTCGCGCCAGTTTCCCGACCTATACCCTTAGCAGGGGCACCTCTTCAACCACTTGAGTACTTCTCCAAAAATCTAGGTCAGAACGCTACTCGTTAGCGCCTACATATAATAGCATGAGAAAAAATGAATTGCAACAATTATTTTCAAAAAAAATAGGCCTCATGAGAGGCCTACTTCATCATTACTTATAAAGGTTATAGAAAGCTTTCTTTCCCAAGTATTTAGCAACATGCGCATTTCCGCGTTGATTCAATTCATCTTCGATACGCATTAAACGGTTATACTTAGCGATACGGTCTGTACGAGACATAGAACCAGTCTTGATTTGACCAGCATTCAAACCAACTGCGATATCAGCAATTGTTGTATCTTCTGTTTCTCCAGAACGGTGAGAAACGATGCAAGTATAATTATGTTTCTTAGCTAATTCGATAGCGTCGAAAGTTTCAGTCAAAGTACCAATTTGGTTAACCTTGATCAAAATGGCATTCGCAATACCCTTTTCGATACCTTCTTGTAAGATTTTAGGGTTAGTAACGAACAAGTCATCACCAACTAATTGAACCTTGTCACCAAGACGATCTGTTAAACGTTTCCATCCATCCCAGTCACGTTCTCCTAATCCATCTTCGATAGAGATGATTGGGTATTTCTTCAACCATGCTTCATACATATCGATCATTTCATCAGCAGTCTTGTTTCCTTGACCAGATTTCTTCAATTCATACAAACCTGTTTCATGGTTATGGAATTCACTAGAAGCGACATCCATAGCGATGCACATATCTGTACCTGGTTCATAACCAGCAGCTTTCATAGCTTCTACTAACAATTCCAATGGTTCTTCGTTTCCATCTTTACAGCTTGGAGCGAATCCACCTTCATCACCAACGTTTGTATTGTATCCTTTGCTCTTCAATACTTTCTTCAATTCATGGAAAGTTTCAGCACCCATACGAACGGCTTCTTTAATTGATTTTGCACCAACAGGCATCAACATAAATTCTTGGAAATCTACTGTAGAGTCAGCATGAGAACCACCATTGATGACATTCATCATTGGCACTGGCAATGTATTTCCGTTGAATCCACCAAAGTAGTTATACAAAGGCATTCCGTAGAAATCAGCAGCTGCAAGAGCAGTAGCCATTGATACACCTAAGATTGCGTTTGCACCTAAATTAGATTTTGTTGGGGTACCATCCAAATCAATCATTGTTTGGTCAACAAAGTTTTGATCACGGCAATCCAAACCAATTACAGCTGGCGCAATTTTTTCGTTTACATTCGCAACAGCTTTAGTAGTTCCTTTTCCTCCAAAACGAGTTTTATCTCCATCACGAAGCTCCAATGCTTCTCTTTCACCAGTACTTGCACCACTTGGAACCATAGCACGACCATAAGCGCCAGATTCAGTAGTCACTTCAACTTCAACAGTTGGGTTACCACGAGAGTCTAATACTTCGCGAGCATAAACATCTGTAATAATAGGCATAATTAAAATATCCTCCTTTAAGCCTCTAGCTGTACATATGATAACACTTTAACAAGTCTCTTTCAATGTAAAACAGAATGAATCCGAGCAATGATTTCATCCTTTTCTTTTGGGCTTTCATCCACAAAATAAACAAAGAAATTATTGATATTCCATTGTTGAAATACAGGAATCTGCATCACCCAATTTCTTGGTGTTTCATCAAACAACTGCATAAAACAATCTGGATTTCCCTCCATCAACAATCGACGTCCATCCTTGCCTTCCAATTCAAACCGATGAATATGACATAAATGACAATTTTGTCGTTTCCCATCCACACAGATGGTATTGATTGGACAATGTTTCATGATCATATAACGAATCTTACCATATATATCCACAACAACCGGTGCATCCATTTGATATCGATCATGAAATGCCAAAACCGTCTCTTGGATTTGATCTGGTGTCATTTCAATGCTCAATGCCACTTGTTCAAAACCCATCTCTAAACAAGCAGCAATACCATAAGAATTGGTTACATTTTTCGTTTGATCCGCAACAGATTCTGGTAAATCTTGGATATAGATTTGATGGTTTCTACCTATATGCGGTTGAAATTCATATGGTTTTTCAGGCATACAATGCACACTTGTTCGCTCTTTTTCTAATGCCGCAATCGTCTTACGTCGCAAAGCATTGATGATGCCCATTGGAAAGAAGATATCTTTGGAAAGTGTGCACTGAAATTCACTGATTTCTACCCAGCTATCTTTCGTCTTATGCATTTGTTTAGAGACTGTCTCTTTGTTTAGAGCATGTTTTTGAGCAATAGAAGCCAATTGATCCGATACACAAGTCACTTTATGGATACCATCCGACATCGTACAAATTAGTGGTTGTGAAGGTCCATCACAATACACAAAACATGAAACATTCACTTTACGAACCGTTTCTTTGGATTCTTTTTCTACTTCTTTTTCTAAAGCATAGGAAATCGTTTTATAAACAATACTTCCCTTTTTGACCTTCGACTTTACTTCGACTTCACAAATATGATACCCATCGATATGATTTTGCAGACGTCCCTTTTCATCATATAAAAAATTAATACGACAACCATATTCGTGTCCAAATCGAATCCCATCATTTTGATCGACCGATCGATCCAACTGAATCTTTACCCGCTTTCCATGAAAACCAATCACCTTGCCTATCGGAATACCTTGATGATTTGGTGAATCCATATGCATGAGATCTCGTCCACGCTTGTCGAACATATGCCCTAAGGTATATCCACGATTAAAAGCCAGTTTCAATCGTTCCATATCTTGTGACGTTCGTTTCTTACCATCACGAACCATTTTGACTTGTCGACAAGCTTCATATACATAAACTGGACTTTTCATTCGTCCTTCGATTTTCAAAGAATCCACAGACAGTTCCCCGATTTTATCAATGACTGAAACATCTTTCGGACTTAAAAGATATTCTTGATCAAAAGGAATCGGTTGTCCATCTTTATACAGTGTATAAGCCATGCGACAAGGTTGTGCACACATGCCACGATTGCCACTCCTACCAAAACAAAAACTAGAAAAGTAACATTGACCCGACATACTGATACAAAGAGCTCCATGGACAAACACTTCGATTTCTACACCACACTGTTGACAAGCTTCGATTTCTGCTTTGGTACATTCGCGAGCTAAAACGACTCGTTTTACACCTAATTTTTTTAATTTTTCAATTTGTGCCGGCGTATGAATACTCATTTGTGTAGAGGCATGAATGGTCAGGTCTGGCAGTCGATGATGCAACAAATGAATCAAACCTAAGTCTTGTACGATCAAGGCATCCACACCCATTTCATACAATGCTTTGGCTTGTGCGTAGGCAGCTTCGATTTCATCTTCATATAAAATCGTATTCATTGTCACATGTACATCTACGCCAATCAGATGACAACGCGAAATTATATCTTTTACTTCATCGAGGGTAAAGTTATTCGCAAAGGCTCGAGCACCAAATTGTTTTAAAGCCAGATATACGGCATCACATCCAGCGGCCAAAGCAGCATCTAACATGGCATAATTCCCTACAGGTGCTAAAATCTCCATATTGTTTTCCTTCCTCTCATAAAAAAGGCTGTCCATCGACAGCTTTACTTCTTATTATTATTATAAAAATTCTGAATCGCTTCAAATGATTCTTCACTGATGACATGTTCGATTCGGCAAGCATCCTTTGCTGCTGTTTCCTTATTGACACCAATATTTTCTAACATGTCTGAAAAGAAACAATGTCTTTGATATGTCGATTGAGCAATTTCTTTTCCTTCATCGGTTAAATGCAAGATTTTTCCTTGATCCAATCGAACTAAACCTTTTTCTGACATAACCTTGACGGCATGTGAAACACTTGGTTTAGAAAAGCCGAGATAACTTGCCACATCCACACTACGAACACTTTCAAGTTGTTGTGACAAGACGTATATTGCTTCTAAATAATCCTCCATGGATTCACCTAATTGTTGCATAATTCGTCTCCTTTGATTGTTTTATTCTATGCTAGGATTTCTATGATTGTCAAACAACTTGCCTAAAAACAAAGTGGACTTTTTGTCCACTTTGTTAAACAAGACGTTCAAATAAGTTCATCAATGGTTTACGCGATTCATGTGGCATACCTAAAGCTTCTGTAATAGGAATAGCTACGATCTTATTATTGCGAATCGCAATACATTGACCTCCAATACCTTGCATCAACAAATCAACCGCTTTTTCGCCCATTTGCGAAGCAAGCAAACGGTCAAATGGACAAGGTGATCCACCACGCTGAATATGTCCAAGCGTTGTTGCTCGACCAGCAAATCCTGTATTCAAACTTACTTTCTTTGCGAATTGATCAACATCGGTAATCTTTTCAGAAATAACAACGATCGCATGACGTTTTTTCTTGATTAGATCCAAATCACGCAAACGACCTAAAACTTCTTCTTCATCAAATCCGGTTTCACTTGTGACAATGATTTCGGCACCACACGCAATTCCGGACCACAATGCCAAATCCCCACAACGATTTCCCATAACTTCGACTATGGAGCATCGATGATGAGAATTGGAAGTATCACGCAATTTATCGATACATTCCACAACGGTTTCTAATGCTGTTTGAAAACCAATGGTGTAATCCGTACAAGTAATATCATTATCAATGGTACCTGGTAAGCCAATACAATTGACACCCATTTCAGTTAGTGCCAAAGCACCACGATAGGAACCATCACCACCAACGACAACAACGGCTTCAATACCACGTTTTTGAAGTTGTTTTACGGCTTTTTGACGAACATCCAAATCTTTGAATTCTGGTAGACGTGCAGAACCTAAAATGGTACCACCACGATTGACAATTTCACCAACCGATTCACGTGTTAACGGTTCAATATATCCTTCTGTCATGCCTTTATAACCATTATAAATGCCAAAAACTTCCAAACCTGCATTGATACCTACACGTGTCACAGCACGAATGGCTGCATTCATTCCTGGTGAATCGCCACCAGAAGTTAAAATACCGATTCTTTTTACCATAAAAAGTCCTCCTAAGAAAACATTCGAAATCCTTTCTTATATTTCTTAACTTTACTACTTCTATCATACTCTATTTTTGTAAGAATCTCGAAAAAAATCATGACAATTCTATAAGTTTTTTACACTAATATACCTATTGATTTACTAGGATTTTTATCTTATACTAAGTAAAAAAGGAGTCATTATGAAAATTTCAACGAAAGGAAGATATGCCCTACAATTAATGTTGGATATTGCGCTACAACCATCCAACCGTCCAGTGGCCTTGAAAGATGTATCCAAACGCCAGAATATCTCATTTAAATACTTAGAACAAATCATGCCTGCATTAACGGGTGCCGGATTGATTCGTAGCGTTCGCGGACCAAAAGGGGGCTACTATATCAATAAAAGCCTAGATGCGATCACGGTTGGTGATATCTTGCGTTTGACAGAAGGTTCGCTAGCTCCCGTTGATCAAGTCGATACCGATATTCATAATACGACATCGGATGATCTGGATACGATTGATATCATGGTTTGGCAAAAATTATACAAAGCCATTTGTGGGGTTGTGGATCATGTCACGATTCAAGATCTTGTGGATCAAGAACGATCCAATGGCGGAGAATACTATATTTAAGAAAATGCGATCAGTCGCATTTTTTTATGTCTTTTTTATTTTTCCTATATTTCCTCTTGACTTTATAGGTTTTTAGGTTATTATATAGACAACCCAAACGAAAGGGGGCTTACAATGAATAGCGATTGTTGTTGTAGAAACTTAAATATAGAAACCAAGATGAGTAAAAAAAATATAAGGAGGTATGAATCATGGGATACTATACAAGTGCAAGTCAATTAATTGGAAACACACCATTATTAGAATTACAAAACGTTGAAAAAGCAGAAGGATTACAAGCAAAAATCTTTGCGAAAGTTGAATATTTTAATCCATCTGGATCTGTAAAAGATCGTATTGCCTTATCAATGATCGAAGATGCCGAAAAAGAAGGAAAATTAACGCCAGACACAACAATTATTGAACCAACTTCAGGAAATACTGGTATTGGTTTGGCTTCCATTGCTGCCGCCAAAGGATATCATTTAATCATCGTAATGCCTGAAACAATGAGTGTTGAACGTCGTCAAATCATCAAAGCCTATGGTGCTGAAATCGTTTTAAGCGAAGGTGCAAAAGGAATGAAAGGCGCAATCGCAAAAGCAGAAGAATTAGCCAAAACACACGCCCCTGCCTTTATTCCAAGTCAATTTACAAACCCAGCTAACCCTAAGATTCACTATGAAACAACAGGACCAGAAATTTATAAAGATCTAGATGGTAAAGTTGATGTCTTTGTTGCCGGTGTTGGAACTGGTGGAACCGTTACTGGTACTGGTAAATATTTAAAAGAAAAAGCCAACACAAAAGTCGTTGCTGTTGAACCAGAAACTTCTCCCGTATTATCGGAAGGACATGGTGGACCACATAAAATCCAAGGTATTGGTGCCGGATTTGTTCCTGAAACATTAGATACTGACGTATATGATGAAGTATTAACAGTATCCAATGAAGATGCATTTAAATATGCAAAATTGTTAGCTCATAAAGAAGGTATTAGCGTTGGTATTTCTAGCGGTGCTGCTTTACAAGCTGGTTTAGTTGAAGCAAAGAAACCAGAAAATGCTGGTAAGAATATTGTCGTATTATTACCAGATAGTGGTGACCGTTACTACTCTACTGCCCTTTTCCAAGATTAATCCTCAAAATACAGCCATAATAAAAAAGTCGTTCCTAACAAGAACGGCTTTTTATATGCAATGAAATACAATATTTACGATTCCCCCAATGAGCATGATCCAGATCAAATTCAGTTTGGTTTTACGCGCCAACAATAAACATACAATGGTCAAAATAACCAAAAGCACATTTTTTGCATACCCACTAAAAATCAAAAGTCCCGAACCTAAGATCATCGCTAAAACAATCGGTCGCAAAACTTGAAAGATCTTTTTCATCACATCCAGATTTCGATATTTAAAATAGATCTTCGCTAAAATGGTGACCAAGATCAAAGATGGTACAATACATCCCAAAGTACAAGCCAACGCCCCACCAAAACCAGCTACTTTTTGACCAACAAAAGTAGCACTATTTATCGCAATAGGTCCTGGCGTCATCTGAGAAATCGTGATGAGATTCGTAAATTCTTTCATCGATAACCAATGATGAATCGTCACCGTTTGCTCTTTGATCAAAGGCAAGGCTGCATAGCCACCACCAAAACTAAAAGCACCAATCCACAGAAAACTAATAAACAAAGTGATGTAGATATTCATCTTTTATACCTTTGCCAGATAACTTCGATACAAGCCATACAAATTACACAAAGGATGATCACGACCACCGGAATATTGAAAATAGAATTGGCACACAGTGCTATCGCAAAGAAAAGAATAGATATACGATCTTTCTGTTTACAATATGGCATGGCCATATCCAAACAAACCGAAAGAATAATGGCTACAACACCAGCTTGCATGCCTTCTAACAACCAGCGAATCCAAAGATTGGCGATAAATGCATCATATACAAGAGATACAAGCGATAAAATCATAAAAGGAGGCAATATCGTTGCCAATAATGCAACGATGACTCCAAGAATACCCGCTAATTTATATCCCACAACAATGGCCCCATTGACGGCAATCGCTCCAGGACTGGATTGTGCAATCGCTACTAAATCCAACATTTCATCATCATCGATCCAATGATACTTCTTCACAAATACATCCCGTATCAAAGAAACGATGACATAACCACCACCAAACGTACATGCACTCAAATAAAACATGGAAGTAAACATTTTCCAAAGTTTTTTTGTGTCCATATTACTCCATCACAACATAGATTGAACTAAATGGTGGTAACACAAAATAATCTGTGGATTTTTTCTCTTTCTTTTCTTTTGTGGTTCCATTGAAACATTCCCAATCCGTATGAAGACGCAAAACCCATTTATCCTCTGTATGAATGGTTTGGGTCTTATTTGAAAAATTAAAGAATGCAGCCACTGGTTTTAATGTACCCGCCAAACGTTGAAATCCATAGACATTGTTTTGTTTGTCATTGATCGTGATCCATTCAAAACTACGCGGATCATCATCCCATTCATACAATTGCAGGGTACTTTGATAAATCTTTCCTAAAGTTTCAAAGTAATGATGAAAAGCATCGTGCATTGGATACTTCAATAAAAACCAATCCAATTCTTTTTCTTCATCCCATTCACGGAACATCGCAATTTCATTCCCCATAAAATTCAATTTCTTACCTGGATGCATCATCATATATAAATAGAGAGAACGTAATTGTGCAAACTTTTTCTCATAAGTGCCATAAATCTTATCCACGATCGTGCGTTTTCCATGCACAACTTCATCATGAGACAATGGCAATAAATATCTTTCATTATAAAAGTAATACATCGAGAACGTCAGTTTTCCCGACAATTCTTTCCGCTCATCGCTGGTCTTCATCATATAGTCCAGGGTATCATTCATCCAGCCTAGATCCCATTTATAGTCAAATCCCAAACCACCTTCATTGACCGGTTTTGTGACATGTGGATACGCCGTGGAATCTTCTGCAATCAACATAGCACTTGGATGAAGTGCATGTAGACCTGCATTCATCTGTTTCAAAAAATCAATGGCTTTTGGATTGAAGCCACGATTTTCATCCCCCATCCAATAAATGAGTCGACTTACCGCATCCATTCGAATGCCATCAAAATGATACTTATCTAACCAATAATTAGCAGCCGATTGAAGAAAACTTCGTACTTCATAACGAGAATAAATGAAGTTGCAAGTACCCCATTCACTTTCACCTACATCACTGGTTGGATACTCATACAATTGCGAACCATCAAATTCTTTTAATCCATAAGAATCTGTCGCAAAATGGGCAGGAACAAAATCAATAATGGCACCGATTCCCGCATTATGTAAACGATTTACCAAAGATTGCAGTTGTGTAGCCGTGCCATAACGCGAGGTCGGACTAAAATAACCTGTGGTTTGGTAGCCCCAAGAACCGTCAAATGGATATTCACTCAAAGGCATCAATTCAACATGGGTAAAATGATTTTCTTTACAACAGGCAATGAGATCAGAAGCAATGGCATCATAAGTAAACCATCCATTCTCATCCTTTTCATTTTTTTTCCATGATCCCAAATGCATCTCATAAATATTCATGGGTTGATCAAAATTGCGGGTTCGCTGTTTCATCCATGTTTCATCCGTAAACGCAAACGCATTGATATCGCGAATGATTGATGCAAAATTAGGTCGTAGTTCCATTCCAAATCCATAAGGATCACAATGTTCAACCCGTCCATTGGCACCATAGACTACATATTTATACATTTGACCAATTTGGGCGTCTCGACTAAACAACTGCCAAATGCCGCTTTGTGCATCTTGATCCATTGGTTCTTCTTGCCAATGATTCCATTCGCCAATGACACAAATACTTTGTGCTTGTGGTGCATATGTTCGAAATTGGATTCCGCCATTTTGAGGATGTGCTCCAAAATATGTATATGCATCAAAGGATTTGCCATCATAAAAATCTTGCCGTTTCATACTCTTCCCTCCACGAAGTCATTTCGTAGTTTCATCATACCATAAAAAAAGCACTTCCGAAGAAGTGCTTCCATAACATTATTAGTTGTTGATTAATTTGTCGCCTTCGTTGTTCCAAGAATATAAAGCACGGATTTCCTCACCAACTTTTTCACATGGATGTTCAGCAGCTTTCTTACGTAAAGCCTTGAAGTGAACTTGACGACCAGCAGGTGACATATCAAGCAAGAAGTCTTTAGCGAATGTTCCATCTTGGATATCACTTAAAATTTGACGCATAGCTTTTTTCGTCTCTTCTGTAACAATCTTTGGTCCAGTGATGTAATCACCATATTCAGCTGTGTTAGAAATTGAATAACGCATTCCAGCAAATCCAGATTGATAGATTAAGTCAACGATTAATTTCATTTCATGGATACATTCGAAATAAGCATTACGAGGATCATATCCAGCTTCGCACAATGTTTCGAAACCAGCTTGCATCAATGCACAAACACCACCGCAAAGAACAGCTTGTTCACCGAATAAGTCAGTTTCTGTTTCTGTACGATATGTTGTTTCAAGTAATCCGGCACGAGCACCACCAATAGCAGCACCATATGCTTTAGCAATATCCCAAGCATGTCCTGTTGCATCTTGTTCAACAGCAATCAAGCATGGTGTTCCTTTTCCTTCCAAGTATTCCGAACGAACTGTATGTCCTGGAGCCTTAGGAGCAATCATTGTAACATCAACATCCTTTGGTGGAACGATACATCCAAAATGAATATTGAATCCATGCGCAAACATCAACATGTTACCTGGTTCCAAGTTTGGCTCGATATCTTTCTTATACATGTCTGCTTGTTTTTCATCATTGATCAAGATCATGATGATATCAGCTTGTTTTGCTGCTTCTGCAGAAGTATATACTTTCAAACCTTGTTCTTCTGCTTTTTTCCAAGATTTAGATCCTTTATACAATCCAACGATGACATCAGCACCACTTTCTTTTAAGTTCAATGCATGTGCATGTCCCTGTGATCCATAACCAATGATGGCAATTTTCTTTCCATCCAAATAAGATAGATCACAATCACTTTCATAAAAAATTCTTGCTTTTTCTGCCATGTTCTTTTCCTCCTTCATGGTAAGTTGTCATACAACTTCATCTGTTGTTGTATGACAAGTATAAAACGCTTAAAGCCAATTGTCAATCAAAGATTTGCTTTTTCTACCGAGATTTCTTCTCGAATCAAAGTATGATGCAAATGGATCAATACGGCACTACGCAAAGCCGGTCCATCTCGATGTTTTAAAAACTCCATGATCAGAATATGATCAGCATATGCATCTTGTGCAATCAATTCCAGATTCGCATGAAATTCAAATGTTTTTTCGATAGTTTCCTTGACAACCATAATAAAGTTATTCAAAAACTCATTATGAGCAGCACGAATGATTGATGAATGAAATTCTGTTTCAGAACTGATGCGCTCTTGAGCCGTAGGATCCAACAAAATCAAATGTTGCACTGTTTCACCTAGCTTTAAAATATGCTCAATCTCTTCATTTGTCGCTCTTTGACAAGCCAATTCCGCTGCCTGTGGTTCAATCATCAATCGCGTTTCAAATAAATCATGTAACGTCACTTTCATGGATTGTACCTCTTGTATATCCAGTTGAGGATCCGTTTTGATATCACCCTGATTTGCCACAAAAGTCCCATTTCCTCTTTCCACTCGCAACAAGCCTTCTGAGACAAGAATACGAATAGCTTCTCGCAAAGTGGTCCGACTAATCCCCATTTGAATCGAAAGTTGATTTTCATTGGGTAATTTCTGACCCGGTATGTATACATGATTCGTCAAGATGGATTTTCTAAGTTGATCTGCAGTTTTTTGAGATAAAGTTTGATTTGCCATAAAACAACTATATCCCAAAACATCAGACAACTCAAATTATTTATAAGACAACTTAAAAAAGAAGAAGGGCTTTGCCTTCTTCTTAAGCAGCTGTGTTCCAACCTAGGCTTGGATCATATTGCGATGTATCATAATCATACGGCGTCGTTGGCGTATAGGTATCACTACCATCATACGTTCCATCCGTTCCATTATAATAGTCACTCGCATTTGAATCATATGTACTTGTACTATCATCCGTTGTAGCTTGTTGCGTTGTCGTATCTTGCGTCGTATCTTGTTGTGTTGTGGATTCGTTTGTTGTATCTTGACTCGTAGACGCAACAATCTTTACCTTAAACTTCTTTGTTCTTTCATTTCCAGATGAATCTGAAGCCGTTACTTTGGCAGTATACGTACCTGGTGTATTAAAATCTACAGCACTTGTATCGAAAGTTAAAGACACTTTTGTTTGATCCGTTGCTTTAAATTTCTTGCGAAAATCATACGTATCATTTCCTACTTTTACCTTCACAGTCTTTGGTGCTTTGGTAAATGTTGGCTTTTTCGTATCCGAAATCGTTACACGCAAATATTTCACTTGTTTGCCGGCCACGGAATTAAACGATGCCTCAACAATATAAACGCCAGGTTCATTTTCATTGATCTTACTTGTATCTACGGTAAAAGAATGTGAATTCCGACTTAAAACATCGGTTGCTTTAATATCCACTTTTTCACCTAATTCATAATGTAAGCTGGTATTTTCCCATTCTGGCATCATTCGCAATTGAATATTAAAAATCAATACAACCATAAAAGCTAATGCTAATACGATGGCAATCGCGATCCTTATTTTTGAACCTCTATCTAAATTTGATGACATATTTTCGCTCCTTTTCTTTGGTTAGAAAAACATATGCCTCGATTTCCATCGCATCCATCAAATGCGTAAATGCATGTAATGAACGCTCTTTTTGACTTCCTCCTAATAAAAATCGATTCACAATATAATCATTCGGACATTGCAATTCAATTTTATTTTCTGACTCCAAAAACGCAAATCGAATTCTGCAATCGCAAGACTGGCTTTCTCCTTCAACAAATACATTGGGACAATCCAACCGTCGAAAACTTTGATCATGAAACCCATCGAATGTTTTGGCATCCACATCTTTATAGCGACAAATGTTCTCATAATCTTTCTTTTCATAGGTTTCTAAAGAAATGATCTTGGCTAGATTTTTCCAGGCCCAGGTTTGGATCATCGCACACACAACATCATGATTCAATGGAAACGTCGGAATGTATGTACAACATACCTGCCGTTTATTGAGATCTTTAATGTTGGAAATATCAATTCGAACCATTTCCATAGTAACATCCTCCCATGTACCCATTGTACACTATCCCTTCATAAAATAAAAAACAGATACTAAAAAGTATCCTTAAATTTGGACACGAATCAAAGTCATATTATCTTGTGAACCCGCATCTAAAGCCATTTGAAATATTTGTTCAATTGTTGCATTTTGATCCAATGCCTCCGCCAATGCATCCATAGATAAAGACTCCAAAATACCATCCGAAGCAATGAGCAATTGATCTTCAGAGCGAATTGGCAAAGAATGCGCATAATAAGCTGTCAAATAACCCATACAAGACGTAATCACATGGGGATATCCTTCTAAAGTATGTGGTTGCGATAAAAGCATCAACGAATGATCACGAAATAAAAAGATTGGACTATCACCCACATTAAAATAGGTAAATCGCTTTTTTTCGATGTATCCACCCGAAAGTGTACACATCGATTCCTTCATGTTCTCTTTAATCATCTGATCGATGGTTTGTAGGGTTTGTTCCATACCTTGTCCTTGCCAGTTTGCCATCTGTTCACACGCAAAACGAGCGGCTCGCAAAGGTTCATACGAAGTAGAAACGCCATCCGCCACCACCAAGCCAACATGATCTTTCGCTAGTCGTGTATGAAACCAACTCGATGGTGTTATCAGCTTTCGACCATTTTGATACACACCAAAATAATCTTCATTTTGTGCTTTTTTTCCAGTCCTGCTGGATGCTTGGATCTTCATTAGTAGTATTGTAGCCTTTTATAGAAAAAAACGCAAAAAAGGGGGCATCTTAGATGCCCTTGATCATTTGTACTAAAATATCAACCATTTGTTCCATCTTGGTGATGGAGGCAAATTCCCGTGGTCCATGATGAAGAAACGTTCCCGTTCCTAGATTTGGACAAGACAATCCTTTTTCACTTAACATGGCCCCATCCGTTCCACCACGAATGGGAATGGATACCGGCTCGATACCTAAATGTTGGATGGCTTGTTTTGCTCGATTGACTGGTGTCATATCACTCATAAATTCAGCCATATTATGATATTGATCATGCATTTCGATGGAAAAACGTTGTCCATATTTATCATTCAATGCATCAACAACATTTTGCATCAATGCTTTCTTACGTGCAAATTTGGTCGCATCATGATCACGAATGATATAAACCAAACGAGCCTTGGCTACATCTCCATCCATCTTGATCAAATGAAAGAAGCCTTCTCTACCTTGTGTATGAGCGGGTGTTTGATCATGTGGTATACAATGGGCAAAATCCATCGCTAATAAAGACGCATTCACAAGTTTATCTTTTCCTTCACCCGGATGTATGGCACTTCCTTGGATGGTGATGGTCGCTTGTGCCGCATTAAAATTTTCATATTCAACATCATCAATTCGATCTCCATCGATCGTATAGGCATAATCAACCGGGAATTTTTGCAAATCAAATGTATCCGTACCACGACCAATTTCTTCATCAACCGTAAAAGCCACACAAATCTTACCATGTGGTATAGCTCGTATTTGTTCAATGGCTGTAAGAATAATGGCAATCCCTGCTTTATCATCACCACCCAATAAGGTGTTTCCATCGGTTACGATCAAATCATCATGTATGCATTGTTTCAATGCCGGATAGATTTCTGGATCGATCACAAGACCATTCTTTAAAGAAATGGATTGTCCCTCATAGTCTTGGATCCTTTGTGGAGATACGTTGGCTCCACTGATTTCAGTCGCCGTGTCCATATGTGCCAAGAAGCCAATGGCATCATCGACTTTGGTTGCTTCTAGTGTCGCATAGATAATGCCATCTTTTCCTTGTTCCACTTGGTCAAATAAGGAAAGACATTCCTCGTATAATACATTGGATAATGCCCATTGTTTTGAAGTACTGGGAATGGTCGAACTATCTTCATTCGATTGTGTATCATACGAAATATATCGCAAAAACCGTTCGGTCAAACTCATAGTAACACCTGCGCTAAAGATGGTACGATTTGTTTCTTACGCGAGACGAATTGTTGATCGGCAAACCGAGCAACCGCTGGTGCCACATCATGAGCTAAATCACCTACGCATATGAAACGAGAACCATTGCCTTCGACATTGGTAAAGACCATCATCAATAAATCATAATGACGTTTTTTGTTTTCTTGTTCCATAAAGGCTTTAAAATCTTCTTCGATACTATCGACATCATCCAAATTATATGTAAATACTTGGGAAATATCGATACGATGTCCACTCAAGATATATTCTTTTGTATCGTTATACAATAAATTCTTGAATTCTTTTCCTTTGATAGTTGCAGTATTTTCGAATAACTCTTTGGCCATTTCATCAAAATGCAAACCATATTCTTTTTCTAAATATGCTTTTAGATCCAAATCAATGGGCGTTGTCGTTGGGGAATGAAAATTCAACGTATCGCTGATCATTCCATACGCGCACAACAAAGCCACTTTATCGGACATACGAATATTGGCTTCTCGATACATCATGGTCACAATGGAACAAGTACTGCCAATAATCATATTTCGAAAAGAGATAGGGCGGCTGGTTTCGATATCACCAATGCGATGATGATCGACAATTTCTACAATTTCTGCCGTTTCAATATCATCAATCGATTGTTTAACTTCATTATGATCCACCAAAATGAATTTTTTCTTTTCACTTTTCAACAAATGATATCGTGCCACAGAACCCACCAAATGATTCTGGAAAAGAACGGGATAGTTAGAATGACGTGTCTTCAACATTTCGCTTTCTACTTGTTCGACAAATTCCGATTGACTAAAAGAAATAATTTTCTCTTTTGGGGTCATGATAAAAGAAACCGGAATCGATCGATAAATCATTTGGATGACTTTCATGATATTGTATGGTGTCTGTATCAAAGTAGCACCCTTTTGTTTGGCAATTTCAATAATATAATCAGAAGGACGATAATTTTGCGTACACACAACAACAGCACAACCACGAACGATACTTTTAAACATATCATCTTCATGATCATCCAGTACCATGATGGCCCCTTCCAGATTTCTTTCATTCAAGCGTTTATCCGAAATGCGCACATAGCCACTTCGTGCTAAATTCCCTTCATAAATAAACTGTCCTTTTAATGCTCGCACGATATTCGTTAAAGGGGTATCTTTCAATAAATCTTTGGTGATGCTGACATCTTGCATCTGGATCTTAGAAATATCATTGATCGTGCAAACGCCGAGATATTCATCGTCGTCACTTACAACATACAATGTCTTAACATTATGTTCTAAGCAAACATCCCATGCCGATCGAATGGTATCTTCGGGATGGACACGAACCGCTTCATCAATTTCAATCTCGGATAAGGCACATTTGGCCGTATTCATATATAGAGGCGGTTCAACTCCTACTTTATCTAAAATAAAGGCGGTCTCAGGACTTAAATGTCCAATGCGTCCTGCCACGGCATGAACTCCCTGTGCTTCTTTCAAAGCCGTAAGCGCAAGCGATGAACATATGGCATCCGTATCTGGATGTTTATGTCCTATAACATAAATTGGTAAACTCATAGATTTCCTCTTTTTCTAATATTCTGTATTCATTATAGCAAAATTCAAAGCGCTTTCGCGGTTTTGTGCATATTTTAAAAAAAGAGCACATCGTGCTCTTTAGAAACATCCTTATTTCACTGCGTCTTTCAAAGTCTTTGCAGGTTTGAATTTGACGCTTTTCGAAGCAGGAATCTCAATCTTTTCCTTCGTCATTGGGTTAATACCTGTACGAGCTGAACGTTGAGCCAAGGTAAATTTTCCAAAGCCAAATACATCAACGGTTCCATCGTTTTTCAATGTATCAGCAATCGTATCAAATACGCTTTGTACATATGCAGTCGCATCTTTTTTTGAAATGCCATACTCTTCAGCTAATGCATTAGCTAAGTCTTGTTTTTTTACCACTTCTGCCATGATAATTTGTTCCTCCTTTAATTCTTGAACGCGCTTATTGTAACACTTACGTTTAGAAAAGAAAAGCTAAAACCGCACGTGGAAAAATTGACATATTCTTTCCATTGGTAAACCCACAACATTGGAATACGAACCATCGATCCATTCCACAAAATCGCATTCTTGGATTCCATATGCACCGGCTTTATCCATGCAAGCTCCACTTTTCACATATTTATCAATTTCAAAATCCGATAAATCTCGAAAATGCACTTTGGTCGTTTCCACAAATGTATAGGGCTGATGATCCCTGATAATACAAACCCCTGTTTTTACTTCATGCGTTTGATTGGATAAGGCATGCAGACATCTTTTTGCTTCGTCTTTATTTTTCGGTTTTCCCAAACGTTTACCTTGGAAATAAACGATCGTATCCGCACCAATCACAACATAGTCCGGATACACATCCGCAACATCCATAGCCTTTGTTTGCGCCACTTTCATTAAAGCCTCATCGATAGGTAGGCTTTCATCAAATACTTCTTCCACTTTGGCTGGCTCAATCTCAAAATGAAAATGTGCCTGTTCCAATAATTCTTTTCTTCGGGGTGAATTCGAGGCTAATAATAATTTCATTTTTCCTCCTCAAAACCAATGGGTGCTTTTTTTAATAAAATACGGCCACTCCATAGACAAGCACAACCTAAGATCACAAGTACCATAATCACAATGGTGATGACCAATTGATGAAAGACTGGTTCTGGTAACATATCAATCATAAAATCCACACCAGGTGTCAATAACCAATAATCATTGGTAAAAAAAACCTGATGAAAATGGATCCAAAAATCTGTAAAATCCGTTAAGATCCATAGTCCCAATATCACAATCACGATCAAAAAACTGAAGCAAGCTCGTAAATATCCCTTTGCTAAAAAGAATAGACCATTTTTCTTTCGATAGATATAGATACCAAGTACAATCGCATCAAACGAGGTGACATTTCTTACCAACATCGCCTTTTGATAGAAACGTTTTACATCTTTCATATGTGTTGTTTCCCGCCAATCAAATGCCACACGCTTTGTTCCAGCTTTGGTGATATTCACCTTAATATCTTGTCGATCATCGTTTAAATAATCCAACAATACCGTGATGCAACGATCCAGATCTTTATCAGAAACATCCAAGCTATCGGCTAGATCCATTTGATCATAGATATGATAATAAAAACTTGGTTGAAGTGCCCAAAGTCGCACGCTCCATAAAAGAACGGCAACAATAACACACCAACCAAAGAGAAAACTGATTGTTTTTTTCATTTTATTCTACAGCAACCAAATCTACTTTATCGATGACATCGAGATTGGATAATAAATGCAAGAACACATCGATGGTTACATCCATATCTGTAATATCCAAGGTCAAAGACAACGTATGAATCCCATTGATTGGAATCGTTTGATTGATAGCTAGGATATTCCCGTTTTTCGAAGCGACCAAATTCAGTACTTTGGATAACGAGCCTGCCTGTTGCGAAATGATCATCGTAATGACAGCCCGACGACGGGAAGTTTCATCATTAAATGAAAATACAGCATCCTTATATTTATAATAAGTACCTCGTGATACACCAACGGCTTTTACCGCTTCACTGATGCGTTTTACCTTTCCTGACTGCAACAAGTTACGGGCTTCAATAACTTTTTCTAGCACATCTGGCAATATATCCGAGGAAACGACATAATACTTACTCATACTCTACATACGCTCCTTTTTGGGAAATTTGTACATGATGCCAAGGAACATCCAATGTGTCGGCAAGATCATCTAATTTTTTCTTATCTTTTGAGATCACTAGCATTGAACTACCCGAACCGGAAATCCACATCGATAACGCATGAGCTTGACAGTATGTATGAATTCCTTCATATTCAGGAATCAAAGCTTTTCGATAAGGTTCATGAAGATAATCCACACAACTTAGAAATAAAGCATTCTCATCACCGGTTTGTAGGGCCTGCTCAAACACAAGAGCATGAGCCACTTGTTGTTTGGCATGATCAAAAGAAATAGACGAAGGCAAAACCTTACGTGCGGCTTTGGTAGAAATCGTCTCTTCTGGTACGATAGCTAGGATTTGCCAATCGGCTGTCGGTATATATGTCATATGTGGTATTCCATCCACCATGATTGATACCGTAGCTGCACCAAAAATAGCCGGTGCTACATTATCGGGATGCCTTTCAATATCCGTCGCAATCTTTAAAACATCATTTTTTGTTAAGTTTTTATGAAACCAGGCATTTGCACCCATGATTCCGGCCACGATACATGTTGCGGAAGACCCAAAACCATGACTAAAAGGAATATCCGTCTCAATGTGTAAATGCACGGCTGGTTTTTTGACATCCAATATTTCACAAGTATGATAAAACGCTTGTAGAACTAAATTGTCTGGTGTCCCAAATTGAGGATCACAACCAGATACCCATGTTGTATGTGCAACATCAAATGTAAAGGTTGACCACCAATCCAGGGCAATCCCCATACAATCAAAACCAACACAACAATTGGCCGATGTAGCAGGCACACACACTTTAATCATGAAACAGCTCCTCGATATAATTGGCAACATCTTGTTTCATTTCATCAATCGCAATGACATCTTTATGTAAGATTGGTAAATCATCCAATTCTGCCAATCCTTTTGGTGTTTTTTCATGGGCATATTCTTCTAATTTTTTCATAGCTTGCATTGGATCCTCTTCGGTTACACCAATAGAAGCCAATACATCTTGGGCAAATTTATAAGGACTGGCCGTTGCCAAGGAAACCATGGGACGCTCTTTAGCTTCTTTGCCAATTTCATAACCAATCGCAGAATGCGGATCCAAAATTTCATTTGTCTCTTTATATGTCTTGCCAATAACAGCTTTGGTTTGTGCATCATCGATATAACCACAATCAAATAACGATTGGATCTTTTTCAACATTTCAGCTGGAATTTGATACTTACCTGTTTGTGCTAATTCATCCATGCAACCTTTCACAAAGTCTGCATCACAATCCGACATATAATATAGTAAGCGTTCCAAATTGGAACTAATCAAAATATCCATACTTGGCGAGATGGTTTGAATAAATTCACGATTACGATCGTAAACACCTGTTGTCAAGAAATCCGTCAATACATGGTTCGCATTGGAAGCGACATAGAACTTTTCGACTGGCAATCCCATCAAGTAGCCATAATAACCGGCTAATACATCACCAAAATTACCGGTAGGTACACTATACGAAATCTTATCTCCGAGTTGGATCACACCACGATTGACTAATTGTTTATAGGCTTCAAAGTAATAAACAATTTGTGGTACCAAACGACCAATATTAATCGAATTGGCACTAGTCAAGCGTACATGGTGTTTCGCTGCGATTTCACGCAGATCCTCATCCAAGAATAATTCTTTGACTTTGCTTTGAGCATCATCAAAATTTCCTTTGACACCATAGACTTTTACGTTTTTACCACGTTGTGTAACCATTTGACGATATTGTACCTGACTGACCTTATGATCAGGATAGAAGACAACAATACCGGTATCTTTTACATCTTGGAAACCAGCCAAAGCAGCTTTTCCTGTATCACCACTTGTAGCCGTCAGGATCAAGGCTTTTTGATGAGCGGATTGTAATGCCACCGACATCAATTGTGGCAATAAAGTCAACGCAACATCTTTAAAAGCCGAGGTAGGTCCATGGAATAATTCCAATACATAGACATCCCCTACTTTGCGCAGTGGGGTGATATCTGGTAAAGAAAAAGTATTTCCGTATGCGTTGGCAACACATTGTTCCAATTCTTCCTTGGTAAAGTCGGGTAATAAATGACTTAAAATATATACAGCATTTTCTTTATAACTTTGTTTACAAATCGTAGTCAAATCTAATTGTACTTGTGCTAGATCAGGCCAAACATATAATCCTCCATCGGGAGAAATACCTTCAAAAATGGCTTGTTTACTAGTGATTTTTCGATCTCTATTTCGAGTAGATTCGTATACTTCGTGCATGTCAAATCCTCCTTGAAAATCTACATCTCCTATGATACAATGTCCACAATGCAAAAACAAGTGTTTTCAAGGCGAAACTTTTTTCTTGCATGATGTACACCATTCGTACACAAATGTTATTTATAGATATGGAGACTAGCATGTTAAAGATCACAAAATTTGGTGGTAGCAGTGTCGCAAACGCAACACAGTTTAAAAAAGTAAAAAATATTGTCGAATCGGATCCTGCCCGTCAATATGTCGTTGTCAGTGCACCGGGTCGGCGTACGGCAAGCGATAATAAAATTACGGATTTGCTTTATCTATTAGATGCACATCGTCATTATCATGTCGATGCTTCGAATGTTACTAAAATCATTCGCGAGCGTTTTTTATCAATCAAAGAAGAATTAGGCCTACAAATAAATATGGAAAAAGAACTAGATGAGTTCTTTGCCAATTTATCCAAGATGACACAAGCCGAAATTGTCAGTCGTGGTGAATATTTTTGTGCCAAAATGATGGCTGAATATTTAGGCTATGCCTTTGTGGATGCAGCTGATGTCATTCGTTTTAAGATGGATAAAAGCATTGACTGGGAAGCAACGACCGCAAAAGTAAAAGCCAAATGTGCCAAATATGACCATTTCGTTTTCCCTGGTTTCTATGGAACCGATGCCAATGGCCATATTCAAACGTTCCCTCGTGGTGGTGGTGATATTACAGGTGCTGTCTTGGCACGTTGTATCGATGCTGATATTTATGAAAACTGGACCGATGTTTCTGGCTTCTTGATGGCGGATCCTCGTATCGTAAAGAATCCAGAACCAATCACACACATTACCTATTCAGAATTGCGCGAATTATCCTATATGGGTGCCAGCGTTTTACACGAAGATGCAATTTTCCCTGCCAAAGAGAAAAATATTCCTATCCATATATTAAATACAAATCGTCCTCAAGATAAAGGTACGATCATCCAAGAAAATATTGATCAGCCAAGTGAATATCCAATTACTGGTATTGCCGGTAAGACAGGTTTCACAAGTATTCTTGTTTATAAAAAACACATGTCCAATGAAGTTGGATACATTCGCAAGGTCTTATCAATCTTAGAAGAATATCATATTTCCATTGAACATATTCCAAGTTCTATTGATTCATTCAGTATTGTCGTAGCGGATAAAGATGTGGAAGATATATTATATGAAATGGTGGCACGTATCAAATCCGAATTAAAACCCAATCGTGTACGAGCAAAATCCGGTCTAGCTTTGATTTCAACCGTTGGCCGTAACATGTCATCCAAACCAGGTACTTCCGGTCGTTTATTTGGCGCTTTGGGCGCAAATCATATCAATATTAGTATGATTGCACAAGGTAGTGATGAGATGAACATTACCGTTGGTGTCAAAGAAGAAGATTTCAAAAAGACCATTCAAGTTATTTATGATACATTTGTTACAAAAAAAGGAGAATAAATCATGAAAATCGCAATCGTCGGTGCAACAGGTGCTGTTGGTCAGCAAATGTTGCAATGCTTAGAAGAAAGAAACGTACCTGGTGAATTGAAATTATTAGCTTCCGCTCGTTCGGTTGGCAAGAAATTCACATATAAAGGACAAGAAATCGCTGTGGAAGAACTTTGTGAAGAATCATTTGAAGATGTTGATTATGCATTGGGTGCAACTGGCAATGATATCACAAAGAAATGGATGCCATGGGCAAAAAAAAATCATGTAGTCGTAGTCGATAATTCCAGTGCATATCGTTTGGATAAAGATGTTCCTTTGGTTATTCCAGAAATCAATCCAGAAGACATCCAAAAACATCATGGTTTGATTGCCAATCCAAACTGTGCAACCATCATTGCTTTAGTCGCTTTAAATGCCCTTCGTAAAGAATTCGGTATCAAACGAATGATCGTTTCTACGTACCAAGCTGTTTCTGGAGCTGGTGTCAAAGGTATCCATGATCTAGAAGTACAATCCAAAGATCCAAGTGTACCAAGTACGGCTTTCCCTTATCAGATTGCTTATAACTTGATTCCACAAATTGGTGATTTTGATGATCTGGGTATTTCCAAAGAAGAATGGAAGATGCAAAATGAAGGACGTAAGATCTGGCATGATGACAACTTACTAGTAAGTTGTACTTGTGTGCGTGTACCAATCTTCCGTAGTCACAGTGAAAGTATCTTCATCGAATGTGAAAAAGAAGTGGATGTAGAAAAAGCACGTGCATTGATCAACGAAGCCGCTGGATGTGTCTTAAAAGATGATCCAAAGAATGGTGTCTATCCAATGCCATTAGATACAACCAATCAAGATCTTGTATTTGTTGGTCGTTTCCGTAAAGATATTTCTGATCCAACCGGACATAGTTTATCTCTATTCTGTTGTGGTGACCAGATCCGTAAAGGAGCTGCAACAAACGCGGTACAAATCTTACAAGAATTAATCAAATAATGAAGGCCCAGAACAGTCTGGGCCTATATTTTTTCTTGTTGATATTTTTTCATATATTGTGGAACATTGTTTCGTTCCAAATCGATTCTTATTAAAATATAACTGGTATCTAGAAATTTATTTTTCTTTAGATATGTAGGATCTAATTCTAAATCGGACATCGTTTTTATCACATCTGCATATTCTTTATCTTCCTTTGTTTTCTTGGTTAAAAATTCCGCTTTAAAATTGACTCCTTCAATTTTACTTTTTGAAAAGAATCCGCTACGATTTTTTCTCTTATTTCTTCTTCTATATCATCGTATTCACTTCTTCTAATTTGTGGAAAATGTCTTTCAAATAAATAGTAGACAGCAATAGCCATTTGGTCGCGTAAATAACTTGTTTTGGCTTTTACTTCATATTTTTCATAAACTATAACCCATTTAATTTTTTCATTATCCCATATTTTTAGATTTTATTATATAAATGTATAGTTAACAATAAGATCCATGCATTAAAAAAAGTCGTGCTTTTCACACGACTAATGACGAACATGTACATACGCAATCAATGGTGTGGAACATTGTACATTGGTAATCACGGTTTGATTACCATTCCATCCACCATGTACGGCTTGTCCATTGCCAATATATATAGAAACATGTCCTTGATATACACAGATATCACCCGGAACTGGGTTATCTGTCTGATCCCCTAATGACAAATATTCCGATGGCCATCCATGAAAATTAATGCCTACGGCCTTTAATGAATTGGTTACAAGCATTGTACAATCTTGGTTGACACCAACTTGTGCTTTCGCCGCTTCGGCAATCTTATCATAGAAATCATCTTTATTGACATTGACTGTTAAGTTTGTACTGGTACTACCACCGGCTTCATTAGTGGCGGTAGCCGTTACGGTATATGTACCAACTTGTGCATAATTCACATCACCTTTTAATGTGATGGTTGCATCCTCATCGGTTGATACATAAGAAGTGAGATCCACCGTTTTATTTTGAATCGTATCAATCGTTGATTGGCTCACTTCTAAATTTGGTTTTGGCACCTCAACGGATACAGTGGTTTTTTTCTGTTCTGTTGATGGTAATACTGTATTCTTTTTAGAAAGTTTAAATACGACGTTTTGGTCCCCTTTTTCATCGAGCTCCAATCCCGAAACTTCCATTCGGTATGTTTTCGATTCATAAGTCATGACCTTTTGGTCTTGAATCAAACTTGTATCTTTGTACTTCATAGTTCCTATGTCTTCGGAATAGACTTTTTCAAACACAGGAATAACCGAACCCTTATCTTTGTAATCTACTTTGTATGTGCTCCCCTCGTTGGCAAATACAGGTGTGGCCACTGAACCTAAGCAAGAAACTGTCGCTAAAATCATGGCCCATCTTTTTGCGTAACGCATTAAATCCCTCCGTTTCTTATAAAAAAACCTTTTTTATGAAACCATGAATTTAAAAGAAATGCCACTTTTTAAGCTAAAAGCACACAATTTCACACAGTATTTCCCACTTTTTGAGATAAAGCAAAGAAAAAGCGCTTCCATTTTCCCACATTTGGAAGTGCTTGCATTTACTTAAATGGTGCGGCCGATGCGATTTGAACGCACACAGAAATAATTTCCACAGCCCCCTCAAAGCTGCGTGTCTACCGATTCCACCACGACCGCGTGTAGTCTTATTTTAATCCATTTTTTCTAATTTGGCTACACATTCTATACCATTTGTTTGACAAAATAAATCAACGGGTTGCACATATTCGCAATGATATCCTTCTTGTTCAAAAATCTTGATATCTCGTGCTAATGTCTTTGGGTTACAAGACACATAGACCACACGTTGTGGATTCAATCGAGCAATATCATCGATGCCTTGTTCACTCATTCCTTTTCGTGGTGGATCCACAAATACCACATCCACCTTTTCTTTCATTTCATGAGCAAATACACTCGCATCCATACAATAATAAGAGCCATTGTATAAATCATTTAATGCATAATTTTCCTTCGCATTTTCAACCGCTTCTGGCACAATTTCCACACCAATCACTTGTTTCACATAACGAGCAGCCATCATCCCAATGGTTCCCGTACCAGCATATAGATCAATGACCGTCATTGATGAATCCAGATTTGCAGCTTGTAAGGCTTGTTTGTATAAAACTTCCATTTGCACAGAATTCACTTGGAAGAAAGATTTAAAATGTAGATGAACTTTATTTTCAAAACATGTTGCTAAAATATATGGCTTTCCATAAAGGACTTCGTATTTTTCACCTAAGATCACATTATCTTTTCGATTGTTTTGATTAAAGACAATACTAGCCACATGATCAAATGTCGAAACACAATCTTTTACCAATTGTTCCCAATCATTTTTGTATTGCCCAATCAAAACAATTTGTGATTGATTGGTTGATTGAATGTATCGAATATATAAATGACGTAAGCCTTGTGCCAATGAAACGGTCAAATGCTCTTGAAACCATGCATATAATTCATTGATGACGGGATCTTGAATGGCACATTGTTGAATGGGAACGATGTCATTGGAATGAACACGATAAAATCCCATGAAAACCTGGTTGTTCTTGATCTGAATCGGAAATTGCGCTTTATTTCGGTACGCATACGGATCCTCCATACCCAATGGATACCGAACCTCTTGGTTTGGCATTAAATCTTGTACTAACCTTTGTTTATAAGCCAATTGCGCAGCATAGCGCATATGCTGTAACTGACAACCACCACATTTGTCTGCCACTGGACAAACTGGTTCAATCCGATCCGGACTTGGTTTTATGATTTTAATCAATCGGGCATAGGCATATTTCTTACAAACCTTGGTGATGCCTATTTTCACTTCTTCTTGTGGTAAGACATTGGGAACAAAAACAACCAATCCATCTATACGAGCGACTCCATACGCCATATTCGTAAGATCAATGATCTGCGTTTTGTATACTTCATTTTTCTTCATGTCCACATTCTAAACAATTTATTCATAGATATCAATTGACGAATACACTTATTCGGTGTATATATATTTAGCATGCTAAATAATAGGAGGATTTATGTTTCACTATGGCTATTACTTTAAACATATAAACATAGAAATCAATAAATATATCCAACAACATCTTCAAA
This sequence comes from Absicoccus porci, assembly GCF_003725415.1. Taxonomy (GTDB): domain Bacteria; phylum Bacillota_I; class Bacilli_A; order Erysipelotrichales; family Erysipelotrichaceae; genus Absicoccus; species Absicoccus porci. Next base: position 126,090 of record NZ_RJQC01000003.1, on the reverse strand, counting down.
CACTGGATCTGACCAAGCCTCAGATGGATATTTTATTTATCTTGCATAAACACAAGGATCATTGTATCACCTTAAAAGAACTACAAGATCAGCTACAACTTTCGTATCCGACCTTGACTGGTCTTGTCCACCGATTGGAATCAAAAGGCTATGTAGAACGACGTATCAATGAAAAAGATAAACGCATTCATTATATTGTTGAAACGGAAGAAGCCAAAAAGATCCATCATCAAATTCGTCATGTATTTCAAGATCTTGAATCGCAACTCATGAAAAATATCGATGAACCGGCGCAACAATCTTTACAATCTATGTTGATTCAAATCTTACAGAATATAGAAATGGAGGAAAAAACATGCTAAAAATCATTCTTTCTGAACTCAAAGAATACAAACACGCAACCATTGTTACCCCACTATGGGTCATTCTCGAAGCGTTGATGGAAGTCTTCATTCCGTATCAATTGTCCATCATGGTCGATCAAGGCATTGAAAAAGGCGATATGCATATCGTTGGCATCAGTGCTACATTGATGCTTGGCGCTGCCATACTCTCTCTATTTTGTGGTTTCCAAAGTGGAAAATATGCCGCCTATGCTTCGAGTGGTTTTGCCAAAAATCTTCGAAAAGCTGAATATGAAAACATTTCGAATTTTTCTTTCAAAGAAATCGATGACTATTCCACTGGTTCATTGATTACCCGTATGACAACAGACGTAACCAATGTACAAATGGCTTTTATGATGGTTATTCGTACTTGTGCACGTGCCCCTATGATGTTAATTGCCTCATTAGTCATGACCTTTTGGATCAACCGTAAGATTGCATTGATTTTCTTGATTGTCAGTATTTTCCTTGCTGCCGTATTATTTAGTGTCATCTTCATCGTACGTCCAATCTTTAATCGTTTATTTAAAAAATACGATGCCCTGAATGCACGTATTCAAGAAAATATCACCGGTATCCGTGTTGTGAAATCCTTTGTACGCGAACCCTATGAAATCAATAAATTCAAACAAACCAGTGAAGATCTATTCAAGACCCAACGCAAAGCCGAACGCATCTTAAGTATTAACTCACCAGCCATGCAGCTTTCCGCCTATATCATGATTTTAGGTATTTCCTGGGTCGGTGCCCATATGATCGTTAGTTCCCAACTCACAACCGGTCAATTCATGACATTGCTAACCTATGTCATGAACATCTTATTTTCATTGATGATGTTATCGATGGTTGTCGTTATGGTTTCAATGTCCATTGCTTCTGGTCAAAGAATTAGTGAAGTATTAACACAAAAGAGTTCCATTGTATCTCCAGAAAATGCTGTTACTTCCGTTCCGGATGGAAGCATTCAATTTGATCATGTGTATTTTGATTATGGAAAAAATGATAAAGAAGACGAACATGTATTGAGTGATATCAATCTTTCTATTCCTACTGGATCAACGGTTGGCATCTTTGGTGCGACTGGAAGTTCAAAATCCAGCCTCGTACAATTGATTCCACGTTTATACGATGTAACAGCCGGATCCATAAAAGTTGGTGGTATCGATGTTCGTAAATATGAGGTAGAAGTATTACGTGATAATGTCGCTATGGTTCTTCAAAAGAATATCTTATTCTCTGGTTCCATCAAAGACAACATGCGTTGGGGAAATCCAAAAGCGAGTGATGAAGAAATTCTGGAAGCTTGTCAATGGGCACAAGCCGATGAATTCATTCAAAAAATGCCAGATAAATATGATAGTCATATTGAACGTGGTGGAGCCAATGTTTCCGGTGGTCAAAGACAACGATTATGTATTGCACGTGCCCTGTTGAAAAAACCAAAAATCTTGATCCTGGATGATTCAACTAGTGCCGTGGATACCAAGACCGATGCACTGATTCGTCAGGCATTTAAAGAAAAAGTACCACATATTACACGTTTGATCATTTCCCAACGTATCAGTTCCATTCAAGATGCAGATACGATCATTGTATTAAATAATGGAAAAATCGATGCCGTTGGTAATCATGAAACCTTATTAAAAACATCACCAACATATAAAGAAACATTTGAAGCCCAACAAGAAGGAGGAGGTGATTTTGATGAAGCAGAATAGTTTAGTCCGTATTATTAAAGAAGTTCTTCATAATTATCCCATCCATGCTCTTCTTGTATTGATCTTCATCATTGTTTCATCTGTGGCCAGTGTCTATGGCAGCATGTTCATGCAACAATTGGTCGATAACTACATCACACCACTGTTGAGTCAAAGTCATCCAAATTATATGCCATTGCTCCATGCCTTGATCCAATTATCGATCATCTTTCTGATTGGTGTATTGGCAAACTGGTTATTTAATTTCTTATGTGTAACCATTTCCGTTGGTTCTTTGAAAAAATTGCGTGATGGCTTATTTAAACACATGGAATCCTTGCCCATTGGCTACTTTGATACCCATGCCCATGGTGATATGATGTCGGTTTATACCAACGATATCGATACGTTACGTCAATTGTTGTCGCAAAGTATTCCTATGGCTCTTTCTTCGTTGATTACGATCATTACTGTATCCATTTCCATGTTGATCTTAAATATTCCTTTGGCTTGTGTCACATTTGCAGTTGGTGCTTTAATGATCATTGTTTCTAAAAATGTATCAAAAAAATCAAGTAAATATTTTATTCGCCAACAAAAAGATTTAGGAACAGTCAATGGTTTTATCGAAGAGATGATGGAAGGAAGCAAAGTCATTAAAGTCTTCAACCATGAACAAGCTTCCATCGAAGAATTCAATCAATACAATGAAGATTTATTTCATGCCGCTGATAAAGCCAATAAATACGCCAATGTGTTGATGCCAATCTTAGGCAATATGGGCTATATTTCTTTGGTCTTAAATGCCTTAGTGGGATCCATCTTAGCCATCAATCATGTGGGTGGTTTGACCCTAGGTACTATTGCTGCCTTTATCCAATTGAATCGTTCTTTCAATGGTCCAATTGGCCAGATTTCAACGCAATTAAATGCGATCATTATGGCACAAGCAGGTGCACAACGAATTTGTGAACTACAAGACGCTATTAGCGAAGTGGATGATGGTCGTGTAACCTTAGTCAATATGAAACAAGATGAACAAGGCAATTGGCATGAATGCCACGAAAATACAGGTCATTGGTTCTGGGCCCATCCAAGAAAAGAAGGTACTGAATATGTGGAATTAAAGGGAGATGTTCGTTTCCATGATGTTTCCTTTAGCTATACACCAGAAAAAGAAATTCTCCATGATATCAATCTATTTGCGAAACCTGGTCAAAAGATTGCGTTTGTTGGACCAACCGGTGCTGGAAAAACGACCATCACCAACTTGATCAATCGTTTCTACGATATCCAACAAGGATCCATCACCTATGATGGTATCGATGTCAAATTGATCAAGAAGAAAGATCTTCGTCATTCATTAGGTATCGTCCTTCAAGATGTCAATTTATTTACAGGTACGGTCATGGATAATATTCGTTATGGTAATTTAGAAGCCAGTGATGAAGATTGTATTGCAGCTGCCAAACTAGCCAATGCCCATGAATTTATCATGCACTTGGAACATGGCTATAACACGATCATCAATGGTGAAAGCTTATCGCAAGGTCAACGACAACTGCTTTCTATTGCTCGTGCGGCTGTTGCCGATCCACCAGTTTTGATTCTAGATGAAGCCACGTCTTCCATTGATACCCATACTGAACGAATCGTTCAGGAAGGTATGGATAAACTAATGGAAGGTCGTACCGTCTTTGTAATTGCGCATCGTTTATCCACCATTCAGAATGCCAATGCCATCATGGTCTTAGAACAAGGTAAGATCATTGAACGTGGTAACCACGAAGATCTATTGAAACAAAAAGGCAAATATTACCAGTTATATACGGGTTCCTTTGCCGATAATGCCTAAGAGACTTTCTCTTAGGTATTTTTTTCGCATAGAAAAAGGCAAAGCTTACGCCTTGCCTAACGTGTGATTTCATTGACCAATTCCTGATCTTTCGGTGTTGTTAAAACATCCGTTGTTTTCTTACCAGGTGCCGTCTTTGTAATCTTGATATATATCTGACCCGATTGTGGATGTGAATTATCAACCACATAGTTATAGCCATCGACTTCTAGATCATACATCTTTCCTTTACTTGTATTTGTAAAATAGGTTTCAATCGGAAGTAATTTATTCACTTCACTATATGCTTCTTCCGTAATTTGGTTGATCGTGGCTTGATCTGCATCATCTGCACAATCTAAATTCACACGTAAAGTTGCACTCTCCAACGTAACGGTTGCATCCGATACGCCATCAATTTTAGCTACCTTCGTTTGTACTTCTGCAACATTTTCCGTTGTGATTTTAGGATCGAGATCGCCATCTTGGAATCGATTGCCTTCTACTGGACGATCACCACCTATGGCACTAGTTGCCACAACATATAATACGAAAACAATGGGAATCGCAATCAAGATCAACGTGATCCAAACAAGTTTGTGTCCCTGTTTGCGTTTCACCTTCTTTATTCGTTTCGGTTTTCTTGTTTTTTCTTCTTGCATACGCATGTCTCCTGGCTTTCATTATAACATACTCTGCAAACTACATGGAAGTAACACTCTGTACTTCTGTCGAGTTTGCGGCTCGCTTCATCATACAATACACGGTATCATTATTCATGATTCGTACTGTATATTCGCACGTACGCTTTTTGAATTTCGATAAATTTTTCTGTGCACTCTGTGAAACAGCCAACATTTCTCCCGCTGTTTTTCCATGGGCTGTAATTTCAATGGTCATTTTGGTGAGGGTATCCCCTTCGTACTCAGCAGAACCAATCACATACGTATTATCCGGCAGAACATCTTTCATCGCATCTTGGAAAGAAGTAAATTGATCGGCCGTTGTAGAATCTTTACTCGTCAAGCTCGTACTTGGCACTCGATACCATTTTTCATCCAATGCCGTATAATCTTGGTTATTTCCTTCAAAATAACCAGAATAGATATAGCCGCCCGTATCATCTGCGGTTTCACTTCCATTTAATTCATACGTTGCTACATAGATAGGAATATTATCATTGATCTCATTAAAGCGAGAACGCATATAATTGACCAATTTTGTGGATGTGACTTTTAAATACTCTCGCATCTTCGACTTTTTAATTTTTGTGTTCTTATCTCCCACTCGATCATTGACAACAAGACCCAAAGAAATGCCTTTTAGATCATCTTTGGCATACCAATCTAATTCATAGATATCCACCAAAATCGTAGCACCTTTGACTTTACCATTGCCCGTATCAAATTCATCATTGGTACTTGGATTTAAGCCGTTGGGATTGTCATCACGTAAAGTTCCTAATAATCCACGGGAACCATCGGTCGCATCCAATTCATCATAATCCAAGAATGTATGCGTTTTATATCCCACTTCACTTGGTGAAAAATGTTGTTTGGAAAGATCCATTAAACCATCTTCAATTTGTATACGAACATCTTCACTCGCAATGATACCTACATGTTTTACCCGTGTATCACTGGATTCATACGGCAAGATCGCACTGTATTCTTCTTGTTGATTCGACGATGTATTGGAATTGGACGTAATGGCAGAACAACCACTACCACTAACTAAAGAAGCACAAAGAATGCCTACGAATATATTACGCTTGCGCATTTTCTACCTCCTGTAAGAATTCATCTTCACTCATCGTTGCGACACCTAACGATTGGGCTTTCGCCAATTTTGAACCTGCTGCCGTTCCATAAATGACATAATCGGTTTTTTTCGAAACCGAACCCGATACATTGGCACCTAATGAAATCAAAATAGCTTTGGCTTCATTTCGAGTATAGTGTTCCAACGTACCTGTCAATACACATGTTTTATTCGTGAATCGACTCTGTTGGATAGATTGTTTCGTTTGTGTCATACAAAGTCCCTGCTCTTTTAATACTTGAATCAAATGAAGATTTTTTTCTTCTTGAAAAAACGCAACAACGCTTTCAGCAGTAATTTGACCAATATCTTTGATTTGCACCAAATCATCGATGGAGGCTTGCATCAGTGCATCCATGGAACCAAACGCATTCGCTAAAATCATAGCGGCTTTCTTACCTACTTGACGAATACCCAGTCCAAATAATAAAACACCTAATTCTTGTTTTTTACTGGCTTCGATTTGTTCTAATAATTTATCTACCGATTTTGCTTGGTAATGCGGTTTGTTCAATAACTCCTCTCGATGATCTTTCAAAAAATAAATATCTTCGATGGAGTTCAATAAACCCCAAGTATGCAACTGTTCAATTTTCTTATCGCCCAACGTTTCAATATCCATCGCATCTCTAGATGCAAAATGAATCATACTCTCAACGACTCGTGCCGGACAATCTTGGTTTACACAATAATGAGCTGCTTCATCCTCAAAACGGACCAATTTTGACCCACAAACAGGACAAGTAGACGGAAAAACATACGGCTTCTGGGTCCCATCCCGACGCTCAGGGATTGCTCGCACAACTTCTGGTATGATTTCTCCGGCTTTATGAATGACCACAATATCGCCAATACGCAAATCTTTATGAAGGATCATATCCTCATTATGCAAGGTAGCTGCTTGTACCGTCGTTCCAGCTACACGAACTGGTTCTAAGACTGCATTCGGTGTGATCTTTCCTGTTCTTCCCACCGTTAATTGAATATCCAACAAACGAGTTTGTACTTCTTCAGCCGGAAATTTATACGCAATCGCATAACGCGGTACTTTCACTGTCGTACCTAAACGACGAGAATCCGGTAAAGAATTTAATTTAATGACCATTCCATCAATTTCATAAGGCAAATTCTCTCGTTTTTGACTTATTTCTTGGATGAATGCCCAAATTTCATCGGCATTCTTACAAACTTTTCGAATCGGATTGACTCGAAAATGCAGATCATGCATTTTTTCCAATGCTTCTTCTTGGGTCAAAATCCCAAAATCCTGGGCATTTTGGAAATAATACCAATACGCATCCAATTTTCGAGAAGCACAAATGCGGGAGTCCAATTGACGAATCGAACCGGCTGCTGCATTTCGTGGGTTCGCAAAAGGCTTTTTATTTTCGGCTTTTTGTTTTTCATTTAATGCTTCAAAGCTCTTTTTGGGCATATACACTTCCCCACGTACTTCAACATGCTGAGAAGTAGGAATATGCATAGGAATCGAAGGGATAGTACGAATATTATTGGAAACGTCTTCACCAACGGTACCATCGCCACGGGTTACGGCACGGATAAACTCGCCATTTTCATAGGTTAGCGACATCGCCAATCCATCGTACTTGCATTCCACCACATATTCTGCATCTGCTACGCTTTCTTCAATTCGACTACAAAACGCTCGAATTTCGTCAAGATTAAAAATATCGGAAAGTGACAACATCAAAGATGTATGGGTTACTTTTTCAAAGCCATCTAAGACCGAACCAATGATACGTTGACTTGGCGAATTCGCATCATACATTTCTGGATGTTTTTGTTCCAAATGAATCAATTCATCCAATAATCGATCATATTCTTGATCCGGTACAATCGGATCATCATAGACATAATATGCGATTGAATATTCTTCTAATATTTTTCTTAATTCTAGAATTCGTTTCTTTTCATCCATATAAATTTACCTATTAATGTTTAAATTATATCACGAAACCACTTTCTTGAGAGATGGATGCAGAATATTCAACTTTTTCACACCAATCTTATGATCAAAGGCAATGGTGGCCACACGCCCTTCAATTTTAATGATGACACCTTGTCCATATACAGTATGTTCGACAAGATCCCCTTTTCGATATTTCGAATGATGGCCTGCTTTTGGGCGCGAAGATAAAATCGGTTTTTGTGGTTGATTTCTTGTTTGTATAGCATCTGACTCAATAAACGTATCTGGTATTTCTTTCAAAAACCGACTTGGCAATTTATTGCCTTCCAACATATAACTATAGCCCCGATTATACGTGATATATAACGCTTTTTTAGCACGTGTCATCGCTACATAACACAATCGTCTTTCTTCTTCTAACGCCGCATTTCCACCTTCGTCCATAGAACGTAAGCTTGGAAAAATACCATCATTAAAATTCACTAAAAAGACTGTATCAAATTCCAAGCCTTTGGCTGCATGCACCGTCATCAAAAGGATATGATCCGAATTAGCCACTTCATTACGATCCGTAAACAAAGAAATATCTTGCAGATACGTTTCTAAAGTCGTATCTGGATTCTCTTGTACCGTTTGGGCGATATCTTGTTTTAATTCTTTCAAGTTATCGATACGCGCCGTATCTTCTTCTTGTTCCAACATATTCATATAGCCTGAACGATCTAATACATAATCTAAGAAATCTTCCAAAGCATAGTCCTCGCGATGAGAACGTAAATCATCAATCAAATGAACAAAGTCTTCACAACGTTTTTTGGTGGCGCCTGTCAGATCTTCACTATGACGCATGGTCTCCAACATATTGATGTGACGACGACTAGCTTCATCTTGAATTTTTTGTAATGATACCGCACCAATTTTTCTTCGTGGTTGGTTGATTACACGCGTTACGGCTAAATCCAACGAGAACTGTTGTGGATCTTCTAGATCGGGACGCGTACATAATTTCAAGTACGATAAGGCATCCTTAATTTCTTGTCGTTCATAAAAACGAATACCACCATACACCACATAAGGAATACCGGCCTGTCGCATCCGCTTTTCAAACGCACGAGATGTGTAGTTAGAACGATACAATACGGCCATATTCGCATAAGGAACGCCTTGATCGTGTCTTTGTTTCACTAATCTTGCGACATACAATGGTTCTTGATCATCATCCGATTCACAATGTACATGGATCTTTTCATTGCCAGGCAATTGGGTAAAAAGATCTTTTTTGATTCGGGATTGATTATGGGCAATGACCGCATTGGAAGCATTTAATATAGGTTGGGTACTGCGATAGTTTTGATTCAAGATCAAAGTCTTACAATCGGGAAAATCTTTATCAAATCGTAAGATGATATCCACCGAAGCACCACGCCATGTATAAATCGTTTGATCTGGATCACCGACAACACAAAGTTTTGTATCTGGTCCAGTCAACAATCGAATGATGCCATATTGGGTCGGATCCACATCTTGAAACTCATCGACATGAATATAATCCAAACGATTTTGCCATTTCTCTCGAACTTCACGATCAAAGTTTAATAAATGATTGCCTTCCAATAATAAATCATCAAAGTCAAAGGCTTTCATTTCCTTCTTTTTCTTTTCATATTTCCGATACAATTTGACCATGATTTCTTGATCTTCGGTTTGTACATAATTTTCCGCTTCATCCGGATCCACATGTGCCATCTTATGACTGGAAATAAAACCAATCACTTTATTCACTGGAAAACTTTTCTTATCGATATCCAACTCTCGATAGAAAGGATTCAAGATGGATCGTTGATCATCGCTATCTAAGATCGTAAAGGATTTTGGATAGCCTAACTTATCCGCATCTTCACGTAATATTCGTACACACAAAGCATGAATCGTTGAAATACGCACACTATAGGCATCTTCTCCCAATAAATGGATCAGGCGTTCTTTCATTTCATTGGTTGCCTTATTCGTAAATGTGATAGCAAGAATACGACTGGGATATACGCCAATCGTGTTGACCAAATATACGATACGTGCCATCAATACACGTGTTTTTCCAGATCCAGCCCCAGCAATGATACGCACGTGCGAATCAATGGTCGTTGCTGCTTTATATTGATTTTCATTTAAAGAGTCCAGTACTTCTGTCATTTTATCACCGTGCTTTATCATATCACGGTTCAATTTGTTATGTATAGAATGAATACCATCTATTATTTTCTTTAATTAGACAAACGCCAAAATTTGCGCTAGAGTATGCCTAAGGAAGGGTGATGAATATGTCGACACAAAAAGAAACACATCGTATTGTTCTTGTTGCCTTGGGCATTGCACTGGTTGCCATTACGACACTATTGATTCGTATCCCCAATGGTCTTCAGGGCTATGTCAATGTGGGCGATGCCGTTATTTTTATCTTCGCTGTATTGGTTGATCCAGTCGATGCACTATTGATTGGTGGTATTGGTTCTGCCATTGCCGATATTGCTGGTGGATATGCCTATTATGCAATCTTTACTTTGATCATAAAAGGAATCGAAGGCTATGTCGCTAGTCGATTATACAAACAGTGGAATAGAGGTTGGTTAGCTTTTCTCATTGCTGCCATTTGGATGATTGGTGGTTATCTCATTGCAGATAGCATCGTCAATCAAAGCTTTTGGTTGGGATTAGCCTCCGTAACCGGAAACTTGGTGCAAGGAGGTGCAAGTGTGATCATTGCGACCGCATTAGAACCTGCTATTAAAAAAGCCGCCATTCGAAGATTTTCTTTTTAGTCAGCTTGGCTGACTATTTTTTTTGGCAAAAGAAAAAGCCTAGATGACTAGGCTTGATGAACAAATCCACTTTCTTTGATGCATTGTTTGATATATGGAATATCCTTTGTATCCGCAATGATCGCATGGAAATACAAACCACGATCCTCTTCTTCCAATAAAGCATCTATCATGGTTGCTCCTTCTTCGGTCCATTGCGTAAAATAAAATTGTTTTCCATCATACGTAATCGGTTCTTCATGCAGTAATTCATCCAAATGTGAACAGATGCCTGGTTGTTTACTAGCCATCAATAGCCAAGACCATTGCGATTCATCATTATAAGGTGACATTAAACATAAAGCTTCATTGACCGGATCGACACTTCTTTCACTGGCTCCATCCGCTACTACCTTTACATCGTCAAAAAGATGGTACACTTCTTTGGTCCGATATTGAATGGCTTCTTGTTCCATTGCATGAGCATGTTCCAATTGAGGTTGACGACCCAGCTGTTGACATAAATCTTCATACACATCCAGTGGCAACGAAATATGTGGATCTTTCCGATTCGCTAATTCAATAAAATCACAAATTTCATTCGCATGTTTGATCGTATCCGCATTCATGGTCGCATAAGGACCAACCCCTTCTTTAGCCAGTGTGACTAAAGCGGCATTCTTGTAGTAACGGGCATTCTTTTCCCAGTCATTCCAGACAAAGAAACTGTCCATCAAATCATGGGCTTCCATACGGGCAAATTCCGAAATGTCCATATCGCCAATGGCTGTAGAAATGCGTCCATCTTTTTCAATAGGTAAAAAATAGGTCTGATCAAACATATAGTTCATATTTCGTACTTCCGGATTTTTCAACAATAAATCCTTCAAGTATACGATTTCATCTTCATAGATGTGGTGTAAACGATGAAAATCTTCATCGGCATCAAAATCTAGATCATCAACCAATTCATATTCACCAGGACATTCTGTTTGAATATCTTTACAAAATTCAACCGCAAACGCATGAAAGCCAGCTCCACCATGTCGCGTATTGGCTTCAATGATCACATTATTATCTTCTTCCGTGATCACAATATTGCCTTGCACACAAGCATAGATCACGACACGATCACCTTGTTCTTCGATCTGCATATGTTCTCGTTTACAGAGAGCACCCATCACTTGATACAATTCATTTTTTTCTTTTTCGTTTCGATCCTTACAAATCATCCGTACAAACATACTTTTGACCTCCTAAATCCATCCATGAGACTTCATTATAAAGAGCCACATCGTTAAAGTAAAGGCAGACACTAATGTAGTCAAAGAAACAACGGCTGCACTCAGTTCACCTTTGTGATGCATATTGATGGCCATCACATAACTGGAAACCGTAGTGGCAGAACCCATCATCACCAAAAGCGCAACTAAATAACTATTGCGAAATCCCATTCGAATCGCCAATGGCATAAATAACGCAACAAAGCCAACTAATTTCATAAAGGTTGCGACAATGGTTTGTTTCCATACTCTTCCCATACTATGAAATTCAAATGCCGCACCCATCGCAATTAAAGATAATGGAGTAGCTAAATTTGCCACCGATTGGACGACTTTTCCAAAAATAATGGGATATGGCAAGTGGCATACCGACCAAAATAACCCAACCACGATCCCAATCAGGATTGGATTGGTCAAAATACCAATCAAGCTTTGTTTAATGGCACCTTCCTTTTTTTCAGAACTTGTTAGCGTCAATATGACTACGGCTGCTACATTATATAAAGGAACCGTACCAATGATCATCAATGGTGCCATGCCCGATGTACCATAAATATTTAAGATAAACGCCAATCCCAAAATGGCCGCACTACTTCGATACGTCGCTTGAATAAATTCACCACGCTCGGCTTTATCATGAATCGGTAGTGATAAAATAAATGCAATACCAATGGATGTCAAAGTGACCACAAAACAAAATAAGACATATTTTCCATTCCAAGCTTTCGAAAAGTCTTGTTGCGCTAAATCTTGAAACACCAAAACCGGTAACGCAATCTGAAACGCAAATCGATTCATCTTATTGGCCAAATCTTTATCTAAGATATGCACTTTTTCAAAAAAATAACCCAAGACGATCAATAAAAAAACAGGAATCGTCGCTTCTAAACTAAAAATCAAATTATCCATGGGTTTATTATATCACGAAGTTACTATATAATATCCATATGAATCAAATCGCAAAAGACTGGAAAGACTATGAAGTCATTGATACAGGAAATAAAGAAAAATTAGAACGTTGGAATCACATTATTTTACGTCGACCCGATCCGGTTTGTATCTGGCCCATCGAAGATTCCACACCATGGAAACAGGCCGATGCCATCTATCATCGCTCTCACAAAGGTGGTGGTTACTGGGAAACCAAGAAACCAACCAAAGAATTCTGGACCATTGGTTATAAAGAATTACGCTTTAAAATTAGTCCCACCGGATTCAAACACACGGGTTTATTCCCCGAACAAGCAGCGAATTGGGATTTTATCATGAAATCTATTCGTGACTCTTCTCGAAGTGATATTCGCATTTTGAATTTATTTGCGTATACGGGTGGAGCTACCATGGCAGCTGCCAAAGCCGGTGCGAGTGAAGTCGTACATGTCGATGCTGCCAAAGGCATGATCCAATGGGCCAAAGAAAATATGCAGATCAATCATCTGGAAGATCATAAAATTCGTTTTATTGTCGATGATTGTTTAAAGTTTGTGAAACGAGAACAACGTCGTAATCGAACGTATGATGGTATCATCATGGATCCTCCAAGCTATGGTCGGGGTCCTAAAAAAGAACTTTGGAAATTGGAAGATAATCTCTATGAATTGGTCAATGAAACCCAAAAGTTATTAAGTGACGATCCATTATTTCTCATCGTGAATTGTTATACAACGGGTTTTTCTTGTCAAACGCTACAAGAAACATTAAAAAGAAGTGTTCAAAAAGAACATGGTGGTTCCATTGAAACCGGTGAAAACCTATTGCCAGTCACTCACAATCATAGCGTCTTACCTTGTGGTATTTTTGGCCGTTGGATTCCATAACATTATTTGCGCAGAATTTTCTGCGTTTTTTTCATTTCCATCAAAAAAAGCTGCCTTCGTAAAAGACAGCTTGCAGGGATATATTATTTTTTTTGGATGGCACCAACTGGACAGCTTCTTTGTGCTTCTTCAGCTGCTGGATCTTCCGTATCCACATCTTTCGCATGGGCTTGATAACTATCCTCACCCATTTCAAACACATCTGGACAAAGGCCCACACACATACCACAACCGATGCATTGATCATTGACTTCGTATTTACTCATCTAAAATCCTCCCATCTCGAGAAATCGTTACGACTTGCCATGGAATAAATTTACCACTTGCTTGCAAAGCTTTTTTTGCGGCCATTTCCAAGCCACCGCAACAAGGCACTTCCATTCGTACGATCTTCACGCTTTTGATCGTATTACGAGAAAGAATCGCTGTTAATTTTTCACTATAGTCGACTGGATCCAACTTTGGACAACCTACACAAACAATATGTCCTTGGATAAAATCTTGATGAAAATTCGCATAGGCATAGGCCGTACAATCCGCCGCAATCAATAATTTCGCATTATCATAAAAAGGAGCTTCAATAGGCAATAATTGAATTTGTACCGGCCATTGACGTAATTGGCTGGTTTGTACAACGGAAACTTCTTCCGGTTCTTTTCGATCAAACATTTGTACTTGATGACCTGGACAACCACTCATTTGTTTATGACGCTGTACCGCAATCTCATCATAAGCCGCAGCTTCTTTCTTTTGAATCTGAATCGCACCTGTTGGACATTCTGGTAAACAATCTCCAAACCCATCACAATAATCTTCACGAATCAAATGAGCTTTCCCACTGATCATTTCAATGGCGCCTTCATGACAAGCGTGCGCACAAGCACCACATCCATTACATTTTGATTCATCGATCGTAATAATATCTCTTAACATGCATTTCCTCCCGTTTTGTATTGTTATTACTATACCAGGAAACAATTTCTTTTTTCGTTCGATTTCCAACAAATTAGCTTATTTGCCAACGAATATGTGATCCCTTATTATCTTTGGTAACAATCAATTGATCTTCTATGGCTTGTTTTAATTCATCCACATGACTAATCAAGCCAATCATTTTAGTACCCGTCGACATACGTTGTAAAACGCGAATTGCTTGTTTGCGTGCATGATCATCCAAAGTCCCAAAACCTTCATCAATAAATAATATATCCAATTGAATACCTGATGCATGGGCTTGAATTTCATCGGCCATTCCTAAAGCCAAAGACAAAGCGGCCATAAAAGATTCACCGCCAGACAACGTACGAACTTCCCTTGTTTGTCCGGTCACATGAGAATACACCATAAAATCAAGACCTCGGTTTTTACCTTCTCCGGCACTTTCTAATTCTTTCATACGCAATTCAAACATGCCAGAAGACATTTCCAAGAAGCGAGCATTTGCGGCATCCAGAATACGAGCTAGATATGTTCGTTGCACATAGGTTTCGATATCCATGCGAGATCCAGAAACATTTCCAGATAACTGTCGATACAAACGATCATACATCGCATATGTCTGTAGCGCTTTTTGATGGTGTTGCCATTGTACTTGAATCGTTTGAATGGTTTTTTGATTATTTTCAAATCGCTGCGATCGTCGCATAGCTTGTTGAGAAATTTCACTGAGCATTTGTTCTGCTGCTTTTAATTTTTCTTCCATGCTTGTTAGGTCTGGTCTTGGTTGACCCTTGATCAATTGTTTCGCATCTTGTATTTGCGTTCGGATCGTTGTCATCGATTGTTTATATGCATCCATCTCTTGTTTCCATGTTTCCACATCTTCTTTTGTGTATTGTTTGACATAGGTTTGCCAATCTTCCAATGGTTCTTCTTTTTGTTTATTTTCAAAAGTGAATTGCGTATTTTCTACCAATTGTTTTCGTTGTGGTTGTTCTTGCTCATATTTATTCATTAACGTCGTGATTTGATGCCATTCGGCCACGGCCTTCTCATACGCAGACTGAATTTTTTGGTAAGACTGCTCCTTTTTAGACTTTTCTGCCTCTTTGATTTTCCATTGTTGTTCTGCCAAAAATAACGATTCAAAAGGTGTTTCTTTTTTCAGAGTTTCCTTTTGCACACGATATTTTTCCTTTTGTATGGACAAATCTTGTTGACGATTTTGACAAGTTAAGAGATTGGTTTCTAAATCCGTTAATTGGGAAGAAATCATTTCCATTTGTTTGGTACTGTTCTGGTACTGTTTTTGATCATCTTGCCATTGTTTCCATTGTTTTTCAAACATTTGATAGGCGCTTGAAAAATCACCCGCATGGGCATCTATCAATTCTTGTCGTTTCTTTGTCATCGCATCAATATCATAGGCAATCTTTTCTCTTTCGGTATCTAAACTTTGTACCAAGGCCTGTTGTTCATTGATATCTTCTTTTGTGATCGTATCTTCTTGTTGTGTAGCTGGATGCGGATGTTGACAAGAACCACAAACTGGACAAGGTTTGCCTGGTTCTAACTTGGCTGCCAATAAACCGGCTTGTGCATCATAAAACTGATTGGACAATTGTAGATAACTAATTAAAGCTTGATCATGTTCAAAAGATGTATTGGTATAAGCGCCTTGTTGCATTTTTATTTTGGCTTCTAATGCATCAATTTCATCCAAATCTTTATCCCATACATCCAATTCTTGTTTTTGGTTTTCCAGTTGTAGTTTTCGGACATCGAGATCTTTCATCGCATCCACAATGGTTTGATGTGCATCAAAATCTTCTTTTAATGTTGTTTGTTTTTTTGACAATTCTTCCAAATTCAGCTCATTCTGTTTTATTTGTTCATTGACTTGTTTTCCTACTGTATCGCAATGATCGATTTCATCAAATATGTTGCGTGCTCTTTGTATTTGTTCTTCAAATGTATGATATTCTTTCATCCATGCATCATATTGTGTTTTTTCACGGACTACTTTTTGATGCAGATCTTCCATATTTTTATGTAAGATTGGTTCTTGCTTCTGGGCTTGTGATAAAGAATCCATCACTTCTTTATAGAAAGTCAATGCTTGGGTATATTGTTGATACAAATGGGATAATTCCCATGCTTGCTCGGTTTTCTTGATCAAAGTTTGTTTCTTTTCCATGCTTGGCTTTTGGGCATCAAGTTCGGCTTTTTTTGCATTCGCTACAGATAAAGATTGATAGGCCTCTTCCAATTGGATGGCTTGTTGATGTAAGGAATAATAGTGATCTCTTTCTTGTTGGGCTTTCTTCTCCTTTTCGATCCAGATCTCTTTTTCTTGCTTTTCTGTTTCCAAAGCAATTTCTAACTGTTGAATATATCCATCCCAGTCATTGTTTTGATTTTGAACGATTGTTTGTCGCATCGCCATCAAGACCGGATCTTCTAATTCTAGATGTTCCAATTCCGAAATCAATCGTGTCTTAAATTGAGATAAATCGTTTTCTCCTTTTTTCTTTCGCTCATTGGCTTGATCAATGATCTTCTGATAAATATCGGTATGAAATAGTTTACGAAAAATAGCTTTTTTATCATCGGAATTTGAACGCAAAACATCCATGAACTCGCCTTGTGCAATCATTGCTACCTGCATAAATTGTTCTTTGGATAACCCCATAATTTGTTCAATTCTCGCATTGGTTTCTTTTGGCGGATAGATTCGTCCATCCGGCATGGTCAATGAAACCGAACCATTTTCCGCTTTTTCTTTACGTTGTCCTTTTTTAGGCCCTCGTTTATACACCTGATAATGCGCAGGTACACGATGAATCGTATATGTTTGTCCATGATCCGTAAAAGTTAATTCAACATATGGCGTTGTTTCATATGAACTAAATTGACTTTGCAAGATGGAACCCATTTTTTTATTGTTGTTGGAACTGGCTTGTCCATATAACGCAAATACAAGAGCATCAAAGATGGTTGTCTTGCCGGATCCAGTATTGCCAGTAATCAAGAACAGATTCTGATTGGGTTTATCAAAATCGATGGTGGTTGGTTGTGCATAGGATCCAAAAGCACATAAAGTCAATCGATTGGGTTTCATGCTTCCACCTCCAATACGATATTAATGATGTCTTTTAACGCTTGTTCTTCTTCATCATTCATCGCACCCAAAAATTGCGAACAAAGGGTCCATGGATCGGCTACTTGTTCTTTTGAAGAAATCGTTTGATAGGTGGATTGATATCCATATTCTCGTTTCATTTCTAATACATGCGGAAAGGCTATACGTAATCTTTTTTGAATATCGGCAACATATATATTCGTGTCATCGGTGAGTGTTAAAGAGACATAATCTTCATTAGCTTGAGCCAACAATTCTTCCAGCGTACCGGAAAGTTTACGAATCGGATGTAATGGTGATAAGGGCAAATATTGAATATGGGTGTTTCCTTTGGCTTGTAGATCAATCATCACAATATGTTTTTCTTGTTCGGCTTCACTAAGTGAATACGGCATGGGCGTACCACAATATTGAATGGTTTCCGAACCAACTTTCATGGGCTTGTGAATATGGCCTAACGCAACATAGTCAAAGTCAGCCAGTATATCCGTATATATCTGATCGATATTGCCTACCGTACAAACTTCCGAATCCATACGTTCGATGGAGGATGAATCACTGCCTTTGGGCACAAAAAACTGATGCGATACCAAGACATTGCGAATCGATGTATCGATATCTTCTCTTTGCAGCAATTTTCGCATTGAAGCATCGTATGATAATCCTTCTTCTTCAAAGATGGGACGTACCATAGAAGGTTTGATAAATGGTAATAAATAGAAACGAACAGGTCCATATGCATCTTTCAAATCAACCGTAAAGATGTGTTCCTCTTTATTTTGTGGCGGTTGACCAATCATATAGATTTTTTGTTTCGATAAGATATGACGAAAACAATCAATGCGTGGTGCACTATCGTGGTTTCCAGAAATCATCATAAATACACAGGATGGCAAGGTCATCGATAAAGTAGAAATAAATGCATCAAATAGTTCAACGGCTTGTGCACTGGGTACAGCTTTATCATAAATGTCACCGGCAATAACGATAACATCGGGATTTTCTTTTTGGGCATACGCAATGATTTGGTCAAAAACATATTTTTGATCCTGGACCAAATCATAATTCATTAAGTTCATGCCAATATGTAAATCGGATAAATGAAATATTTTCATGGTAACCTCCCTTTTGTTTACATATAGTATAATCCATTGCGCATTTGGAATAAAATTTCGATTATTTTTAGATTTTTTTAAGGTATAACTCATTTTTCATTTGCTAAAATTAACTCATTCAGGAGAAATGTATGAAAATACATCGAAAGCTTGTCGTTTGTCTCTTCGCATTTGCGATGATGCTAAGTGCTTGCTCGACAACCAGCACCGCACAAATCACAGACAATGGTGATGCCGTATTGAAAAATACGAACTTTGATTCTTTGGAAAGTCGCACGAAAAAAAAGGTGGCCTCAATAGTCGAAACTGTGTATTCAACTGACTATTCCAATGCAGTCAAAGAAAATATTGATAATCTAAAGAATAAAAAGGATTATACCGAAGATGATATGTTGATCATCCATGATTCATATGGTATCAACAATTTGTCTTTATACGTTTATTTCAAAACGGATAAAGCCGTTCAAGTATCTTATACGATTCAGGCAAACGATACGTCCGATTTTAATGAAACCGTTGAGAAAAGTACGAAGAAAACCCATGAGTTTACAGTGATTGGTTTGATTCCAAATACGACCAATACGATTACCTTTACATTAACAGATGCCATTGGTAAAAAGACCACAAAGATGGTGAAATACAAGATGCGTAAAAAATTGGGTGTGGAAGAAACCAATTTGCAAGTAACTGCTAATAATGAAACCCAATCTTTATCAAATGGTTTATATGCCATTTTAGGAAATGATAGTGATGATCAAGATTTTGTTTATTATTATGACAACAATGGAACACTTCGTGGTGAAACCCCAATTGTTGGGTATCGTGCCCATCGTTTATTGTTCCGCAATGGTTTGATGTACTATAGTATTTCCGAAACAAAAATAGCCGCCGTCAATTCCTTAGTACAAGTCAAGAAAATCATTCATACAGGTAATTATGAGTTGCATCATGATTATTGTTTCGATGATGATGGCAATTTACTTGTTTTAGGAAGTAAAGAAGGCGATTCGTATAGTGATTCAAATAGTGAAGATCTCATCTTGCGAATCGATCCTGATAAAGATAAGATCCTACAAGTCATTGATTTAGGTGAAATTTTAGGCGACTATAAAGCAACGACACATAAAGGTTCTACAACCAACCAAGAAGGTGTTCTAGGTCTGGACTGGATGCATATCAATGCGATTCAATGGCTAGGAAACAATACCGTGATTCTATCGAGTCGTGAAACTTCATCGATTTTGAAGATTAGTAATTTGTTTGGTGATAGTCCAAATATTGATTATATCATTGGTCAACAGAATTTCTGGGATGCGACATATGGCGATAAGGTATTGACGCAAGTTGGTACATTCCCGAATACAGGTGGTCAACACAGTGTAACCATTGAATACGATGATAGCTTGCCAGATGGTCAATATTATCTATACATGTTCAATAACAACTATGGTGTATCCGCAACACAGGATTACGACTGGACACAAATCGACGGTATTTATACAACAAGTATGTCGCAAATGACGACTGAGAAATTGCGAATGCATCGTCGTATTACTATAAGTATTTAGTTGATGAAAATGCTGGTACCTATGAATTAGTCAAATCCTTTGCGGTTCCCTATTCATCCTTTATTTCCAGTGTCCAAGAAATTGGAGATACCATTGTCGTTGATTCTGGAGGCCAAGGTATCTTTGGTGAATATACACAAGATGGAACTTTGTTAAAACAATTCAAGATGAAAATGAATAAATATATGATCTATCGTGTATATAAATATGACTTTGATGGAT
Source organism: Absicoccus porci (assembly GCF_003725415.1). Taxonomy (GTDB): domain Bacteria; phylum Bacillota_I; class Bacilli_A; order Erysipelotrichales; family Erysipelotrichaceae; genus Absicoccus; species Absicoccus porci. The sequence continues at coordinate 105,541 of NZ_RJQC01000003.1, read as the reverse complement.
TCTACTTCAATAAATAACAGAATTGAGTGAGGTGAAATGCCTCACTCGATTTTTGCATGAAAAAAAAACCAGCAGAAGCAAGACCCATACGCTTCTAACTGGCTCCAATTGGACAATTATTTATTCAACCGGTAATACGGTTCCTTTGAATTCATCTTTGATCCATTTTTTCGTTTCATCGGATTTTAAGATCTTAACCAAAGCTTTTACAGCTTTACTATTTTTATTTGTTTCTTTTACGGCAATGACATTTCCATATGTTTTGGCAACTTCACCAGAACTGGATTCACTAGCTAACAACTTATCCGTAACTTTCGCATCCAATGCATAGTTACCATTGATAATACCAAAATCAACATCACCCAATTTAGAAGCAATTTGCGCACCATCCATTTCGACTAAATCTAATTTATGTGGATTGGAAGTAACTGCTTTTAATGTGATTTTTGTGGTTGTTGGTGTTACGCTCTTCTTCAATGTGATTAAACCTTGATCTTGCAACAACAATAGAGCACGTGCTTCATTGGATTCATCATTTGGAATCGCAATTTGGGCACCATCGGCAATATTATCCAAATCATCACTCTTACCAGAATAAATACCCATTGGTTCAAAATGGATCTTTCCAGCTGATACTAGATATCCATCATCGCCTTTTTTGTATCCTTTATCTTTATTATAAGATGTTAGATATGGTTGATGCTGGAAATAGTTGGCATCCAAGGAACCATCCGAAGTCGAAGGATCAATTTCAGGATAATCCGAAAATTCTTTGATTTTTAGTTTATATCCTTTTGCTTCAAATTCTTTTTTTACATGCTTCAAAATGATGGCATGTGGCGATGTTGTCGCTCCGACAGTTAATGTTTTTGTTTGTTTAGCGGATACATCCGGTGCATTGGCAACAACTAAAGATAATGCCAAAGTGGAAGCAGCCACGGCTTTAATAATTTTACTTAGTTTCATTGTTCTCTCTCCCTTTGTTTTATTTAAGTACTCATAGAGTATCATAACCCTTATTATTTGAATACTAGTCAATTTTAATATTGGCTATAAATATTTTTTATCGCGTAAATTTATCAACCAGTCGATCGCCGATGATTTGAATAACAGAAATAATCAATAAGATCAAAACGATGATCACAAAGGTGATATCTCCCATCGATCGATACAAACCATAACGAATGGCCATATCACCTAATCCACCAGCGCCGATGGTACCAACGATTGCAATTTGGCCAACCAACGCAATCATGGAAATCGTGATTCCACGAATCATGCCTGGAATGTTTTCGCGTAATAAGACTTTAAAAATGATTTCTTTTGGGCTCAGCCCCATTGCTTGACTGGCCTCGATGATACCGGGGTCAATTTCCATCATGGATGTTTCCATCTGTCGAGCAATAAATGGTGCGGTTCCAATCACCAGAGGTACCAAAGCAGCTTGCATACCAATGGTCGTACCACAAATAAAACGAGTTACGACAGCAACGGTTGGAACTAAAATGATAAATGGAATGGAACGAAATAAGTTAATGATCTTATCTAAGATCCAAAAAACAACTTTGTTTTCGAGAATACCGCCCTTTCGTGTCACAACAACAATAACACCCAGAAACAAGCCTAGAATGGTTGAAATGACACCACTGATGATCAACATATATAAGGTATCTGCAATGGCACTCGGAAATTCATCCGCATATGTAATGACATTAGAAAACCATGCTTCCATATTTTTTCACCTCCACTTTTACGCCACTTTTCTTAAAATATTCAAATCCTTTTTTAATATCTTCACTATCTCCTGTAAAGATGGCTTCAATTTGACCAATTGGACTGTCATGTACAATCTCTACATTGGCAAATAATAAATTGATATTCACATTAAATTCACGCGATACCGTGGATATGATTGGTTCAGCCGTATTGGCACTTTGATACTGCAAATGAACTAAAACTTGATTTTCTTTTAAGGCAATCAATGGATTCTCTTCTTCAATAAACGCATCGATCTTTCGCGTATTATTCGTTGTATTGATAAAGTTTTTGGTGACCTCTTGTTGTGGATCACTAAATACGGAAACAATATCCCCATTTTCAACGACACGGCCATTTTCCATGACGGCGATATGATCACATACTTCTTTGACAACAGCCATTTCATGGGTAATGATAACAACTGTAATGTGCATTTCACGATTGATCTTTTTGATTAGATCCAAAATCGTTTGTGTCGTTTGTGGATCCAATGCACTGGTTGCTTCATCACATAACAATACTTTAGGATTATTGGCTAAAGCACGAGCAATGGCGACACGCTGTTTTTGACCACCAGATAATTGACTCGGATAAGAATCTTTCCTTTCTTCCAGATCGATCAGTTCCAATAATTCACTTACTCTTTGTTTGATCCGGTTTTTATCCCATCCAATATGTTCCAATGGCATCGCAATATTGTCATAAACCGTGCGAGATTTCATCAAATTAAAATGTTGGAAGATCATTCCCATTTTTTGTCGTTCCACACGCAATTCTTTCGGTGTTAATTTTAACAAGTCTTTATCTTCCAAATAAACGTTTCCACTATCGGGACGTTCTAGTAAATTGATACAACGAACTAAGGTACTTTTTCCAGCTCCTGAAAAACCAATGATGCCGAAGATTTCCCCTTCTTGAATGTGTAAGCTGACATTTTTAACCGCTTGCACTTCCCCATCTTTGGTTTGGAACGTTTTGGATACATGTTCCAATCGAATCATATTTTCTATTCTCCTCTTCATAAAAAAAGCCCCATCCATTAGGACGAAAGGCTTCGTGTTACCACCTAATATTCATGAAACAATCGCTTGTTTCACCTTATCGAGTACTTCACTCTTGTGCTTTAACGAACACACCCGGCATAACTTACCTATCAGCTATACAACTCCAAGGCCATCTTCAACATATATTTTTGATCTGTTTCCACCATCCACAGACTCTCTATTCAAATTTATATGCCTACTCTTCTCTTCAACGTCCTTGTTTCATTATATCGAGAATTCATCGTTTGTCAATATAATTACTATATTCATACATGATTAATAGGCTTTAGCAAACTCGCCAATCTGGATAAAACTGAATACCATTCTTGATCATCCGATGAATCAAAGGACGACCCAACGTCTGAAAATAATGTTCAATTGTCGGCACCTGCAAGACAAGAATATCTGCTCTTTTACCAATTTCAATCGAACCACGATCATCCAAATGGTATTCCTTGGCAGGAACGGATGTCATCGATTCAAGAACAGGACGACTCGGTACATTCAAACTATTAAACAATTGATAGGCCAATGGCTGAAAACTATACACATAGCTATTGGGACGACCAAAGCCACAAGATAAACAAAATTTTTTATATGTTTTTTCAAACATTTTTCGCGATTCAATAATAGGCACATCCGATGTATTTTTTTTCAAAAAAACATCTTGTGTCAACTCATGCCGCAACAGCGATTTTTGATTGGTTAATAAAGTTAAAATGCCATTCATTTTCATTGCAAACAAAGCAGAACCATCTTGGCGTAACTGATCGCCCAATCGAACATGGTGAAATCCTTCATAGTTGCAATCAATAAAAGCAGGTAAGACACATTCCCCACAAGAATCAATCACAACGGTTGCCGGATCTAACCATTTTTTAAAACTATGCGTTCCAAAATCGATGATTTGATCATGATGAATGGCTAAAAACGCTTGATGCAATATGGTAAAATGCGCATCACATGTATATAAATTTTCAATATTTTTTATGATCAACGTAGCTTTCATACGACCATTATAAACTATTTGTTCTTGCTTTTCTTCTATTGATTCTATTTTTCGCTTTGACTATAATAAGTCCAAATCGGAGGTATACAAATATGTTTTTCTTTCATCATACCGAAAAACCCGTTATCGTGACTATTCACGGATTTGGTAAACGTCTTCATACAGAATTTGATCCATTAGCTACCTATTTTGAACAACGTCACTATGCTGTCATACAATTTGATATTTATGATATCAACAATCCAGATGATGCAGATCCCAAACAATGGATCGAACGATGTGAGAAAAAGCTATTAGAAATTACGAAACAGTATAAACACATCGTTTTAATTGGTTTTTCCATGGGCGGTGTCATTGCTTCGTATCTGGCATCCATCTTTACGGTTGACCAACTGATCTTAGTTGCTCCCGCATTTGAATATATCAGTGCGCATACGGTACTTGAATATGGTGTAAAAGCTGTCAAAAACATCTATCAAAATCAACCGCCAAAAGAAGAAAAGCCGAGTTCGAAACAAACAACGGCTTTTACTGAAATTGTGAATACCTATCGGGAATCGATTGCTTCTGTGGATTGTCCTGTCTTGCTTCTCCATGGCTTAAAAGATGAAGTCATTCCGCTTTCCAGCAGTCGAAACGCCTATCAAAAAATCAAAGGGAAACATCGTTTGATTTGTTTTGAAGATGGAAAACATCGCATGTTGTATGACAATACGATCCAAGAAACCATTTACCCTATCATTGAATTGATGATTACCAATCGGTTGATGTAATGGTAGAAACCACATCAATACCATTCATAGCCATATTGGTTAGACTATATGCATTCCACATCGTAGCGGGATGCATTTTATTATCGTATGTATCTACACAATCAACCGGAACAATCAAGCGATGTTCTTCCTTATTGTGTTCATTTAACCAGCTTTGAAAACTCAAAACAAACTGTAAGATACATAAATCCGTACAACAACCTGTAATGATAATATCTTTGTACCAAGATAATTCATCTTGTAAAAATTCTTGAAATTCCGGAGCCATAAAGGTATTGGTACTATTTTTGGCAATGGTTCGCTTAATATATGGTTGTAAAGAATCAATCACTTTGGCTTCACTTGTACCAATGACACAATGTGCTGGAAACGCTTGAAATTCCCTTGTATGTGGTGGGTGATTATCACACACAAACATATTCCGGCAATCCAATCCTTTTAATATACGTTCGATGGATGGACTGATTCCATCAATGCCTTCATCATGCAAAGCGCCTTCATTCACAAAACCATTGACCATATCAACCACAAAAATAATGGGATCTTTTAGTTGACTAGCTTGCATCGATGCATATTCATTTTTCTCTAACCGCGCCATACCTACTCCTTCTAAAAAAGATGTGACTAAGCCACATCTTTTTGTTCGGCTTCATACGCCTTTAATTCTTGTTCAATTTGTTCCTTAAATTCAGGATGCTCTTTGATATATTGTTTGACAGAATCTCGTCCCTGGCCAATTTTATCCCCTTTATAACTGAACCAAGAACCACTCTTATGAATGATATCTGCCTCTATACAAAGATCAATCAATTCAGAAATATAGGAAATTCCTTCTCCATAAATGATTTCCAATGTGGCTGTTTTGAATGGGGGTGCCACCTTGTTCTTCACTACACGCACCTTCACTTTATTTCCAATCATTTCGGAACCATTTTTAATCACTTCCGAACGACGAATATCTAAACGAACCGATGCATAAAACTTTAATGCACGTCCGCCAGGTGTCGTTTCTGGATTTCCATAGATAACGCCCACTTTTTCACGAAGCTGATTGATAAAAATTGCCGTACACTCATTATGATTCATGATACCTGCTAATTTACGCATGGCCTTTGACATCATACGCGCTTGAGCACCTACTTGTAGATCACCCATTTCACCATCTAATTCGGATTGCGGAACCAGAGCCGCCACACTATCGATTACAACAAGATCCACAGCCCCGCTGGCCACCAACATATTCATGATGTTCAATCCTTGTTCACCAGAATCCGGTTGCGATAAGATCAATTCTTCAATATCAACGCCTAGATTTCGTGCATACACAGGATCAATCGCATTTTCAGCATCGATGAAAGCAGCTCGTCCACCGGCTTTTTGGACTTCAGCAATCGCATGCAAAGCCAATGTCGTTTTACCACTTGATTCGGGACCATAAATTTCAATGATACGTCCTTTTGGATACCCGCCAATACCTAAGGCACGATCCAACAGTAAACTACCCGAATGAATGGGTTCTACATTGACGGCTGGTCGATCACCCAACTTCATGACCGAACCTTTTCCATATTCACGTTCGATTTGTTTGACGACATCCTCTAACAATTTATCTTTATTATCGGTTGTTTCGGCTTTTTTTGTTGCCATTTATTCACACTCCTTTTTCACTTGTGCTAACAAGTTTTCAATCATTTGTTCCACTACATAAGTGCGAACTTCATTCCTATCCATCCTATCACATTGGAAATGAAAGGGATATGTATTTGCTCGTGTTGCAATGGCACAATAGACACATCCAGCCGGTTTTCCTTCCATCGTAGAAGGACCGGCATTTCCTGTAAAGGATACCGCAAAATCAACATCCATCAATTGTTGGGTATGTTCCGCCATCGATTTCGCACATGGACTCGAAACGACCCCATACTCTTCTACGATAGAATGTTCGACATGGACCAATTTTTCTTTTATTTCCGTCCAATATGTCACAAAGCCACCTTTTAAAACCCGACTTGCACCTGGAACGCACGCAACCGTTGCGCTAAATAAACCAGCTGTTAAACTTTCACAACTGGCTATGGTAAAACCTTGTTCGCTACATAATTGCACCAATTCTTCCACTGGTTTCATTACATGCTCTCCAAGACATATTTTTTTAATTTCACAAAATAGATATAACCACTATATAAAGACATCAAAGTGGCTAACCATAATAATATGGTACCCATTGGAATACCAATCAAAGCAAATGGCCAATTGCGTAACAAAAGTACACATAACGCGATCATTTGTAAGACCGTCTTGCATTTACCATAAATACCGGCACTGACAACGCGACCGTGTTGAGCGGCTACCATACGTAAACCATCCACGATCAAATCACGAGCCGTCATCAATAGGACTGCAATTAAATTTGCTTGTCCCGTTGCAGCCATCATGATCAATAAGGTATTGACCAATAATTTATCGGCAATAGGATCGGCAAACTTACCAAAGGATGTAATTAAATTATTTTTACGTGCAATACGACCATCCAATAAATCGGTGATTGATGCCGCCGCAAAAATCAAAAACGTCAAAATATCACGTACGGCTAAACCACTCTTTGGATCTATGACACCAATGGTCGTTGGTATGCATAAATAGACTATAACCACGATTGGCACCATGATAATACGAGCCATTGTTAACTTATTTGGTAAATTCATCGTAACATCTCCTATTCACTTGTTGTTTGATCTGTTGTTGTCGTATCGGTGGAAGTTGTACTATCTGTAGCCGTACTATCCGTCGTCGAACTATCCGTCGAATCGGTACTATTGGATGTCGTTACTTCAAAATATAAAACAGCTGGTGTTCCTTTGTCCCAATTCGTTTTTGAGAAAGACACCGATTTACCATTCAAACGAATCTTGTTGTTGTCATACGTACCAATTTCCACTTGAATCAAACAAGCCGAATCCACACTGATGGTTTGTTTAAATGTACCGGAATATTCTTTATCTGCTGACGAATTGACCAATTCATCATCTTTGTAAACAGCCACTGTACTATCGCTAGGTAACGTAATGGTCAACTGTAATTTTTGTGAACCTTCTACCACATTGGATACTTCATAGGCATTATTGTCTTTATCCGTTGCTGTTAATGTGATCTCATTGTTCGTTTCTTCTTGGATTGTTTTTTGTTTGGCTAATTGTTCCGTTTGCTTTTCTTTTTGTTTAATTTCGGCTTGTCGTTGTGCTTCTTCGGCCGCTAAACGACGATTATTCGCATAGCTAACTCCCATATTAAATAAAGACAAAACCAAAACGACAACGATCGCAATGATCACAATATGATATGTTCGTGCATACTTTGATGCATTCATACGTTTATTCCAATTGCGAATTCGAGTGAAAAAACCATCGTCTTTCTTTTTATTTTTCTTCTGTTTCTTTGCTTTCTTACGTTGTTGCGTTTGTTTCTTTGGCGCCGAACTTGGTTTCTTTGCCTGTGGTTTTGGTTTCGGTTTTTGCATTGCCATTTGTTGCTTGCGAGCTTGTTCATAAGCTGATAAGTTTGCTTCCACTTGTGGTTGTATAGCTTGCCAATTGACACCGATGGCTTCACAATATGATTGAATAAAATAACGAATAAAGGAATAATCATCATTAAATACTTCTAAATGATTTTCTTCAATTGCTTCAATGTATTGTGGTGCTAATCGCGTTTGCGAAGATATATCTTGAATAGAAAGCTGTAAAGCTAATCTACGTTGTTTCAATATTTGATAATAAGTCACTACTGTTCCCCCTATAATCTTACTTATTATATCAAAAAATGATTCTACCTTGTAGGTGGATGTCAGTTAAATTTTTATAGTAGTTGACAAACCACCATTTTATCTGTCAAAATAGAAGCATGCCGATATAGTATAATGGCAATACGGATCCATGGTAAGGATCAACTCGTGGTTCAATTCCGCGTATCGGCACCATTGAAAATTAGGGTTTCTTTACAGAAACTCTTTTTTTTGTTCAATTTTAGACATTTGTCTAAACTTATTTTTCAACTATGATGTCTTGTGTTATTTTAATTCTATCTAACAATTAAAGAGAGGATACTATGTCCAATATCTATGAGATGTTTGGTGATTACATGTATAAAGAAACGTTTCACAATCCGAAACGTGCACAAAAAATTTTATGTCTAGCTTATGAAGCTTTTGGTCTCAAATCAAAAGTCTTTCCCAATAAAAATTTATCCAAAGCGAATCAATATTTAGCGAATGTAACGATGGATGCCATCGTTAAACCTTTTTCTCATCCAGAAAACTCTGTACTAACCAGTATTTTCTTTCCAAGCGAATTAATTCATGCCTTTGGTTTAGATCCCCTATGTGCGGAACAATTTTCTGCCTATATCAATGGAGCCAAAGCCACACGAGCTTTCCGTGAAATTGCCGAAGGTGCCGGCATTGCCGAAACCTATTGTTCTTACCATAAAATACTTATGGGTGCTTCTCTAGTTGGTGTGTTGCCAAAACCAACTTGTATTGTCAATACATCCATCATTTGTGATGCGAATAACTTAACGTTCCGACAAGTAGCACAAGATGAAAACGTCCCTCACTATTATGTGGATGTTCCCTTTGAAAAATCCGAAACATCCGTTCAATATGTAACCAAACAATTAGAAGATTTGATTCCTTGGTTAGAAGAAAAAACGGGTTGTAAATTGGATTGGAACGTTCTTAAACAGAATTTGGTCCGTTCCAAAGAAACCATTGATACGATAAAAGAAACCTATACATATCGAAAAAATCGTTATGTTCCCAATGACCTAACCAGTGAATTATTCCAAGCATTGGCCATCAATACGGCTTTAGGTACGCCTGGTGCGCTAAAGTTTGCACAAATGTTGTTGGAAGAATACAAACAAGCACCCAAATCGCATGCACGAAAAATCGTTTGGATGCACACCAATCCCCAATGGCAACAACCTTTAAAAGATATCTTCAATTATTCCCAAGATTGGCAAGTCATCGCCACTGATATGTGTTTTGCAACCTTAGATATTGAAATTGGCCCCGAAAAACCATTGGAATCGTTAGCACGACGTATGGTATATAACACCTATAATGGCCATGCCCAAGATCGTATTCAAGCTACTGCCGATATGGTCAAAAAATTGGATGCCGATGGCGTCATTTGTTTCTGTCATTGGGGTTGTAAAGAAACTTGTGGTGCGAGTGCGATGATCAAAAATAATCTGGAAGCACAAGGTATTCCAACCCTGATCTTAAATGGTGATGGTGTTGACCCAGCCAATTCATCGGATGGTCAAATTCAAACTCGAGTCGAAGCCTTTTTAGAAATGTTGGAGGACCATGCAGCATGATGTACTATACTTGTAAATACACACCCCTAGAAATTTTAGCTGGATTTGATGTTGAAACACAGCGATTAGATCCACATCCAGATACGGTTGATTGTGCCAATGGCTGTACCCATCCTAATCTTTGTGGATTTGGGAAAGCTATTATTGAAACTATTCATACACAAAACATTAAAGAAGTCATTTTGACCGATTGTTGTGACGTCATGCGACGTATTTATGATGTTTTATTGACATTTGAAGATCTTGATTTTGTCTATTTCTTACCACTACCTCATAAAGGTGGCAAATTAGAAGTCGATTTATATGAACAACGAATCAAAGATTTTATTCAAGCTTATCAAGCATATAGTCATAAAACATTTGATATCAATAAAGCGATACAAGCCTATCTGGCACAACCAGAACAACCAGAAAGAGAAGATCCTTATACTCGATTAACCGGTGCACATGGTGGTAGTTTGTTGCTAGAAAAAATCAAAGACACTTTCCCTACCGTTCAAGTCATTGATGATACTTGTAGTGGCAATAGATATGTCGAAAAAGAAGAAGTCAATGCGGAAAACTTTTTACACGTGTATGCCAACCATATCCTCAATCAAAGAAAACCTTGTATGCGAATGCTTCATACTAAAGATCGAAATAAAGATGAACATCCGGTTGGAACGATTTATCATACGATGAAATTCTGCGATTATTATGGATTTGAATATATGAATATGAAAGAAGATGTGAATATGCCCTTATTAAAAATTGAAACCGATGCCACGCCACAAAGTAGCGGACAATTAAAAACTCGTTTAGATGCATTTGCTGAAACATTAGGTGTTAAAAACAACAAACCCGCAAAGTAAATACAGATCAGCCTATTTACATTGCGGGAATCGATTCCGGATCCACAAGTACGGATGCCATTATCATTGATGAAAACGCAAATATCATTGGTCGATCCATTGTAGCAACCGGTATTGGAGCTACGCAAAGTGCGGATAAAGCCTTACAAATCGCATTGGAAGATGCCCATCTTTCCAAAGATCAATTAACCAATGTGGTCACAACCGGATATGGTCGAGAAAATATTGGTAAGAATACGGATTCGGTTACGGAAATTACTTGTCATGCCAAAGGTGCGCATTATTTACATCCAGAAACCAAAACAATCATCGATATTGGTGGTCAAGATTCAAAAGTCATTCGAATTGATGAACAAGGCAATGTAGAGAACTTTGTCATGAATGATAAATGTGCTGCCGGAACCGGTCGTTTCTTAGATGCTCAAGCCCGCGCTTTAAATATGTCACTGGAAGAATTATCGAAAACCGGATTAAACTGGAAAAATGATATTACCATTTCCAGTATGTGTACCATGTTTGCTGAAAGTGAAGTCATTTCCTTAGTGGCCGATAATGTTGCCATCAGTGATATCATCCATGGTTTAAATAAATCGGTTGCTTCAAAAACAGCCTCGTTTGCTTATGTGTGATAAAGAAGCAATAGAAGTGCAAAAAATTTTGCCGTTCCTATCCGACACTTGGCCATTGTGTCGGATAGGTCGGGCGGTTATTCGGGCAAGTCAATCTTGCCGACAAAGCTGTAATAAATCTCAATGTCCTGCCTGCGGGTGCCGTTCTCATCATAGCTGCACTCATGCACCACAATTTTCTCGATCATTTCCCGCAAGAGAGTGGGGGTCAGTTCTTCAAAGGCAAGGTGCTTGCGGACAATGCCCATAAATTTCTCGGCGTTGACGGTAGCTGCCTGTGACTTGTCCAGTTCGGCTTGCAGGGCGGCGGCTCTCTTTTTCAGCTCCGCTTGCTCGGCTTCGTAGTCAGCCGACAGTTCCATGAAACGCTCATCGCTGATTTTGCCGTTTACATTGTCCTCATACAGCCGCTTGATAATGCGGCTGATTTCAGAAATGCGTTCCTGCGCCTGTTCAAGCTGCTTGATGGCTGCGGCGGTCTTTCGCTTGCCGCCGATCTCGTTCTGCTGGACAAGTAGTTTCACAAACCGGCTCTCATGCTTGGCTGCGTATTCGGTCACTTGCCGGAGATTTGCCAGGACACCAGCGGTCAACAGATCGGTGCGGATAAAGTGCGCCGTACAGTTGCGGGTGCGCTTCTTGTAGCTGCCGCAGATGTAGCAGTCCTGTTTGCGGTCTTTGTTCTGATACCGCTGCTGATACAGCACATGGCCGCAGTCGGCGCAGAACAAAATCCCGGAGAACAGCCCCACTTCATCGTAGCGGTTCGGGCGTTTGCGCTGTTTGCGTAACTCCTGCACCCGTTCCCATGTTTCCTTGTCGATGATCGGCTCATGGTGGTTCTCGAAAATGGCCTGCTTCTCGACGGGGTTCTCTATGCTGTGCTTGACCTTATAAGAAGGCTTTTCCGTTTTGAAGTTCACCAGACATCCGGTGTACTCTCGGTTTTCGAGGATATGAACGACGGTGTTGGTCGCCCATTTGCACTCATAGCCTGGGTGATAACGGCGGGTGCTGCCTGTCCGCTGATATTCCAGCGTCCCCGGCGTGGGGATTTGCTGCTCCGTCAGCATACGGGCAATCTTGGTCGGGCCGTTCCCGGCAAGGCAAAGCTGGTAAATCTGCTGCACCACCGGGGCGGCTTCCTCGTCTATAATAAAATTCTCGTCCTCGTCCATCACATAGCCGTAAACCGGCTTGCTGGTAACAGGCTTGCCGCTCATGCCTTTTGACTTTTTCACTGCCTTGATTTTCTTGCTCGTATCTCTCACCAGCCATTCATTGAACAGATTTCGCAGCGGGGTAAAATCGTTGTCCATGCCCTCGCTGGCACTGTCCACATTATCGTTGACAGCGATAAAACGCACACCCTTTTGAGGGAACAGCATTTCCGTGTAAAACCCTACCTGCAAGTAGTTTCGCCCTAACCGGCTCATGTCCTTGACGATGACCGTACCCACTTTCCCGGCTTCAATGTCCGCAAGCATGGCTTGAAATCCGGGCCGCTGGAAGTTCGCGCCGGAAAAACCGTCGTCGGTGTACCAGCGCAGATTGGTAAAGCCGTTCTGTTTTGCGTAGGTTTCGAGTATCCTTTTTTGGTTCGATATGGAATTACTCTCGCCTTGCAATTCATCCTCGTGGGACAATCTCGGATAAAGGGCGGTAATGAGGTTTTGGGTGGCTTGTCTTAACATAAAATCCTCCGTTTCCGACAGCCAGCCCCACTATTCCGTGGTTTCATTGTACCACGGAACGGCGGGGGCTGTACAGCGGCAAAAGCGTTAAATTTGCTTCTTTACAGCTTTTCAATTTTCCGATTTTTATGGTATGGGTTGTCGTCCCATATTTGCAGTAGAAAAGTTCATAACTCCGTGGTATACTCTGATTTAACAAAAAAATCAGAAGTTAAAGGAGAAAACATGAAGTATACAATAGATGAATTAACCGCGGCCAAAAGGCAAATTGATTCAACTCTGCACAAGCTAAGAGAAACAGTAAAAACATTTGAATCAAAGGATAATTCCGAGCGTTATAAATCACAAATCACATTGGCAAAGAGAAGAATAAAAGCCTTTGAAATTGCAAATTATTTTATAGAGAATGAGATTAAGAATTGCTAAAGCACTTCCGATTTTCGTTCCAGCGGTCATGCTCCCTGGCATGGCCGCTTTTCCATGCCCCGGTTCACGCCGGATAAGTCGGCTCCTGTGTAGCAGCGGCTTCCGCTTCCAGTACCCGCGCCATTTTGTCGGCGGCTGTGGTTGTGGTGTCTTTCTTGAAATAGCCGGACACGACAAGGACGGAATTGCCCATGCGGATTTCCGTCACACAGTCAGGGCGGCGGGTGGTGCGGGTGTCGTGCTGCTTGTTATCTGCCATAGGCAATACTCCTTTCAGTCGGTAATCAGTTTCTTCATGCTCTCCATTTTCCGCTTGGCGGTTTCCTGCCGGAAGTTGTCGCCGGTAAAGCGTACCGGGACGCACATGGAAAGCAGGCGGTCATAAATCCGGGAATGGGCGGTGTCCTCCGGGTTGTGCAGGTCGTCCAGCGTAAGGTTGGTCGTGACGATCAGCGGCTTGCCGCTGCGGTAACGGCTGTCAATCACATTGAACACCTGTTCCAGCCCGTATTCCGTCCCGCGTTCCATGCCGAAGTCGTCAAGGATCAGCAGCGGATAACGACAAAGGCGGGAAATGTACTCGTTGCGCCCCTCAAAGCTGGCGGCAAGGTCATTGAGGATAAGAGCAAAGTTCGTCATGCGGACGGGGATTTCTTTCTCCATGAGGGCGTTTGCGATACAGCCTGCAAGGTAGCTTTTGCCGGTGCCTACGCCGCCCCAGAACAGGCAGCCGATATTGTCTGTCCGCATATCTTCCCAATGCTCCACATACCGGCGGGCAAGCCCGGTCTGCGGGTTCCTGCCGTTGTCGTTCTCGAAAGTCCAGTCCCGCATGGTGGGGTCGGTAAAGCCCCGGCGTTTCAGTTCTTCCACGGTGTCAAGGTGTCTGCGCCGCTTTTCGGCGGCTTCCCGTTCCTCGCGGGCGGTTCTCTGGCAGTCGCACTCTGCCGGGTGGCGGTCGCGCCCGAAGATAGCGGCCTTATCCGGCGCAAAATAGGCTTCTTTCGGCTTGCGGCACTTGCCGCAGTACAGTAAACCGTCCTCGCCGGTGTAGTCCTCCGGCTCCGGGATGGTGGTCGTCATATTCTCCAAAACCGCGTTGATTTCATTCTTCATAAACTCTCGCCCTCCTTGCATGAGTAGTCTGGTATGCCCTTTTTAGGGGCTTCCTTTTTGTCGTTCCCCGCCCATATCCGCAGGGCGGCGGCATAGTTCTGGTAGCTTTTCCCGTTGGCGGCAAGGTAGCGGCTCATTTCCTCGATGAACCGTTCCAGCCTGTCAGGGTACTCTGCCTGCAACTCGTCGTATTCGGTCTGTGACAGAAAAATATTTCCATATCGGCCATAGGGCGCGGACGGCCCCCCACTCACTCCCTTTGTTTGGCTCTCTGTAAGGTTGTTTATAGTAGTTTGGTTAGGGGACGGTTTTCCGACCATCATAAGGTCGGTTTTCTGACCATCAGTAGGACGGTTTTCCGGCTCTATGAGGGGCGGACTTCCGGCCATCAGTTGGTCTGAAAACTGTACCTGTGGCACTGGCGGTACTTTGACATAAAGCCGGTTCGGTGCGGAGAAGCCGCCCCGTTCCCGTTCCAACAGCCCCGCCGTGTCCAGTTCATTAAGCGCCCCCTTGATGGTGGTGCTGCCTTTATCCAGTATTTCTGCTATCTCCGCGATGGGATAGATAATATAAATCCTGCCCTCGTCGTCCAGCCACTTGTTTTTCTGGGAGAGGGTGGAACGGTCTAACAGCAGCGAATACAGCAGCTTGGCGGTCTGTGAAATCTCCATTTTCAGCAGGAAACGGGGATACGGCAGATAGGCGGGCAGCCGCGTGTCTGCCCTGATATAATCAGCGATAGGATCACCTCCCTGTGTTCGGGTTGATTTTGGCGTATTGTCACGCATTAAAACGCCGTTTCCGGGGGAAAAGGATAAATGTATCGCGTACCCTTTGACACCCACGAAAAAAGCCTTGATTTATGCGGGTTTGAAAGGCTCTAAAGCGTGACATCTCTGCCTTTGTTTCCGCTTTCTCTCGGCGGCTTTGATTTTCTTCATGCGCCCGGCGCAGTCGGGGCAGTATTTTCCCCGGTTGGATTTGGGGACAAAGGCCGCCCCGCAGACGGCACACCGTTTCCGGCTTCCCCGGCACAAGAGGGCTGCGGCCAGCTCCCCGTCAAGGGGCAGGACAGCCACACGGAACCAGTGGCACATGAGGGAAAAGGAAATGCTCTGGACGCACACGCAAGGCTCCCCGTCGTCCAATAGCAGGCAGTTCCCCTCATCGTAGTTACAGCACTCATGTACCAGCCGCCGCGCCCGCCGGTGCTGGCGGTAGTCCATGTGGGGCAGGTTATCGCTCATGGCTCTGCTCCTTTCTGCGGTGCGGCTCGTCCCGGCGCAAAATCTGGTCGATGTTCCGCTTGACGGTCTGCAACTCCTTGAACCGCTGTTTCTGTTCGTGATAGGTGTTATACAGGCCGTCTTTCTCGGAGATAAGCTGCTCGATCTCGGCCTGCAACGCTTTCCGGGCGGGCAGCTTGGTAATGCCATGCGCCTTGAAATACCGGGCTGCTGCGTCGGCTATGATAAAATCGCTCTCATGGGCCTGCCGGTATGCGGCGCGGGCTTTCTCGGATTTCTGTGCCCGCAGCCCGTCGCGGGCGGCCTTGGTCTGGGCGTAGGCCAACACCTGCCGCTGCAACTTCTTTTTCCCTTGCAGCTTCGTTTCCAGTGCTTTCAGTTCGCCGCTGGTCTGGCGCATTTTCTGATAGGCGGTGTCAACGGCGGCTTCTAACTGCTCCGGGGAAGTAAAGCCGTATTGCTGGTAGACGGACAGCGTTTTGGCGGCCTGCTTCAGATTGTGTATCTTCGCCCAGCGTTCATAGCCCCGGCCTTTGCCCTCGGCCATTTTCTGCTCAATGTCCACAAGCCGCTGCACTCCGTCCTGTTTCGGGGCGGCTATCTCGGCTCTGGCAACCTGCAAGCGGTCTTTTATGGTGCGTGGGGGATCGGGGGATCTGGCTGGCGCTTCGGCTGCTCTGGCGGCGTTTTGCTCTAAAACGGCAAAGACAGCGGCGCGGTCAAAATCGTCGCCCAGCTTCCGGGCGGTAATTGGCTTTGTCCTGTCCGGCGTGAGGTAGGAAAGCCGCCCCCGGCTCTCCTTGACGGTCACACCCTCCTGCAGCAACAGAGAGGAAAACTCGTCAAAGCTGGCGGCGGTGGCAAGGGCTTTCCGTAGGGTCTGCCGCAGCTTCTCCTTGTTCGTTTCAAACTTGGTCTGCCGGGGCGCGATACTATCGGCAATCATGGGGGCGTTCTGCTTGTCCAGCGCGGCCTGTCCCTTTTTCTGCGCCCAATACTCCCGGTCGGTGACGCGGTTCTTGCTGCCGTTCAAGAGGTCGATTTGATAAAGCCCCTCCCGGTGGCACATCTCCATGACTTCGGATTTGAAGTAGCGCAGGGCAGCGTCGGTACATCGGTGCTTGCAGCCGACTTTCGTATCGGCCGGCCTGTCCATGTAGGGCAGGAACGGCACTTCCTCAATCCGCAGGCTGTTTATGACGATATGCACATGAATGTTGCCGCTGTGGTTATGCCCGTCCGGGTGGGTGCAGACAAGGGCCTGGTGGCCGGGAAAATGCTCTTTACAGAATTGTTCCCCCAACGCCTGCGCCCGGTCTACGGTCAGGCCGTTGTCCGGCCCGTCCCGCGGGTCAAAGCTGATGATGTAGTGGTGGCTTTTCACATCTTCCCGCCGCTGGTTTTTCTGATAGCGGAGATTGGCCCGCATACACGCAACGGCAAAATCCTCCCCGTCGCAGTTCAGCGTGGACAGCCGGTAGTCCTCGCGGGGGATAAGCCTGCCGGTTTCATCAAGGACGGGCTTCATGGTAAACTCGTCATGCTCAAAGAGAAGATATTGCTCGGCGGCTCCGTAGTCGGCGTTTTTAGAGTTGATATGCTTGAGTGTTGCCAACCGCGTCACCTACTTTCTTGAGGACTTCATACTTGAGGACGGCAAGGTCGGATATGGCGGCGCGTACCTCGCCGGAAAGGGTGTTGTAGGGTACGCCGTATTCGTTCAGATACCGGGCAATCTGATTGAGGTTGCCGCCGATCCTGCCGTACTCGGCTGTCAGCTTCCCGACAGCGGAAAGCAACTCGTCATTGACCGACGACACATGGACAACCGGGCGTATGGTCGCCCGCCGTATCGCCTGCCGGAGAAATTCGGACTGGCTGATACCATAGGGCGCAAGCCGCGCTGTGAAGTCGGCATACTCATCTTCGGACAGCCGGGTTTTCACAACGCGGCTGCGGTGGGGCGTGTTGTATTTCTTTCGCATGGTGTGACCTCCTTTCTCGCCCGTAAGGGCGCATGAGCAGGGTTTGGGGAAGGCACTCCCCAACAAGTTTCCCGCGAGGGGCAAAACTGCAGAATTGCGGATTTTGGCACCGTGGTAGAAACTTGCTCTCCGTGACTGCAAACTTTCTCTCACTTCCGTCCGCCACTTTTTTGGAAAACTGCAACCACAAAAGTTTGTTTCTCTTTTTCTGCTACTACTAATCCTGTAAAGGGCATTCCTGCCCGCTTTCGCTAAAATGACACCGGACGCAGTGGTTTCTACCCGGTGTTGGAGAAATCCTTTCTCTTTGCCCTCTACTACGGGTAAATGCTCCAAATGCCAAACACCAGGGCAGAAAAATTCCCTCCTCGCTTACTACTACAACCGGCAGGGGGCAAAATGGCCGGGAGCGGAGCCGGACAACAAAAAAAGCAGTAAATCTTTTTCAAGACTTACTGCTTTCGCTGGCCGCGTCGGTGGCGGCTGGTATTCAGTTTTTATGACTTGTCCGGTGGTTCGTCAAGCCGGAACTTGAATTGACAGTCAATTAACCGCTGCTTTACATAGTCCTCCACCTCGGCGTTGACCTGCCCGTTCACTTTTGAGAAATAGCGGATATATCCGGCGTAGTGGAGCAGGACAGCGTTCACGGCTTCTGGGTCGCCCTCACGGGCTTTGAGGATTGTTTCATAGGGGAGAAGTCTACTCATACCAGCTCACCCCCATTTCTTCGCGTAGCCGCTGCAAGGCAAGCTGGATATGCCGCCCCGCTGTGCTGCGTGACCGGCCAATACACGCGCCGATCACGCGCTGCGGCTGGCGCAGAAAGTAATAGCGCAGGATTTCTTCCCGCGTCTGCTCCGGCAAAACAGAGATCGCGTCGGCAAGGGCGGCGTTGCAGAGCAGGACGGTCTGACCGCAGACGGTAAATGGGTATTCCTCGTCCGGCTCCGACGCGGCAAACTGGACAAACTTCTCGTTCATCAGATAGTCAAGGGAAACTTGCCGTTCCCATTGCCGTTTAAGCTTCAAAATCTTGTCCAAGGCGGCACAGCGGATAACAGTCTTGCAAAAGGCGTTGTACCTGCGCTGGATATATTCTTGATAGGCTATCTGGTCGGTCATGGAAATTCCCCTTTCTGAATAATAGTGCGGGGCGGTGGCACTTCTTGCTGTCGCCCCTTGATTGCCTACCAGCAAAGGCGGGCGGGGCTGTCAACGGCTGCGCATATGCGCCGTTCATCTTGACCGTTGACTGGCTCGGCTGGGTTTGCTATTTACCCGACAAACTTGAATTTATTTTAAGCTATCACGTTTTACCTTCTTAAGCCTTACTATCATTACCATAGGAATTTCTTTGTTGGTTTTAAAACATTCTTCATAAAATCCATCAATGACAAATCCAGCTCTAAAACAAAGGTTAAAAATATCTTGTATGGAACGATGATAATAAATCTGCTCTTTCGGTTGCCCTTCAATCGCTATATCATAGTAACTGTGCGGTGTCATATATTTTTCAGTCAACGTGACAAAACAAGGGTGTTGCGTTGCAAAGACAAAAATTCCGCTTTCCTGCAACAGTTCATAAACAGCCATAAGAAGTGGTTCAATATCCGTAATATCCATAATTGCCATATTAGAAACTGCTTTCGTAAAGGCTCGATTTCTTTTTAATTCTAATATACTTTTTCTATCGGTCGCATCCGCCACACAAAATTCAATTTGTTTTGCATATTGTGATTGCCGTCTTTTAGCCAATTCTATCATTTTTTTGCTGTAATCAAAAGCGACAACCGAAGCGCCTCTTTGTGCAAGATACGAAGAATAATTTCCATTGCCACACGCAATATCCAAAATGTAATCCGCAGGATTAGGAGATAGAAGTTCCGTTACTTTGGGACGCACTACCTCTCTGTGAAATTCATTAGATTCGTCACCCATTGCATTATCCCAAAATTGTGCGTTCTCCTCCCAGATTTTTTTACTTTCCTCTGTTCCCATGTTCTCTCCCACTCCCCAAATTTGCTTTTTTGCTTCCATTAAATCTTCCTTACTATATTCCATTGTTACCCTCCATAACTTCTGATTGTTGCCGTCTTGACGATTATGTATCTTTACATTACCTTCTGAAACATATGGCGCACCTTGTCCAGGCGGCTGTTTGGACGGCGGGGCTGGATGACCGGCTGACCGACAGCGGCCTGATATCCTTTCAGCTCTGTAAGGCATACGCTCCGCCCGTTGGTGTAAAAGGCCAGATCAGTACGGTATGCCTGTATACAGCGGGCGGGAATCTCGCCAGTAAAGACAACTTCATCCTTTTTTACCTGGGCCGTTTCGATGGTGGCACAGTATTTCGGTGCATCATGATAAGCCCTGGAAAGGTATTCCTGGGGCGCATAGAGGGTGAAGGAGAGATAAGGTTCCAGCAGTTGCGTCCCTGATTCCTTCAATGCCTGTTCCAATACAATCGGGGCCAATGAGCGGAAGTCCGCCGGCGTGCTGACCGGACTGTAATAAAGCCCGTATTCAAAGCAAATCTTACAGTCCGTTACGTTCCAGCCGAACAAGCCCTGCTCCAGCCCGTAACGGATACCATCCCTGACAGCGTTTTGAAAACTCTGGTTCAAGTATCCCAGCGAAACCCGGCTCTCGTATTGTACACCGGAGCCAAGCGGGAGTGGTGTAACAGACAGTCCGATGGATGCCCAAAACGGGTTGGGCGGCACCTCGATATGGATGGTGTGGCTGGCTGCTTTGAGCGGCCGCTCCATATAAATGACGGTGGGTTCCTTTACCACTGTTTCAAGCTTGTATTTTTCCGACAGCAAAGCGGAAACAACCTCCAACTGCACCCGGCCCAAAAAAGAAAGAATGATCTCATGGGTGATGGAATCCACCTCGCAGCGCAAAAGCGGGTCAGTATCCGCAAGTTGCGTAAGAGCGTCCAGCAGCCGTTCTCTTTGCGCTGCCGTTTTCGGCGCAATCGACGTCCGCAGCATGGGGAGGGGGTCCTCACGCCACCTTTTACGAGGGAGCCGGGTTGGGTCCCCTAATACATCGTTTAACCTCACGCTGTCGCTGGGAAGGATAACAATTTCACCCGGATAAGCGGTGTCTGTCCGAACAATTTCCCCTTTGGATGGAATACGCATCTCTGTGATTTTCAGCTTTTCTCTCCCGGCCAGGGCCACCGTATCCCGCAGGCGCAGCGTTCCGCTGTATAGCCGTAGATAGACACGCCGCTGGCCGCAATCTGTATACTCCACCTTGAAAACGCTGCCGCATAGGGCGGCGCTCCCCTGTTCCCCAATCGGTTGGAACAGCCCTGTCACCGCATCCATCAACGGTTGAATGCCAAGGCCCTTTTTGGCGCTGCCATAATAGACCGGGAACAGGGAGGCGTCTTGAACCCGCCGCTGTTCCTCCCGCACAAGTTTTTCCCGGCTGATTGGTTCTCCTGCGATATACTTTTCCAATAATTCATCGTTATTTTCGATGACCGCATCCCATGCTTCTATGTCGGTATTTTCCTCCAGGACTATTTCCGGGGACAGCGACACCGTCTGCTTGATGATAATATCGGCGGAGAGCTTATCCCGAACAGACTGAACCACGCTCTGCAAATCAACGCCAGCCTGGTCGATCTTGTTGATAAAGATAACGGTGGGAATGTTCATTTTCCGCAGGGCATGGAACAGAATACGGGTCTGGGCCTGCACGCCATCTTTAGCGGAGATCACCAAGATGGCCCCATCTAAAACAGCCAAAGAGCGGTACACCTCCGCCAAAAAATCCATGTGGCCGGGCGTATCCACAATGTTAACTTTACATCTGTGCCACTGGAAGGAAGTGACTGCCGCTTGAATGGTAATCCCACGCTGCCGCTCCAAAAACATGGTGTCCGTCCTCGTTGTCCCTTTTTCGACGCTCCCCGGTTCTGAAATGGCTCCGCTGGCATATAGCAGGCTCTCCGTCAAGGTCGTCTTTCCAGCGTCTACATGGGCAAGAATTCCAATATTGATTATTTTCATGTGATTGTCCTCCCTTTACAGCCCCAAAGGGCATAAAAATCCCCAGCAGTAAAATACTTTTACCACTGGGGATTATAAGTTGCGGACATACACATATACAGCATACACCTGTTTGTGATTGCTGTTTTTGGGGATATGTCAAAATTGATAAGGCAAAAGTATTCTTAAATTGGGTACAAAAAACTAAGCCCCTACAAAAGGAGCTATCATAATCCTTTGTTCCCACTATTTGATTATAGTTTTATTTAAGAATACCTTGCCGCATATTTTTTACTCCTTTTCTGGATTAAATCCATTGTATCACATCAGTTTTAGGAAAGCAAGTACCTAAAAGAAATTTTTCTTCCCCTTATATGTAACAATCATACCGGCTTCCTAGCGTTCAGAATGTTTTCTGCTGTCTGCTGTGGTGTTTGGTTGGAATTGTCCAACCAAAAGCCGATCCGTGGTGTTGTCTGCATTTTACTAAATACAAATTCAATGTATACAGAAAGATATAAGGAGTGGGAGGGATTCCGCCGTAGTTGGCATTGTAGGAAAATCCAAAAGTTTAGATTTTCCCACAATGCTTATCTTTTGGTCTTTGGTTCGGAATAGTGTAGTGCTGGCGGTCTATCTCTTGTTTTCGGTTGCTTGCTTCCTTACCGTACATGAGCATTGGTTCATCGAATCAAAGGGGAACCAGAATTCATCATGACGGGTGGTGTTGCCCAAAATGCGGGTGTTGTTCAATGCTTAGAACAAGCTTTGAATGCGAAGATTTATGTGGATGATAGTGCCCAATTATGTGGTGCCATTGGGGCAGCCCTTATTGGTTTAGAAGAAATTTAATAAAAAAGAAGTCAGAGACATCAAAATCTCTGACTTTTATTTTGGATTAGTCTAAATCGGTCATGGCTTTCTTGCCAGTCAATTTTTCAAAATCATTCACGAAATCTTGAACCGCACCATCAATGGCCATGTTCTTTACAAAACCATCAATCACACTTGGGGCAGCCGTAGCACTTCCGACACCATACTGAGCCAATTCCATGACTTGTTGTGAATTTTTGAATGAAGCAGCTAATACTTCACAATCAAAATCACTATTATCTAAAATATCTTGGATTTCTTTCACAACTTCTACACCATCATATCCCATATTATCAATACGGTTTACATACGGTGCGACATAACTTGCACCTGCTTTGGCAGCTAAATACGCTTGCATTGGTGTATAAACAACGGTTCCACAAGTTGGAATACCTTCTTTGGTTAATTGTTTGATGGCTTTAAAACCTTCTGGAACGGAAGGAACTTTGACAACTGTATTTTTTCCTAACAAATCAACGATCATGTGTGCATCGGCTACAATTCCATCGGCATCCAAAGCAACAGCTTGTGCGAAAATGATATCATCTTCCCCAATAAATTCACGAATCTCTTTTAAAGTTTTTCGTGGATCTTGGTCTACTTTAGAAAGAATGGAAGGGTTAGTTGTAACTCCATCCACTGGATAGTATTCATATAAACGTTTAATTTCATCTAAATGTGCATCATCAATAAATAGTTTCATGTGTATATCCTCCATCTGACATAGATATAATATCACTTTGTTCTCGTTATGCAATAGATTTTTATTGTTTTTTATTATTTATTCCAATTTCAGACACAATCATATCCATAACAATATCATGATCATCCACAGGAATTTCTTCACACATCAATTCATGGAAACAGACCATCATTTTTATCATTGATTGATGTTCTAAATAACGATCATAGAAGCCACCGCCAAATCCCAATCGTTGCCCTTTTTCATTACATGTACAACAAGGCACAATAGCTAAATCAATTTGATGAACAGGTATATACGTGGTTGTATCTATTGGTTCTAAGATACCCCATGTTCTTGGTTGGACATCCTTCCAGCTTTGAATTTGATACGCATGCATAATGCCCTTGGATTCGCATCGAGGAACCACAACGGTTTTACCATCTTTCCATGCTTTCTCAATCAAAGGGTGCGTGTTGACTTCACCCTTCATGCTCACAAAAATAAAAAGGGTTTGTGCCTTTTTATATGCATCCGATTGAAGAATATACGATAGGATCTTTTGACTCGCATCCTTTTGATACGAATCACTTAATACTTTTCGTTTCGCCTGGATGCTTTTTCGCAATTCTTGTTTATTCATAACGTGGATTGGGTTCATCTCCTTGTTTTTCAATATGATCCTCGATCATACGTAATAAGCCCATTTTGATATCCATTAATGCTTGTTGTTGTTCCATATCCGCATTTTCATCCATCACGATGGATAGGATCAATTGACTAACAATCGAAGGCTTTTCCTGATTGAAAGTTTCTTGGGTATATCCATGCATATCCAGAAACAAATCCACCATTTCTTGGGTAAAACATCCTTGTAGTAATTCTGTATTTGTATATCCCATATGATCTCCTATAAAATGTCTAATAATTCATGTACCGATTCAATCCGTGGAATATCCAACGAACAAGGCCAATCCTTACGAATGACCCAAATGGCCGGTATTCCCAAACGATGTGCACCAAGGATATCCGTAGAAAAGGTATCACCCACAAAGATCACTTCATTGGTTTCTAATCCCAACTGTTTACAAGCTTCCACATACACATCAGGTGCTGGCTTTTTGTGTCCCAATTCCCCACTTGTTACAATGGCATCAAAGTAGTCACCCAAATGGGCTCTTTGCACCTTATCTCGTTGGGCTTCATTGGTTCCATTGGTACAAAGTGCCAATTTGTATTTTTGATGCAAGGCAGCAAGATCTTCTTCAATGCCGTCAAAAGCAATTGTATGTTTACTTTGATGGTTATTCCACCATTCATTGAAATCGGCAATAGGTAAAGGTAAATGATACTTTTTCTTCAAATTCTCCAAAATAAAATTCTTCCGATAATTGCCTTTCATATCCCACAACATCAAATCCTGTAGGACCGTTTCTCTCTGATAGGGATCCGCAAAAGTACAATAGGTATCCAACAATTCTTCAAATGTTTGATACGTATATAAACAGCGATTGCCAATCGTATCGTCAAAATCAAATAATATTCCCTTGATCATAGTTCACCTCAAAAAAGCGATGATCGCCATCGCTTAGCACACCTATTAAATCATTCTAATAAAGATAACGCAAATTTCATTTCTTTAAAAATTGTTTTATACTGAGAAGTATGATAGATACATATGTTGCGTTTGACGTAGAAACACCCAATACGCGCAATGACCGAATGAGTGCGATTGGGATTGCCGTCATCAAAAAAAATCAAATTGCAGATACCTTTTATACTTTGATCAATCCGGAAACATACTTCAATGCCTTCCATATGGAATTAACGCATATTGGTCCACAAACAGTTAAGCATGCCCCTACTTTCAAACAAGCATGGCCTACATTAGAAACGTATCTGGATCAAGGAATTCTTCTTGCTCATAATGCCACTTTTGATATTCATGTTTTACTGTTCTGTTTAAAAACCTATCATATTCCATGGAAATCCTATATTGATTATGCCGACACGGTACGTATTGGCAAAGCCTGTTATCCAGAACTCGAAAATCATCGTCTCAATACGATGTGTGATGCTTTAGGTATTCCTTTGAATCATCACAATGCGTTAAGTGATGCCAAAGCTTGTGCTTCTTTATTTACAAATTTTTATGAACAAATCAATACCGACTATTATATTCGCACCTTTGATGTAGCCCAGAATAAAACCTTAAAGCCATGGCAATAAAAAAAAAGACGGCATGCCGTCTTTTATCATTATTTGGGTATTATCCCTGGATGGATCGACTAGTAGGATGGGTATTCTGCGATACATGGTTGAAATCCAAACTACGTAAATGATCGATCAAGTCGCCAACTGTTTGGTCGGAGGATGTTGTCGGAATGGCCATAACTTCATCGATGGAATTACATTTGTACGTCTTATCCGGTGCAACAACCGTTAGGTCTTTAAACACCGTATATTCATTTCCATTATCGTCTTCCAATACCCAGGCACTATTTTGTTTCAATCCATCAAAAAACAAGTCTCGAAACATAAATCTCACCTTCTAAATCATTTGGCCCTGCCATCCTCCACAGAGCCATGTTGTATCATCTGTGATTATGATATCACAAAATTGCAATATTTTCATTTTTTTAAATAAATTTTAATATTTTTCATGAAGGTGAAACTTTTTTCTATTCTGGATAGATCAAATGTGTTTCATCTATGTCTTTCAAGGTATTTTCTAAGAATCGTTTCGCCACAATTTTCGCCAATGGCAAATTCATATCCAAATAGTTTCCACAATCTCTAGGAGCTGCACCTGGAACTTCTCCTTCATATTCAGAAATGAAAGTGAACATTTCCGTTACTAGATCTACAACATCTTTGGATTCCAAATCACCGGCCAAAATCATATAGAAACCCGTACGGCATCCCATCGGACCAAAATAAATCACTTTATCTTTCCATGCAGGATGATTACGTAAGAAAGTAGCGCCTAAATGTTCAATCGTATGGATCTCAGCCGTATTGATCACGGGTTCTCGATTGGGAGCCGTCATGCGAATATCAAAAGTTGTAACGATTTCCTTTCCTACACGATCTTTTCTCGATACATAAATACCGGGTAATAACTTTAAATGATTTACCGTAAAACTTGCGATTTTTTCCATATTCTCTCCTTAAAAAAAGGGCATCGAGGATGCCCTTTGTATTCTTATTCACCTTTTTCCAAAGCTAATGTACGAGTTGTTAAATCACAAACATCACTTGGTCCATAATACTGAATAGCACCTGGATATGTATATGCAGTTTCAACAGCCCATGCATCACGATGAGAAGCAAAGTAAGTGAATGGCTTACCATCCAATTCAACTAAAGCCTTGCGGATAACTGGTTTATCTTTACCATTACGACGTTCCATATTCATCATCTTCGTAATTGGCATACCACCAGCAACCCATTCTTCAGCTGGTTTTGATAAATTGGAAATCTTTGATAAATAACCATTGTATCCATATTGGATCAACATGCAAGCATTGTATCCCAAAGAGTAGCAGTAGTCGGCATCAAAGTTAGATGGGAATGCACAACGACCTTCGTATCCGAAGAAATGATGTTGTGTCTTAAAGCTACCATTATATGTTCCCGCTTTTCTTCTTTCTTCCAATTTGTCTTTGACTAATTCAGCAAACAATTGTTCGGATTCAATCAAAGAAACTTGTACGTTACCATGAGGATCACGTTCCAAGAATAATTGTTTTTGAATACCTTCTGGAAGAATATCAAATACGGCAAATGATTCAGCTGTCAAACCATTCTTGATAAATTCATATTTTTCAGTCCAAGTTTCTAATGCATTAAACTTGTCAGCTTTTTCACCAGCTAATAATTCATTGATTTCAGCAATCAATACAGAGAATTCAGGAACAAATTCAACGATACCTTCTGGAATAATCGCTACACCGAAGTTATCACCATTGGCAGCACGAGCAGCTACTGAATCGGCAATCTGATCAGCAATTTGAGAAAGTGACATCTTCTTAGCAGCCACTTCTTCACCAATCAAACAAATGTTTGGTTGTGTTTCCAATGCACATTCCAATGCAACATGAGAAGCCGAACGACCCATGACTTTGATGAAGTGCCAATATTTCTTGGCTGAATTCGCATCACGTTCGATGTTTCCAATTAATTCACTATATGTCTTTGTAGCTGTATCAAATCCAAAAGAACATTCAATATCTTCATTTTTCAAGTCACCATCAATGGTCTTAGGGCAACCAACAACTTGAACACCTGTATTATGTGCAGCAAAATATTCAGCTAAAACAGCCGCATTGGTATTGGAGTCATCGCCACCAATCATGACAATCGCATTGATACCGTGTTTCTTACAAACTTCAGCAGCTTGCGCAAATTGTTCTTCCGTTTCTAATTTTGTACGACCAGAACCAATGATATCAAATCCACCTGTATTACGGAATTGATCGATGTATTCATCATCAAATACGATATATTTGTCATCTGTCAATCCACTAGGACCACCCTTGAATCCATACAATACATTTTCTTTATTTGTAGCTTTTAAGGCATCATATAAACCACAAACAACATTATGTCCACCAGGTGCTTGACCACCAGACAGGATAACACCTACGACTTGCTTCTTAGCAGGTGCTGTATTTGTACCCTTTTCAAAAGTGATTTCTTTTTTACCATACGTGTTAGGGAATAAAGCTGAAATCTTATCTTGATCCGCTACACTTTGTGTAGGTTCTCCTTCTTTCACTGAAATCTCAGCAATTCCATTACGAAGCATACCTGGTAATTTAGGTTGATACTTCAATCGTTCCATTTGAAGTGGTGAAATTTTCATAGTATATCTCCTTTTTTATTTCGCCATTATTCTATCATATTCCCTAACATTTGTGCACAAGAGGATTTGATTTTCCCTGTATTCATGACTAATAAATCTTAATATTTCATGTGAATAATTATTTAAACGAAATAAAACGTAAGTTATCGAAAGCATTTAACTTATTTTGAAAACACTACACTAAAAATGTACACATTGTGTAATAGAAAGGAGAGAAGATGAAAATAAGTAAAAAATGGAAAATTGGTCTGTTTCTGGTTTGTAGCATTGTTCTATGTAAAAGATATGCATATACGATCCATGCGGAAGAAACTGGCCCTGATTCATACACCGAAACCAGTGCTGTCAATATTCAAAAACAAGATGAAAACAATCAGCCAGTTTCGGGTGCTGATCTACAAATCATTGACCAAAACAACCAAGTCAAAGAAGCTTGGACAATCGATGGAACTACCCATGAAACAAGTTTAGAACCGGGTACTTATACACTACACGAACAACAAGCACCAACCGGCTATGAAACAAGTGACGATATTACCTTTACTGTCACAGCTCCCCAGCTTGAAAATCGAACCGGTTTGATTGGCTATCAATATTCAGTTGTTCATGGAGATTGGTCCTACCGTGTTCGTACCACCAATCAAGATCTTGCCGATGGAAAAATTGTTTACTGTTTGAATGAACATCGCACTTATCCACACGATAATACGTATACGGAACTCGATGCAACGAGTGAACTTTTTACACAATATATTGCGACCAACATCACCAATATGCAGGCATTTCAAGAAAACTTGAAACGCGTTTTGTATTATGGGTATGGCTCGGATGCTTTAGGACTCCAAAAGACATATAACATGTCAAATCTTGCCTTCCGAAGAGTCACCCAAGTGGCCGTATGGTATTACACCGATGGTCAAATAACCAATATTCCAGATACACCTGGTTCCCATGGCAGTTATATGATCTACCATGTATTAGTAGACAGTGATCTTGCCGTACCTAACAGCATCCAGTTGAAATTCTATCGTACCGATGATTCATACTATCAGAACCTCATTGGTTTTGTGCGGTATGTACCATTAACGATTACGATGACAGATAAACAAAAAATCACACCGGTTACACCAAATGTTCCAACTTCCCCAACGGTATCGCATACAATACAACCAAAAGATACATATGAGCAATCTACATATGGTGTACAAACCGGTACTTCCCAATCCTCTGTACCTTATTTGTTTTTATCTGTTATAGCTTTGTTAGGATTTGTTGCAATCATCAAGCAAAAAGAGAGTTTTGATTAAACTCTCTTTTTTAGATCAATAATAAACAAATATGATAAACAATCCAAGCTACGATCCAGGCAACACCACATTGAAAAGCCACCATACCTACTGCACTCTTCGTTCCAGATTCATTTTTAACCGTGGCGATGGCTGCAATACATGGTGTATACAATAAGCAGAACACCAAGAAAGATAAAGCAGCTACTCCCGTAATCGATTGTTGGATCAACTGAGTAGAGCCATACAAAACGGTCAACATCGATACAACACTTTCTTTGGCTAAGAAACCAGAAATCAAAGCCGTAACCATACGCCAATTGCCAAAACCGAGAGGTGCAAATAAAGGCGCAATCAAACCCGCAACGGCCGCTAAAATACTTTGACTCGAATCATTGACCATATGCAAAGAAAAACTAAAATTCTGTAAGAACCAGACAATGATCGTACCCACAAAGATAACGGTAAACGCTCTTTGTAAGAAATCCTTCGCCTTATCCCACATCAACATCAAGACACTTTTTGCCCCAGGCATCCGATAGTTTGGCAACTCCATCACAAAGGGAACTGCCTCGCCTTGGAAAACATGATTTTTGGTAAAAAAGGCAATCAATATCGCAATGACAATTCCCAATACATACAAGCCAATCATAACTAGTGCTCCATATGTTGGAAAGAACAAATGCACAAACAATGCGTAAATGGGCATCTTTGCGGAGCAAGACATAAAAGGAATCAACATTTGGGTAATTTTACGATCTCGATCGGATGGTAAGGTACGTACCGAAAGAATCGCTGGTACACTACATCCAAAACCAATCAACATCGGAACGATGCTTCGTCCAGATAGACCAAAATTACGTAAGATCTTATCCATCACAAAAGCAACACGTGCCATATAGCCACTATCTTCCAACAAAGACAAGAAGAAATACAAAACAACGATAATGGGTATAAAACTTATAACCGTACCAACACCATTACAGATGGCATCCACGATTAGTGAATGAACCGGTGCCGAAACATGATTCACGGTCAACCAATAGTCGATTCCTTGGGTCAAATGATCAATACCAGAAGCAAAAAGATTTTGAAAAAATAAACCAATCACATTAAAAGTCAGCCAAAACACCAATCCCATGACCCCAATAAAAGCAGGAATTGCTGTCCATTTACCTGTAAAGAATCGATCCAAAGAAGTAGAACGCTTATGCTCCTTGCTTTCACTCGGCGTTACAACCGTTGCCTGACAGAGTTTATCGATAAACGAAAAACGCATATCAGCCATGGCAGCTTCTCGATCCATGCCACGCTCTCTTTCCATTTGTACAATGATCTTTTCAACAATTTCTTTTTCATTTTCGGTCAAATTTAGAGCTTCTTCCACCAGTTTATCATTCTCAATCAACTTACTGGCCGCAAATCGAACAGGAATACCGGCATACTCGGCATGATCTTCAATCAAAGACATGATGCCATGAATCGCACGATGCACTGCTCCATTGTGATCATTGGGATCACAAAAATCTTTCCGAGCCGGTTTTTCATCGTATCGAGCAATATGTATGGCATGTTCAATCAATTCTTCAATACCTTGATTTTTAGCGGCTGAAATCGGTACGACTGGAATTTGTAACCAACGCTCCATTTCATTGATACGAATCGAACCACCATTTCCTGTCATTTCATCCATCATGTTTAGAGCTAAGATTACAGGCACATCCAATTCCAACAACTGCATCGTCAAATATAAGTTTCTTTCGATATTGGTTGCATCCACGATATTGATAATAGCCGTTGGCTTTTGTTCCAAGACAAATTTTCGGGAAACAATTTCTTCATTGGTGTACGGTGATAACGAATAAATACCAGGAAGATCCACCACTTCGGTTTGTGGATGTCCTTTGATGGATCCAACCTTTCTTTCTACCGTAACACCTGGGAAATTACCCACATGTTGATTCGAACCTGTTAATTGATTAAATAATGTTGTTTTTCCACAGTTTTGATTTCCCACTAACGCAAATGTCAATTTTCCTTTATTGACTTCATGCCCTTTATGTTCCACCTTATAATCATGCGTACCATATTGTTCACCCAAACGAGGATGAGGAATATCCTTTTCCGCTTTTTGTTGGCGATACACACTTGTTTTAGCAGGTCGAGGATCTTTGATTTCAATCTTTTCTGCATCGGCTAAACGAATCGTTAACGTATAGGTGGAAATGCGCAATTCCATCGGATCTCCCATCGGAGCAAATTTCACCAATGACACATCCACCCCAGGAATCAATCCCATATCAAGAAAATGTTGCCGTAAAGCACCTTCTCCACCAACACTCGTAATGGTGGCCATTTGTCCAATGGATAACTCAGTTAGTTTCATTGAAATCCCCCTTTGTGATGCGTTCTTTTACTGCTCCATAGAAATTTGGATAGGTTGAATGTACAAAATAAGAATTCTTTACCCAATTTTTCAACAACAAACGAAACATTTTTTCAATGTCGGAATTATAATGGGCAATATCGGCTTCACTCAATTGATCATATACACCACGCAATCGAAATTCATCCAATAAATGAAATAAGCCCCATAATAACTGAGTAAAACACTCTTGTTCCAATAATAAAGGATTGCTTGCCAATTCCATTAATTCCATTTTTGCTGATTGAATCAACTGTTCGATATTTTCAAACCCTTCCTTATTGATTTGAATCTGGATGTTTTCTTCTTCAATTCTTCGTAATTGTTCCGGAATCTTTTTTTCATCTTCACACAACAAATCATTGGGTGAAATATCCATTGTTGCTATTTTGCTGATTTCCTCAAATAATTGAGAACCCAGACCTGTAAAAAAAGTACTCGTCAACATGCGAGTCTTATGTTCAGATTCTGCCTTTTGTCGATCATCCATAATTTGCCCGACAACAATGGTCGTAATCGCAAAACTAATAGGTACAAATGCAAGATCTTGTAAGATATAGAATTCCGTTGTTTTGATATCTTTAAAAACAAAAATCTGAATACCATAGATCACAGCGGATAAAAAAACCAAGCCCACTACGGTCCATATCGTCCTTTTCTTCATTGCCCTTCCCTCATTTCTATTTTTCATATTGTACTACATTCCAAAAATCAGTACACTAAAATTATGGCTACAGTACTGATCATTGGTGGTGGGCCAGCCGGTATGATGGCTGCCTACGCTGCCCAAAAAAATCATCATAACGTACATATTTTCGAAAAAAATGCACAACTTGGTAAAAAACTATTACTGACAGGACATGGACGATGCAACGTAACCAATCGTTCTACTGATTTTCTTTCTCATATTGTTTCCAACCCGAAGTTTTTATACAGTGCCTTTCATACCTTTTCCAATCAAGATATGATTCATTTTTTAGAAAAACACCATTGTCCTTTGATTGAAGAAGATCGTGGACGAATGTTTCCCAAAAGTCAAAAAGCACAAACAATCCTTGATACCCTATCCTCTTTGTTGGATACGACTTCCATTCATTATAATGAACCAGTCCAACACCTGCTTTTGGAAGACGACACATGCATTGGCATAAAAACAAAAAAACAAACTTACTATGGTGACAACATCATCCTTGCAACCGGAGGTATGACATTTCCTCAAACAGGATCATGTGGCGATGGATTTACCATGGCACAAGAAATCGGTATTCCAACAACCCCTGTTCGTGGTGGACTCGTTAGTTTGGAAACCAAAGAGCACTATGATTTACAAGGGATATCCCTTCCCGTTGCATTTTCGATTGCACAAAAGAAGAAAAACTATAAAAACACAGGAGAGATCCTTTTTACCCATTTTGGCTTAAGTGGCCCCGCCATCATCAATGCCTCTAGTTATATTGAACTTCCTGCCACACTAACAATGCATCTATTACCTTCCGTGGATACCGACAAACTTTTGATGAATGTGGCGCCCAATAAAGATGTCTTGTCGGCTATGGACTTGTTGCCTAAACGTTTATGGAAAGTCGTTTGTATGCAAGCAGGGATCGATACGAAAAAAAAGATGCATGATTTGACGAAAAAAGAACGGCATCGTCTTGTCGAAAAGCTACAAGCTTTCCCTTTCACGCTTATCCAATCACGGCCCATCACGCAAGCAATGATCACCCAAGGTGGCATTTCTACAAAAACCATCGATGGAAAAACCATGTCCAGTAAAAAAATCAAACACTTAAAATTTGCGGGCGAAATCATTGATGTAGATGGTCAAACCGGTGGCTACAATCTGCAAATTGCCTGGACAACGGGTTTTGTCGCTGGGTCTACGATTGAATAATACACACTGCTTTGGAATGTGCTACAATTATTTTCAAAAGGGAGATTTTCAACATGAAACAAGAAACAAAATGCATTCAATCTGGTTATCAACCAAAAAATGGTGAATCCCGAATGATTCCTATCATTCAAAGCACCACTTTTAAATACGATACCAGTGAAGACATGGGAAAATTATTTGATTTACAAGCCGAAGGATATTTCTATACCCGTCTACAAAATCCAACCAATGATATGGTCGCCGCAAAGATTTGTGATCTAGAAGGCGGATCCGCTGCCATGTTAACATCATCCGGTCAAGCCGCCACCTTCCTTGCTGTATTCAACATTGCGACCGCCGGTGATCATGTCATCGCTAGTTCAGCCATCTATGGTGGATCTTTCAACTTATTCAATGTAACCATGCGAAAAATGGGTATTGATTTTACTTTTGTGGAACCCGATTGCTCCGATGAAGAATTAGAAGCCGCTTTTAAGCCAAACACCAAATGTGTATTTGGTGAAACGATCGCCAATCCATCTTTGGTTGTTTTCGACATTGAACGTTTTGCGAAAGCAGCTCATGCCCATGGAGTTCCATTGATCATTGATAATACCTTTGCGACTCCTATCAACTGCCGACCTTTTGAATGGGGTGCAGACATCGTAACTCATTCCACAACCAAATATATGGATGGTCATGATGTCGCTGTTGGTGGCTGTATCGTAGATTCCGGTCATTTTGACTGGATGGCACATGTCGATAAATTCCCTGGCTTAACGACACCGGATGAAAGCTATCATGGCATTACCTATGCCGAACAATTTGGTCAAGGTGGTGCATACATCACTAAAGCAACCGCTCAATTGATGCGCGATCTAGGACCTATTCAATCCCCACAAAATGCCTTCTATTTAAATATGGGATTGGAATCCTTAGCCGTACGTATGCCACGTCATTGCCAAAACGCCCAAACAGTTGCCGAATTCTTAGAAAACCATCCAATGGTTACTTGGGTCAATTATCCTGGATTAAAATCGAACAAATATTATGAACGAGCCAAAAAATATATGCCAAATGGTTCTTGTGGAGTCATTAGTTTTGGTGTAAAAGGTGGCCGCAAAGCAGCGGAAGAATTTATGAAACACTTAAAAGTAGCAATGATTGCTACCCATGTTGCTGATGCACATACATGTGTTTTACATCCTGCTAGTTCTACTCATCGTCAATTAAGTGATGAAGAATTGATTGCTTGTGGTGTTACACCGGATTTGATTCGTTTAAGTTGTGGTATTGAAAATGTCGATGATATCATCGATGACCTCAATCAAGCACTGGCATCCATTCAATAATGTTTGGCCCTAAATTCTGTTTAGGGCTTTTTTTGTGCCATCAAAAAAGCCAGGCATATTGATATGATCCCCTAAAAGTAGACAGTACAAATACACAAAATGTACTGCCTTACCTTAGGGACTTTTATTATGAGACGAAAAGCAAAATATACATTTGAACAAAAGCGGCAAGCTGTATTGGATTATCAATCCGGAAAGAAATCAGCAGCTGATATTGCACTTGAATTAGATATGGGGAAACGTGGTGACGATAGAATACGTGAATGGACGAATCTCTATAAAGCGAATGGGCCAGAAGCTCTCAATCCGAAAGAAAAACATTCATCGTATTCAAAAAAATTTAAGGAACAAGTAGTTCAGGACTATATACAGAATGGATTATCACATAAAGAACTAGCAGCAAAGTACAACATTTCCAGTAGATCAGTCATCATTCAATGGATCAAACGGTATAATAACCATATGGAACAGAGGGATTATGATCCCCATCCGGAGGTCTATATGGCAGAAAGAAAACAACGAAAGAAGAACTGAAACGAAAAGAAATAGAGGTCAAGTTCTTAAAAAAACTCAACGAATCAGGGAGGGGGCGATAGAGAATGCGCCGAAGATTGCTCAGCCATCATTGCGGCGTAAGATGAAGATACAGATTTATGAATCGATTCAAGAAACGAGCAATGATGAACGATGTTCCATAGAGTATCTGTGCCAATTAGCTGGTATATCCAGGACATCCTATTATAAATGGATCCATCGCAAATCATCCAGGGTGGATATCGAAGATGCAGAGATCCTTCCACGTATACAGGCCATTGCCGATGAAAACAACAGTTTATTTGGTTATCAAAACATGACCTATGCACTCAATAATAATAGTGATACGAAGTATAATCGATGGCAGTCAATGGCATAGAATCTCATTTTCGTATTGACCAACGTCATTCTACATACAAGAAATCAACATCACAGGAAACAAAAGAAATGATATTCAATTGGTCAATGATACATACTTCATGGTCATTATTTTGAATCAAGGTGCCACTCCGCTTTTACACAGCGACAGAGGATTTCAATACACACGCAAAGTATTTTCCCAGATGCTTGAAGATGACGGGCTAACACAATCCATGTCATGAGTTGGTCACTGTATCGATAACGGACCAGTAGAATCTTTTCAGGGATTCATCAAAGATATGGCCAAAGTTTTGTTTGGCAAGGCACATACGTATGAAGAAGCTGCAGAAATCATTTACAGGACATATGAATACTATATCTACAAATACCCACAGAAACGTTTTCATGGGAAGATTGCGTATCAGGTAAGACAGGAAGCACTGGCTGCCGATACACCGGAACAATATCCCGTTGCACCAAATAGAAGAATAGAACGATTCTGGGAAAAGATTGAGAAGAACAAAGCAAAACAACAGGAACGAGCACAACAATAAAAGCAAGGCCAAATTCAATTGACCCTGCTTGGTAGTTATTTTGGATATTTCCACTGTCTACTTGACAGGGGTCATATCATTGCGCCTTGTTATTGTTGTTCATCAAATTCATCTGTTAGACATGCATTCATCGCATCGATGATAGCTTGTTTATCCATATCTTTACCAATAAACACAATCTTATTTTCACGATCGCCATATTTTTCATCCCAAATATCTTTCAGGCTTGGATCTCGTTCAAATTCACGTTGCTGAATTTCTGGTTCACAAGCCGCGATCCACATGGAATCTCGTCCCGTAGAAACTTGATTTCCGGCTTGCTCAAAGACATACAAATAATTTGGATCTACATTGTACCATAGATACCCTTTGGCACGAATGATCGAATCTGGCCATTCTTGGGTGTAGCGTTCCAACGCATCCATCATAAATGGTTTTCGACTAGTATAGACAAATGTCTCAATGCCATACTCCAAAAGCTCACCTTCATCGTGGTGATGATGTTCATGTTCGTCGTCATCATCTTCATCTTGCATCGCTTTGACCCAGCCTTCGTTATAATAGGCATCTTCAAAATTGAAGTTATGTGTATCCAACATTTCATTCACATCAACTTTTCCATACGAAGCCTCAATGATCTTCGCACCTGGATTTAACGCAAGAATCATTGCTTTGATTTGTGCTTTTTGCTCTTCATTGACCAATTCCACCTTATTTAAAACAATGATATTCGCAAATTCCATTTGTTGGATCAATAAAGAACGAATATCCTCTTCTTCTTCATATTGGTCTTTATTTTCAACAAAATCCAATCCACAATCAAATTCATACGCTAAACGATTGGCATCGACAACCGAAATCAAATTATCCAAATGACAAACTTCAGGAATACCGCGAGTTGCTGCCGTTTCTTCCATCATCGTGATCGTTTGCGCAATAGGAATTGGTTCACAAATACCACTAGCCTCAATAATAATGTAGTCAAAACGATCCATCTTCGCTAAATTGACCAATTGATCAATCAAATCATTTTTTAATGTACAACAAATACATCCATTAGATAGTGGAACTAAACTGTCATCCACTTGTTGAACCGTTCCGCCTTTTTCAATTAATCCCGCATCAATATTAACTTCCCCAATATCATTGACGATAACGGCTACTTTATGTCCTTTCGGATCTTCAAGAATATGATTCAATAACGTTGTTTTTCCAGCACCTAGATATCCCGTAATCAAAGCAACCGGTAAAGATTCAAAACCTTCTGGCATCAACATAGAAATCCCTCCTAAAATAATCGTTCTTGATAATACGCCTGATGTGATTCTAATGCAACTGATTGGCTTGAAAAAATCGTTCGAAAATCATCGGAAAACCATACAGATAGATCCTCTACCAAAACTGGCATCCGATCATGAATGGGTGAAACCACTTCATTGGCATCTTGGGTAATGATCACAAAATCATCTTGTATACAAATACCAGCAAGATACAACATCTTATCACTATCAAATTTCACTTTTTGTTTCAAAGCATCCCATTCATAAAAAGCATCAGCTGGTATCACACATCGATTTTTTAAAATGGCTTCTTTAAACGTAGGCTTGGTAAAAATTGTTTCCATACGGGCATTGATGATACGATCCTTTCCCCAATGCCATGGTACACAAATCAATTGTTTTCCTTGTGGTTTGATTATTAATGCATCTTGTCCAGGAAAAATGTCACCCGTTTTGGTATGCAAGCTAATAAACGAAAATCGTCGTTCTAGATTGGCCTTGCCTTCTTTACTTAAATAGTAACATCCGCACATGCAACTAGCTCCTTTGTTTCAATCCTCGTTGCTCCACAATATGTATGTAACGCATCTACATAAGAATCAAGTGGTAAAATCGTATCTCCAAAACCATATAAGACCGTTAAGATTCGATGATGTCCTTCTGTAACCATAGCTTTTTGACTATCACTGGTCGGATTACCAAACGGACCATTCCTATCATGGAGACAAGGTAAAGAACCAATATGAATTTGGTCTTTGCCAATGCCTGCATAGTATGCATCGGTATCCGCTTGTTTATAGATAATATCACCTTCAATCGAATCCAAAATATACGATCCAATCGAAATACCAGAATCAATCGACATGAGGTTGTTCAGATCCACGACATTATTGATTTGATACAAACCTTGTTTTTTTACGATGCGACGAATCATGGCCTCGGCAGCATTACGATAACGAGAAGGACTCTTTCCTAATGTCGAATACGCTTTTCGTGTAGCCGCTATAGCAGGCATCTTAGCTACATCACTTGTTTGCATATTCGCATATTTTGCCATGACTGCATGCATGGCTTCTTGCAATCTTTTTGAACTTTCTTTTACATCTACATCATAGACTAAAATACCCAAATGATTGGGTATCGTTAATGCATTGGTAATCTTCATTGTTTTCTCTCTTTAAATAAATGAAAAGTATTCTTATCAAAATCAATCAAACCTTTTTCTTTCATATGTTTCAATTCCCGTGTTAGTGCCGATTGATTGGCACATAAATAATCCGCTAATTCATTGCGATTCAAAGGGATTTCAAAATATATCTTTTGTTGGCGTTCGGCTTCTAAATTTAAATACGTCCAGATTTTATCTTGTAAGGTTGGTTTTGATATAATGGCTGATTTTTCTATCAATTGTTGATTTTTCATAGATAATGTATAGAACATATTTTCAATCAATTGATGATGAAATGGACAAGAATTTGAACATATATGTAAGACTTTTTGTAACGGAATATAAAGAACGATACATGGTTCATTGGTCATAAAGGAAACAGTCGATCGTTTGGAGCCAGATAAGGCAAAACTTTCACCAAACAGTTCATTGGGTCCCATGCGTACTAAAGTTGTCCGATGTCCATAGATATCTTCACTAACCATATTGATATGACCACTTAATAAAACGCCTACATCTTCAATGGTGTCTTCTTCATCTAAAATATATGTCTTTGGTGCATATGTTATGACTTTACAGCCAATACAAGAAAGCATTCGCATCAGATCTTCTGTC
This sequence comes from Absicoccus porci, assembly GCF_003725415.1. Classification (GTDB taxonomy): domain Bacteria; phylum Bacillota_I; class Bacilli_A; order Erysipelotrichales; family Erysipelotrichaceae; genus Absicoccus; species Absicoccus porci. The sequence goes on along the minus strand of NZ_RJQC01000003.1, from coordinate 65,746 downwards.
GCAATATGATCAAACAAATGACATCGACGGATCTGTTCCATATAGGGTTCGATATGCATGATTGTCACCTCTTGCGAAAATTTTATCAAACTAACATAAACGTTGCAATGGCAACACTCAATTTCTATTTTGTCCATTAAAATGAAGATAGAAAAGACTGAAAAAGGTCATGGAGGGTGAACATGGGCTATATTATGAGTCAGGAAAGCTTTGATGCGATGCTCGATGAATTATCATCGACCTATCGAATCTGGGCACCTGTCAACAAGGTAGGTGAAGGCCGCCATACCGATACCGATGTCGTACGTTACGATTTTGTATCTTGGGTGAAAGAAATCGAATGGGAGAAAAAATCCGATTATGCCTTCAAAGAAATTCTAACGCCACTTTCACAAACATTATTTTTCTTTACAGAAGATGAAGTGAAAGAAGCCAATCGCGATGTCAAAGATGTACTGGTTTTCTTGCGTAGTTGCGATATGCATGCATTAAAACGTCAAGATGATATCTATCTACACAATGGAAAAGAACGCGACTATTTTTATGATCAGATGCGTCAGCATGTCCATTTTGTATTGATGGGTTGTTCCCATAGTTATCAAGAATGTTTCTGTGTAGATATGGGATCCAACCAAACAAAAGATGGATACGTTTTCTCATTTGATATAATAGATGGAAATATTCATTCGGATGTCAAAGATGAAACATTTAACAATGTATTTAAAAAATATGCCGGTCAAGAAAAAGATGTCACGCCACAATATGTAACGGAAAATGATGTACATGTGACAATCCCAAATGAAATTCCACTATCGATATACAAATCCGATATGTGGGATGAATACAAGACACGTTGCATTGGTTGTGGTCGATGTAATTTTGTATGTCCAACATGTACATGTTATACCATGCAAGATATTTACTATACCGATAATGGTAAAGTAGGTGAACGTCGTCGTGTATGTGCAAGCTGTATGGTTGACGGTTACACAAATGTTGCTGGTGGTGGACAATATCGTAGAGATCAGGGTGAGCGTATGCGCTTTAAAGTCTTACATAAAGTCTATGATCATCGTCAACGATTTGGCTATGATATGTGTGTCGGTTGTGGTCGATGCACCAATGTGTGTCCAGAATATATTTCTATGGCAGCCGCCATCAATAAACTCAATAAGACAGTGGAGGAACTAAAAAATGAATAATCCTTATTTACCATTTCCTTCGGAAATCTTAACTGTTATCAAACATACAGAAAAAGAATATACATTTCGCATGGCATTTACAGGCGATGTAAAACCTGGCCAATTCTTTGAAGTTTCGGTTCCTAAATACGGTGAAGCACCGATTTCCGTTTCTGGTATCGGACCAAACTATGTAGATTTGACCATTCGTAAAGTAGGACGTGTTACCAATGAAATATTTGAACGCTATGTTGGTGATCATTTCTTTATGCGTGGCCCATATGGTAATGGTTTTGATGTAAACCTATTTAGTCAAGGCGAAACCCTGGTTGTTGCGGGTGGTACCGGTGTATCTCCAGTACGTGGTGTCATTGATGCTCTTGCCAATAGTGCAGATGCAAAAGATAAACATGTGATCGTTGGTTTTAAAAGTCCTGACGACATGTTATTTCGAGACGATCTGAAAAGATGGGATGAAAAATTGGATCTTTGTTTAACAGTTGATGGTGCACCAGAAGGATATACTGGCAATATTGGTCTAGTTACTAAATTCATTCCGGAAGTTCCTTTAAAAGATGTATCTACGGCTAAAGCCATCGTCGTTGGTCCACCTCCAATGATGCGCTTTTCCATCATGGGATTCTTAGAAAAAGGCTTTAAAGAAGAAAATATTTGGGTATCCAATGAACGAAAGATGTGCTGTGGTCTAGGAAAATGCGGTCATTGTCGCATTGGTAGTACCTATGTTTGTTTGGATGGTCCCGTATTTAATTATACGGAAAGCAAGAATATGATTGATTAGGAGGTACCATGACAACCCTTGATATTAATGTAAAAAAATTAAAAAAGAACAATTATCGTGTCTCAAAAGTACGTGGTGAAGCAGCTTGTCGTGTTCGTTGTCCTGGTGGTATGTTAGATACCGAATCCTTAAATCGCGTCATTGAAATTGCGAATACGTATGGCAATGGCACCATCAACTTTACCAATCGACAAGGTATTGAAATTCCTGCCATTTCTATGCGTGATATGGAAAAAGTCAATAAAGAACTACAATTGATCATCGATAACACCAAAGTCAATCAAACCCAAAGAGGAGCTGGATACGATGCATCCGGTACGCGTAATATCGTAGCTTGTCCTGGTGCACGTCTCTGTCCTTTTGGATGTTATGACACCAAAGGTTTGGCACAAAAAGTAGATCGCATGATTTTCCCAAATGATCTGCATACAAAGATTGCCTTTACCGGTTGTTCCAATGATTGTGCGCATGTGCGCTTAAATGACTGGGGCATCATGGGACAAACGGAACCTCAATACAATAAAGATCGTTGTGTTTCTTGTAAACAATGTATCAAATATTGTGAAAAACGTTCGGTTGGTGCTTTGAAAATGGTAAACGGTAAAGTGGTCCGTGATCCAGACAAATGCATTGGTTGTGGTGTTTGTGTTCATTATTGTCCAACTCGTGCGTGGACACGTAGTAAAGAACACTATTTCCGTGTTGTTTTATTAGGACGTACCGGAAAGAAGAATCCACGTTTAGCGGAAGATTTTATCAAATGGTGTGATGAAGAATCTTTATTAAAGATGATCAAAAATGCCTATGCCTATGTGGAAGAATATATCGATCCAAATGCAGTTGAAGGCAAAGAACATTATGGATATATCGTCGACCGAACCGGATTTGATGAATTCTATAAATGGATCATGAAAGATGTTACCTTGAATCCAAAAGCAGAAGTCAATAAACGTCCATATTGGGGTGGTAAACACTACAATCTTTCGAACAATTTAAAAAGCCATAATTTGGAAGACTAAAACTGGATACCTATCCAGTTTTTTCTTATAATAAGACATATGAGTGATGTAGCTGTATTGAAACAATGCTATATCTTTCACGATATAGCCAATATTGAAAAAACGTTGCATGAAGTGCATGCTTTTAAGAAACACTATGAAAAAGGAGAAACCATTGTGATGGAAGGTGATGATGCAAATAAAATGGGCATCATCCTGCAAGGACGTGTTCGTATCATTCGTAATGATATTTATGGCAATCGAACCATCGTAGATCAAATGGGACCACCACAAATGTTTGGTGAAACCTTTGCATGTGCCAATATTCGAGCCTACCCCGTCTCGGTGGAAGCGGTGAGTGAAGTCGATATCATGTTTATCCAACCCAAAGAAATCTTGGCCAATCAAACCGATACCCAATTGATATCCAATCTATTGAATTCTTTGGCATCTAAAAATCTTGTTTTGAATAATAAACTGACGATCATGTCCAAGCGTTCGACCAAAGAAAAGCTAATGACATATTTGCATTCGCGTGCTAACTATCATCGTTCCAATCAATTTGATATTCCTTTTAATCGCCAAGAATTAGCGGATTATCTGGGTGTCGATCGCAGTGCCTTGTCGGCTGAATTGAGCAAGTTAAAAAAAGCCAATGTGTTAGATTATAAAAAAAATCACTTCGTTTTGAAGTGATCATTGATAGATGGAAATAAAATCTTCCATGGATTTCGAACTTTCTAAGATATCCAAGGCAGGGCTTGTTGCTGTATCAAATCGAAAAGCAATGCGCTCTAATAATTTTTCTTCTTGGTATCCTCGTTTACATAAACCTTCATAAGCAACATGATAGAGGTGTTTACAATCTTTGATCAACAAGTCTTGATTCAATGATCGTACACCACCTTTTTTATTGACTTGCGCTCTGGAAAAAGACAAGGAAGGCTGCCAATCCATCAGTGCTTCTTTATTGGTTTCCATACCGACTAAAAATGCCAAAGCACCAAAGACTTCAGAAATGGGTTGCATACATAAACTCCGATGTTCAATCGTCCCTCGATAAGTCAGATCATCCAATTTGAACGTACGAAGATAGGCAATATCATCTAAGGTTGGTTGAATGATAACTTCTTTTCCCTTCGAATCACACGTCTTGATTTGTTTTTGCTGGACATACTCTCGAAAAGGAATGGGATCAAAATGTAAATATATGCCATCTCTCATCACACAATACAGGCTTTGGGAAGCAATATAATCAACCATCTCATCCATGGTTGCGGGAACCACATCAAAATCACCTACATTTTTGGGATTGATGCCATGCATACTTTCTTCCCAAAACCAATCTCGAGCCAATACATACTCATCCAATATCGAATTCGCAAACAATACACTTAAATAGGGCTCAATTTTATGAAAAGTCTGAAGAGTGATCAAAAAATCATCGATATGGGCATCCAATTGAACTTGAGCAGCACATGCAAAGAAACCATAGTTTGGGTACGGAAAATTGTTTTCTTGTAAATAGGCATAAAGCATACGATATCTTTCGGTCGGAATGGGAACATTATGATTCAATGCACGATGTGGATTGATTCCCATCCCGGTCAGGGCATGATCTTGTTTTTTGAATTGATCTTGGAACCAGGTATAATATGTTTCAAACCGCTTTTTGATCGTATACATATTGCTTTCCGGTGCAAACGAAAACTCTAAAGTATTATAACTACAATCAAACGAAATAATATCCCCATTTTTCATTTCTACATTGGCGATATCTCCATTATCATCTGTATGTACAAGAATTGGATGAAACGTTTGTACAAATTGATTCGTAATCGCATGCACAATGGAAAAATCAACAGGTTGTTGTTTTAAATGAACAATGGGTAATTCCAATTCAATGCCAACGTTACCTGTTTTCTTACGTTTTAAGGGTTCAATATATTTTTGAATAATACGTTCTTTCATAACGCAACTTTTCCTATCTGTTTTATATGTTTTAACATATTATTCCATGGGTTGCAACCTCATTCTAGCGAAAAACGATATGTCCTGGTTCCATAGATTCAACAATAGCAAGGCTTTCCAATCGATATCCTTCCTTGCGTAAACGATCACCACCACCTTGAAAACCTTTTTCGATACATATACCAATACCTGCAACTTGTGCATGGGCTTGGTGACAAATATCAATGAGACCATCCATGGCTTTTCCATTGGCCATGAAATCATCTATGATCAAGATTCGATCATCGGATTGGATGAATTTTTTTGAAACCGTTATATCATAATCTCGATCATACGTAAAGGAATGAACCTTAGATGTGTATAGTTCTCCATCGAGATTTAAACTTTTCGCTTTTTTCGCAAACACAACTGGTACATGAAAATGTCGTGCTGTCATACAAGCAATCGCAATTCCACTTGCCTCAATCGTTAAGATTTTGGTGATATTTTCATCCTGAAATAAGCGTTGAAATTCTGCACCAATTTCATCCAATAAATCAATATCCATTTGGTGATTTAAAAAACTATCTACTTTTAAAACTTCACCATTGCGTACTTGACCATCTTTAAGAATCCGTTGTTTTAACTTTTCCATTGGTTTCCTCCCTAGATGTATAGGATAAATTATACTAGCGTTTGTATCGAACACAAAATGTTTTTTTCGATATGTCTATGCTATAATTTCAGTATGAGTACAGAAGAACAAATTAAACAAAATATTAAATCAACAATGAATCAACTCAATAATTTTTTGCAGAGTGATACCATGCAGTCGGTCAAAAAAGCAACAACCGATACGATCCAATCCGTATCCAATTCGATTTCCAAAGCATTGGCGCCAGAACCTCCTCATCCGGTGTATTCACCAAAAAAAATCAAAAAAATCAAAAAGGAAGCAACCAATATCCGAAATTTTGGCATCTTTATCACTGCGATTGGAGTGATCCTTGCCTTAGGTGATATCGGTGATCTCGAAGAGTTGATGGTTGGCATTGCCTTTTTGCTCATTGGTGGTTGGACATGGTGGAACCAGAAACAAAAATTAAATCGCATCGATCGTTTCTATTTGTATGCCAATGCCCTCAAAAATAACGAATTCCTTACCATTGAACAACTTGCGCAATTGGCTGCTCAAAACAAAGAAAGTACCGAAACAGATATTCGTTCGATGATCAGTCACGGGCTGTTTGAACAAGTTTACTTTGATGCATCCCATCACGTTGTATATAAAAATTATAGTGCCTATCAGAAATCAAGCTTGCCTCCAACTCCAAAAGAGGAAAATGCTGAAAATGCATATCCCAAAGAAATCCAAGATTTCATGGAGCAAATGAATGCATATCGAAATCATATTCTTTCTTTATCCAATCAAATTAAGGATACAGATATTGATCAGGAATGCAAAAAAATGGTCATCATCTTGACCAATATGGAAACCTATGTCACCAACCATTTTGATGTTTTACCCAAAACCAATCGGATGATGAAATATTATTTACCAACAGCTATCAAACTACTAGGCAATTATCAAGAACTCGAAGCCGGGCATATCCATTTGGGCACAAATGATACAACCATCCAAGACATTGAACGTGCCTTGAACCAACTCAATGAAGGTCTATTAAATATTTATCAGGATATGTGTCAAGATGCTTCCATGGACATTCATGCCGATATATCCGTCTTAGAATCCATGCTTCAACAAGATGGACTAAAAGATAAGATCTCATCATAAAAGAAAGACCGATGCTCATGACCATCGGTCTCTTTTATTTTTACTACATTGCTTTTTGATATAACTTACGAACCAAATCAATGTCCACTTTTACAGGTGTATTGACTAAGTTTCCAGCGGAAACTTTCATACAGTTCTCACTCATCCAATCGATATCTTTTTCTTCCAATCCTAAATCAGATAATTTCGTTGGCAATTCCAACTTCGCAATCAAGTCTTTGATAGCTTGTACCAAATCATCGGTACCAAAGATTTTTGCAATATCTTCATATTTTGGACACATCGTTGCTTCAATAACTGATGGAGTCAAACAAGCCAATCCTTGTCCATGGACGATATCTTTTAAACCACTAGCCGGGTGTTCCATACCATGCGCTAACGTAACACCGGCTTGGCCAATGACCATACCACCAATTGTGGCAGCCAATGTCATCTTATCCCATAAATCTTCATCTTGGGATCCTTCATACAACGGAACTAAGCTTTCCACAATATAGCGAATACCCATTAAAGAAAGAGCATCCGTAAATGGTTGGGCATTGTTTGCGGTATAGGCTTCCATACAATGACATAAAGCATCAAAACCAACGGAAGCTAGGACATGCTTTGGCATCGTCATCATGCACTGTGGATCCACAATGGATACTTTCGCAATGATGGCAGAAGTTCGTAAACTTTTCTTATCGCCTGTATCGGGATTGGTTAATACGGCAAATCCATTTCCTTCACTTCCTGTTCCACAAGTTGTTGGAACCAAGATCATTGGTAATGCTTCATCACTTACTTTTCGACCAAAAATATAATCGTTGATATCACCATCATTGACAGCTAAGAACGCGATGGATTTGGCACAATCCATGATAGATCCACCACCCAAAGCTACAACCAATTCACAGCCTTCGGCTTTCGCCATATCGGCTCCTTTTTGTGCTGTTGTGGTCAAAGGATTTTGTCGTACTTCATCAAAGAGTACAGAATCAATACCTTCTGCCTTTAATGCGTCTTTTACACGATCATAAAGACCAGATTTTTTTGCTGAGCTTCGACCCGTTACGATCAACGCCTTCTTACCATACTTTTTCGCATAATCACCAATTGTATCTACTTTTCCTGCCCCAAACACAATATGTACTGGTTCGTAAAAATCAAAATTCATAATTATAGTTTCACCACCTTATCATTTAATACACTTGCGATAGCTGATTCAATCGCAAGATCTAATTTTTCATCTAATTCTTCTGTAGGTTCTTGTAATGCTGCTGCATCTTCATCAGAAATGATTTCAATTAAAGAATCAAATTTTTCACCATATTTTGCTTTTGATTGAATGAAGAAGACAACGCCTAAGGCTACCCAGCCACCGGCCATCAACCATTCTTGCAAGCCCAACGTTGCACCTGTACCTGGGATCAAATAACAAGCAACCATGAAACCAGACATGATACAAGCCATGATACCTATAAATTTATAATGTTTTACTTTGTATGGACGAGGCATATCCGGTTTTGTTTTACGTAAGATCAAGAAGGAAGCCGAAACCATGCAGTATGCTAAACAACATCCAAAGTTACCTGCATTGACGATCCATACTAACATTTGACGTCCTGCAAATGGTGCTAATACCGTTAATAATCCAATTAAATATAAAGAATTGACAGGTGTTTTATATTTTGGATGCAATTTTGCGAATGTCTTAGGAATCATATACGATTCAGCCATGGAATACATTGCACGAGAACCACCCATTAAGAAAGAGTTCCAACTGGTAACGATTCCACACATTCCACCAACGATCAATACTTTTGCCATGATGGTACTATGGAAAGCTTTGGCCATCGCATCGGCGGTAACCAAACCATTACCTACCATCGCTTTTAAGATTTCACTATGATTTAATTCATAACCTACAGCTAAGACAACTAAGCCATAGAAACAAACAGCCAAGACAATGGATAAGATCAAGATCTTACCAATTTTCTTCAAATCTACATTAATTTCTTCGGCTGCTTGTGGAATAACATCAAATCCAATAAAGAAGAATGGAGTAACAAGGGCAACTTGGAATACCGATTGCACAACACCAATATCATTATTAAATAAATGTCCTTGTAGATTGGATGAATCACCAGTAAATACAGAAGCAACAATCAACAAAATACCACAAACACCAATAATAACAGTTAAGATTGTTTGTAGATTCGCAGCTGCTTTGACACCGCGAATATTGATCCACATGATCAATAACGCAACAACAACGGCAACAATCAACCAAGAAGCATAGACATCAAAACCAGCCACTGTATATAGATAACCTTGTAAAAAAGGAGGATAAATATACGTGATAATGGTTGGTAAGGCACAAGCTTCGAAACAAGCAACACTGACATATCCTAAGACAATGGCCCAGGTACAAATGAAAGATCCAATTGGACCCATCGCTTTATGACTAAAGACATGTTCACCACCACATTGTGGCATAGCTGCTGTTAATTCGGCATAGGTCAAACCAACAAAGAAGATCATGATGCCGCCAATAACAAAGCCAAGAGCGGTACCAATGACACCGCCAGTATTAATCCAATCACCGGTTGAGACAACCCAGCCCCAACCAATCATGGCACCAAAGGCGATAACTAATATGTCCCAAGCACCTAATACTTTATCAAAATCCGATGTTTTCTGGTTCGCCATATTAATCCCTCTTTTCTAGCACGCGATTCGCAAAGTCTTCAATAAATAATGCGGTATCCTCAATACCAAGTACCGAACTGTCAATCAATAAATGTCGATTGTGACGATCACCACGATAGGTACCCGTCATTTGTTTATAACGTGCATGCAATTGTTCACCTTGTGTTTTTACACGATACTCCGCTGCTTCTTTGGAGATATTCAGTGTATCGATTACTTTTTTCAAACGTACTTCATATGGTGCATACACAAACACATTTAAGACATTGTCACGATCTTTTAATACATAGTCAGCACACCGACCAACGAATACACAAGGTCCACGATCGGCTAGTTTCTTAATAATTTGTGTTTGAATATATACCACACGATCGGTCAAAACTTGATATTTGGTAGGACTCGCTTTTTTTTCTAATTCACGACTTCGTCCTTTGATATCTTGACCGGTTTCGGCTGCTTCCACCAATGTCGTTGACATACCGGTTTCTTCAATGATCTTATCGATGATGGAACGATCATAATAAGCGATTCCAAAATCTTTACTGATTTTCTCACCGATTTCCGGTCCGCCGGAACCATACTCACATCCAACGGTGATAATGATATTTTTTGCCATAGAATTCCACCTTTCTTAAAAAAAAGACGCAAAGGAGCGCTGAAATTAATCAGCGGCTCCTTTGCCTAAAGCGATTACGCTTTCTTCAATAATTTCGACAGCTTTGTTGCAATCTTTTTCATCGATGATTAGTGGTGGAATCAATCGAAGAATATGTTGGCCAATGGCCGTTGTCAATAAATGACGATGTAAGCATTCATGCTTTAAATCCGTACTACCAATTGTTTCATCAAATTCAACACCAATTAATAATCCTTGATGTCTTACTTCTACAACGTGAGGTAATTTTTCTAATTTTGCACAGATGTAATCACCCATCTTCTTAGCATTGCCAGCTAAGTCACAATCTAACAATTCATTGACTTCCGCTAAGGCAGCTGCACAACATACTGGGTGACCACCAAATGTTGTTCCGTGTGATCCCATATCAAATGCTTTTGAAACTTCTTCGGTAGCACAGATAGCACCAATTGGCATTCCACCTCCTAAGGCTTTTGCCATAGATACGATATCTGGTTTCACACCATAATTCATATAAGACATAACGGCTCCGGTACGGCACCATCCTGTTTGTACTTCATCGATCAACAACAACATGCCTTTTTCATCACAGAACTCTCTTAATCCGGTTAAGAATTCTTTTGTTGCGGGATGCACACCACCTTCACCTTGCACAGGTTCAACCATGATGGCAATTGTATTTTCGTTACATGCATCTTTGAATGCTTCCAAATCATTATATGGCGCATAAGAGAATCCATAAGTCATAGGTCCAAATCCAACTTGACATGCATTACCTGGCTGTCCAGTTGCTGACATGGCACCAAATGTACGACCATGGAAACCATTCTTTGCAGTTACGATATGATAACGGTTAGGTCCATAATGTTCGATACCATATTTACGAGCCATCTTGATCATGGCTTCGTTTGCTTCTGTACCTGAGTTTTGGAAGAAGATCTTATCCATACCAATGGTTTCACAAACTTTTTCAGCCAATAAAGCTTGAGGAATCGTGTAAGGATAGTTGAATGTTTGCATGATATCTTGACATTGATCTATGATAGCAGCTACAACTTTTTCGTTACAGTTACCTGCTGAGTTAACAGCAATACCTGCATAGAAGTCTAAGTATGGTGTACCATTTTCATCATACATGTACTGATCTTTGGCAGTTTCAGCCAAGAAATCAAAACGTTCATATGTTTCAATCATGTACTTGTTGACTTTTGCCTTAATGTCTTCAAATGTCAGTCCTGTGTCTTTTAGTTTCATTGTTCGCTCCTCCTAAATAGCAAAAAGGCGCTATTCAATCTTTTGAATAGCGCCTTTGCTTTGTCTTTTATTTTGTACATCCATACTGTACCATAAGCTTTTTTCATTTTCAATACCCATTTTCAGTATTTTTTTACATTTTTTCATTCTTTTTCAAACAATATATTGTACATGAAAATAGACATATATTGTGTTTCAAGATAAAGCTAAAAAAAAACAGGAAATATGATATTCCCTGCTTGTCAACTACCCATGACCTAAAGGTCATGGGCTTGTAACTGCCCAGTCGTACTAACGACTTGCGTCTCCGACCTTTGACCCAATAGATATTACTATCTAAAGTGGCGTTACATCATGGGGTGGCTGACAGCACCCTTTGCAGCAAAGTTTACTCTGCTGCAACTACGATTTCGTAGTTATTGTTTGTGTCAGGTACTAAAACTTACCATACAGTACAAACACATTAAATCTCATATATGCTTTCCAAAGGACAAAGAGTGCCTCGTTCTGAGCCGGAACTAACGGTTTTCTCTTAAAGATGGCTCAATATCTTTATACCATAACAAGGCTTCCCCACCATCTGAAGGTAGTGGGTTTCCGCCTATGGCAAACGAAAGGATTTAATTTATGAATAGTCTGCAAAGAACGACATAAACACACATGTCTCTTTACCGATGTTCGTATAAACATGAGACTGATCCGATTCAAACCGGAATACGTCACCCTTGCCCATTTGATAGGCGTTTCCACCTACCTTTATTTCCAGATTTCCTTCCAACATTGTAATATATTCTCTAGTATGTGTGCCATGACTACCGGCTTCATAACAATTCCCTGGTAAAATTTCGATTCGATATATTTCTATCTGATGATTATCCTGAAATGGAAAACACGTCCAAACTTTGTATTGTCCTTCTACATCCTTGGTTGGCACCGTATCTTTCACATGCACGATACATGTATCATAAGCTGGCGGACGAATCAAATCTTCAAATTCAATTCGCATCCCACTAGTAATCTTCGCTAAGACACCAATGGAAGGATTAGCACTTCCCCTCTCAATCTGAGAAAGCATGCTCTTGCTTACGCCCGTTTGTTCCGCGATCACGTCGAGGCTCAAATTGCGTGCTTGTCGGATTCGTTTTAAATTGGTCGATATATTATGACTGATGTAATCCATAGGCAATGGCTTGCTCCATAATGTCAAGTCCTGCTTCCAATTGGGCATCGGTCATGACCAATGGCGCTAAGAAACGAATGACATTACTATATGTGCCCGCTCCTTCCACTAACAAGCCATGATTTGCACAATATGAAATGATTGTTTTTGTTAAGTCTGGATCTGGCTCTTTTCCATCCTTCACAAATTCGATACCGACCATTCCGCCTAAACCACGGACATCGCCAATACAAGGATATTTTTCTTGCATTTTATGATAACGGTCCATTACTTTTTGACCAATTTCCATTGAACGATCCGCTAAATGATCCCGTTCCATGACTTCAATGACTTTTAAAGCAGCTGCGCAAGCCAACGCATTTCCACAGAAAGTACCACCAATTGTGCCTGGTGCTGGTGCATCCATAATTTCTTTACGGGCAACGATGGCTGAAAGTGGTACCCCACCCGCAATGGATTTCGCTGTCGCAATGATATCTGGCTGTACCCCTACTTCTTGCCAATATTCACTCGCAAACATTTTTCCCGTACGGCAGAAACCAGATTGTACTTCATCAGCCACCAACAAGATGCCATTTTCATCACAAATCTGACGGACGGCTTTGACCCATTCCAATGGTGCCGGAATAAAACCACCTTCACCTTGGAGTGGTTCTACGACCATAGCAGCAATCGTATTGGCAGCACCACACTGTTCAAATACATCTTTGATTGAATCCATGTAGTAATCGACCAAAGCTTCATCCGGCATACCTTCTGGACGACGATAATAATAAGGGAATTTCGCACGATAGACACCATCTGGGAAAGGTCCCATATCCACGGCATAGGCTTTCTTTGAAGTCATCGCCATAGTCATTAATGTACGACCATGGAAAGCACCAGAGAAGACAATCACATTGGGACGTTTCGTAAATGCTTTCGCAATCTTTACAGCATTTTCATCAGCTTCAGCACCGGAATTCGCAAAATAGGCTTTCTTTTCTTCGCCTTTGACAGGAGCAATCTCACATAATTTTTCAGCTAAAGAAATATAGCCTTCATGCGTTGTAACATTCATCATCGAATGGAAATATTTATCCGCTTGATTTTTAACGGCTTCGACGACTTCTGGTTGAGAATATCCAATATTTAGAACACCAACACCACCAACCCAGTCTAAGAACAGGTTGCCATCTACATCTTCGATCATGGCTCCTTCTCCACGAGAAATGACACATGGATATGGACATCCAATCGCATCTGGAACGACTTTGTGGCGACGATCAAGAATGACTTGGGCTTTAGGACCGGGCAATGTCCTTGTTTTGATTTCTGGTAATGCATCTTTTAACATAAAATAGAATCCTCCTTGAACGCAAAAAGAGAGTATATGGTTTTTCCATATACCCTCTTTGGTTTGCTTATATTTGTCTACTATTATATACAAATCTGACAATTTTACAAGCTAATTTAAGGGTGAATTATCAATTTGATCTAAACATTGATTCATAAAAATAAGCAATGCTTCGTTTTCTAAAACCAGAAAGAAGGGTGTCATATTACACATGATTTCTTCAATGGTGCCTGGTTCATAGATACCATATTGAACATTTTCATCCAGATCTTCATCCTTTAAATCACCGGATACAAAGACACTAAATTCTGGAATTGTATCATTCAATCGTAAAATGTCGGCACGTGCTAAATCATAATCACCAATGCGATACGCTGTTATGGCTTGGAAAAAGATCATCGAAACACTACCGGAGCCTTCATATTGATCAAATAGCTGATTGAGACTTTCCGCATCTTCCATCATCATATAACATCCAGCTAAATCAAATCGAGCACCCAGATGATCATCCGTATCCAATTCGATCATATCTTCTAAAATGTCAATCGCTAACGTATACGATTCCATATCGAGATATTGTTTAGCTAACGTATATAACGTACGCATATAAGGACGCGTTTCAATAATCAGCCAAAAATCGCCAATATTTTCTTTATCAAAATAACCATCGGCTTTCAGCTTTTCTTTTTCTTCATGCAAAAGATTCAACCATTGATGAATCTGATCAATCGGATCATCGTATTGAATATGGACCAATTCCGTTTTCGCATCGAGAAAATCAGGATCCAATTCAACCGCTTCTTTTAACAGTTTTTCTGCTTCTGGTGCCGTTTCCTGTTCCATCGCTTGTTCGAATAAAGCATGTGCCTGCTCATTGTTCGTTAGACTTTCTACAGCATTATATTCCGCTAGAAACTGCTGTAAAATTTCATCGACATCTCCATCGGCCACTTCATCTTCATGTTGATCTAACCATGCATTCAGTGCACGAATCGCATCTTCTGAATTATTTGACATCATTGATTCTCACTTTCATACATGTCCTTAAACAATTGTTTTCCCGCTTTTGTTCGAAATACCTTCTGATAAAAAGCATTTCGCGTTTTGACATCATAATGACTCTCATCGGCATTCACCAAAAAGTCTGCTTCCACAAGAATTTGATAATCCAAACCATCAATATGCGTAAATGTATGATGATGGCCCACTAAATAGGCGATACGCTGGATTTGTTGTTCACTACAATCGGTATCTTGTAAAAATTCATATGTTAATGGCATACCTTCTTTTTCTTGATAGGTACCAGCTGTATTGCCATATTTTTCCCGACATAAAGGACAGGCAATATCATGCACAATGGCAGCTACCTCCAAAATAAATTGGGTATTTTCATCAACCTGTTCCAATTCACCAATCGTTTTGGCATAGGCCCAAACCTTTGTTAAATGGGCAATGTCATGTAAATTATGATCTGAATAGTTGATCATTTTTTCAAAAATTTCTGCTACATTCATATTTTCATTATACCTATCTCTTTCTATCAATTTCAATAAAAAATAGCCTTCATAGAAGGCTACGCTTGTAAAGACTGTTTTTCGTGATTTAACACAATATGTAAATTATGGATCACATCTGACACTTTATACGATTTTAATTCATCTTCAAAATCCCGTTGCACTTGTTGTAACTGTCCATCCAAGACCTTATGGATATTCCGTCCAACCGGACATTGCGGATTGGGATTTTCATGAAAATGAAACAAATCCTTGTCATTGGCATTGACAGCTTGGTAAATATCATAAAAACTTACTTGATCCAATGGCTTTTCAATGGTCACATCATTTTTTCCTCGATGACTCATAATAATACCGGCTTTTTTTAGATCCGACATCACACCGCGTACGATAACCGGATTGGCTCCAATACTCTGCGATAAAAGTTTACTATTTACATTGACATGACCATGAAATGTGTCGATAGCGGCTAATATATGTATCGCAATGGTAAACTTACTTGTAATCTGCATATTGATTCTCCTTTTTAACTAATATGGATGATGATTCACCAAAGAAACTACAAAATCATTGGTTGGATGATCCATCAATTCTTGTGGACGATCAAATTGAACGATTTCTCCATGATCCATAACCATTACTTTTGTTCCTAATACTAAAGCTTCTTCGATATCATGGGTCACAAATAAAATTGTAATGCCCGTTTGTTGATGAATTCGTTTGATTTCGTTTTGAAGTTGAGAACGAGTGATCGCATCCACCGCTCCAAAAGGTTCATCCATCAATAAGATGTCCGGACTAGCCGCCAGTGCTCTAGCAATCCCAACACGCTGTTGTTGACCACCAGACAATTCATGAGGATAACGATCCATCATGGATGGATCCAAACCAACAATATCCATCCATTTTTGCACAGCATCTTTGGTCGCTTGTTTATTTTTCTTGTTCCAAAGCGTAGGTACATAAGCAATATTTTCACGAACTGTCATATGTGGAAACAATACGCTTCCTTGAATCACATAGCCAATATTCCGACGCAATTGAATCAGATCCACATCTTTTAGATTTTTTCCATTCACAAAAATATCACCCGCCGTAGGTAAAATCAAGCCATTGATCATTTTTAAGAACGTCGTTTTACCACAACCCGACGAACCAACAATCGTCACAAATTCACCTGGATCAATGGATACATTCAAATCCTCAATGATCGTATTTTGATCATATGCTTTTTTTACATGCTTCATTTCAATGACTGGATTCATTGGATATGTTTCCTTTCTAGAAAAGCCTTGGCAACTGCTTTTGGTTCTTTCTTTTGGGTTTCCACTTGATAATTCATTTTTGCCATTTCGGCTTCACTGATTGAATTGTCCAGTTTTTTTAGAACAGTTCGTAGTTCTGGATGTTTTCGCAACATTTCATTACGCACCACATTGCCACATTCATACGAAGGATAAAACTGTTTATCATCTTTTAGAACAACCACATCCGCTTGAGAAAGTTGACCATCCGTCGTAAAAATATTCATGACATCGATTTGTTTATTATTGATAGCTTGATACTTTAAACCAATATCCATATCTTTGGTCGAAGCGAAATGGAAACCATAAGCATTACAAAGTGCATCATAGCCATCTTCACGTTCAAAGAAATCATATTCAGCACCAAAGGTTAATTGATTGGATACCGCCGCCAAATCGGAATACGTATGTAAATCATATTTTTGCGCTAGATCTTTTCGGACGACCAGACCATAGGTGTTATTAAAACCATACATGCCCACCCACGACATATCATATTTTTTGCTATAGTCTTTCTCTAATTTAGAAAATAACTTTTCTGAATAGGTTCCCTTCTTTTTCAACACCATATTCCAAGCTGTACCTGTATATTCTGGATATAAATCAAACTCGCCTTTTTCCATACCGGGTTGAATATTGGAAGTTCCACCACCAACACCCGTCGTGACTTCTACTTTCAAGTTGGTGTCCTCTTCAATCAATATTTTTAACATTTCACCCATAATATATTCTTCCGTCATTGGTTTGGTCGCAATGTGAATCGTATCTTGTTGATATGGGAAAAATAAATGCGTGATAAAAATAGCACAAATCACCAAAACAGTAATCAACAGGGGTTTGTTTTTCTTATGTTGTTTCATTCGTTTTTCAACGATGGATAGAATTCCATCGGCAACAAGTGCTAATAAGGCAATCAATAAACTACCCGCCAAAGTCATGGACGTATTATTGGTGGTAATACCACGATAAATCGCAACACCTAAACCACCAGCCCCAATAAAAGAAGCAATACCACCCAGAGCAATGGTCATGGTCACCATATTGCGAATACCAGATAAAATCACAGGCATGGCCAAGGGCAACTTTACTTTCCAAAGGGTTTGAAATCGTGTCGAACCCATACCAGTTGCTGCTTCGACAATGGCTGGATCAATGGTTGTCAGACCCGTATGGGTGTTTCGAACCATAGGCAATAACGCATAAATCGTTAAAGCAATGATGGCGGTCGCATTGCCAATACCAGAAAATGGAATTAAGAAACCAAGCATCGAAATAGAAGGAATCGTGTAAAGGAAATTGATCACATTCAGTGTCGATTTGGCACTTTTTTGAAATTCACTGATCAAAATACCGACCAATCCACCAAAGACAATCGCAATCAATATCGCAATCAAAGAAATTTCAATATGCTCAATTAATAATCCCGCAAAAAAATCCCATCGATTGATCAATAAAGTAAACACTATTCACCTCTTCGAACAATGGCTTGTACAGGACAATTTTCATAACACAAACCACAATGCAAACAATGATCTTGTTCAATCACAAAAGGCGTTCCGGCTTGGATACATTGTTGCGGACAATTTCGCTGACATGTACCACAACCGATGCAAGAATCGGTAATAAAGAATCCATGTTCTTGTAGAACTTCTTGATCCAAACGGAAACTTTGTCGTTGGATTGGATGTTTACTTAAGTCAAAAAATTCGATTTGGCCATTATCTACCACAAATGGCTCCAAAATGTAGCGAGAATCACCTGGATAGACATCATTCATCACTGGATTGGCTGCAAAGATTCGATTGATCCAAACTTTCTGCTCTTTTAATTGCTTAACCGTTCCATGCAAACGAACCATTTGAAAATCCCTATTCAGTCCCGTAATCGCAATGTGCGGATTCTTGGTAATTTGGTTATAAAAATCCTTACCACGTGCTGTACAAAAATATAATTTATGATCTTCCACCAACATCACATCAATAATTCGATTATGGGGCATTCCCTTTTCGTCAACCGACGCAAACGAAACATCTTTGATATCTCTTAATATTTGTAGACAAGTTTGTGCATTCATAGTATTTCCTCATTTCTATATTTGTAATATAAATTATTTCATTTAACATGTCAATGCTTTTATTACATTTAAAATCTTTGTAAAGAATCCTGATTTCATTTTATTTGATGATATAGTAAACCCATGAAAACAGAGAGAGATCGAGACCTATATTGCCTACTACAAGTCGGCTATCAAACAAAAAAGGAAATTGATTCAAGATTATCAAAAGAAATTGAATAAGTTGATTGAAAAAGAAAAATTTAAAGATTTGCCTTTCTATGCTACATTGATTTCTTGGAATACCTATGAAATGGAAGCCCAAGAATTATGTTTAAAAGGATTAAAAAAGATTGGAAAAAAAGATCAGATTGATCAATTGATCGATGACTACTCCAAAAAAATCGATAAACAAAAGGCCAAAATCCACGGTGTGGATCCGGACTTAAATGAATCAACCATTGAGATGTGGTATGAAACCATTGCCAATAGCGATTTGATGCACCATCTGGTGAAATACCAAGGCTGGTCCATGTTTGTAGAAGATCTAAAAGCTATCCAAGATAAAACTATATAATCAAACAACGATCTTCCCCTACTACACTTTGGTAGAAGAAAGGATCTGTATCCCCTTCGGTATTGATCAATAAAATAGAGGCATCTTCATGCATCTGAAATTGGTTTCGCAATGTTTCCGATTTAACGATACGATCCAATAATCCCATGGTCACTGCACTCGATTCACCCGCAACCATATCATTTGTTTTTAATACGTGCATTCCTCGAATGGCCGCATCATCTTCACAAACACAAAAATAATTGGCACGTTTTTGAATAATTGGCCATGTGATCAAACAAGGCGTGCCACAATTCAGTCCTGCCATGATCGTTGGCTCACAAGCTATGGATGTTCTTTTTCCTTGGTTCATCGAAGCATATAAACAAGGAGCTCCCGCCGATTCAACAATGATGAATTGCGTTGTTGGATAGACGCGAGAAAATGCATCGATCATGCCACCGGCCATAGCTCCTACACCTGCTTGTAGAAAAATATGGGTTGGTGGTGTAGTCATTTGATGAATGATTTCCTGTGCCATGGTTAGGTATCCTTCGATGATCCAAGTTGGAATTTGAGTGTACCCTTCCCATGCGGTATCTTGAATCAAGATCCAATGGTTTTCTTGTGCCAAATCGCTTGCCTTTTGGACCGCTTGATCATACGAAAGATCTGTGATCACGGCTTGAACATTTTTTCTTTCCATCCGTTTGCGTCGTGCTTCACTGGATCCTTTTGGCATCAAAATATAGGCCGCACAACCAAATAAAGAAGCCGCCCAAGAAACACCGTGGCCATGATTTCCATCGGTTGCACACACAAAAGTCACATCGTGATGATCCATCGATCGTAGTTGGTCAAAAGAGGTTGTTTTTGGATTCAAATAATTTCTTTTACATAAGATACGAAACATCGCATAGCTACCACCCAAACTTTTAAAGGCTTTTAAACCAAAACGTTGCGATTCATCTTTAATACAGAGATTTTTGAAATGATGTTGACTCGCATAAACCGGCCAATCAATCAGTGGTGTAGGGGTATATCCTGGCAATTGTTGATGAAAGCCAATGGCATCTTGTGAAAAAGTAGGTTTAATATCTTCTATATGTTTATTTTCCAATATTTCCATATCAATACCTCAATTTTAATTTTGATAAATTGACATCCACATCATAACCTAATGATTCTAAGTATTGTGTCATTCCTTTTTTGGCTAGATCCACATGATTCTTGGGTGCTACAGTCACACAATCAATCGGTAATGTATCCAACTGAATCTCAATATATGGCAATAAGAATCCTACTTTTTCACGAAATAATATTTTTTGTTTATGGGGATTACGAAAAACAATGCGATATTCTTTTTCAGCGGCAAATTCTTCTTGTTTAAAGAAGAGAGCATACGTATTTAATTTTCGTTTCAATAAGGTAAAGTCATCTTCTTTTTTTACATCTTCAAACAATTCTTCGATCAAATGTTTTTGTACTTCTCGTGAATAAATCACATGACCATGATAAAAAATTTCTTTTTTCTTGCGAATTTGTGTCAATAATTCATCGGCACGAAAGGCAACATTATATCCCGTATTATCTCCAAATTCGGACCAAAGGGTAATACTGTCTTTATCGGTAGAAAACGAACAGACAAATGTATCGTGTCGTTTGGATTCTTCAATGGTATTGACAACTTCGGATAATAACAGTTCTTGTAAACCAGAATCTGCCAACTCTTCAATTACTTCTTTGGTGACATGGGTAATATAATCCATTTCATTGGTATCATTTAAAAAACTACTCTTGGTCGCATATAAAATCTTAGTGGCTAATATGCTTTTTAAACTACTGCATTTTGTGTAGTGATATAAATTGTCTTTCTTAGGGATATGTTTAATTCTTAGTTCCATATATTCATTATAATCAAAAAAAGGATAAATCATCGCTGATTTACCCAAATCTTTACAATATTTTGCATATGTTCATCCATGTCTTGACGAGCTTTGCCATGTACGCCTAAATGATAGCCAATCGGCAACATGGATCGAGGCAAAAGTTGATTCTTCTTTTGATCGTATTGAAATGGCATGCACACACATCGACAATCTTGTTGGAGGGATGCAAACACCGGATCTTGTGTGGTTCCAATACACATCAAGAATCCTCGTATCGATGAAATGTTTATATCCGTAATATCCGGATTGGATACTATGGTCAAGGTAACTTGTGGATGCGTGGCTGCTACGGCTAAAGCCATGTGTGATTGTTCACTTAGCTCTAAGATGCCAATCTTACGAATGCCTTGCGAATGCAAAAAGCTAATGATACGTCCAAAAGCTGAAATGTCCGCATCTGGTTTTGCCACAAACGCATGACAATGATTGCGATGGGCCCATTTCACAGCTCCTTTTGTGATCTTACCAGTATCCACAATAATGAATGCATGTACTTTAGCGAGAGTCGTTTGATAGAACGTTCCCTCCTTGATTTGAATGTCTTCCATAACGACTCCTTTCCTTTTTACTTAGCTTTGCCTTGATTGGCAACTGCTTTCATTTTCGCTTGGATAGCGTCTGGATCGCCTAAATAATACTTTTTCTGTACGTGAAAGTCTTCATCAAATTCATAAACCAAAGGAACACCCGTTGGAATATTGACACCCACAATGGTATCTTTATCCATATTCTCGAAATATTTTACCAAAGCACGAATCGAATTGCCATGGGCGGCAATCAACACGCGTTTTCCGGCTTCCATATCTTTTTTTATGTTGGCTTCATAATAAGGAATGACACGATCGATCGTGGTTTCTAAGCTTTCTGCCAAGGGCAATGCTTTGGCATCCACATTGCGATACATCGCTTGATTGGCAGGATTACGTTCATCGTTTACATCCAATAGGGGTGGCTTTACATCAAAAGAACGACGCCAAATCTTTACTTGATCTTCGCCATATTTCGCAGCTGTATCAGCTTTATTCAAGCCTTGCAGTGCTCCATAATGCCGTTCATTGAGATGCCAGCTTTTATGAACGGGTAACCAATTACGATCCATTTCATCCAAGATATGATTTAATGTATGGATTGCTCGTTTTAAATACGATGTATAACATACATCAAAATCATAACCTTCTTGTTTCAATGTCTGGCCAGCTTGAATGGCTTCTTGATGTCCTTTTTCACTCAAATCGACATCAGTCCATCCCGTAAAAAGATTGGCTCTATTCCATTCGCTTTCACCATGACGTACTAATACTAATTTCATTGTTTGCATATACATATCTCCTAGTTAGTTATATCTAACTATAAATAGTATATGCCTAACTATTAAAATGTCAATCGCATTTGATGCCAACGAACACCACCATGTACACTTTTCTCACTGATGCCCTCATCGATAAAACCAAATTTGGCATAATACGGAACCAATGCATCTTTACAAGTTAATACAATTCCTTTTCGATTTTGGCTTTGAGCATCATCAATCATTCGTTCCAACAATTTGGCTGCATAACCTTTTTTTCGATAAGAAGGTAACGTATTCACACCAAAGATCATTTGCCATTGTCCAGCTTCATCATGCAAGCTCGCTTTTTCATACATTTCATCGCTTAGATCTTTTTGATTGGTTACAAATCCATCCACAAAGGACACAATTTGATTTTCATCGATCAACAACCAGAAATGATTCCCATAATATTGAATTCGTTTCGCAAATTCGTCTTTGGTTGCTGCTTCTGCTTGAGGAAAACAAGCCGATTCTATTGATGCAATCGCATCTAGATTGGCCATGGTTGCCTGTCGAATGCTCATAGACATTGTTTCGCAAATTTCTTTGCTTGTTCCAATTGAGCTTGGCTGGCTTTATTTTTAACATAGAACGTCTCTGGTACCACTTTAATTCCTTTTTCTTCTAGTTGTTTGCGCATCAGATCCAAGCTATGTTTCGAGATCCAAGAAGTTGAAAATAAAACGGCTTTCTTCACGTTTTTTGCATCGAGCTCATTTAAATATATTTTTAAATGTTTATCTAATCCATAGGCATATAATGCCCCACCCACAAATAACGTATCAATGGATTGGGTGATTTTGGCATCGGCCTGATCAACCGAAATGGCGGTCGTACCAATCGCTTGTGCTATGGCATCAGCCACTAATTTCGTATTACCGGAACGAGAATAATATCGAACTGCATTCATATCTAAATCCTCCTTTAATCGGAAATATCGGCATCCAATTGTACATAGAAAGAGTAAATCGGATACTTTCTTTTTACTTCATTCACAATTTCTTGATAAAGTGCATGACGATCTTCGACATCAAAATCAATAATGATATCAAAACGAATTTGTCGTTTGCCATTATCCAAATAAAAACCGTGCATTTGCAGAACATGTGGATGACTCATGACCATACGGCGGATATCCGCTTCAATGATCGCGGATGATTCATCATTGACATTTTGCGAATAGATCGAGATACCAGTCAAGATGACACCTGTATCTTTGTATGTTTTTTCGGCAATATGACGCTCTAATGTATCGAGTTCTTTGGCCGTCATACTGGATGGTACTTCAATATGTACCGAACCTATCAAACGATCGGGTCCATAATTATGAATGATCAAATCATAGGCACCTTGCACTCGATCAAATGTCTCAATACTGGCTTTTACTTTTTGCGAAATATCTGCATCGATTCGTTCTCCTAAGATTTCACTGATCGTATCTCTTAACATTTCAAAGCCCGACTTAATGATCACGATCGCAATGATCACACCTAACCAGGCTTCAATACTGATATGGCAGAAAAGATATAGGATAGCTGCAACCAAGGTAGAAGTAGAAACGATGGAATCGTTCAAAGCATCCTGACCAGAAGCAACCAAAGCATCGGAATCTACGGTTTGACCAACCTTTTTAACATACGATCCCAAAACAATCTTTACAATGATGGCCACAAAAATAATGAGCAAAGTCACAATGGAATAGGTCGCGGTTTCCGGATGCACAATTTTTTTGATGGATTCTTGTAGAGAAGTAATGCCAGCATATAAAACGATAACAGAGATAATCGAAGCACTTAAGTATTCAATGCGTCCATATCCCAAGGGATGTTTTTTATCCGGTTCCTTACCTGCTAACTTTGTGCCAATGATCGTGATCAAACTGCTCAAGGCATCACTTAAGTTATTGACCGCATCCAATGTGATAGCGATGGATCCGGAAATCAATCCAACAATGGCTTTAAAAATGGCCAACGCAATATTTGTGATAATCCCAATGATACTGGTTTGAATAATCTTTTTTTGTCTACTTTGATTCATAAAGATCACCTTCTAGTATTGTATATAATAAATCATAAAGTTCTTTGGCTTGCTTTCTTTCTAATGGAATACAAGAACCAATTTTCAAAGGAACTTCTTTGACTTGTTCTTTCATGGCTTTTCCTTTATCGGTTAGATAGATCAAAACTTGTCGCTCATCTTGGGGATTGCGTTTTCGTTCGATCCATCCTTGTTTTTCCATTTTCTTTAGCAATGGTGTCAATGTCCCATTATCTAAGAATAAACGACTACCAATATCGCCTACCGGAATGCCGTCTTGTTCCCATAGAACCATAAAAGTAATATATTGCGTATACGTAATACCCAATGGTTTTAGATACGGTGTATATAAGCCTACCACTTTGCGGGCTGCCGCATATAAAGGAAAGCACAATTGATTTTCTAATTTTAATGCATCCATTTAAATCAATTCCTGAACAGCTTGTTTCACTGTTTCCATCTTTTCTGTTGGTTCAAAACGAGCCACCACATTTCCCTTTCGATCAATTAAGAATTTTGTGAAATTCCATTTAATATTTGGATTGTCTTTATAATCCTTATCGATCTTTTTCAACATAGCGGACATAGCCAATGCTTTCGGACCTTTGCCAAATCCTTTAAAGCCTTGTTGGGACTTCAAGAATGTATACAATGGCAATTCATTTTCACCATTCACATCACTTTTAGTCATTTGGTCAAATTGTGTATTGTATTTCAATGTACAGAATTGATGTACTTCATCATCGGTTCCTGGTGTTTGCCCTGCAAATTGGTTACATGGAATATCAATGATTTCTAATCCTTGATCATGAAATTCTTCATACATGGATTCTAAATCTTTATATTGTGGAGTAAAACCACAACCAGTTGCGGTATTAACAACTAAAACAACTTTCCCTTGATAGTCTTTCATCGAAATTTCTTCATGATTACGATTGGTTACGCTATAATCATAAAAACTTGTCATATTTGTTCTCCTTTTATATTTTGTGCTATTATATTTTATGCAATATATTCGGATTGTCAAATTCTTCTTTGAAATAACTTTTAATCTTTGATAAAATGCAACTCGGACAGAAAAATAGTTTGATCCTGCGGGTAGCATGGATGTTGGTAGACATCTCCATGTTGCCTTTTTTTATTTTAAGGAGGGAGAATCGTATGCCAAAAACAAAGAAACAAGGAATCATTTTTGGTTTGATCATGTCCTATGCCATGGCTTATGGTATGGAAGTTTACAATACCGCCATCAAAGATGGATTTTCTTTACGTCTTGGTGGTTTTAGTACCATGACAAATCATGTTTTTCTACAAGCATTATTGGAAGCCCTTTATATGGGCGTCTTTGTCTTTATCATTTCCAATTTATGGGGAAATCGCTTTGGTGCCAACTTTGCCCAAAAAGTTGTGGATCCACAAAAGGATAATCCTTATTTTTGTCGATTGATGCGTCAAGTTGGAACCGTAGCCATTATGTGTCCAAGCATGAGCATGGTTGCTTCGATCCTATTCAATGTGATCTTAGCCCATCAAGCCATCTATAACTTACCTGCTATTTGGGTAGGTACGGTTTTAAAAAACTTTCCCATGGCTTTTTTCTGGAACATGTTTGCGGCGGCACCGTTTACGCACTGGCTATTCGAAAAGATCTATCCCAACTAAAAAAATATGCAGATGCATATTTTTTTAATCCTTGATCAAATTTCCCTTTTTAATATTTTCCTGCAAAATGTCATCAACCACCGCATACAGTGTTTCCGATCCCATCTTGGTTTTTACTTGTCTACCATAGACTTGACTGGCATGCACATGATGTTCTTTCCAATCGCCACCATCATTGCTATTATTCAACAATAAAGGTTGGAGATTATCCATCGCATGCGCAAATCGAGCTTCGGCCGTTTCATTGGCTTCAAATTCATCAAATAAGGCTATCATTTCGTTTTTTTGGTCATCTGGCAATAACGAATAAATACGTTCTTTAGCGGCGTCTTCGCGTGCTTTTTGTGTAGCTATTCCTGCTTGATCATACGCATAGGTATCACCTGCATCAATTTCCACAATGTCATGAATCAAACTCATGATCATGACTTTGCCAATATCAACAGGCTCATTCGCATATTCTTGTAAGATATAGGCCATGATAGCCATGTGCCAAGCATGTTCAGCATCGTTTTCACGACGTCCATGATGGGTTAAATGGGTTTGTCGAAAAATATTTTTTTCTTTATCAATTTCTAACGCAAATGCCAATTGCTTTTGTAGTCTTTCTTCCATTTTTTCACATCCTTTGTTTGTATTATAAAGCATTCTCTAAAAACTGCTCGAATTTTTATGGTGTTTAGTCCATAATAGATAAGCACGAAAAGGAGAAATCTATGATTATTAATCAAATTGAGACAAAATTACTGGAACTTGGGAAACAAGCCGATATGGATTGTAAAGATATATATGCACAAATCGATGAAGTCTGTTTAAAGAATTCGGATCGCGTCTTATCGGCATTTATTGAAAATAATGTATCCTATACAGATTTTGCGGAAATGAATGGATATGGCGAATTTGATGAAGGAAGAAATAAATTAGAACGCATCTTTGCGAGCGTATTAGGTTGTGAAGATAGTTTAGTTCGTCCACAGATCATGAGTGGTACCAATGCCCTATACTTAACATTTTCGGCTTTATTAAAACATGGAGATACTATGATTTCCCTATCGGGAAAGCCATATGATTCGTTACAAGAGATGGTTGGATTAATTGGAAATTCGACTCAATCATTAAAGGCGTATGGGGTCAAATATGAACAAATTGATTTAGTGGCTAATCAATTCGATGAGGCAAAGATCGTCAAACGTTTACAGAAACAAGATGTGAAATTGGTAGAAATCCAACGTTCTCGTGGCTATTCTTCGCGTCTTTCTTTATCTATTGATCAAATAGCGCATGTAATCCAAGCCATTCGAAAAGTGAATACGGATGTTATTATCATGGTGGATAATTGCTATGGAGAATTAGTGGAAACCCTAGAGCCTGGTCATGTTGGTGCAGATGTTGTCGTAGGTTCCTTAATGAAGAATCTTGGTGGTGGTGTAGCTTCAAGTGGGGGCTACATTGCGGGAAGAAAAGATTTGATTCAAATGGTTGCCGATCGATTAACAGCGCCTGGTATTGGTAAGAATCTAGGGGCCAACTTCAATCAAAACAACGCATTCTTCAAAGGCATTTTCATGGCACCAACAGCTGTTCGCAATGCGTTAAAAACCCAAGTCTTTGCTGCCTATATGTTAGAAAAATTAGGATATAAAAATGTATCGCCAACATGGAAAGAAAAGCGGACCGACATCATTCAAACCGTAGAATTAGGTAGTGTGGATAACCTAGTACAATTTACGCAAGGCATCCAATCGGCTTCTCCAATCGATTCGTATGTACGGATCATGCCAGCACCGATGGCTGGATATCCCTTTGATGAGGTCATGGCAAGCGGTAGTTTCACCAATGGATCAACCATTGAATTAAGTGCCGATGCACCTGTTGTTCCTCCTTATACTTTATATATGCAAGGTGGTCTATCGTTTGAATATGGTAAATTATCGATCTTGCTCGCATTGACCAATATTGAAAAAGCCAGTGAAAAAAAATAATTCACTGGTTTTTATATGCTTCCCATTTGTCCGCCATCGATACGAAGAATGGAATTATTGATATAATCGGCTTGATCACTGATTAGAAACTTGACAAGATGCGCTACTTCTTCTGGTTTTCCATAGCGTTTCACCAGGATCTTTTCACATTCGGATCGCAGAAAGTCTTCATCATAGCCTTCTAATTCGCTTTCTGTACCAATAAATCCAGGTGCAATCGCATTCACATGTACATAGGGTGCAAATTGCACGGCTAGATCATGGGTTAGTGCATTCAATGCGGCTTTGGATGTATCATAATCAAAACTCATTGGATAGTAGGTATTCATACCATTGGTAGAAGAAATATTAATGATTCGTCCATATTCTTGTTTTAACATATGTGGATAAACGCGTTTGGCACAATTATATGCACCCACTACATTGACATCCAATGTTTTACGGAATTCATCGGCTGTCTTTAAATGAAAGAGATTGGATAAATCAATCCCTGCATTATTAATAAGAATATCGACTCCGCCTAGTTTTTCATCAATCAAAGAAACCATTTGATCAACTTCTGCTTCTTTGGATACATCGGCTTGTATACATAAACATGGTACAGAATACATATCTTGTATTTGGTTTTGTACAGCTAGAGCCTCTTGTTTTGAAGAGCGATAATTAATCACAATCGCATATCCAGCTTGAGCCAATTCAAACGCAATGGCTTTTCCGATTCCTTTGGCTGATCCGGTAATTAATACAACCTGATTCATATTGAAAAAAAGAGCTTATGACTAAGCTCTTCCTGCATACTTTCCATCTTCGGTGTTGACCAAAACTTTTTCGCCTTGTGCAATAAATTGAGGAACACGAATCGTTAATCCCGTATCGGTCACAGCATCTTTTGATTGTGTAGATGGAGCCCCTTTGATGGCTGGTGTTGTTTCCACGATGGTCACTTCTACTTTTCCAGGAAGTGAAATTGTTAAGCATTCCCCTTCAAAGAAAACCAAACCAACATTCATTCCTTCTGTTAGGAAGTTCTTATTGAAACCAACTTGTGCTTCATCCAATTCATACATATCGTATGTTTCATTATCCATGAAATAATAAACACCACCCGATTCATAAGAATATTGGGCTTCTTTTTTCTCAATGATTGCTGCTTCGAATTTTGTATTCGCGTTGAAATTTCTTTCTTGCGTAGAACCCGTTTTTAAGTTCTTCATCTTTGTTTTTAAAATGGCAGCTCCTTTACCTGGCTTTACATGCATAAAATCTAATACTTGCCAAGGATCGCCATCTACCATAACTGTTAATCCTGTTTTAAAATCTCCAGCTTCAATTGCCATACTTACTCACCTTTACCTTTTACCAAACTATTTTACCAAGGAAGCCATGGATATTCAATGAGAAGATGGAAATCAAATCAAAATGCCATCCAAATGATCGATTTCATGCTGAATAATTTGAGCGGTCCATCCATGAAATACTTGTCTCTTTTTATGAAAAGAAAAATCTTGATACTCTACTTCAATCGTTTGATAGCGCGTGGTTTTACGAACCCCATCTAAAGATAAACATCCTTCCTCTGCTTCAAAAGGAGATGTTTTCTTAATAATTTTTGGATTGAACATAGCCATAAGAAAAGGCCCCACATTCACAACAATAATGGCTTTGGGAATACCAATCATATTGGCTGCCATACCTACACATTCCTCACTATGCGCTTGTAAAGTATCAATTAAATCACGCGCAATGGAAATATCTTCTTTTGTAGCAGGTTTCGCTTTTTGTTTTAAAACAAGTATATTTCTTTCGATGGGTTTAATCATAGGCCACTCCTCCGTTTTCATTATATCGAAAAAGACTGGGAGTTGCCCAGTCTTGATCTAGTTTTATTTCACAAATCTTCTTCTAAAGAATGCAATCGCAAGTAAGGAAACAATAGTTGATAATGAATAGAATCGTACATTGGTTTCCATTCCTGTATTTGTACCGCTCGTATGATTTGTTTTCTTACCCGTTGTTGTTCTATGAGTCGTATGTGTATTGGTAACGATATAACCCTTGATTGCATCTCCTGTAATGATAGATTTGTATCCTTTTGGAACCGATACTTCGGCAATACTGTATTGGATATCTTTACCCTTCTTCTTGGCATCTAGATCCGTAAATGATCCACTCCAGTTGTTCTTTTCATCCAGCGTCAATGTCTTGTCGGTCTTTTCACCATTTGCTAATAACTCTACAGTAATCTTTTCTGGTCGGATACCATCTTGGTTATTACTATCTTTCCAGATCTTCTTGACACTTACGCTGGTCTTACCAACTTTATGCGTATTTGTGAAATCATTACCCTTTTGGGTGGTCGTGTAATCCTTAACTGCATCTTCACTGACTGTATATGTGATTTCTTGACCATTCGCATATTTAGGCAAGTCATTAAATGCATATGTCCAGTTGCCATCTTTATCTGCTTTGACTTCTTGTTTTTGGATTTCTTTGCCATCAGCCATCAATCGGATCGTGATACTGTCTGGTCTTGCACCATCTTGGTTGTCATTATCGGCCCATGTCTTCGTACCACTGATATTTACTGTTTCCGTCTTATGACTATTCGTCAATACAAATCCAGATTTGGCATCGCCACTTGTCGATGTTTCATAATCTTTGACTTCATCTTCTTTGACTGTGTATTCAATGGCTTTGCCATCTTTATTGACATCCAAATCATTGAAGCTTGCTTTCCAGTCATTCTTTGCACTTAATGTAACAGTCTTGCCAGTATCTTTACCATCTGCATAAAGATGTACGGTAACTTCTGTTGGTCGTTTACCATCCTGGTTCTTTGTATCATCCCATTCTTTCTTGACAGATACACTTGTTTTCTCAATCTTATGTGTATTGATCAGATCATAGCCTTTGACTTCTGAAGTATATCCAGCTACTTTATCTTCTTTAATGGTA
Source organism: Absicoccus porci (assembly GCF_003725415.1). GTDB lineage: Bacteria > Bacillota_I > Bacilli_A > Erysipelotrichales > Erysipelotrichaceae > Absicoccus > Absicoccus porci. The sequence goes on along the minus strand of NZ_RJQC01000003.1, from coordinate 34,577 downwards.
TATTTTATTTCTTTGCCGTTGTCATATTTTGGCAAGTTATTAAATGCATATGTCCAGTCCCCAGCTATTTCTTTGGATTGCACATCTTCTCCGTTAGCCATCAAAGTAACGGTGATCTTATCTGGACGTTTGCCATCCTGGTTGTCGTTATCTTTCCAGGTCTTCGTACCGCTGATATCTACCGTTTCCGTCTTATGCGTATTGTTGATGATATATCCTTCAGTCGCATTGCCACTGATTTCGGATGTATATCCCTTTGGAACAGATACTTCCGCAACACTGTACGCAATGGCTTTGCCCTTCTTCTTGGCATCTAGATTCGTAAACGATCCACTCCAGTTGTTCTTTTCATCCAGAGTCAATGTCTTGTCGGTCTTTTCACCATTTGCTAATAACTCTACAGTAATCTTTTCTGGTCGGATACCATCTTGGTTATTATTATCTTTCCAGATCTTCTTGACACTTACGCTGGTCTTACCAACTTTATGCGTATTTGTGAAATCATTACCCTTTTGGGTGGTCGTGTAATTCTTAACTGCATCTTCACTGACAGTATATGTGATTTCTTGACCATTCGCATATTTAGGCAAGTCATTAAATGCATATGTCCAGTTGCCATCTTTATCTGCTTTGACTTCTTGTTTTTGGATTTCTTTGCCATCAGCCATCAATCGGATCGTGATACTGTCTGGTCTTGCACCATCTTGGTTGTCATTGNGTAATTCTTAACTGCATCTTCACTGACAGTATATGTGATTTCTTGACCATTCGCATATTTAGGCAAGTCATTAAATGCATATGTCCAGTTGCCATCTTTATCTGCTTTGACTTCTTGTTTTTGGATTTCTTTGCCATCAGCCATCAATCGGATCGTGATACTGTCTGGTCTTGCACCATCTTGGTTGTCATTGTCAGCCCATGTCTTCGTACCACTGATATTTACTGTTTCCGTCTTATGACTATTCGTCAATACAAATCCAGATTTGGCATCACCACTGATTGAAGTATCATATCCATCTACCTTGTCTTCTTGTACAGTATAGGTAATGGCTTTACCACTCTTTTTACTATCAAGATCGGTAAAGGATCCATTCCAATTATTGTCTGCATTCAATTCAACTGTCTTGTTTGTATCTTCACCATCCGCAAATAGATGGACAGTAACGCTATCCGGGCGTTTACCATCTTTGTTGTTGGAATCGTTCCATTCTTTCTTGACAGATACACTTGTTTTTGTCTTCGGCCGATTGGTTGGAGACACTAAATGGTGATTATGATAATGCCATTCACCGCCTTTGGAATTATACGAATTGGCAACCAAGATTCCTGCACAAGTTTTATCTTTTGTTATGGTTGCATTTGGAAAAATGAATACACCGGCTGTACTATTACTACTACCAATTTTAACAGATGTTGCATTTGGTCCATAGAAAATGACTGAATTGATGATACCATCTGCACTAGGGTTTGTATCCGCAACATAATTGACCATTTGAACCCCGTTGATTTGATAATCGTCTATTTCCAAAGACGTACTTGTACAATAAATGATGATATTTTGATCTGCATTCTTTTTGATATTGAATCCTTGATTTCCATTTCTAGAAAAGGAAGAATCATCAAATTGAAGTACATAGGTACCAGGACCTTTATTTGTGATATCAACGGCAACACCGTCATTACCAACCGTTTCCTTGATGGTTGGAATATTGGATGGTAAGGTGCTACTTACATTACTGCCTATGGTATTAATGATACCGCCTACATCCATTGGCTGATGAACGATTTCTGTTTTTGGATCCAGATGATCTTTCGCAAAAATATCGTTATTTTTTTCATAACTTGCCCATGCATCATCTCCTAAATAAATATGATCTGGTGGCAGTTTGAAACGCAATGGTGTTCCAGAAACAATACTACCGATGTAATCATCACCACCCGCATTGGCATAGTTAGCAGATGCACCTGTATCAAACGCATTTGATGCATAACTTCCTACCATTAGGTTTGTTTCCGTATCACCATCTTGAGAATAGGTATTGGCAATCACGCCATAATTGTTTCCTTCCCCCAATACGGTTTCTAAATTAAAACCATTGGCAGCAACCGGATCTAAGGTTTCTCCAGTTTTTGTTACAGCAACAACACTAAAGCTATTTAGACTAAAAGTTAAGGCTTCATTACGAACCGAAGCATTGGCGGCAACATCTTCTACTTGCACATCACCTGCACCAATTGCAGTTGCTTGTGCTGTTGAATCCACACTTGACTTGATCGATGGAATTAATGGCAAATGTTTTACTTGGACATCCGCATCCTCTTTTGCTTTGATGTCATCGGCTAATTGTGCATTCTTAAACGATACATTGATCGTTACCGAGCCATCTGCTGGCTGTACTTCCACTCTTTTTTGGTTTCCATCCACATGATAGAATGCGATATCATATAATAACGTATTCTTCTCCGAATAGTCTTCTTGTGTATTCGCATTCAAAGCATCCATATACGCTTGATAATTATAAGTGCCTGAACCTTTTGTTACTGGTGTAACAACAAACTCTGCATCATCGGGAATGGCAGAAACATCCGATAATGTGGCCGTTACCTTTACCGAGCCATCTTCATAATCATACGTCGTTTTTGTATCTTCTTTTTCTTTATCTTCAGTTTCCGTAGTAGTTTCATCCGTTTTTTCGGATGCATCTTTTTCTGCTGTTACATTTTCAGTACTGTTTTCACTCGATACATTCTCCGTAATGTTTTGATCCGTTGTAACTGGTGTCTGTTCATTCGTTGCTTCACCATTTGCATCTTCCGTAACCACATTGGTAGGTGTTGTATCTTGAGCAATCGCAGAAACTTGCAGATTACTAAAGACCATACCAAAACAAATCACAAAACTCGCAAATCGTCGTGCAATATCCTGCCATTTTGATTTCATAGTCCTCTCCTTCTCTCTTAAAATAAGCATCAATCGATAAAACTAATTTTATGGCTTATTAGATACTATAATTCTAGCATCATATAATAAGATGTGAATTATTATTTTCATTTAATCTCTTTTTAATATCCATTTTTGTAAAATGCAATCCGCCTTGATAGTTCAAATAATTTTGTGTAAACAGTCCTCCCTGCAGAATAATGCGTGCTGTTATTTGTATCGTTGACCAAACATATCAACCAGTTCCTTTTGAACTTTATTGAATCCACGATGTATACGATTGGAAAATTGTTGGTTATATTCCATGAAGTAGGTTCATACAAAACGTTCCAATGATGCTTCATTGGGAAACTGTTCTTTCTGTTTGATCTTCCGTTTCAATTGCTTGTTCAAACCTTCGATTTGGATATCTATCTTTGTATGTCTCAATAAAATCAGCCAATGCCTTATTAGCTTCTTCTGATGTTTTACATTGATATACCGCTTTCGTCATATTTGAAATCGTTGCCGGTGTATAGGCATGCCCATACATTTTCTCGATCAGATCACTGATTTCCGAAGTGGTGATTCCTTTGGAATAAAGCTTGTAGGATCGTCGTTTCCAGATCATCTGTATTTCGTTTATAAGGTCGGATGGTCTGCTGCTTGAATTCACCGTTACGATCTCTTGGTACCTGAACCTCGATATCGCCATAGCGGGTCGTATTCGTACGAGCATAGTAGCCATTTATTTTATCCAGCCGTGTCATAAGGTTCATAATCAAGAAAGCTGGTTAGTTCTGTTTTCAGAAGAAAATTGACACAGGATTCAATTTCTGAACGAACAATTTCATCAATTGATGAAGCTGAGGATAAAGCTTTGTAGAGTTCTGTGTTAAAATTAGACATGGGAAGTCTCCTTTTGAATTTGTTTGGTCACAATTATTTCTACAAGGATTGACTTCCTTTTTTTATGCAAACGGAACTTCTAACGTTTACAAAAACATTTTATGCTATCTCCGTCTTTCCTTATATTTTATTAGGATATTGGAAAAAAGAAAAAAATGAACATTGTAAGATTCCATCTATCAATCACTTTATGCCCATACAAAAAAACCCATTGCAGGGCATCACATTACCAATATCCTACAACAGGCAATCATTCATTCCATTGATTGTGCTATTTTCTCGCAATAAAAAATAATCTTGGCATTTTTAATAAAACTGAACCATTTTTTTGTATGGGTATTTCTTTTTGAAGAATACGCATTACATCTGAAATAAACTCTTCCTTTTTCGTTTCTGATAATAAATTCAAATAAGGCCGCAATCCACTTCCTTTATACCATTCAATAATTGCGTCATGATTTTCTAATACATGATAATATGTTGTTTCCCACATAGTCACATTTGAAATTGGCATTAAAATATCAAATGTTTCATTCGGTGAGAGATTATGAAAATTATGTATATTCCTTAATCTATTCCATTTTTCTCTGGTTAATACTTCATTTAAACAGCGATAAAAAATAGCTGTTTGTACCATTGGCATTTGTACAGCTAAGACACCATGGTCATTTAATTGATTGATCAATTTTGGCAATAAAGTAGAATGATCCGGAATCCAATGTAACCAAGCATTCGAAAAAATCAAATCATACGAATCCAATGATCCTAGATCATTTGGAATATTAGCTTCCTGAAAAGAAAGATCAGGATACGTCATCTTGGCCTTCGCTAACATATCTTGCGATTGATCAATACCCAGAAGATGCGCTTTTGGAAAATACTTTTTTAATTGATATGTACTGTTTCCTGGACCACATCCAATATCTAAAATAGAATTTGGTTTACCGTCTATACGATGAATCAAATCAATAGATGGCTGGGTCCGTTCTCTTTCAAATTTTTTATATTGTTGCGCATTCCAATCTGCCATGCTTCCATTCCTCTTTTCCATTTAAATACATATAATTATACAAATCATCCATGTTCCATTCAATTATGCGTGCAATCAGACGTTTCGTTCACAAAGCATTTTTAATAACTTTATGTACCATTTCATGACCTTTCTTTTATGTTTTATCGCTTTTAACGACTTCTTCATGTATTTGATATATTTATGTCATTTCCAGTGTAATGTATCTTTTTCATGCTTACAAAAAAAATCGGCAAATTTCTATTCAGAAATCTTGCCAACATATTTATGCAATGATTTTTTCAATCCATTGATTGATTTCATCGATATCCGTTTCCTAATGATCACCCCCCATTGGCATCAAAGTAAATTTCCATTGATAGTTGATTGCTTGTTTACACTCCTTCTTCATATCTTTGATTACATGTTCAGGACAGCCTGCATGGGTTATAAACAGAATGAATATTTTGCCTTGCCACCGTTTGAATAGGTGGCATATATCCTTGATTCACTTCTCGTTTTCCTTAATCTACCACATCTTGATAAGATTCTGTGTAGGGTTGAATGGTATCAATGGTTGCTAAGGTCGCATTCGTTTCGTATTGCAATTGGACCATGAATAATAAACAATCAAAACTTGATTCATATTTTTTCTTGCTCCTCTGATTTAGGATAGATTCTTCTACCCTCCGCCTATTTTAAATATTGATGGAAAAAAGCTTCCATTTTATCAAAGGGAATCACTTCCAAATTGTCATACAAATCCGTATGTACAGCATTGGGAATGATCACCAATTCCTTATTGTCGCCTTTCAATTTTTTAAACGCATCTAGTGAAAAGTAACAAGAATGTGCTTTTTTTCCATGAATGACCATGACCGCATTGCGAATCTCACTTGCATAACAATGAATAGGCATATTCAAGAAAGACAAAGAAGATGTTACATTCCATCCACCATTGGAATTCAAAGAACGAGGATGATAGGCACGATGTTTATAATATGCCACATAATCTTTCACAAAGAATGGTGCATCTTCATCCGCTTCTTCCGGTAAGCCACCTACCAATGCATACGTGCCTGTCTTATAGTCAATGGTACGTTGCGCATTCAATTGTTCTCTTAAGGCATAGCGATCATCTTCACTCATCGCATCAAAATAACCATTGGCCGTCACTCGACTCATATCATACATCGTTGATGTCACGGTTGCTTTGATACGTGTATCCATAGCAGCGACATTCAAGGCCATACCGCCCCAACCACAAATACCAATGATACCAATCTTTTCTGGATCGACATTATCTTGTACCGATAAGAAATCAACAGCCGCACTAAAATCTTCCGTATTGATATCTGGTGAAGCAACATAACGAGGTTGTCCACCACTTTCACCCGTATAAGAAGGATCAAACGCAATCGTTAAGAAACCGCGTTCGGCCATAATTTGGGCATACAAACCAGAAGCTTGTTCTTTGACAGCGCCAAAAGGACCGGCAACCGCTAATGCCGCAAAGGGTTCCTTTCCTTCTTTAGGAATGTACATATCAGCAGCTAAAGTAATGCCATATCGATTATGAAATGTGATCTTTTTATGATCGACTTTATCACTTTTTGGAAAGGTTTTATCCCATTCTTCAGTTAACTTCAATTTTTCGTTTTCCATGTTTCCTCCTAAAGTGCTTCATAAGCATCGGCATCGACAGGTTCTAACCATTCATTCGAAGTATTTTCACCCGGTACTTCCAAAGAAATATGAGAGAACCAACTATCTTTTTTTGCACCATGCCAATGTTTCGTTTCCGCTGGAATCACAACAACCGTTCCTGGTGTTAATGATTGAGCAGGCTTGCCTTCTTCTTGGTACCAACCTTCACCAGCTGTACAAATTAAAATTTGTCCACCACCTTTCGAAGCATGATGAATATGCCAATGATTTCGACATCCGGGTTCAAATGTGACATTTGCCAAAAATAAAGGCGATGTCTTTGGATCCACCAATACATTCAAGAATGAATTTCCGACAAAATATTGTGCAAATCCATCATTAGGTTCACCCGTTCCAAATATATTCATCTTTTCAAATTCTTCTTTGTTTAAAGTTTTCATTTTGTTTTCTCCATTTGAATTTTTAAACTCACTTTATTCGGTAAAGCTTTTACCTTTTCTAACGCATCTTCTTCTAAATGACCAATGATCATCATATTTCGATACGAAGAAGATATTTCTTGTCCACCATACAATATCGCAAACCATCCATCACAAAGACTAATATCGCCATTGTGCCAACCATCTTGGGTTTCTAAAGGATCATAGATACCATTGGCTGCCATACAACAATAATCCATGCCCGAATCTGTTCCACTCAGACATAAGGGCAATCGCTTTTTAAAATCCTTTGCAGCCAATGTATCATTTAAACGAGCATATAATATCGTATCGCCCATATGAATAGATATCCGATTATTCTCCATATACTTCTTTCGCTAAATTGAATACTGCCCATGCTTTTGGCCAACCAGCATAGAAAGCCACATGGGTGACGATTGCTGCCATTTCCTTTTGTGATACACCATGATCTTTCGCATTCTTGATATGATATTTCAAAGAACTATCCGTAATTCCTTGAGCCATTAACGCAACCACCGTAATAATGCATCGTGTTTTCACATCAATATCCGGATTGTTCCAGTTTTCACCAAATAATACATCATCATTAAAATGCGCAAATTCCGGTGCAAATGCACCCAAAGCATCTCTTCCTGCTGTTTGTACAATTTTATTTGCCATATGGCCACCTCCTGTTTCTATCCATGTGTTGATTATTTCTTGCAAGGTTATTATTATTTATTTGATAGAAGAAAACAATCTCCAGATTTTTGATCCTGGTGTTTATGCCACACATTCAAAAATATGGATAGAAAAGAGGTCTCATGCCCCAAAGAAAACCCGATCTTCGCGTCATCAAAACCCAAAAAGCCATCAAAAATGCCTTCAAAGAAATGGTCATGGAAATGGATGCATCCAAGATCACCGTCAAAGAATTATCCGAACGAGCCCAAATTCATCGCAAAACCTTTTATCTTCATTACACGACCATGGAAGCCTTATATGAAGATGTATTAAAAGAAGTTTCTGAAAGCTATTATCAAGCCATTGATCAAATTGCTCCCGATGCTCCCTTTACTGAAGTGAATTGTGTCTTTTTTACCTTTATGGCTCATCAGGAACCGTATGTAGAAAAAATGGTATGTGACCCAAGTTATCGGGATTTTGCCGACAAACTCTTTCTCGCTACCCTTTCCCATAATCGCAATCGGTATAATCCCTATCAAGACTATTCACGACCGGAACAAAATATCATCAATACCTTTTTAGCGTTGGGATCGGTCAATATTTATCGTCGATGGGTCGCCGATAAGAAAATGGTTCCCTTAGAATCACTCATCGAATTAACCAATCAATTATTTATGAATGGCATCGCATCCATTCGAAAGGAAAAGAAATGAATTTTGAAGAACTATTATTTCAACGTCGCAGTATTCGCAAATACACAAAGGAAGATATGAATCCAGACACCCTACAAAAAATCCTCCAAGCCGGTTTACTCGCACCTTCGAGCCGAAATAAAAAACCGTGTCAATTCTATGTCATCCAAGATAAAGACATCCTCAAACAACTGAGTACGATTAAACCATCAGGCACATTTATTGGTGATGCCAATGCCGCCATCATCGTGATGGCCGATGCCTCCCTTTCTGATGTTTGGATCGAAGATTGTTCCATTGCGATGAGTTATATGCAACTCATGGCTACCGCATTACAGGTAGGTTCTTGCTGGGTCCAAATGCGCAAACGAACAAATGCACTTGGAAAAGATGCCGAAGAAGTTGTTAAAGAAATAGTGGGTGCACCCCAAACATATCGTCTTGTAGGTATTCTATCGTTGGGTCTGCCAGCACAAATTCTACCACCACATACAATCGATGATGTCGATGCATCAAAGATCCACAAAATATAAAAGGGGAAACACATGCAACGAATCGATCTCCAAGATGCGTTAAAAGCTGTAGGCGGCATCCTGATCATGGATGGCTCGATGGCCACTGCCCTGGAAAACTTGGGTTATGATCTTTCCGACAAACTTTAGACGGCCAATCTCTTAGCAACGCACCCCGAAAAAATCAAACAGGTTCATCTGGATTATTTGAATGCCGGTGCCAATTGTGGTATCACCGCCAGTTATCAAGCCACCATCCCTGGTCTTATGAAAGCCGGATATTCCATGGCCGAAGCAGAGCGAATCATCCAACAAGCCGTACAACTCTTTATGGAAACGCGTCAAGAATGGCTCAAAACCAATCCCCACGCTGTTGTCCCTCTTTGTTTAGGTGCTTGTGGTCCGTATGGAGCCTATTTGGCCGATGGCAGTGAATATCGTGGTCACTATGATGTTTCCGATGAAACGTGAATCGATTTTCATACCAAACGAGCCCAATTATTATGGGAAAGCGATGCAGACCTGCTTTTGTTTGAAACGGAACCCTCCCTCCATGAGGCATTGATTGAAGCAGAAATTGCCGAAACGATGAAGGCAGATTATTGATCAGTTTTTCATGTAAAGATGGTAGCCATACTTGTGAAGGAACCCCCATTGAAACCTGTGTAGAAATTCTTTTAAAAGACCATCCGCACTTAAAAAATGATGGGTGGCAATTGTACAAATCCTCTCTATATCCAAGAATTGATCACGCGCATGAAAAAGCACACTTCCTTGCCCATTGCCGTCTATCCTAATAGTGGTGAAACCTTTGATCCGCTTACGAAAACATGGTCAGAAGCCGGAAATCCATCACGTGCATTTGGCAAACTTGCCTATACATGGATGGAAGCTGGGGCTTGTGCGATCGATGAATGTTGTCGAACCGATACAAGCCATATACGCAAGATAAAAGAAGCTCGTGAGCGGTTTTATCAAGCCCAAAAAAAGCTCGAATGAACGAGCTTTTCATTAGATCATTTGTGGTACATCCCAAAGATTTAAAGTTTGACCAATGCCTTTTTTCAATGCATTTCGATAGACCATCGTTCCCCAAGCGATATCCTCAATGGGCATACCACCTACGGAATAAATGATGACTTCTCTTTCTTTTCGATGTACAGGAATATTTCCCAATATCACATCACCCAGATCATCGACTTGATCCAGTGACATCTTGCCTTCAGCAATTAGATCCATCACATGCACGGCCGGAATCGGTACCGTCTTATAGGCATCTGGCTTCATCTCTTCTTCCCAGGCTTCATATAATTTAATATTATCGGTCACCGTTCGGGCACGATGAATCACAAAATCATCATCAAATCGTAACGCTGCAGTGGATTCGATCACCGCGCCTGGTTTGATCCATTCTTCCGCAATATATGGATAAATCGATGTATCTCCCGTTGTTGGTGTGGAAGTGGAAACCGAAACAATATCCGCATCTTTAACTGCTTCTTCGATCGTTTCGACAGGATATACATCCACATTTGGATAGGTGTCTTTGACATGTTGCACAAATCGATTCAAAGAGGCTTTTCCACGACCTTTTACTTTCACGGTTTGAATACTTGGACGCACCGCCATCGCTGCTGCTAATGCCGTCTTGCTCATGACACCTGGCCCGACAATACCGATCACTTTGGCATCGTCTTTCGCAAAATATTTAAAGCCAACTCCAGGTACAGCCCCTGTTCGATAGGCGGATAAAATATTGGCTGACATGAAAGCCTTTGGCGCTCCGGTATCTTTATCATTTAAGATCAAAGTCAAGATGGAACGAGGCAATCCCTTCTTCTTATTTTCCGTATTGGATCCATACCATTTCATTCCGGCCATATCAAACTTGCCACCTAAATAAGCTGGCATTGCCATGAATCGACGATCCGGTCCATCCACCGGCATTTCAGGAAATTTTGATTTTTCCGGGAACATGACCATACAGCCATGCGAATTTCCATTAGCACCACCCATTCGATAGTTTCCTATCTTCAATAATTTAAACATCTCTTCCATGGTTTCCACACAAGATGCCATATCTTTAACACCCGCTTTCACCATATCTTCTTCATTTAAATATAAGAAATCAATTTTCGGATACGCCATGATCATTCTTCCTCCTTTTGTTGTTTTTGTCGATGAGCAACCAAATACAACGGATGCTCCATTGCCATGACTTCAGATATTTCTAATGGTTTGAATAAAGGTCTTTTAAAACGTACTTTGCACCAAATCACCGAATAAATAGCTAACAGTACAAAGATCAAACCATCAATCGCAAAAATTAGATTGCGTGTAGCTGGATTTCCATCAATATTCCAGATCATCATTGTTGTCCCAATCGCAGAAATGATGGGTAGAAGAATACCGCCTGGCACTTTGAACGTACGTGGTGCCTTGGGCAATCGAAATCGGAAAATGATGACATTGATATCGGATACGATATAAGAAACCATCCAGAAAACGATGGCAACGGAAATCATGAATGTCAAAGAAGAACTTTCCGATAAGCCAAACAAATTGGCACATATTTCCAAGATTCCAATCAACAACACCCCAATGTAGTACGATCCATGTTTATTGGTTTTTAAAAAGAAGGTGGGCAACAAATTGATCTTGGCCATACCTGCACACATAAAGGAAAACGCATTGATGGCTGAATTGACGGTGCTAATAACAGCCAAGGCCGAAACTAAGATCATCCAATAAGAACCCAACATGCCCAATAAGGCATGGCCATACAAGATATGTGGTGCAGCACTTTTTCCTAACTGGGCATAGGGCACATACTTTGTCATGCCCACAACAACCAGGATCTGCATCACCAAGATGATGACCAAACTTAATACCATCCCAAGCGGTACGTTTCTTCTTTCGTTTTTAACATTTTTCGCAATAGGAATAACGAACTCACAACCAATAAATAAGAAGAAAGCCAATCCTAAGTAACCCAGAATATCTGATGATGAAGTGGCTAAATTGGCAGGCTGCGAAACCATGGGATGACTCGATAAACCAGAAGCACCAATAAATCCCATGATCATTAAGGATCCAATCAATACATAGGCCACCACATTTTGCACTTTCGCAAAAATATCTACACCATGTAAATTGGTTATGATCAATACGATCAACATTCCAATCGAAAATGCACTAGCTGGAATATTCGTTGAAAAGACGGAGATGATGGCATTGCCAAACATTGCACTCTCCACTGACCCAGCAATCATCTGACAAACCAGATACCCACCAACCATGGTCAAGATGGTCACAAAGGGTCCCATACCGGCTAATGTATATTGGGCCAATCCACCGGTTAAGTTTGGCATCAATGCATTTAATTCAGCCATAGATAAAGCGGTTAGAATATTGATGGCACAAGCTAAGATCATCGCAATGATAAAGCCTGTTCCTAAAGCACTTGTTCCTTGACCAAGTGACATCAAACAACTGGTCGCAACAATTAAACCAACGCCCGTCGCTATCGCACTTGGTAATCCTAATTTTCGTTCTGCCATAGGCCTTACCTCAACGCGTCGGTTCCTTCTTCACCCGTACGGACACGAATGACACGACTTACCGGTGAAACAAAGATCTTTCCATCGCCGATATGACCGGTATACAATTCTTTTTTGATCAATTCGATCACATCATCCACTTTGTCAACCTCGACAATGACCATGATCATCTGTTTCGGAAGTAGTTCCATTTTTTCATGAATTTCTGGCTCATATTCACGAGTGCCTTTTTCAACACCACATCCAATGACTTGATACACCGTCATACCACTGACTTTTTGTTTACTTAATCCTTCCTTTAAAGCACTCAAATCACTTCGTGAAGTTACCACTTCAATTTTTGAAAAATTCATATAGATTCCTCTCCTTCTATATACGCAAAAACGTCTATTCCCAAAAGAATAGACGTCTTTGTCATATAAAATATAAATTTATTGTATGCAGTGAAAACACGAAATACTTGTAAAAATCAAAACGATAAATAATTCGTATCTTTAATTCGGTTTTTATACTGTTCCTGCTCGATTCGCTTTAAATATTGCTTCGGTGTAATCCCTGCATATTTCTTGAAATCACGAATAAATTGCGATTGATCATAATATCCCAAATTGACGGCTGCCTCCGTCATTTTATTTGGTTGCCCATAATTTAAAAATTCCAAGGCCCGCTGAAATTGAATGATCTTACAAAATGTTTTGGGCGAAAAGCCAATCTGTTCACGAAATACCCGATTGATATAACTTTCACTATATCCGGTTTGTTCCGCTATGGATGAAATACGAATCAAACCATCGGATAGATAAGCCCTTTTGGTGATATCCATCACCAAGGCACGCTTGCCATATGGCTTATCTTGTTGCTTCTCCAATTTGACATATTCTTGCAAAAAGATACGAATTCGTTGATAAAAATCCATTTGCGTAGCCATTTTATCGATCAAGATCGTATCTTTCATCAATTGTTTCAAAGGGATTCGATGACCAATTAAATCCTTCCATTCAATATCAATACCAGCTGGATGATACCCTGGAATAAAACGAACCCCAAACACATCTTGCTTGCCATCCCAATTTTGTCTTTGACAAGATAAAACCGGTCCACACGCATAGGCATCCATTGCATGTTTGGTATATTGAAACACCAAATCAATACAAGCATCGGGTACTACATCAAACGCCCTTGCTTCATGAAGTCCAAATGTATAAAAATGCGAAATGCCCTGTGTCCAATACACTTCTTGTTGAAAATGGTCAGCTTCTAAGACAAAATATGGCTGGGTCGGCCTTAGAAACTGTTCTTTTTGCCAAGTCATAGTTAAATTTTAGCTTTAAAACGATCATATCGTAAAGCACTGATATCGATTTCTGTACGATCCTCATCGATCAATTGTGCCAATTGATGACCAATGGCTGGTGCAATCCCAAAACCATGACCATTTAAGCCACAAGCCATGATCAATCCAGGCACTTCATCTACTTTACCAAGAACCGGCACACCATCGACCATATGATCCATCCAACCAGCCCAGGTACGAACAATTTTCGCATCGGCTAAATCCGGAAAATACTTCATGATACCTCGGCAAATACAAGAAGCCGTCAAACTATTGCACATCTGCATGCCATTATCTTTGGTAAAACCTTCCAATCCAGAAGATCCGCCAAATACAAACGAACCATGCTTGGTTTGATGACCATAAAAATCCGCTTCAGCTGTACCTAACATTTGATCAAACATTGGTGGTTCGGCTTCGGTTACCAAAGCCTCCAACATGATCGGTTGCATCGGCACATCAATTCCTACACTGGCCGCCAATTTACGACTACCTAATCCCGCTGCTAAAACAACAGTATCCCCTGTATATACATTATTTTCCGTAATTACTTGGGCTAGCCGACCACGAACCTTTCTTAATTCCACGACCTTTTCACCCGTAATAAATCGAGTACCCAATTTACGAGCTGTTTTATAAAAGCCTAATGTGGTCGTTAATGGATTGGCATGACCATCGGTTGGACACCAACTCGCACCAATGACCTCATCGGATAAATATGGATTGATTTTCCGTACTTCATCGCCATCGATCATACGAACATCCAAGCCAACCGCTACCGCACGATCGGTTAGACCTTGGAGGATTTCCAAATGTTTTGGGGTTTTGCCCAAACGCAAATTTCCATCTTGATGATATTCACAATCGACTTCCAATTCCTCCGATAAATGTGGCCATAAATGCTTGATTCCAAACATTACCAATGGCAATTCTCGAGGATCTCGGCCAGATTGACGAACACCGCCACCATTTCGACTCGAACCCCCATTACCAATATGATCACTCGCTTCTAAGACAATAACACTTTTTCCGCGTTTGGAAAGATAATACGCAATGGAAGAACCAATGATTCCCGCTCCAATAATGATGACATCTGCTTTGTTTTCCATATCAAGCATCCTCCTTCACTTCATCCGCAAGAATATGCATTTCGGTGGGTCGCATCGGTGCCCGAGACGTTGCTGGTTCTAATTCAGCTGGAGATACACCTAATTCTCTAGCCACGATACTTTTTACCAATCGACCACAAGTCTGTCCTTGACAAAGACCCATGCCTGTACGTAAGTAACGACGAACTTCTGTCATGGTAAACATCCCTTCATGAACGGCTTTTCGGATTTCTCCTTTTGTGACTTCTTCACACCGACAAATAATCAAATCATCATCGGGTTGTGGCACAAATTCACCAATATCTCTTGATCTATCATTGACACTATGCATTTTCCAAACCTCCTTGAAAGAATCTTGCTTTCATGGCATATTCTTTTGGTACTTTGATCGTTAATAAATGCGTTTGATCAAAGGCTGGTGAAGATTTCACATCGATTACTTCGGCCTCACAAATTGGTGCACCACTTCGTGATAGAGCCATGCCTTTGTCACCTGTACTTGGTAATGGTAAAAATTCATACGGCATGGTAATGGATGCATAATCATCTTCATACGTTTCATTGACCAAGAAGATAGCTTGTCCAGAACAAGAAGCGACACACATACCACAACCAATACATTGCTTCTCTTCATCTACCACTGGTAAGGAAGTAATGTGTTCGCCAATTTTGATACAATGCATAGGACACGCATCTTGACAAGGATTACAAGGAATATTTTGCGTACATTCCATGACGGGATGTACACCCACACGATGGGTAACACCCGGGAATCGTTCAATTTCTTCATCGGTCACATAGCCATGTTTCAAAAGATTTTGTGATATTTCGATACCTTCATCCGTCTTTTCAATTTTCTTTCCTTTATTTTTCGGAGCAAACATACCTTGACGTAAAGCATCCAAGGCCAAATCCAAAGCATTCAATGAAGTATCTCGTTCTATTTTGTCGATAAAGCCAAGATATTCACTGGCTGCAAGACCGGCCATACGACCTTCGATCATGGCTGAGCTGGCCTCTTCAATACCGGATACATCCCCTGCTACATATATACCTGGAATCGAGGTTTGGCCATGTTCATCACAAATAGGAACTTGTCCTCCTCGTTTTGGATTGTCTTCCATTTCACATCCAGCCATCTTTAATAATTGCGACATGGGCGATAAGCCAACCGCTAAACAAATGGTATCGACATCAAAATGTTTTTCGGTTCCGGGAATAAATTGGAAATGCGAATCCACTTCCGCAATGGTGACCCCGGTTACATGATCTTCGCCTTCTGCTTTGACAATGGTATGGGATAAATAGAATGGAACTCCGGTTCGAGCCACTTTGGCTGCATGTACACCATAACCACCAATTCTGGGTGCAGCATCCACTAGAGCAACCACATCACAACCACACTGCAACAATTGGAAACTAACAACCAAACCTACATTTCCAGAACCTAGCATCAATACTTTGTTTCCTGGTTTGACACCATGCAGATTCATCATCGTTTGCGCTGCTCCTGCACCAATGACGCCAGGAAGGGTCCATCCATCAAATGTGACCATATTTTCACTAGCCCCGGTCGCAATGATGATGGCATCTCCTTTATAATGATGGATCTGATCATGGATACGAACGGTCAATTCCTTTTCTTGATACAAACCACAAACAGTGGCATTCAATACAACTTCCACACCCGCTTCATCGGCTTCTGCCAATAAACTTTCACCAATCTTAAATCCACGAATCTTCGCTTTATGTTCCTTGGAACCAAAGAATTTATGAATTTGTTTAAATAACTGACCGCCTGGTTTTTCATTTTCATCAAATACCACAACGTGAAGGCCTTTTTTGGCGGCTTCGATCGCAGCGGATAATCCAGAAGGCCCAGCACCGACGACAATAAGATCATATCGTTTCATTTTTGGTCACCTTCTTTCATCGCACGAACTCCATATTGTGTTTGTACTTGCATCCCTGCTTTCAATGGAGTGACACAAGTACGAATATTTGGTTTACCATCAACGACCATGACACAATCGGTACATCGACCAATGGCACAAAAGATACCTCTAGGTTTATGTTGTTTATTGGTATAGCGATGCACCATGACACCTTGCGCTTTTAAAGCCATCGCAATGGGTTCACCCTCATACCCTTGCATGGGCTTGCCATCAAAATAGAATGTGATCAATCTTCCTTTTTCTTGTTTTCCTAAAATCGGATGTACTGCAATTCTTGCATCCATTTGACTCATCCTCTCTAAAAAAGAAAAAGCGCCTACGAATCTTTCATTCTAGACGCCTTTATCTATAGCCTTATTCTACATAAGCAAGATAGGTAAAAATTGTAAAAATCAATACTAATGGATGATTTTTTATGAAAATTCAAATGGTCCGCTTTTTCCTATGCATTCATTTCCCCTGCTAATTCAAATCCTTTCTTGGCAACCAAGACCGCAATAAATTCATTGATGATGGCAGCCGCCGCAATGGTCCCCTGTACAATATGTACTAAGTTTGGTTCTTGGGATAAAGTAGCACAAATAATACCGGTAAAGATCAAAGAGACGCCACTATGCGGCAATGTCATTAAGTTAAGCTAACGGGATAGTGGCAGTGATAAATTCTTATTAAGTTAAGCCTGGATACAATTCTATATCCAGGTCTTTACTTACGTTACAGTTAAAAATGTGGTATTTAAGGTATGACGAAAAGGCAAATTTTTGCACTTCAAAAAAATTTGCCTGTGACTCATATATGAAATATAATCAGTGTAGCGCTATGATGCTTTTGTATTAAATGGTATAGCCGATTTAGGTTTCATATTGCGCTGATATTTTCTATCTGGTCTTACCGGGGCCAGATATTTTTTTATTCTTTTTATCATTTCTTTTGTACAGATTATTTTTCTTAACCAAAGCCTCATATTTGTTACGGCAGTAGATAAATTCACTTTGTAATGATGTTTCCTTTTGTCAGATTGTTCTACTTCGATTCTCTCAGTAATGATATTTGTTAAACAATGTAATAGAATTGCTGCATAGATTTCCTGTTGTATGAAATTACGTTTTTTTGAATGAAATGACATCATTCCGATGATGTATTTCAACATTTTAAACGCAGTTTCTATATTCCATCTCATGTGATACATCTTCTTTAGTTCATTTAAATCGAATTCATCTCTCGTTAAATTTGTTACCAGACATTCATAGGTTTCCTTTGTAATCTTAAAACGAACTACTCTTAGATTCAATTCATAAAACCCATCATCATCAAAATAATCAAAATCCGATTCTTTTTTCATAATGGTAAATTTATCTTTATTATTCTTCGTTTCATTTGTTTGTTTACGAGTCAGTATTTTAGTAACATCTAAATCAAATTCTTCATGTGGCAAATTCAGATTTGAAAGAATTGAACCAAATACATTTATATCTTTAATACGAAATACAAATTTCTGATTATTTTCTATACAACATGCCATTAGATTGTATTTTTCATAACCTCTATCAGCCGTAATAATCGAGTTTACAGGATAATCATGTCTCATAATCATTTTCATTAAAGCAGCACATTCTCTAGTCTTAGTAGCTGTATCAATACTTGTATCCCAGAAAACATGATTAATACAGTCATATAATCCGTTGATATGAAGCTGACTGAATGGTTTATTATTGCCGTTCTGTCTTTTAGTATCTTCATCCTTTTCATCATAGGCAATATTTACATCCGAACCATCGCAAGCTAGAACATGGTATCCTTTCCAAGTCTTGTAGTCATCAAATGCATTCACAAACAGATGCATAATTCTTTGGAAAGCACTGATATCAAGCTTGTCTCTTTGCTGGCAAAGAGCCGAAGCAGTAGGCAAAGAATCCAAGTCTGTAAAATATTCACACAACTCGGAGTTTAGACTTTTAGACTGCATCTGAACAATAAAGTGTATCAGAGTTTCAGCAGGCAGTTTTCTCTTACGAGTAAAATCACTAACAGGGTCATTGCAGTAACAAGCGATGTTGCTGCAAACCATTTTAATAGAACGATTAAAAACATTTAAAATCTTATCTGGAATCATAGGTAAAAATCCTCCTCTATAATTCCTTCGGATTATGTTTAAAATTCCGCTTTTTGGCTTGTCAAGTGTTTTTTACACTTCTTGCACAAAAAAAGNGGAATCATAGGTAAAAATCCTCCTCTATAATTCCTTCGGATTATGTTTAAAATTCCGCTTTTTGGCTTGTCAAGTGTTTTTTACACTTCTTGCACAAAAAAAGAGCCCTACCTATTTATAGGTAAGACTCATAAATTTAAGAATTGTCTTAACTTAATGACATTGCACTATGCGGTAATAAGGTCAACCCCAAATATTTTTGTACCGTTTCTGGCAGTTCGGTGCGATGTGCACCAAAACGAGCCCCACAATATTTTCCAAACGCACGACTGACAATATATATAACTGTATAGCCACCGGCACCAAGCACTAAATGATAGTTCAAAGGAGCACCTAAATTCACAATGGTAGTAAGAAGCGCCACCAAAAGACATGGATTATAGATCTTAATTATGGTTTGGAGCTTCTCATCCGATACCATGTTGGAAAATACAGTTGAAAAAGAAACACCAATCAAAACATAGTTCAAATTAATGCTTGGTGTTATATATCTTTGACAAACCCAACCAAAAAGGGTCGTCACAACGATCATAGCTAAAATAATAGCCAAGATTGATCGTGGTTGTTCCCTTCGTTGTAACCATTTTCCTGTGATATACCCAGGAAGGATTCCAATGAGAATGGGCAAGAAGATCATGACAGGGACCATGTACCAAGGCATCGATCCTGCTGAGACTTGTTTGGCAATCGCTGCATTGACACTAAAGAAAACAATGATCCCAACAATATCATCCAACACAGCCATGGGCAATAATGTATCCGTAACGGGGCCTTTGGTATGATATTCCTGCGTAATGGACAAGGCCGGTGCCGGTGCAGTTGCTAAAGCAATACCACCAAACGCAAACCCTAACCAGATAGGAACCCCTTGAAAAGAGAAGACAATGCTAAAAACAAAAGATACAATCAAAAAAGTACCTAAAGATTGAGTCAAGGTCGTGATCAATAAAGCACTTCCATACCTTTTTAACTTTTTCCAAATCAGTTCCGTACCTAACATCAAGCCAACCCCAACACTTAAAATATCTTGGATCCAGTTATACCAATTGCTATCTAATATGGTTTGTGGCATCCATGCCAAAGCATGAGGTCCCAAAGCCATGCCAGCAATCAACCATCCTAATATAGATGGCATATGGATCTTGGTCATCAAACGACCAATAAGGAAAGCACAGACTAAAGTCAAAAGCCATCGGATGATCAACATTTTCATTCCTCCTTCTTTTGGGCAATGCCATACAACATCAAATCAATACATTGAGCAACCCCCTTTTCATGTTGTTCCATACGATCCATAAAACTCGCATTTTTGTTTTCTTGCCTTTGAAACCACATGTTATAAAACGTTTGCATCCATTCCATCCATTGATAAGCCATTTCTTCACTCACATTCTTTCGAAGGGTATGTTTTGCGAGTAATTGACCAAATTGTTGGCGATTAAGCACATCAATCGGTGCACGAAGTATTTTGATTTTAGATTCTAATTTTTGTGGTGGATTTACCATAATTTCCAAAAAAAGTCGTGCTTCCATTTCATGGGAAGAAAAAAAGTGCATACGTGCTGTGTTGTATGCCACACCTTTGCTCATTTGTGTTTCAATATCAGTTGCCATCTCTTCCATACTTCTTTTCACACAAGCCAAATAGAGATCATCTTTATCTTTATAATTATGATAAATCAGTCCTTTATTGATACCGGTCGCACAGATTGCATTGATCGAACTACCCGCATATCCATTCTGACCAAATTCTTGAATACCTGCTTTGAGGATTTTTTCCTTGGTTCTTTGGGTTTTTATTTCCTTTCGCATTCTATCACCAAAGCTATTGTAATTATTATTGACTTTTTGGTCAATTATATTCAAAATTTTTTCCATATATAAAAATGGGGACCTATTTATGAATAATGAAAATATATTTCCTTTACTCGATCCTATTCGTACGGCATTTTTTCGCGAAATTCAAAACAAGGCAAAAAATATGGAAAATCCTTGCGTAAGACCTTACCACGCTCCCAATCAAGGACAATGGACGTTCCGAACCAATGGAACCGATAAATTTCAATTGATCTTTGATCAAGAAAAAAATCATGTACAAGATGTTATTTTCCTTTGCCATGAACGAATAAAAGCATCTGTTTTCTTTCGCGGTGCCGACATCATCATAGCTTCGGATATGAGTGAACTAGCTATGAAAACGTATCAAGATTCGATGCATCGATATACGTTGATGAGTCCGTTGGATGTGTGGATGATCATTATCGTTTCAAAGAAGATCCACCCGAAATCTTTCCCATGCGTACCATCCTGAAACAAAAAACTATCAATTACTCCTCAACAGCTATCCAAATAACTGGAATTGATGATAAAAATCTATCGGCTCAGCATACCCAAAGAGCGTCGCTTTATCATTGATCAATATACCATTCGTGATATTGCTTTCAAAGTGGTAGGTGTTGGTAGTGTAGGCACTCGTTGCTGGGTCATTTTACTAGAAGGTGGTTCCAATCAGGATACACTCATCTTACAAATCAAAGAAGCCAATGATTTTGTGGGATATTGTACTTTATGTGCAAGGACATTGGCTCATGCACACGCAAAAACCGGAAATCGATTTGCGATTGCCGGTTATTTAGGAAAAAATGATTGTTTTATTCAATCGATGGCGCAATTTGCGGATGCCTATGCCAACCAAAATGAAAATGATTATCAAACTTTTCTACAAACTTTAGAAAAAAGCTGTAACGATTTCGCTACAGCTTCTTCGCTTTATGCATCCAAGATATTGTTGGCTTTTAATACATCGGATACTTCTTTGACACCAATAATTTGTAACTGATTTTTTACTTCTTGTGGTACATCTTTCAAATCACGAATATTTTCTTCAGGAATATAAATCGTCTTTAAGCCAGCTCGTGCCGCTGCCATTAACTTCTCTGGCAAACCACCGATAGCTGTCACAACACCCCGTAAAGACACTTCACCGGTCATACCAACCGTTGGATCTACTTTCTTACCCGTGACTAAGGAAACTAAGGCAGTCGTCAGGGTGATACCAGCCGAAGGTCCATCTTTTGGCACAGCACCTTCTGGGACATGAATATGTAGATCATTTTCCTCAAATAATTCTTCTTTTTCCGGGAACATGGATTTCACAATGCTAATCGCAATTTGTGCGGATTCCTTCATGACATCCCCCAACTGGCCCGTAATAATGGTCTTGCCTTGGCCTTTGGTGAATAATGTCTCAATAAATAAGATTTCTCCACCTGCACTTGTCCACGCTAGACCCGTTACGATACCTGGCTTGGTTTCTGTTAATTTCCGACCATGACGAATCGGTTGCATATCCAATAATTCAGATAGATCTTCTGGTAAGACCGTAACTTTTTTATCATCGTCTTGTTCTACATGAACAGCCACGGAACGACAAAGTGTATCTAAGCGATTCTTTAAACCACGAACGCCACTTTCCATCGTATAACCAGAAATTATTTCTTCGATGGTTGGATCTGGCACTTCCAACATATCCTTTGTAATGCCCATGGATTCCATCGCTTTTGGCAATAAGTGTTGTTTCGCAATTTGTAACTTATCTGATGCGGTATAACCAGAAAAACGAATCACTTCCATACGATCCAATAATGGCTCAGGAATCGTATCCATCGTATTGGCCGTACATACAAATAAGACATCCGATAAATCATAAGGTACATTCATATAATGATCGGTGAAGGTAGAATTTTGTTCAGGATCCAATACTTCCAATAAAGCACTGGCTGGATCACCATTATAGGAAGAAGATAATTTATCCACTTCATCTAAGACCATGACGGGATTGGATACGCCACTTTTTTTGATGCCATCCATGATTCGTCCAGGCATCGCACCAATATAGGTTCGACGATGACCACGAATATCCGCTTCATCACGGACACCTCCTAAACTGACACGCACATATTTTCGATGCAAGGCATCCGCAATACTTTTTCCAATACTTGTTTTTCCTGTTCCTGGTGCACCGACAAACAAAAGAATGGAACCCGATTGTTGCTTCTTTAAATTCATGACCGCAATCTGTTGAATGATTCTTCGCTTGATTTTCTCCAAACCAAAGTGTTCGCGATCCAAAACGGCTTCTGCTTCTTTCAAATCAATCTTTTCGGGTGCTTCCTTGCGCCAAGCCAGCGAAGTCATAAAATCCAAATAGTCATAAAGCATGCCATATTCAGGACTGTTGTTGCCTTCTTGTTTCAAGCGATTCAATGCTTTTTCCGCTTCTTTTCGTGCATCTTCATTCATACCTGATTCTTCTATCCGCATTTCCATACGACGAATATCCGTTACATTTTCCGGATGCATATCATCTAATTCTTTTTGCAGATAATCCAATTGTTTTTTAATGGCTTGTTCTTTATACAATTTTCGATAATCTTCCTGCTGAGCTCGAGCTGCATCATTCTGAACTTGTGCCGTCTCACTAAATTCATACATGATCTTTTCAATGGCTTCGGCTCTTTTTGCACGACTATCTATTTCCAATAAATGATATCGTTCTTCATTGGTAATAGTTAACCATGGTGAAGCAGTAACAATCATTTGTTCTAAAGAATCAAAACCTTGAATAAAGTTTTTTGCATCTCTACCCCAAGGAGTGTTTTCACTAAATTCTAATATAGCTTCTTTAATACCTTCCACTTTTTGTGCTTCCGTAGCACTATCGAGATCATCGATATCATTCAATCGCGTCAATGAAAAATCAAATGTTTGATCTGCTACTTTATAAATATCATTTAAACGTACCCGATTGTTGGTTTGAATGGCCACATATCCTTGATCGTTGACTTCCGTAATTTCACCACGTACACCGATTGGATAAAAACTATTTTCATCCAAATCTTCGGGTGCTGTCTTTTCCTTTTCCATTAAAAACAAAACACGACTTCCTTGTGTCGGTTCATGGTTGGTTACTTCTTTAAAATCTTCCGTTTGAAAATAGACTCTTGTATTGGGAAGAATCAATGTGTTATAAATCGGTAAAAGTATCATAATAAACACCTCCGTTTTTAGCACTGTTGTTTGCCAAGTGCTAATCATGGGCTAAATATACCCCTAGCTCGTATGAATGTCAAGCCAGACAACCAAAAACCATGGAAAGCCTTCTCTATTCTTCATTTTCTTTCTATTCGCCAATTTGTTCTTATCTGTCGTATAATAACACATATGTGCGATTGGGGAGGAATGTACATGACATTGAAATATGCATTTAAACAATCATTGCCCGTAATGGCTGGCTATATCGTTCTTGGCACTGGTTTTGGTGTATTACTTGCATCCAAAGGATATGGTCCAGGATGGGCATTTTTGATGAGTTTTTTTATTTATGCAGGTTCCATGCAATATGTAGCCATTGATTTGATTACATCCGGTGCCACACTTATAACAACAGCAATCATGACACTGATGGTCAATGCTCGCCATCTTTTTTATGGTCTTTCCATGATTGATCGTTATCGCAATACCCAACCCTATAAACCCTATCTGATCTTTGGTTTGACCGATGAAACCTATTCCTTAGTTTGTAGTGGAGAAGTTCCTGCAGGCATTGAACAAAATAAATATTATTTTTACGTAACCCTACTTGATCAAATCTATTGGATCTTAGGCAGTCTACTTGGTTCTGTTCTAGGAAGCATCATCCTCTTTAATACCACCGGTATTGATTTTGCGATGACCGCTCTTTTCCTAGTTGTTTTCACCCAACAATGGTTAGACACCAAAAATCACTGCAGTGCTTTAATTGGCGTGTTTTGTTCAATTCTTTGTCTCTGGTTATTTGGCCCTGATCGCTTCTTAATTCCGACCATGATCTTGATCACACTCCTATTGACTGTCTTGAAAAAACAATTAGAGAACGAGGAAAGCCATGACTGATACACACACTTTATTATTGATCCTGGTGATTGCCGGAATCACCATACTTCTTCGTTTTTTACCTTTTCTTGTTTTTAGCAATCACAAAGAAACGCCATCCTATATCACCTATTTAGCTTCGATCTTACCGTATGCGATCATGGGGATGTTGGTGGTTTATTGTCTTCGCAATACACAATGGATGAAAGCTTCACATGGTCTACCAGAATGTCTGGCCACACTGGTTGTGGTGGGATCCTATGTTTGGAAGCGAAATACGCTATTGAGCATAGCCGGGGGCACAATTTTATACATGTTTTTTGTGCAGGTTCTTTTTTGATAAAAAAAAGAGCGAAATACGCTCTAATCCGAATCAAACAATGGCGTTGAATAATATCTTTCAGCCGTATCCGGAAGTATGGTCACCACCGTTTTGCCTTTACCTAATTTTTTAGCTAGTTTTAGGGCAGCCGCAACATTACTGCCACTGGAAATACCACAAAGAAGTCCTTCTTGACAGGCCAATTGTTTGGCCGTATAAATGGCTTCTTCATCGGAAATGATGCAAATTTGCGAATATATATCTTGATCTAATATGGGTGGAATCAAGCCATCACCAATTCCCATTTGTAGATGCGTACCCACCGGCCGGCCGGATAGGATCGCCGCTTTTTCTGGTTCAACGGCCCAAATCTCTATCTTAGGATTTTTGGCTTTGAGAACTTGACCAACACCCGTAATGGTGCCACCTGTCCCAATGCCTGAACAAAACCCATCAATAGGTCCATTCACTTGTTCTACAATTTCTTGAGCGGTATATTCTTTATGTGCCTTGATATTATTTTCATTTTCAAATTGTTGTGGTACAAAGACACGTGTATCTTCCTTTGCCATTTGTTTAGCCTTAGCTACACAGGCTTGGATACAATCACCAATATTGCCTGCATCATGAACCAAGATCACTTCCGCTCCATATTGTTTGACTATTTTCCGTCGTTCTTCACTGACTGAATCTGGCATGATGATGATGGTCTTATATCCTTTGACAGCTCCAACCAAAGCTAAACCCACCCCTTGATTACCGGAAGTGGGTTCAACAAGAATCGTATCTTTATGGATTTTTCCTTGTTTTTGGGCTTGTTCGATCATCATGAGGGCGGTTCGCGTTTTGATTGAACCACCAATATTTACACCTTCCAATTTTACGAATACTTGTGCATCTTCTTCATGGGTCATTCGTTGTAAACGAATCATTGGTGTATGTCCCACCGCTTCTAAAACAGTATGATAAATCATGGTCTTACTTCCTTTGTATACAACCATAACTATAACACACATTGGGTCGATGTACTTTTTTCTTTCTCTATTACTTTCTTCGATAGGTCTTGGCATAGATCAAAATGATCGCAAAAATAGAAAGCACAAATAGGATTCCTATATATAAAAGAGAATGCATTATTGAAAGGTCATGACCAAACATGGTGGCATGATAAGAAAATACATTTTTTATCTCTTTCACAAACAAATCGCCACCGATGATGGAATTTTCTATATGATCCAATATCCCTTTTGACAATAAATTACGAATCATCACCGTACTATGTGTGGCTGGTAATAGATTGCAGACGTTTTGTATCGAATCGGAAAATTGTGACAAGGGTATATAGGCGCCAATCACAAAACCACATCCCGCTGACAATAAGCCATAAAAAGCATCACTGGCAGATGTAGACTTAAAAAACAAAACGAGGACCATGATACATGCGGTCGCGGAAATCGAACCAAACAAGATCAGGCTATATAGTTGAAGAATGGTGGGACCATCCATGTATAGATTGCCAAATCCTTGCAGAAACAACAAACCTATTGTAAACAACAAAGCTGTCATCAGAAAAGCTGAAATCGTTGCACTTGTATAATAGGCCAAGGCGATTTGATAGCGTTTCATGGGGGTTGTTGCGATATCCTGATCGACCTTGGTTTCTTTATCTTTGACAATGGTACTTAAACAACTATAGGGAATGGTGATCAGAGATGATCCCATGATACCACTCAACAATAGAGTATATACGATTTGATCGATGGATTGGGTGGAAATCGAAAGATGCATGGCTTCCACCATTTGAAGCATGCTATCTGCATAATTGTCTTTTAAAAACAAAATGTACAATCCAAATACAATGATGGGTGTCAACAAAGAAAAAAGGATGGCTTGTCGATCTTTAAAATATAGAAGTAAATTACGTTTTGTAAGTCCTATATATCCATTCATACGGCACCTCGCTATTCTAAACTATGACCTGTACAATTTAAGAAAACATCGTCCATGCTTCCTTTAATGATTTCATAATCGATAATTTGATGTCGATATGCATATAAAAATGCAGTAATATTGCCCTGAATGTTTACTACATAATGATCTTGTTCATATTGAGGATCCCCTATTTTGGAAACAATTATTTCAGCTTCATGACTTGGTTGGGTGTACCAAAGAAAATGAGCTGGGGCAAAACGATCCTTTAAACGAGAAGGCGTATCCTGACACATGATCTTTCCTTGATCCAAAATGACAACATGATCCGCATGGGAGGTTTCTTCCATATAATGGGTCGTTAAAAAAATGGTCATCTTTTTTTCTTTTCGTAAAAAATGGATATATTCCCAAACTAATCTTCGATTTTTCGGATCCAGACCTGTCGTTGGTTCATCCAGAAATAAAATACGAGGGTCATGGATCAAGCTGCGACAAATATCCACACGTCGTTTTTGACCACCGGATAAGGTTCCATAAGGCTTTTTCCATAAGGATTGCATCTCAAAATACGTTTCAAATTCAGCCAATCGTCTTTGGATTTCAACTTTTTTCATACCATAAAAAGAACCTCGAGTCATTAAATTTTCTTGGACGCTCAACTTAGGATCCAGAACTGAATTTTGAAAAACGATCCCAATATTTTTCCGAATTTCATCATCGTCTTTTCCTAAGGTGTATCCACAAATGCAAACATCGCCTTGATTTTTTTTCAAGATCGTACATAAAATATGGATCGTTGTAGATTTACCAGCGCCATTTTCACCAAGCAATGCAAATAATTCCCCTTCTTCGACCGAAAAAGAAATATCATTGACGGCAAGATGCTGATCATATTTTTTCGTTAAATGTTTCACTTCAATAATAGACATTGGTATGCTCTCTTTCTACTTCGAAAATAACATATCAATACTCACAAAAAAAGAGTTTGGCAACCAAGTTACACAAACCCTTGACCAAGATGCATGATCATGCCTCATGGTCTTGAATTTCTTTTAAGGCTTCATTGATTTGTTTAGCATCCTTCTTCCCCATCCATATCGTGACAATCCAAACGAAGATATAAACCATAAAATAACCAATGGAAAGAAGGAAAGCGCCTTGCCCGTCTGCATACCAACCACATATCGAACCAAGCAACATAACGATCGCATAGACGCTGAAAATATGAAGAATAAGACCAAGAATCGGATGAAGTTGCAGGATATCCAAAATGAAATAGGGGATGGTGCATAAAAAGCCGCAAAGCACAAACGAAATAGGATGGTACCACAACAATTGAAATGAATCACCAAGGAGATGTTCAATCACCCCTTGGAAAGCAACAAGACATAAGATCCCAAAAGAAATGGAAATGGCTTGTAGTAAAATTTCTTTACGTCTATCCATCATAGGTCCAGCCTCCTCTTGATTTCTTTTACATAACTTCTCGAAATGATGACTTCTTCTCCATTGAATAATTCCGCACGCATACGACCACCCATTTCATATTGTACTTGTTTGACCTTTCTTAAATTGATGATCATGGCTTTTGAACAACGGGCAAATAAAGGATCCAATACATTTTCTAACTCATACAATCGATGCTTGGTTTCATACCATGTATTCATCAAATAGACATATGTATGTTTATCGACCGATTCTACATAGTAGATTTGATGCATAGGAATACGAATGATTTTGTTTTGATGACGACACCAAATGACACCATCGCCACTTTTTAAAAGATCAATGGCACTTTGAATCGTTGATGTTTTTTCCACAGCCCGAATATAAGCAGACTCCTCTTCCATTTCATGAACTTGTTCATAGACGACTTTCATATCGTTCCATCCTTCTATAAAGCATTGACAACATGGACAGGTTTCTCTCCTTTAGCTATGCGTTGGGTATTCTCCCATATCGTTTGATAGGCACGATGGAAAAAGCCACTGGTACAACCGCTAATATGGGGCGAAACGATAATTTTTTGTTGAAGATCAAGAGGCAAATTCAACAATGGATTATTTTTTTGTACGGGTTCAGGTGCCAAAGTATCTAAGCCGACACCCGCCAATTTACCCGACTGAAGGGCTTCTACTAATGCTGGATTGACAACGATCTCGCCCCGGGCTGTATTGATAAAATAGGCTTGATCTTGCATCTTTTCAAAGAAGACAGAATCACACATGCCAACCGTTTCTGATGTAACGGGTACATGCATACTGATGATGTTGCATGATTTTAGAAGGTCATCCAAAGCTAAATACGTAGCGTGATATTGTTTTTCTTCCTGTTTAGAAAGGCGATGTCTCTGATAGTAATGGACTTCCGGAGCAAAGGGAACAAGAAGTCTAGCCACTTCTTTACCAATATCACCAAAACCAATCAATCCCACTTTCATTTCATTCAGTTCATATATCCCATGAGACATTAGATAGGTTTTTGTTTCTATCTGATGGCCAGCCTTAACATTTTCATAACCGTGTAAAAGATGTCTTAATAGAGCCAACATCAATAAGATGGTCTGCTCGGCTACCGCAATGGCATTGGCTCCTTTTTGATTGCAAACATAGATACCCTTCTCTTTTGCTGCTTGTATATCTATTTTATTGAAGGCAACTCCCTCGGAATGAATTAATTTTAATTTTGGTATATGTTCAATCTCATATCGTGTGAATGGACAAATGGCATCTACGACCACGACTTCTGCATCTTTTCCTGCGGCAATAACTTCATCTGCAGAAGCATTTATAGGAATGACGAGATATTCGGTATTTTTCGCATACTCTGTATCGGGTTTATATTTTTCAACTCGGGCACGATCACCGATAAATAAAATTTTCATAAAAAACCTCACTTTATCTGCTTATATCATAATCAATCGGCTAAAAAGAAAAAAGGCTAAATCATTCATGATTAAGCCTGTTTGTCTGTTTGCGAATTTATCGATTCACGATGCGCCTTGATCTTGTTGATACCTCGTTCAAACCATGTCTTCAATAATGCCGTAATAGGGACTGCAATTAACATTCCAACAAATCCACCTGTTTTATTGCCGGCAATTACACCCAATAAAACCAACATAGGATGAATTTGTACGTTTTTACTCAATAAGCGAGGATTCACAATGGCACCATCTACCCCTTGAATGACCAAAAGAATGATAAATCCAACAATGATCACTTGAATATTTCCCGATAGAATACCCGATACCAACGTTAGACCATAACCTACGATTGGACCGAGATAAGGGACCATATTACCAATGCCTGTTAATACACCAATGACTATGCCATAAGGAATGTGCGCTATGGAAAAAGTGACACTGACCGCAATCATCATAAAAATGGCATCGGTCATTTGACCACGAATATACCCTGCAAATACGGTACTAATATCTTTCCATATGTGATTCAAATGTGGCGCTGTCTTTTCACCAAACAGTACTTCGGCCACATTCTCCCAATAGGTATGAAGACTCGGCCAATCGAGCATAAAATAGACTGAAAAAATGATTGAAAATAAGATTGTGGATCCTACTGATTTGATATTGTTCAACGTATGACCAATCCCCTGTACTCCTGTTCCAAAATTTGAAGTCAACCCATTTCGGATTGCATCTACAATTTGTTGGGCTTGTTCCGATTTGACGTTCATTTTTTCTAACCAAGTCAAGATACCTTGATACATTTGATTGAGACTTTGCGTAAAAGCTTGAATGATCTGAAAGAGACTGGCATCATGAAGAGAATTAAATTGTTGTGTGATCGTAATGATCAACAAACTAATCAGAATAATGATTCCTAAAATTATGCCACCAATCGTAATCACAACCCCAAAATAATGAGCAGTTTTTGGTCGATTTTGAAAAAAAGGTCGTTTTTTAAATTGGGCTTCAACCTTTTCACAAAGTGGATATAACAAATAGGAAATAATGAAGCCTATCACTACCGGTTTTAAAATACTAACGATCCATGCAAGCGAACTGCCAAGAGCGGTAAAGAAGTTGTCCGCATAAGATAGAATACCATATAGGACATATAAAACCACACAAGTACCAATCACATAGAGTGAGATTTCGGTATATTGTCTATTTAGTTTCAATCGATCCTTCATTTTCTTTGGTTTGATTTTTTCAGACATATCGGTTGTCTTGTCTTTGTTATCTTTCATACCCTTTTCCTTTTCCATTCTCTTCCTGTATGTTTTTTCTTGCAAACAAGAAAAGATTTGGATTCACTATAAATGGTAAATTTCTTAGAAAATACAAAACAATAACGTCAAAATTGCCAGTCCACCTTGCATGAGAATAATTTTTGGATTACTTGTCAAACTGCCATAAAGTGCCACTGCTACAATATAACCCATCAAACATACAACCGCTGTCTTGCTCGCAAAAACAAAGACAGCCAATAAAATCATGACTGCAAGCAAGCCATTATAAACACCTTGATTTTTAAATAAGATGTTCACATTTTTTTGACGCAGTTCCGTTTTTGTCATGCCAAAAACTTTTGATGTTTTTGTAGACGCTGTCGCAATGGTTTCTAGATAAAAAATATAAAGAAACTCAGCTGCAACCAATACAGATAAAATTTTCGTTATCAGATTCATATGTATTTCAACTCCCTTATCTTATCCAATTTACTTTAAATAAAGCATTGACTATATGTCAGTTATTTATTATGGCATGAACTGTAAAAAATAAAAAGCCCTATGCTATTTCTGTACACGAACAAGATAGTTTCCTTTTCATGAATGCTGTTTCAGATCGGATACCCATTTTCTTTATGCTTTTTCCATTTTAATAATGGTTTTTCCTCTTGATTTGCCCTGTTTTACCTTATCTAAAGCTTGATTGATTTGATCTAAAGAATAAACAGTGTCAATCGAAGTATGCAAAGGATGTTCCTTATCAAATAAGTCGTTGACTTTTTCCAATTGTTTACCATTTTCATGAACAAAAAGGAAATCATACGTTTGATTTTTTGCAGCAGCCATTTTATCGTATTTTCTTCCAGCCACTTGAAAAAGTATTCGTTTGCCCCATGACATACCACTTCGTTTCGCAAATCGGCCGTTTGGTAAGCCTTGCAAAGAGACTAAATTTCCACCTGGCTTCAATACTTTGAATTCATTAGGGAGTTCACGATCGCCCAGTGTATCGAGAACATGGTCCACATTGGACAAAACATCCACATAGTTCTCTTTTTTGTAGTCAATGAACTTCTCCGCACCTAACTCATATACACGTTTTTCATTTTCTTTGCTGCCATTGGTATACACATGCAATCCAAGACTTCGCGCTATTGGAATGGCCATAGCGCCTAGACTTCCGGTACCTCCCGAAATAAAGATGGATTCTCCCGCTTGTGCGTGCATCATTTCAAAAGCTTGCATTGCCGTAAGCGCCGTTAGAGGAACGGTTGCAGCTTCTTCATAAGACAGATAGTCGGGTATCGGTGCAAGTGCCGATTCCTGAATGGCTGCATATTCTGCAAAAGCGCCAATCTTTTTTAATGGTAG
Organism: Absicoccus porci; assembly: GCF_003725415.1. Lineage (GTDB taxonomy): Bacteria > Bacillota_I > Bacilli_A > Erysipelotrichales > Erysipelotrichaceae > Absicoccus > Absicoccus porci. The sequence continues at coordinate 1,842 of NZ_RJQC01000003.1, read as the reverse complement.
CCGACCATATACACGGTCCCCAGGTTTAAAATGCATTGCTTTCTTGCCAACTTTTACCACAACACCAGCCAATTCATTTCCCATGACCAGTGGCATTTTATAGGGCACAATAAGTTTTACCTCACTTCGAATGATCATATTATCCAAAGGATTCACAGCAGCAGCCATGACCTGAACAAGTACTTCATCATCGGCTGGAACCGGAATAGGAATGTCACGTATTTCTAGTTTTGTACCTTTTTTATCATACTGTGTAAGTAGTGCTGCCTTCATTTGATGTCTCCTCTTCTTTATGGTTTTGTTTTATATATATCCGCATGTTTTGGATACAATCCGCTAAAGTAATGTCTCCAAGTTTTTTTTCTACCTCTTCTTCTGTTTCCCGAAACATATTACTAAGAACAGGACGAATATTATGTCCAACAATACATGCATCATTCGGATTTTGATGAATATCAAATAGATGAAGCATATCGGTTTCCATGACGGCCTTGTATACGTCAAACAAGGAAATTTCATCTGGTTTTCGAAGCAATCGAAATCCACTGATACCACGTCGGCCCTCGATGATACCGGCTTTACGTAGTCGGGTTGTCAATTTACGAATATAACTTGCATTTGTGCCAACACTTTGTGCCAGCTGATCCGAATTGATGGGTGTTTCTGATTCAGATATTAAAATCAATGTATGTATGGCAGATGAAAATTTTGTATCCATGTTTATACCTCCAATTCATAGGTAGCCATATATTCTGTATTCTCTAATGTTGCAATGTTTGGATCCGATTGAATCCACTTTCCTGACAATCCTCTTTCTTGTGCGGCAATTTCAAAATGACAAAGAGCAATGCCTAAATCCACTTTTTGAATATCGCCAAAAGATTCCTTCGCATATCCAGCTGTTTTCTTTTCATAAAAATGAACTCGATCTTTTTGTACAATCATTCGCCATGGTTGCTTATTTGTAGCTGAAGGGGCAAGCCGCACCATTTCCAAAGGAAACTGCCACGTTCCAGCATTGGTTTCATTCAATGGTGTTTGAAAGGTATCCTGAAAAAACAAAGATGAAAATGGTAGACGACTATCGGACTTCATACCTTTACGCATCAAGTTCTCCCGAATGGAACGTTTTTCCGCTGCATAACCAAGAGGTGTAACAGCTGGCATTATTTCATCGTCTTTTAAATCAATGGCTTTCTCAAATGATTTACGATCGATTGTACCAGCCAACCACACGCTTCCAAGCCCTAAAGAAGTAACATAAAGAATAAATTTTTCAAAAGCATAACCAAAAGATAATTCCGCATTTTTTTGTTTCCGAACTTTGCCAGCTACATACGTATCTGCACCAACGATAACGGGACTGCCAATTCCATCCTTTTTTTCATGCAATATCGTAAAATCAACAGGCACATCAAACAATCCATTATCTTTTTTTAGATATGTTTTCACTTGATTCATAAGTTCCATGGGAATGGGTTCCGCTTTATATGTTCTAACACTTTTTCTTTTTCTAATTAATTCTGTATTCATTGCATTTCCTCTCCATTTGTATTTGTATTTGTATTTGATACTGATACATTATCAAACAGTACCCTCCCCGTCAAGAAAAAAAATAAAAGATTGATAATGAACCAAGCATGGATTCGTGATGTTCCACTGTAGCCCATCCTCGTATTTTAATAGACTTGCTTACATAGGCTACCTTCAATCATCATTACCTATCCTAAAAAATGGCATGTAGCCTAATGTAGTGAACCCAGAAAGTTGGACAAAATGAAGTTCAACAGGAGGGTTCACTTTTTCTATGAAATTGACAGAAAAACAGAAAAAAGAAATTTA
>NZ_RJQC01000002.1:239293-629091 GCF_003725415.1 Absicoccus porci | reverse complement strand
ATGTCAACAAAAAATTCAAATTTTCCATAAAAAAAGAGGAGCACATTTTTTGTGTTCCCCTCAAAGCCGTCATTTCTTAACTTAATGACATTGGCAAATAGCCAGCCTTTTTTTATAATGAGTTCAGAATAGAGATTCAACGATCTCTAAAACTTCATCAAGAGTGCTTGCCGGGCATTCTTCTTTTAATTTTACTTGCATCATTACCAAATTCAGAATAATTATTTTTTGGTATTTTTGACCATAGAATATCAATATTAAAATTTGATTTTTTAAGTTTTGCAAGCAATGATTGCTCTTTTTGATTAATAAAATCGCTTTTAAAATTTGACTTTGATTTACTGTTAGTGAAATTTCTTATTTCATCTATATCAGTACAACGTAGCAATTCATCTTCAAAATTTTCTACCTGTGGGATACAAATTACTTTATAAACATTTTTTGCTTTGTTTAATCTTGCAATATTTTCTCTCAATCGATTTGTTGCTTCACGATCCGTATCATAAATTAATACTACAATAGTTTTATTTTTCAAAGCACGAATTCTAGTGTTTGAAATGCATTCCTGAGTAGCGTTTATCACATCTATAGCTCCAGAATAAATATATTCATTATTCATTTTAAGAGTTTTAACTAAAGTTTCTTCGCATTTTCCTTCAACATAATAGTGATAAAACTTACTCATTCGATTCCTCACACAATTTTTCTAATTTATAAATTTGATCTAGATTTGGAATAGTATTAAAAATATCGTTCTCTACTGCATTTCGTAGCGATTCTGTTCCTTTTTTTAAATATAAAGATGCGTCAAAAGCTTCAATTTGAGACTTATTGTTAATCATTCTTTTTCTCAAAAATAGAAATGAATGTTTTGGCAAATCCATATCTAATAAATCCGTATTATGGGAAGTGAAAAACAGTTGTTCGATTCCGTTCAATTGGGAAATCATAACCGAAAGAACTGCTTTTTCAATATCAGTTTGAATATATGAAAATAGTTCATCACAATAAAAGAAACCATTACGATGATCAAATATAGCAGATAGTAAAGTTGCAATTTTAATCCCGGATTTAGTTCCGCTAGATAAAAAATCTCCTTTAGTAATCTCACCGTCATGAATTAAAGGTACCTTTGAACTGTTTTTGAATTTTATCGAATAAGCAGCATTATTTTTATCATTTTTAATTTCATTTTTTTCAACAGATTCTATAGATGGATCTAATACCTTAAAAATATTCTCAAGAATATCACTAAAATCAATAGAATGCAAACCAGGGTCAGGTAGATGAATGGAATACTCAACGTCATATGGATAGATAAAATACCATCCAAAACTCTCAATCGGCTTAAGCGCATTTGCCAAATCAGTTGAGTATTCATTATCTTTAATCGTTAATCTTTTTGCGCATCTTTCATAATTGTCTTTCTTTGTTATTTTTGCTTTTTTCAATGCTACTTTTACATCGAATTTTTTGTCATCATTATCTATTGGATCTATTTTTAGAGAAATTCTATATAAATATTGCTTTTGTGGTATAAAATCCATTTCTATATAAGCCTTTTTGCTTGTATTGTTAATTGAATCAATAATTCTAGATACATCGGTTCTATATATGAAATTAAAAACATCCATTAAAGTCTTTCCCAAAGCTGTTTTTCCAGTCGCGTTTGCTCCCATTATTATATTCAATTTTTTATATCTAAAGTTGGGAAAACCATCTAAATATTCACTATCTATCGTTGATCCAGCAACCTTTCTAGGATAAGAAAAATTTACATTAAAGTCTTCAAAAGACCTTATATTATCTAAAACTATATTCATTACTATCATATTCTTGTTCTCCTCGGAAGTATTATAATATCCTCTTATCGGATATTATATAGTCTTATTTTATCTATACCTTTATAAAAAATCAAATATCAAAAAAATCGGGATGACCGCTAAAGCCATCCCTTTTTTACTCGATAGAAAATAGTTGTTTATTCAACAATCGCCGTTTTTAGAAACAGACGCAAAAACAATAAGCATAAATCGACAGAAAAGTATTTGCCACTAATTTGCCACTAATTTGCCAGTGGATTTCACATCATATCACACAATCATATACAATCACCTACTTTTGCCTATTATTACCTATTTTTGCCTACCTATGTGCCTAAAAAAGCTCCTCTGCGAGCTCGTAAGTCTTCTCAAAAACACCGGGCTTGCAAGGATAGTATTCGCCATCCACGCCCTTGATAATGTAATCTCCATAGGAAGCGTACATGCACCCTTCCAAGGTCTGCACATATGCACCAACTAGGTAGCCGTCATCCCACTTGAGTGTGATATACCCTTTCGCGAAGTCGATAATCTTGTCACGATTGCACATATTGAGCTGCATTGCCTCAATTACGATAGGCTTCTTCCGGTAGTGGAGTGCCATCTACTGGCCTTCCTTGGTCTCATTCAGGCATCTAGCTTTTAACCAGTAACCGAGCTCATTGATGTATACGGAATCGCTTGGTACGTCTACTTTTCCAACCGTCATTTCATGTGGAAAAGCGAAGCCCGATCCAACATTAAGGATCTGATCTTTCTTGCCATCACGAGCGTCCACTTCATCAACATCTTTTGACGGGATCCAACCGCCGGCGACGGAGTTGTAGATCATCTGATTGGCCACATCGACCTTTTCTACCAACATACCGATAGAGCGGACCTTACTTCCTACAGTCAAGATCTGATCAGGCAAGTTGCCTTGTACTTGGTTGGTAGTTGGCTTAGATCCGGCCATCATGGCTTTTACATCTTTTACAATTTGTGGCATACGGGCATGAATCCATTCGCCTGGGCATGAAGTAGGTGCGAACATTCTATGTTCCGTAAAGCTTGCATTTGGTGTTCCATCATACGATGGTGTAATTCCATAGCGTCTGCAAATATCGGCGCACAATTCAATTAGTTTGCTATATGCCTTGTCTGAAATGCTCCATGTGGATAGATTGTTATCTGCCACTTCAATAGTAATTGCTTGTTGATCGTTCCAGTTGCTTGAGCTTGTCCATGCTCGGCAATTTTCATCAACGTAACAACCTACACGACCATCTGAACCAATACCATAGTTGCTTGATGCTTGTCTTGCCGTATTCTGAAAGATAGCACCACATTGTTCAATCGAAAGGTTCCCTGCCATGTGATGAATAGTGACCTTTGTTACTTTGCTTGTTCTTTGTCCACTGTTGTTTGGAGATAGAATAATCTTGTTCGTTAAGCTACTGTGCATATACTACTTACCTTCTTTCTTTTCTTCTTCTTTATTGTTTGAAAGTTCTTCTTTTGCTTCGTTGCTTAATTTTTCAAATTCGTCTTTTTCTGCCATATTATTGCCCTTCTTTCTCCTCTAATCGGGCGATTCGCCCACACGCACTGTCCAGATCTTCTTCAATTTTTTCCAGACGGAAGTCATGCTCGATTTGCTTTTTTGTCATTTTTTCGATATCTGATTTCATGCTTTTGAGATCCAGTCTTGTTTCACTTGAATCACGACATAGTGCATCAAGTTTGATGTTAGCTTTTACAACTCCTTCATTGGCTTTAGATACATCTTCTGCATCTTTTTTTGAGTTGTTTTTTATCGTAAAAATAATATTAACAATCAATCCTATAAAGGCCGCCGAAGAAAACAAAAATTCAAACGTCATACCGTCGTTTTGATTAATCATCCGTCTACCTCAGGTAAGCCACCAAGGCTTGTAAGCAGTGATACCAATCCGGCCAAAAGGCTTGCGGATAGCACTACCTTCCAGTCTACTGACTCGATCATGGTACTAGCTCCGATGGTGCCGACCGCCGTTTGACATACCGTTTTGATAGCTCGTGTAAGTGATGCGTCCCACCACTTTTTATTTTTTAATTTATCCATATTAATCTCCTCATAAAAAGGGCTATTGCTAGCCATCGTAAATAATTAATTTGTAATCCATGTTGCCGATGCATTACGCTCAATGCTTCCGGTCGTGTTCGAAAAATCTCCGACACTTCCATCAGTGTCAATATACCATTTTCCGTTACCGTTTGCTGATGAGCCTGCTATGCCTGTATAATAGATTAATTGTTGCTCAATTGGCCTAAAACCTTCAGGTATCGTTGCTAAACCACTATTGTATCCACTTTTTGATACTGTGCCTGACTGCCTTATATTTGCATTAACAACATGTCCACTTTTCCATAATTTTATAGTTATACCATTGTTTGTTACTGTAGCCGTCTGTACGTCAATATCATCTTGTGTAATTACTTTATAAGCGGTAGATTCTGCCTTTGCATTTAGCATGATACCACCGCCTTTTTGACGATTTCTACAAGGTCACTAAGAGTTAATGACCCCCCCCGATTTACACCAATGATGCTATCAATTGCGCATCCATAATTTAAACTTTTCGATACCCACTCTGCAGTATTGATTTTCATGCTTGTGCCTGATTGACTTCCGATTGCTATATATATATTCCGATAATCAGTAGGCGACGAGTTAGTATACCATACGTCACCATGCTTTTTTGCATAGCACATTCTACTGCTATTGGAACTTCCACTAGTTACTAGAATAATCAGATAGGCGAAAGTGGATGGGTCCTCGCTCAGGGTCACATTATGTTCATAACCGACACTAGTTTTTGACTCAAACAGTACGGTTTCTTTTATATCTTTCTGCTCCACAAGATTGTGGATCATGTTATTCATTTTTGCGATTATCATTAAGATTCCTCCTCGAAAATCATTAATGTGGTTTCTCCGGCCAGTACCGCTTGTTTCCAAGCATTGAGCGTGTCCACCTGAGCTTTGTAAGGCTCGAGTGCTGTTACCTTATCCTGTAGTGTCGTGATCTGATTGGCCAGTTTTGCGGCCGTGTCACCATCAAGCGTGCCCTTGATGGACTCAAACCAGGTATTGAATTCGCTCTGATTGGTCTGCATAAATTCGGCCAACTGGCTGGCGTATGAGTCTGTTGGTATCTTAGTAAGCGTATCCACGCATAGGCCACAGTACTTGCTGTCCATACGTGTATCCGTGATATCTGTTGTCAAGATGCTTTCTGACGACGCACGTACGTGTACGATAGCTACGATGATCTCCCATATCTGCTCAGTCCGTACTGGACTCGGTTTGGTCGTAGTTCCGACCACATATTTTAATTCGACCTTGTTTGATGCTTTTGTGTATCGGACCGCAACATAGTCATATCTGTCATTTGTGTCTGCGATTTGTCCAGTCAGTTCAACGTTTTCGGTCGAGCCGTAGACCAATCCGCCATAAGAGCCTACAGCGTCTCTAATATAGGCGAATCCTGGCGAAACGTTGACGTTGATGCCGTCAATTGGTGTGACCGTAAAGTCTGTGCCAGTCGCATTGATAATCCCGGTCGTTCTACCTATATGCCATAGTCTTAGGTCTTGTGCCAGATACGGGGTATCGTCAAGTGGAAATGCCGTTTGTGACATATGATCCCTCCTATTCTATTTCTTCGAGCACCAAGTTGACTTTGGTACTGTCTTCTATAACTAAGTTTGCGCCTGTGATGCGCATTTTGGTATTGATGCCGTATTTGACGGATTCCGTCGGCACGATATCGCCGACGAAATAATCTTTTCTGTACGTGTACAGAGAGTCGTTACTGTTTACGGTACATTCAAACTCACTTTTTGCGCGATGTTCCATCAGCTTGCTATAGCCGTAGTTATATACGACCTGATGATACTGATCGTCTGTATACGTCTGCTGTTTCCCGTTCGCATCGGTATAGGTTCTCTGCACGTTCTTGGCATCAACATAGAGCTCTCTTCTAGGCTCCCCATTTTTGCGCAGATCGATCTCGATCACATATCTTTCATCGGATTTTCCAGCACCCGCCACGTAAGCATAGTTATAGTAATCTGAGGTATCTCGTAGGAAAGATTGCGCCTGTATGTTGCCGATCTTGTCAGAAAACTTCACGTTCTCGTTAAGCCCTCTTTCGTACAGTTCTATCTGATTCAATGTATTGCCATTCTTGAGCATCCGATAACCGTAGCCAACCTCCTGGCATATTGCCTGGAAGCTGTCACGCAGTGACTCCCATGTCGTATCATGATCGACCGTAGCCGTAAGGCCTTTGACCGCAGCGCAAGTGATATCCAGATCTCTTTTGTTTTTTTCGACGAGTGCGTATAAATCAGTCTCCACATTCTTGACGGATGACATGGTTGGATTGATACGCAGATCCAGATTATCAAGGTATCCGTGTATCTCCAGTTCGTCATGCCCTTCCATATCAATTGACGGGTATGTATACCGCACGAAACCAATCTCATTGGTATCCGTGTTCCATATCCGGTAGCCATCCCTCAGATATGCAAGGTTCGATTCCGTCGCCTTGCAATGGATCTCAAAGGTACCGGTCGTGTAGTAAGCGGTATGCCACTGGATAGAGCTTACGTTCTGTAAGATATCCACCTTGGTACCGTCAGAATCTAAAATATAAAATTCCATATATCAAATACCCACATATGTATTGTTGAAGATCAGATCGCAATACACGCCACTTTCTCCGGATATCGCGCCGCCACGGACCGAGTTATAGCCGACCGCCAACTTCCAGAAGCTAGCATCATCATCAAAGGCATTGAAGATATTGCTTGTCACGCCATCTCTGATCAGATGCGCGTATTTGTTATCATCATACGTTGATACTTCTACGATATCCCCGGCGCGCATTGAAAGACTCGTAAAGCTGATCGTTTCTTGTGAGTCGACCTTCGTGATCCTCGGCCCTGTCGCATCGGATTGAGCCGTCCATCGTACGATGAATCCGGCATCCGTTGACCCGTTGTTGAATATAGTTTGTAATGGCTTGCTGTTTCGTCTTGATATATACCAATGAACTGTGCTCGAAAAGCTTCGCGGCAGCATGAACGCAGAATCGACCGAAACAAAAGAAACAACTGTATCATTGATGTCCCTCCAGTACGGAAAGAATACGTGGAAAGTAAACTGGAAGCTCTGCCAGGTCGGATTGTTCGAAAAGCTTGGGGTCCGACTTGGCGTGCCTTCGATATATCTGTCAATTCCAGCCAAGTCATCGATATATCGGATCCTTGCCATCTTGCATGGCAGTATGGCGGCAAGGATCGTTGACCGTTTGAGTGGTGTATATCGGATACGGCCTTCAAAGGTGATATTTTTCGGCTTTGTCCGCAGATTATCCCGTGATGATCCGGCCTGTGTAGCAAGCTCCGTTTCATTGATCGTGATGTCGTTGTAAGAGAGCCCGTCAATATCGGTTATATACATCTCTGTATCTGTTGAGAACTCCACACTTCTTGAACCGCATGTATATATGATCCGTATCATACCCAGGCCATCCTCCTTTGCATATCTCTTGCTTCCTGTGCCATTTCGCTCGGCTGTAGTACTTTTGCCGAGTTGATCGTCTGACTGAAGTTGTTATTCGTAATCGTTGCCTTTTGGTCAGATAGACCTGTTCTTTGCGCGATATCCAGTCCGGTCTGCAACATCAAAGCCTCGCTTGATCCATCCAAGGCCTGGCCAAACTTCACACGAAATTGGTCAATCTGTCTGCCAAAGGTCCGCAGTGTTGACGGCATTGCCATATCAACACCCATCGTGATGCCTTTCGGAATCCATTGACCTACCTCACGCGCAAATACTCTTGACGGTGACTCGATCTTTAGCGCGTTCTTGGCGGCATTCAAAGCGTTGGATGCTAGATTTTTCAACGCGTTGAAAAGGCCTCCGGCGGCGCCGTTGATACCGCTGATGATGCCATGTACGATCTGGCTTCCAACGGATGCCATCTGACCAGGTAGACCGGCCAAACCATTACGCACGTTTGATGCTAGAGTGCTTGCCGCTCTTGCACCTGCCGAACCCATTTGGGCTACCCATGAGCTCAGTGACGCCAAAGTCTGTGAGATAAAGCTTGCTACCCTACTAGGTAATTGGCTCATATAAGTAACCACGCCATTTAAGAACCTTGTTCCGGCAGATACGGCCTGTGATGCCATGCTGCCTGCCCAACTAGCCACATTACTAATGATCGACGACAAAAAAGATGCCACCTGGCCAGGAAGACCGCTTATTGTACTAACTACATTGGATACAAAGTTTGATACCGCAGTTACGCCATTGGTGACAAGGTTAGATCCCCATGTGATCACGGCATTTACGATCGTGTCAAAAGCCGTTTGTATATTGGATGGCAGATTGGTAAACCAGGTAATTACCGACGTGATAAAAGTACTGATCGTCGTATAGATCGTTTGTCCAGTTGTCACGATAGTGGTTACCAAATTTGTGATGAAGGTAATGATATTAGTGATCACTGTACTAACCGTTGTAAATACATTTTGTACGGTCTCTTTAAAGGCCTCCCATACGGCATTTACTTTTTCTCTGAAGCCATCGTTAGTCTTATAGAAGTATAAGAAAGCTGCAACTAGCGCACCAATTATGGCAATGACGACCGTTACCGGACCACCTAGCGCGGCAATACCGAACTTAAGAAGCGCAAAAGCGCCGCTTAATGACTTGATCATTGATACGGCTGTCAAAAATCCTTTGATCGCAGTGACCATAGATACGATGACAGTGTAGGCCTTCAGTGCCAGTAAGGCAGTCGCCACACCAAGCAGTGCTACACCGACGGCCTTGATCGGCCCTGATAGGTTTTCCATGATTGATCGTACTTTTCCGGCAACGCCATTGTGTGTCTTCCAATCACTCATCAACTGTTTGACTTTGTCTTTGAGCCCCGACATCTTTCCAGTAAGGCTTTGGATAAGAGGTACCAGGGCATTAAGCACCGGGGTACCAACAACAGCAAGAAATTGCTTCCATGACTCTTTTAGGTTGCCCATGACATTTTCCCAGCCATCAGATTCGCGAGCCGCTTGGCCTACGGCACCGGATGCTTCTTGAGCATCTTTGACCATCTGAAGCAATACTCTTTGCTTCTGGATCTCGGACAGATCCTGATATTTTTGGCCGAACAGTTTCATCGCTTCGGCATTTCGTGTCGTTTCGGTACATGACACACCCAAGGCCGCATCATTCTCAAAATTACCCTTCATAAAGGACTGTAAGGTTTCTGTAGAGTCCTCCAGGCTTGTATCATAGTAAGCGGCGTTATCTGCCGCTACTTGCAGAGCGTCACTCATCAAGTCTAATGACTCTTTTGAGGTACCGCCCGAGGCTTTAGCAAAGCCATATATTCTTGTGGCGGACCCTTGCAGACGGGTATCTAAAATACCCGTATTCTTGCTGATATTACTGATGATACCGTCAGCTTCTTTACGCACCGAAGTGCCTGTCTTTCCGAAGGTCTGCGCGTATTGCGAATTCATGGCCTTTACATCGGCCGCCGCCTCGATCATCTGCACGCCCATATCCTTAACTTTATCGGCAACCATGGCAATTCCTTGCGCGGCAAGATTGGCGGCGATGCCTTTTAAGACCGTGAAGCCTTGGCCTAGCCGGGTCGTATGACCGTCGGCGTCTTGCATATGTTTGCCCATATCATCGGTTTGTTGCCCGGTCTTGCCCATTTGTTCGCCGGCGCCTTGTGCCGATTGCTTTGTTTCATCCAACTTTTTTGCCGTGTTTGAAGACGACTGTCCCAGTGATTCCAATGACTTTTTAGCCGATGCACTCGAGCTTGTCATAGAGGACGACAGCTGTTTTCCAAAAGAGTTGGAGCTTGATTCCAGTGACTTTAGCTTGGATTTGAATTTTGAGTCTTCGATTTCGATCTCAATCGAGATCTTTCCATCAGCCATATGCATCACCTACTTTCCAGTTTTAATTTTTTGCAACAATTCTTTTTCTATTTCTTGTGGTGTTTTCTGAGATACCACTTTTGTGTCGTTTATTTTCCAGTAATTCTTAAGCCTTAATGCTTCCTTGCGCTCGTATTTAGGCAGTTTTGCGATATCCGCTGTCCGATACTGTTGGATCTTGACGAACATCGTATCTGATGTTAAAGCGTCAAATAAGGATTTGTAGTAGAACCAATGCATGTCGGCAGTTAGTAGATTGATCCCGTATTGTTGCCGAAAGGCGGCGCATATCAATCCCCAATCTTCTTTATACCGGTACGCTATATCACTGGTCTGCTTTTGAGGTGCCTTAGGCTCTCTAAAGCACAGAAAAAAAGCCAACATAGCATTAAGTACTGCGTCTGTCGGCTCGTATTCAAAGACATTGATATCCAAACCAACCACTCTGGCGCAAAAGAGCGCCTTGAAGTTGTCCAGGATATTTTTATCTTCGATGATTTCCTGAAATCGGATCCACGCACGAAAATCGGTATCAACTGTGTATTCGTTACCGTTATCGGTTACGATGCTTGTTGGAAGCTCGCTTTTTGCTAACCATTCCGCCATAAGCTTTGTTAAAGTAGTTCATCTGCATATTCATCTGCTTGATCAATTCTGTTTGGTTGCGAATATACTCAGATGCCTCTTTTTCGTCCTTTTCTTGCTTTTCGCGTTGTTCTTTGAACATTTCATCGCGATAGTAGTCAAGCACCTGTACAATTACTTTTAGAGGTGCTAGAGAGCGTGTATCACCAAACAGCTTTTGATATGTACCTTGACCAAAAACGATATCAAGTACCTTTTTGCTTTCTGAAAGCATCAAATCGGTATCATCAAAGTCACCGGCTTCTCTTTTTGCTTCATACTCTTCGAGCGCCGTGATCGATTCAAGGTCGTTCACATCGCAATTAAATATTTGGCCACCAATATCTACTTCTCGAATACTGTCATTCAATTCAATTTTCATGCGTATACCTCATTTCTATCCGGCTTTTGTAAATGTTTTTGTCGAAATGTTAAAAGTTCCCTCTTCCACTTTTCCTTTTTGGGCAAAGGTACCTTCCATGGTCAACTTGCCACCACCTTCACCGGATCCAGGATTGTCGGGCTGTACTTCGTAAGTTCGATGATAGGCATGGTATGTACCGGATGCACTTTCTACCTCGTTCCATGTTTCGACCTCAACCTCGTCAAAAGTCTGGCCAATTTGCTCAGTTTTTCCGAGCGTATACAACCATTGCGCGAATGGGTCAGATGGGTAGGCCGTAGCGCTATAGTCAACACTTGGCGCATAGCCTAAGATCTGACTTTCTTGATTGCTTTCGCCAATATATTGCACACCGTCATCTGTATTCGGGTTCATGGCGGCGGTCCAGTCAGTGATACCTTTATTGGCCAAGACATAGGCATCCTGGCCTTCAAATTTTACATAGTGTAGATTGTCTTCTGTTTTCAATTCTCTTACTGGAACAGTCATTCGAATCTTCCTTTCTTTTCATAACTTAATGTATATCCGGCCATAAATGTGGTCAGTTTAACGCCGTCTCCCTCATATTCGGCCGGAACGGATGTCATATCCAAGCCAATCGGCTTGGTCTTTTCATCAAATTTCAATGTTGGAAAATCATTGGCTTCCTCATTCTGCATATAGGCTTCTAGCGCATAAAGCAAACGCGACACATCAAGCAGATTCTTTTTGTCTCGGCGTGACAGTTGGACCAATATAGAAAAGGTCACATCTGCCTTATATCCGCCGCCAATGTAAGCTTCTCGCACAACGGTGTCGGCGTTACGTTTGACGCACATGGCCGTGTTCTTGGAGTCCGGAAAGTACTCCAGATAAACAGGTATCCCAACCGACTTTCCAAATTTTTCAATAAACGCTAAAAAGCCATCGATTACTTGATTCTGATCTAATCTCATTGAAAATGCTCCTTAAATGATCGTTTTGCCACGTTTATCCACTTGCTTTTAAAAGCATCCATCGCTTTATTGATCCAGTCTTTACCGCCTTGCGAGTAAGTAAGGTCTCTACTCGTATAGATCTTTGTTTCTCCGTGATGCGCCCATGGGCTATGACTTTTAGATCCGATCATGACCTTGCCGTACCATTGGAAGTGCGCATACGGTGTATCCCACGTCAATTTAGGATTCGTGCTTCCAATATCCTTCATGACAGAGTTTCGTAGCGTTCTGGATGTACCAATAGGAACATATTTATTCGTACTTTGCGCAATGGCTTGCTTTAGGTCTATAATTGCACGATTCTTCGCGTTTCTCTCTTTGGCCATAATAGCGCCTGTATTTAACTTTACGCTTATGTTCATCTTCATGATGCATACACCTCAATAAAATCGGGGTCTGTCCCTCGTGGGCTGATCTCTTTAATCTGATTGATCATATAGGTATCGCCTTCATACACGATCAGATCATTTGTAGCAAATGTGAATTGTGTACTTGGATCGGTAAGCTTCTTACTATACGTCTTGTCCGATTGGTAGTCGTGCATATCAATGACTACTACTACAGTATCGGAGCTTGTGATACCACGACTAGATTGCGTGATACCGTAGGTACCATCAAACTTGACGCGTCCAACAGTGGTATCAATTAACTGCTCTTCGCCGTCTTCATTCTCTCCGACATGATTACGGACGATGATTGTATGAGGTCTTAAAAAACGTGGTGATCTTACCATACACACATACCTCCTAACCCACTGCGAAGCAATTGACTATCTATCAAGCTCATGACCATCGGGTCCATTGGTACGCCGTGATAGTCCATCAATCGGCTGTTATCTACCTCATAAGAGAAGCCACTCGTTGATGCAGATGTGAATACAAGGTCTGATTTTCCATTAAAAGAATCGACTCCGCCATTGTTAGAGACGAAGTCAATTTCTAATGTGATGATTTTATTCAGGTCCAAACCATAGTCGTCAAGATTGTCTTTTTGTTTCCAAAAAGGGACCTTATCCGCGATGATGCACTTTATCAGGTCAACGACTTTGGGATACAGCTCGGAGTAGTCTTCCTCAAGCAATACGCCGCCATTGTCGGTGTAATCATCATAGGTCATCATCGTTCACCTCCTGACTAGGCGGCCGCGTCTGCTACGATTGCCACGCCGGCTTTCTTAGCCTCGATCAAGAACAAGTCGCCGTACTTGCGGTTTTGATAGATATATCCGTCTGCCGTACGGCTGTCACTGCCAGGAGAGAAAGTACGGATATAGGCATACTTGTCAATCGCCAAAACACAAGACGGCTCAACCAGAATCATATTGATCTGTACGGCATCGGATGTGGCCGTATAAGCGCGGTCTACACCAGATCCGGTGTCTTGGTATGCTGATTTCATTCGGCTTGAAGGCACCTTGATGATCTCTACGTCATCTAAAGAATGGATCGTACGATTTGCTTCTTTGGTATTGCGACCTGTAATCTCGATAGTGCGTTGGATGCCTTCGGCGGTCTTCAATAATTTGTAAACTTTAGGTGTTACATAAAGCAAACGACCTTCTTCTTTAACTTCGGCCTCGTCCATGGCTTCCATCAAATCGTCAAATTTACCTAATACATTGGCTACTGTTAAGGCCGTAGTATCAATAGTGACGCCTTTAGCCTTTGCTTCTTTATACAACTTCGAGAAACGATATTTGTCACGTTCCGGAATGGCCACGTCTTCCTCAAATGCGTTCTGGATATTTGCAATAGACAACGCTTGGTTAGTTTCATCGATGTCCATAGGGTCGATGAAAAATTCTACATCGCGATCAAACGCCAATTTGTATGGTACATAGGCGTTAGATAATGCAGATGTGTTAAATCCAGCTGTTGAACGGTCATGATCTCCATATCCGCCTAATTTGATTTCTGGTACTTGCACGATCTGCGCTCCGGAAAAGCGGACTTGTGCCGGGTTGGTTGACAAGCCTTCCGATTTGCTTTCTACCGCATACTTTTCTTGCAAAACACTTTCAAAGGTTTGTGCATAGTTTGTTACTGTCATAGTTTATGTCCTTTCTATTTTGCTTTAAGACCAAACGCTCCTCTTAATTCTGCCTCCTCGCTTTCCGTAGAATTGGTATGCTGTCCGCCAAGGTTCACTTGCTTTGGTTTAGTACCCCCGCCATTATTCTCGGCAAACAAGAAGGATTGGTCTTTCTTAGCTTTCTCAATTTGTTCATTCAGTCCGACCAGATTGCCTTCTTGGTCAAACTTGATAATGCTTTTATCGATATAAGGCATCAATGCCTTTGAATCAATTGGATTGGCCTTGGCCACTGCCAATTGGATCGCAGAGTTTAATTTTGTTTCACTGATGTCTTTATCATATTTTTTCTGCCATTCGGTCACTTGATTTTTTAAGCTATCGATATCAACGCCATCAAACTTTTTGACGGAGTCCGTCAATTCTGAGATCTTTGCGTCTCTTGCTTTGATATCGTCGTCATATTTTGCTTTTGACACATACTCACCACTAGCCAAATTGGCAAGGTTGACATCCTTGTTATCTTTTAGTTTCGCTTCAACTTGTTCGTACAGTTCATCACCCAATACAGGTTTTAAAAAATCTAAGTGTCCCATATGTTACCTCCGCGTTTTTTATATCTGGTTCACTCCAGTAGTAGGGCCGACAATTTATATCTCTTGTCATCGAGTAGTTTGGCCGTTTTATATCTCTTGCCGTTGAGTAGGTAAGCCTTTTATATGCCATGCTCAGGGCATAATAAAAAGACCTAAGCGTCACTTAGATCTTCGTGAATGAATTTAGGTAGCTTTCGCTTCGGCGGATCTTTCACGTATATCGTCTCCTTTTCTGTCTTTCCGCAAAGAATACACGTACGTACTCTCTTTTCTGCTCTGCATTGCAAATTTTGATCGTAATAAGATTTCTCAATCGATTCAGTATAAATATGTCTGCACATAAGTTTTATCTCACTAAAAAAGCACACCGTTTCAGATGTGCTAACTAACGATTTCTGCAATTCCTTTTGCAAGGTTTGCCGCTTTTTTCATCAGGCTGTTGTCTTCCAGATATTCAAGACCGTCAATTGTTATCTTGATGTTTTCAATACCAATCACAGTATTGTATTTGTCGCCAATATATTTTTTAACTTCGATGCCATCTATATATCCTTTTTTCAATAGCATTTCTAACAGAGCATCACGACGACTTGCAGAAATACCGAGTGCTTCAGGGCTCAATCTATCGACATCGAATTCAGGATAATCCATGGATTGTTCAAGTATCTTGAGTATCTTGTAAATTAATTTAATACTTTCGGACATAATTAATAGCTTTCCAATTTCATTTTTGCGTTTAAAGAATCTTTACTTTTTATGCTTCATTAATCATGAAAAGTTACATCTTTATTAACAAAATTTCCACTGCCTTTAATACCGATACAGTTGGGTAGATCGTAAGCAATTGCAGTAGGGTACTCTTTACCATCAATTACGGCGTAATTTCCAAAATACGTTTTTTCTGACACTTCAATAACCGTATATTCTCCCGCGGGCAATTGTTTAACTATTTTCATGCCATTTTCCTTCTTTCTTAAGTTTTTCCTTTTCTTTCTTATAAGATTCCAATTGCTTTTTTGTAAGTTCTACCTCTTCTAATGGTATTTTATATTTTTTAGCGGAAGATAGCAAATATTCCTTTGCGTCAATTTCATTTAAAATAGCGCGTTCTTTTACTCCTAAATGATCATTCATGCCCTTCTTATTTTGATAAAAATGGTGAATTTCTTCTAATACATCGGAAACCGTAGCTTCTTTACTAAAAAAAATAATATTTCCAATCGATACTGCGCTAGCTTGCTGATTTTCTAAATGCTTTTGCCATTTATCATCCGCAATACGTATATCAGCACCCGCCTTTATAGCTGGTTTAGTTATTCTATTGTATAAAGCCTTATCAATAATTTTTCCACCATTGTGAGCCGTTTTTCTGTGGGTATGCCCTTTTCTTCTATACATTTCTATCGGCATGACAGCATAACCTTTTTCATTCGCATACTGTCGCTTCAAATATTTGCTTGACTTGATCAACGCATTGTTTCGTTCTGTCCATTCACGGATTTTTTGGTTTTCCAACGTAGTATCTAATCCGGCTTTTTCATAAACGGCTTTACGACGCTTCCATTTGCGGATCATGCGCTCGTTGTATCTTTGCTGTTGCGTTAGTTCATATACTTCCTGATTACCATTCGTATCAACGTCTTCATAAGGGTTACCCATCTCCGGATAATATGCAAAGAATTGATGGCGGCAGTTCCATCCGCCAAGTCCCGCGCCCGTCCCATATCCGGTTGCTTCTTCGAAATTTTCGTAATCGCCTTCCGGATGATCGCGCCAATATATCTTTCCTTGCCATTCTGCATGACTTGGTCGGGCGCCCATATGTGCAGATACGACTACTAAGTTGTGCTCCGTAGCTTCAAGTAGCTGCTCTTCACACTTCAACGCATTTTGATTTACGCCAGTGCGAACGGCAACCCTAACGGCCGTATCTATGTTTCGCTTAGTTCCGGACCTGTAAGTTACCTGTCCGATACCTGTGTCGATCAACTCTTTAATAGCTTGATCAACGGCCTGATTCAATGAATAAGCTCCACTTGATACTTTCATGTAGGCGTCATCAAACGTACGAAGCATGGTATTTGTGGCCATCCGTGCTGTTGAATTGGTCAGATTCTTAAGTTCCGCATTTATGGCTGTCTTGCTTTGCAATATCTGCTCATCAAAGCTAATTGACGAGCCATCCACAGATTCGTACGTCTTTGCTCTTTGCAAACTGTCACGCATGGATTGATACGTACTGTCGTCAAGTATCTGACTTACTTTCTGTTCAGATATGTTCATGATCGAGGCCAGTCTCCTCTGGATATATTCATGTTGGTATCCCATCTGCTCAAGCTTCATGACCAGATACTCGGCCGTGGTGGTCATACGATCGCCATTGATCTTTAAGCGCTCAGCAATATCGGCAATGATCTCCGTTTCAAGATCATAATATAAATCCGATAGATCAGAGCCGACCTGTTCCAGGTACTCCGGTGTAAGCATCAGGCAGTACCGCCGGATCCGCCAAAGAACATATCATCTATACCGGCCGATGCCGCCGAACTGCTTTCCGCCGCTCTTGCTCTTGCGGTCTCTTCATCTTCGCCAAGATATTTCATCCGGTACTCATACTTGTTGACGATTCCGGCCGCTATCTCTTGCATCATACGCAAACGCTCGGATTCTTCGTCCGCAAACATCGTGTCGTCGAACTTGATCGTGATGCGTGCATCCGGATTGACCGGTGCGCCGCACTTTTCTTTGCCGATGATAAGTATCGCTCTTGTCAGGTCTGTAAGAGCTTCCTGTATCTGGATCCGTTGCTTCCAAACCGACTCAGTCAGGTCTTTATTTGATGCGCGTACCTCTGTGGCAGTTGCCATGGATTGCGTTCCAAATTGGTATCGATTCTGCCCAAATCCAACCTTGGCGGATAGAATATTTAAATTCAATTGGATGTTCTCCTTGTTTTCATCCACGCGTAGGCTCGGATTGTAATCCTGGATAAATTGTTGCTGATCTGGTAACCGGTCACCGGTAACAACGTATAGGCTTGATTCTATCGTGCCCGGGATATCAAGCGTCAGGTTACCTTTTGCGTCGTCACCGTCGACATACGCACTCTTGAGCTTATACATGGCCTGATTCATGAACACACGCTTTTTGCCAAGCAAGATATCGTTATACAGATTGTCGTACCCAAGATCACAGCCTTTCAACTGGTCGATGGCGTTGGCATAGATCGATAGTCCCATAGGAACCGGTGCGATATTATTCTCAATATTTGGCGTCAAGACAACAAACGGCTTGCACGGAAGCAGATAACTCTCTGCCTCGCCGTTAAGGTTCGGCACTCTCTCATAGTTGCCGTTAGTCTTGATCAGGTAGTAGTAGTTACGTACTTCATACTGTCCTCCATCCGCTTTGCAAAAAATCTGTATGTAAAAATACTTATTTCCCTCTCGCATATGTTCGGATGCCAAAGCCAACTCAGTAATCTCGCCATTATCATGAGAAAGCGGCACGATCATACGTGCGTCACTGATGTACTTGATCCGCACGCTTGAAGCGCTCAGTGTCTGCCCGTCATACACCGGGCTCACAAGGTCCAGATACATACAGGCCGTCCCTGTCGCGAATTCTTTTTCCACCGTACGATTGCCGAGCTTCCAGAACTTAGACGCACCAAGTACACCACCACTCTGATCCACATCGTCACCGGTCAAAAAGACTTGACTAGCGTCATCTGACACTTCGATATATGTCTTGTCATTGAGCAATAGATTGGCCCAATCTTCGCAAACTTTCTTCGCCATCTTCATAGTCTTTCGTTTCATGACGATCGCATGACTATTGCTAACGATCTTGTATCGATGAAACTCTGGATCGAACCCTCGCCACCAGGCCATCCAGGTATCAATCTCTGAGTAATAATTCTGTAAATCATTGGAAACTGTGTATCCAAGATTCTCTATGATCTTAAAAAGTACTGACATTACATACCTCCATAACCTGTGATGTACTCCATATATCGGCTCCAGCTATAAAAATGGGCATCGAAAGTATCGATGTCCGTCGTGAAATCGTCGAGGATCGTATCCTCCTGCTTTTTCGTATCATATAAGGCCGTACTTAGTGACTCGATTACGTTAGGTACGGCCCGTGTAAATTTCATTCGGTTCTGATTTAGGAGTTGATTATATATCAATATCCTTGTCTTTCCGGTAACCTTGCGGCAATCAACCACCTGTGTTGGAAGCCCAGCACCAAATACCGCCGCCCGGATAGAGTTAAGAAGTACCTGTTCGGCATTGTCCACGAACACATAGCTTGCCACGATACCGGATTGATACAGTGCCAGGATCATCGATACCGTTTCATCGCACAAACGCTTGGCATCGATAGTGCCCTTGCTATGTACGATCTTGCGCTCTGCGAACGTCACTATCGATTTATATCCAACTTCTATACCAGTATCAACCAAAGTACTGTGCGATCTTGTCCCTCCAATATCAAGCCCAATGTTGACCTGTTGGAACAAAGGAAGATCGTCCACTATCCACTTATCCGGATTATCGGCAAACTGGGGGAATAGCAAACCTTCGGCATTGCACCACTCACCAAGGATGTATCGATTGTAGTATACCGTTCCGCGGTACTCTGCTTTCAACGCGTCCACGAAGTTTTGAGGCAGAAAAGGATTGTCATCAATCGTGTATTTCTGCTGGAATATATCGGCGCCCGAATCAAGAAACTTCTTAAACCAGTGATTCTTATTGTCCGGGTTACACGTCCCATCAAAGCACGAATACGGTTTATCAAGACGTGATTTCAACATCTCGAATATCTCAGGGCTCCAGGTCGCTACCTCATCACCGTAACAGTATGAGATGCTCGCCCCTTGAATGCGCTTGGTCTGTGTCTTCTTGTCAGCGCCCAAAGCATAGCACTCAACGCCAAACAAACGCACCTTGTTATCATTGCGGATGCCTCCTACCAGGTCACCATATAACCGCCGCATCGGCTCCAAAACATTACGTTCAAGGGTTGCTTGCGTGTTGCCCAATAGAACTACAGTACCGGGCTTTCCGCGCCTCTCCCGTATTCTTCTAGGAATCATATAATAATCTAGCCATGTCTTCCCAGAACGCGTGGCACCTGTCTTAACATTCCAACGATGGTTGGCGTCATTCCAAAACTCTTTCTGCTTGATCGACAGTTCAAAGCTCATGAGCCGTCACCCTTTGCAACATTGGTTATATCCGATAGCAGCTGATCAAGCTTAGACAGTTCTTCTTTCTCGCTCTCGATCTGGAATCGGTCCGTAAAGAGTCCATATCTTTTGCCAATCAATTCCGCCGCTTTTAGTCTGTCTCTTTCTTCCGGTTTTTTCTCGATAACTTCCTGGCAGCCGCTTCCACACAAGGAAAGCACCTCAGATTTAGACTCGCCACGCATGACCGATGTGAGGTACTCAATGACTTCTTTAGCATCTGCGGTTTTTTCGTCGTGAATTTTTTCCAGTCGGTCTTCTATATAGGCTTTGACGTTAGCTTTTGTTAACAATTTAGAAGCACAAGCACTTGCAACGCGCTCACTTTTAACGTTTTTATAAACCGCCAAATAAGCTCTTGTCGCATTCAGGTCTTTCAAGTACTCTTCTGCAAATAGCATCTGCTTTTCAGTCACGCAATACCTCCTTTCGTTCAAATAGGCACGATAAAAGGCGGCATGCTTATTGCATCCGCCTCGTGTGCTTATTTGTTAAAGTCCGACGAAACAAGGTTGAACATGACCGTTTTCCGACCGCCTTAATGTACCTATACGACGGCCTCTTTTCGTTGAACTTCGTACACTACCATATTACCAAATAAAAGTGTGACATAGTATGACATGTTTTACATTTTATCCAAAATTCTTTGGAACTCGCCAAGTGCTATCGCATGAAGACGATGCACGTGTCGAACCGAGTAATTGAGATCCGTACTTATGCTTTCCCATGACTCAAATCGGACATATCTCAGTCGGAGTATGCTCTGTGATAGTGGGTCATCCATCTGCGCTATCAGCCGGATTGCCTTCTCCATTGCAAGTATAAGCATGTCCGACTGGTGATCCAGTTCGTCTTTCAAGGCCGTAAGGTCCATGATCATGTGGGCATTCCGCTCTGTATCGGTGTGACCGGACTGCGTCCCGTCGGATTCAAAACCAATGCTGCCTCCCTCTATCTGAGCCTGCAGTGTTGCAATCTCTTCACGCTTTTCCTTTATCTGGTAGGATATCTTCCTAATGCCTCTTAAATACTCTTTTGCATCCATTTGATCACTCCTCTATCCTGGCCAGTGTCTTTCTGCCGTGAAAAACGATCGGCATCTCGCCCGTCTTGCCGTCGTGCTTTTTCTTATAGTGCGATATGCTAGAATACAAGCTATTTACCGAACGTTCCAGATACCGTGCCACCTCACATGTATTACCAACAAAGAGGCAGTCATCGCCATCATAGACGGCATATACTCTTGCTTTCACATTGATTTCCTCCAGTTGATCGCATCAAATGCCTTGGAAGACTCATACACCTTTTTGCACGATTTCAAGGTCATATGATGTTCGATGATATAATCAACAAGCTCCTGTTTGCCATATTTTCGAATCGAGTCCATCTACATAAGATCCGCTTTGGTAAGGCCGTACTGGATACATAATCCTCCAAGTTCCATTTGTCTCTTCATATTCCTTTTCTGTATGTCATTCTGCGATGATTTGTTGCCCGTAGGCATATGCCCCCCTGGCAATCGAATCACCATACAGAGTATCCTCTACAGCCTGCCACGATCCCAAGCTGTTCAGATGCCGTATCGCATCAACAAGGCGCCTTACTGTCGTCGGTCTAACGCTCTTGCCCTTCTTGATCTTCTCGTATGTTGCATAGGCTATGCCTGCATAGTCATACAGCATACGCTCTTTCAGCTCCGGGTATTTCTCCAGGATCTCATATATCATTGCCTGTTCCGTAGTCTTGTATTTTTTCGTCATTTGTTTTCTCCATCGTCATATATCCCACTCCTCCGGAAGATCGGGTGCAAAGCGCCACATCAGTACGTCAAACGGGTGCTTTGACAGCAGACGCCCGTCAATACCAATCAGCGATCCACGATGTAAATATTGTGCCATGGCCTCCGCCTGCCGATTCCATGCAACACAGTTGATAAAATCAGCTTCAGGTTGGCCTTCTACCTTTCGGCTCCGGTCAACGGCAAGTGCAAAGGATACATACGTCTTTCCTGTCTTTGTTGTCCTTGGCTCAGGATCTTTGGTCAGACGACCGGTCAATACGATTCGATTGATCATAATACTTTATCCTCGTTCGATTCAATGTCATTATTCAGTTCTCTATCAATCGCTTTTGCTTGAGCCAAAAACAGCAAAGCTATTACTTTTTCTGTACCTAGATCTTTTTCCACAAGCTCGCAAAACCTTGAAAATAAATTTATCGAAAATTTTAATTCAATTTTTGTTTTTTCCAATTCAGTCATTGTTTTTCCTCCGCATTTTTATTTGATCGAAGATATGTAACTGTAATATCATTAATGTTATTTTTATCATCGGGTTCATATTTGATATCCAAATCTTTAATTTCTTTTAATCCAAAGCCATAACCACAAATCGCTTTTATCTTGCACCCCGAACAATCGCAATCGCTATCATTGATTGTTGCTTCACAAAAGTTTTTGAGCACGGAAAGTAGTACATATTCATTTAAATCATCTGTTTTGATCATTTCCAAAAGTCCTCCAATTCTTTCACTTGTTTTTCAATTTTGCTTGGATGTTTCTCTTTCATCGCTTCCAACTTGCTTTTTGGGAATGCTTCATCTGGAAGCAAGATATCTGCTTCGTCGCCATACTTCATCAGTTGTTCCCATTGCAGGGATATGGCACGCATTACGTGAGGAAAGCGCTTGGCCGAATAGCATCCGTTAAATTTCATATAATCGTGATGATTGGCCAACCACTCGGTAACGTCGTAGATAGCTTTGTGATATCCTTTGCGATATTCTGCATACGGTTTGAATGCACTAAGCCTTGTCATGATCGTTCCTCCTCACTCATTTTCATATGTGTCATCCTCCTCGTATCTGTCGACCCATCGTTCTTCGTAGTTTGGCGACCGCCAGTCTAATGAATCTTCTGCTTCACGTTCTTCATCAATCAATTTAAGCTCTTCGTCTGTGATTACTCCATACATGGTTCCACTCCGAAGATATACTTTTTAATTCTATCTTCTCCAATTTCATAGATTACGTTTTCTGCATCTTCACATTTTTCAAACAAAATCGCACCTTGTGGAAACCAACAAGTATCGTTTGCCCATTCGACGTCTAATGAACCACCACAGGTAATGAACACAGGGTCATTCCACTTATTAATTCGGCTTCCACCGAATCTAAGCATTTCCGTTTCAATTTTTCTTCGCTCTAGTTCAAACTCGGCTTCTTCTTTTGTTAAAAAAGCATTGCCCATACTGCGTGAATTAAAATCATATTTTTCACAATCCCAAACAAGTTTGTTCACCTGATTATGACCAATTTCGATATGATAATACTCATCGCCAACTCCTAAATCCCATACAGATTTTTGCACGGGCTTTAAATATATTTCGCTTTCAATATCTGAGCATTTACTGTCTATCGCTTCCATTCCATAGATGTATTCGTCTGAATCAAAACGATATTTTAAAATGTTGCAAATAATGTAAGTTTCACCGTGAATGTCCGTGACTTTATCTCCTACTTTGTATTTTGGTTCACGAATTTCCATGCTGCTTATCCTCCTTTTTTTGTCATAATTTTTGTTCGATTTTTTTCAATTCTTTATACAATTGTTTCAGTTCTTTTGGTGATAGATACCCGCTCAAAAATAATGTGTATTTCTTCTGTACTCGTCTTTTCTGCTTTTTCCACCAATGATAGCTTTTCATTTTATGCACCTCCAATTGCATCATCTACACTGCTTTGACCAAAAACCTCCAATTGCATAGTCTGGACATCCTTTAGCAGTTCCAATCGCTCTGGATCTGAATTATCTGGAACAAACCGCATTCGTTTAGCAAGATCTTCCGGCAGATTGTTCCAGTCCTCAAACGTTGCCCATTCGACATCCCTGTCGTTGTAGATGATCTCTCCTTTTTGCGGAAAGTGAGAATACCAACGCTGGGAAAAAGAATTATCATTTGCCGAGCCTTCGGAGACGTTCATGTATCTTTCCAGTTCACTCACGTAAGGAAAGAACCTGGATACTTCCTCATGCCGTGCAAATGCCTCCTCTACGCTTTGAGATGGCACATTGTCAAAAGCTTTATGCCATTCGTCGATAAGTGCCCATTTCTGTTCTTTGGACAGTCCGGTCAGATAGGTCGTATATTTCGGTTTTTTCTTGTTGATGAATTCGATCACTTCATTTTTCGTCATGACGGCTCCTTACTAAATAAATCCACTGCACTGCTAAGAACGCTCGGCCTTCTTATACATTCTTATTCATTCTTTATACATTCTTGTATGTGGACATCTGTTGGACATCTGTTGGACATTTGTTGGACATTTGTTGGACAAAAATGTATTTTTTTGAGTTTTTGAAGTCTATGAAATGCCTTAAATACGGGCTTTTAGCGAGTTTGGTTTGTTGGACAAAAATCGGACCTTTTTTTAAAATCACATAATTCTTTGACAAAAAACGGCCTTTTTTGCTGGACACGCTATTTATTTTGGTATTTTTCCCAGTTGAGCACGGTGACGATGCTGTATCGGTTCGTTGACCGGATGGACAGCATCTCCATCTCTTCGAAAATCTTCAGCCAGCGGATCAGTGTTCTTCCCGTTACAAAGTCTTCTTCTTTACAGCCTCTGTTAAACTCACGTTCGATATCATTTCTTCCGGTGATAAATTCGCCCTTTTTCAACTGCAGGATCTGATTCCCGACAAGGGCCTTTTGAGGTCTATGACACGCTTTCATAAGGCAATAGGACCATAATTTGAATTTATAAGCATCGCACCATACATCACTATCGATGATCTGACGATACATCTTTATATATCCCTTTCTTGCCATTCGCTACCTCACTAAAAATTTTAAAAATATAAAAATATGAAAAAATTAAAAAATATAAAAATAAAATAAATAATAAAAAAATTAAAAAATAATAATTGTTTTGGCTATATCAGACCAAACTGGTCTTTTGCCAAATACAGATCATGGAAAGCTACGGCAACCGCCATAGCCGACCATATGTCTTTCTTGAATCCATAAAAATAGCCTGGATCCTTCTTTGTACCGACGCCACCGAATCTATCGATCAATGCCTGTCGGATATTGCTATCTTTTGCCCTCATAGAGTGGCATAGACACATTTTTTCATCCTTGCGGTATATAAGTGTCGGGTCCTTGTCAAATATCGTCTGACACATCAATTTGAACTGTCCTATCCATACACATGTATCAAAGACCGTTGCACCGACCGCCATGCCGTAACTGGCTATCATCTCGATCGCGATATGATCTATATCGTGTCTTGGAAGGTTACGGATGATATCCATCAGTTCATCATTGGATACCTTCCCTTTTTTAAGTACCTTATCTAGATCATTCTCAACGACGACAAAGGCGCTTTCCTTGTTCCCCGGGTCGATGGCCAGTATCATACGAGGCTGAACCCTTCTTCGGCATCGATATCGATAGTGTCCGCTTCTTTGTGTTCTTCACTGTTGGTCGCATTGGTCGGTACGTCTTCGATGGCGCTGTTTTCCGTGTCATTGTCTACATATACCGGCTGTGCGTCGAATCCGTCCTTATAGCTCATATCATTGGTGAATGCCTGTTGCATATCGATGCTCATGATGCCCCATTTGGAGATGAGCTGTCTGAGCATGGTCTTGTATGCCATGCCGTCAAAATCCTTGTACCAGAAGCTTGAATACAGCCATTCCGTTCTTGGGTCGTAATTGCCGGATTCAAAGTCTTCAAAAGACACCCTTTTCACCGTTCCATTTCGTGTATTTACCGTTCCTTCATCTTTATGGAATGCCTGACTGTATCTGTCGGCATGATAGAGCATCTTTTCCTTGGACCAGTAGATAGCCTTCCTGAATCCATTGACCAGTTCAAACATGGCGTAATAACCGACCGTAGGCGTGTTCTCACGAATGGTTTCATCCATGATAGGTTCTACATCGATCTGTTCATCAAATGGATTATAGCCAATCAATTCGCCTTCCTTGACAGCGACCACATTGATCCGTTTATACTGTCCGGATCGGATAGCCAACTGGATATAACCTTTATATCCAAGCTGGAAGGTCGCTTTTTTTGCACTGTTCTTCTTGTCGTTGAACGGAACCATGTAATAATGGCCAAGCTGTGGACTTGGTGACAGGTTTAACGCCTCTCCCAGCAATGCGGCGCTCACGATGGATGCCTGATCACATTCGCTCAATGCCGGATTCGTCGAAACCGACGAAATTAAGCTTGCGATAAATTTTTTGCTTTTTGTTTCCGAGCCTAATGTCTCGGTGATGTTCCTCACCACGACCGGTGATTTCATGAAGCTCTGAAAGCTCGGTGCTTGTTTCTTGTTTCTTTTTGTTAGGCTGTTGTTCATTTATGCTTGTCCTTTCTTATCGACCTTCATTTTCATGCCGATCTCTTTTTGTGCCTGAACCAATGTCTTGGTCAAGGCTTCCAACTGGTCTCTTGTTCCTTCGACCGTGAACTGAGCAAAATAGATTGGTTCAGTTTCCATCGGTTGCACTTCTTCTTGTGATGGCTTTTCATCCTGTTGGACCGGTTCAGCTCCTTCACTTGTCTCAACTGTTCCGTTCGTGAAGTTAAGATGTGCCTGTTCGGCCTCTTTCTTTTTTTCGGCTTCTAGTCTTTCCTGTTCATGTGCGTCCCTGATACGGTCCGCTTCTACCTTTGCCAGGGTCACATCCAGGCTTTTTCGATAGACATTGAAAATCATCTTCTGTTCGGCCCGGTCATCCGGGATGAACGTCTTCAGGATAAGGATATCTTTATCGATTTTCTCTTTGGCCTTGGCAATGTCTTTTTCGATATCAGCAAAGGAATAGGATTTGTTGAGCCATTTCTTGTTCCATAGGGCCTGGATATTGTAAAGTTCACCGACTTCTTCATTCCACTTATCGATGATCCTTTGTTCTTTTTCCTGTTTCTCTTTATCATCGATAGCGGTGATGCCTTCACCTAATTTGGCCGAGCTTGCCTTTATCTTTTTCTCGACCTCCATAATATCCTTCTTGTCCTGGATCCAGTTCTTGAATACATCATTCTCGATCCGTTTTCTTTCATCGGAGATACGTGTAGCGATCTTGTTCAAACTTGCTCTGTCAGTCTTTGCCTGTGAGTACGTCTCTTCAGTAACGACGTAGTTGTACTTCTGCAATGGCTTTTCGATCTCTTTCAACAATTCACTTGCATTTGTTTTGATATGCCCATCTTCTCCAATGGATGGCACTAATGTAAATTCCATATCTTTTCCTCCTCCTATAGATCAAACTGGAATGGCGGTTCTTTGTCCGCTAAGAAATATTCATTCCAAACTTCAATTTCCTTATTCTTCAATATCTCAAGATCATCTTGTACATCCTTTGTCTGATAAGAGCGTTCGATGATCTTGGACGATCCATCGACGAATCGAAGCTCGGCAGTGTATATGACAAAGTCGAACTTAGTAACCAAAAGACCGTGCAGGGTCTGGATATAGTATTGGTCAGGCACCTTGTCATCTTTCCAGTTCTGATAGGCCATCGAACTGTTTATCATTGACGTTTTGATCTCCAGGATGCCTTTTCTGCCTGTATCCTTGTCATACAATAGCCCGTCCGGACTGTAACGCATAAATCTGTTTTCATTGGATTCGAGCGTTACATCGTCCATATGCTGGACGTCAAGTTCCGGATGTTTTAATGTGAAAAGTTTCCGTAATGGCGCTTCGGCTTCGGTGCCGTACTTTATGGCATAATTGCTTATTTCCTCTGCACCGTACTTCTTTTCACGCCACAGCTCTTGCAGTGATTTCCATGGGCTCATGCCGATGACGGCCGCCGCATCGCTTCCGCCAATGCCTTTGCCGCGCTCTTTCAGCCATTGTTCATGGCTGTCCATGACGATGGTCGTATAATCATCCGATTCAAATAAATTCATGATTTTTTGGTTTTCTTTCTCCTCTACATCCATGAGCATGACGGGCCAGGCAGACGATATGAATAACCATCAACGATGCAAGTGTGAGCAAATGAAAAAAATATAGAAAGGAGGTGTCACACTAAGATTTCAATCATGCAATCAAAAACTGTAGAATTTGCCTACCCAGTCCGTCATGCTCATGAATTTGTGTTATACTGTTGCTGGATAATTACATATCCAACTGAGCGCTACGTCCGTCAAATCTGTGTAGTCGCTCTTTTCTTTTTTCAAGCTCTTTTAAGCTGATATGCATGTACTTGGCTAGATCCGCCGGATTAATGAAGTACTTAAATCTAGTACTTCCTCGGATCTTGATGGCAATACCGATAGGCAGCTTTTCCTGCTGCAGGGCTATCCGAAGAAAATCCGGGCTTACATCAAGCAGATCTGACGCCTCCATCACCGTTATTCTCATAGCTCATTCCTCCTTTCTAAACGATGTGATTGATCACATCGACGATCATTGCTGTTCCGGAATCTAAACTGACATTGACATGCTTTTGATAGCCGTTGTTGAACGTAGCAATGACAATTTCATCGTCACCTTTACGCTTGTATTCGAGCTCTTCCAGATCGTGAAGATTTCTTGTGCGTCGTAATACCGGTAACAGCAGAGTACAGATCAACTGTTTATCTTCTTCATACATGGTTTCACCACCTTTCTATCCAATTACCCATGCAGTGACTGCAAGCATCAAGTACATCAGTACTGCTGCAATGGCACCTGTATAGGTCAATTCCGCCAAGAAACGAATTGCTCGATGTTTCTTCTTGGCATGCTTCAATTTACTTCGTACACGCTTTGCACTTTCCTCACGTTCGACTGCTAGATCAGTCACATATTCCATCATTCTGTAGTCCATAGTAATTTCCTTTCTATTTACAGTGTTCCATATTTATGGCACATCTCTTTTAAAAAAAATAATGTCTTCTAAAGGTATTTCGACTAAATCACTAAATTTACATGCTTCATCAATATAAAATTTAGTATCACCTTTTTCTTTATTAATATAGGTATTTTCTGAAATACCCATAAGTTTTGCCATTTTTGCTTGCGAAATACCTTTTAATCTTCTGGCTTGCTCTGGGGTGTATTTATCCAATTAAATCCTCTCCCTTCTTTTTCTGTTCCGTATTTATGGCACATCTATACTATACATCACGTTCCGAATATATGCAACAAATTATTGTTGAAATATACCGTTTTTTTGGTACAATTTAATTATAAAGAAATTAAATATATAATTATAAGGATGTGATAATATGCCAGATAAAAACATAATTGATATGGAATTATATGCATCTATAGGTAAACAACTCAAAGCTGCAAGAAAGTCAAAAGGCATCAGTTTAGATACTCTTTCAGATTTGATTGGTGGCATAAAAACTAAATCAACTCTAAAGAGATATGAAGATGGAACATCTCGAATAGAAGTAGATACTTTAAAAATTATTTGTGATCAAATTGGTCTTAATTATTTAAATGTTATATCCAAGGCAAGGGAATCCTTAAATAAAAAATCCCAATGGGGTGATGATGCTGCAAACCGTGAATATCTTGCAGATAAGCCTGAACTATTAGATATATACAATCAAATTGTTAACCGTGACGATATGGTTATTCTATTCAACAAAACGAAAGATTTAGATCCAAAAGACGTTGAGTCAGTTCTAATGTTTGTGCAAACAATTAGAAAGCAAAGAGGACTTGATGATTAGACATAAATAATGTCATTTTAAATCATAAAATCCTTCTGGGTGATTTTATGACATTAGAAGATTTTTGTGCACAGAATAATATACAAATCCAATATTATCCATTTACTACTAAGATTAGAGGAATGTGTATGAAGTATGACGATGGATTCATAATAGCAATTAATCCCAGATTTTGCGATTCAACTATGAAAAACACTTTTATCCATGAAATGATACACATCATGCATGATCATTTATATTGCGAAAAAGACGATTTTGAAAAATGTGAAAAAGAAGTCGAGAATATTATAAAAACTATGAAAAATCAATTTGATTTAAATCATATGCCATAAGATGGAGGTTTTAACTATGGAATTACAAGAACAAATGTATCAGTTAAGTGAAAGAATCAAATCGTTAAAGGACAGTATCCAAACAGAGGAAGCGACCAAGCAATCGTTCATACTACCGTTTTTTCAAATATTAGGATATGACGTATTCAATCCGCTTGAATTTGTGCCTGAATTTACAGCTGATGTCGGCATCAAGAAACGCGAGAAAGTAGACTATGCAATTTTAAGAGAAGGACAGCCAATCATATTGATCGAGGCAAAATCATGCAATGAAAAACTGGACAACCACGATTCTCAACTGTTCAGATATTTCGGTACGACAAAATCAAGATTTGCTATTTTGACCAATGGAATCGAATATAGATTTTACAGCGATCTGGATCAGCCTAATGTGATGGACTCCAAACCTTTCTATACCCTTAATATGGAAGAACTTAGTGATCAGTCCATCAGCTATTTAAAAAACTTTATAAGTGATAATTTGAATATCAGCAGTATCCTTGGAACAGCTTCAG
This sequence comes from Absicoccus porci, assembly GCF_003725415.1. Taxonomy (GTDB): domain Bacteria; phylum Bacillota_I; class Bacilli_A; order Erysipelotrichales; family Erysipelotrichaceae; genus Absicoccus; species Absicoccus porci. The sequence continues at coordinate 598,839 of NZ_RJQC01000002.1, read as the reverse complement.
ATCTAAAATATCTAGGTCTGTTAAAGACAGCATTCAAGAATGTAGTGGAAAATCCATCTGACGATTTTATAAGACTGATATTGAATGACGGAGTGTATGACGGATTAAAGAATCAGCGCGTAATTGAAAAATTCCGACCATTGACAAAAAGAGCTATCAATCAGTATATCAATGACCAAATGTCCAACAAATTTAAAGAGACACTTGCCAATGCCAATTCTGAAACAGAGGCAGATACATCAGACAATAAAACAGCAGATGAAGATGAAGCAGAACCAGTAAAAAGTAAGATTGTTACAACTTATGATGAACTTAATGCTTTTGCAATCGTAAAGGCCATTCTTAGAAAGAATGTATCAGGCAGTCGTATCACATATAAAGATACTGAAAGCTATTTTGGTGTTCTTTTTGATAACAACACCAGGAAATGGATCTGCAGGATTCATTTAGATTCTAGAAAAAAGTACATCGAAATTTCTGATGAAAATAAGAAGTCAGTCCGTCATGATATAAATTCTCTTGACAATATTTATGATCTAGAAGATGAATTGTTGAAATCCTTACAAAAATATCTATAAGAAACAATCTTGAACTATTAATAAGGAGAGAAAAATGAAAAAAATATTAGCGAGCTTATTCTGTCTATTACTCTTCTTTGCCCCTTTTAATTCTTATCGTGTTTCTGCGAAAAATAGCTTATCTGTTGCAAATAATTATGAAACATTTAATTTTAAGATTGATGATTTACAAAGATGGATAAATAAAAGCGACTCTGAGTATTTCAATAAAAAGAAATATGTATTCAAAAAAAGTGGGAAAGGATCAAAAAGAGTAAAGCTAAAAGAGAAAGTATATATTTATGCATACATAGACAAAGAGAATAAAAATAGAGTTTTTTCTTTGGATATCATTGATAAAGATAATGGAAAAAATGAGGACTATATAAAGAATATTTCTAAACTATTCATTAAGGAATTTGGCGCCGATGATCCAAACCAGGTAATTTCACAGGCTGAAGATGTTTCTAGAAATTGTGACGGTGATAAAGACCAAGGAATTTACATTTTTAATCATGTTAATTATAAAGTTATTTTTAACGGTGAACAAAAGGTCTGCGAAAATGATTTTTCTCCAAGCAAATTCAATATGGATCAAGATTATCGTAGTTCTTCCGATTATGCTTCTTTCTGTGATTCTGTTACGTCAAAAAATGAATATTCAAACACACCATCAGAATCACAAAAACACATTTACGATAATGCAACAGTAGAATCGATAAACAGTGGTTCTGGATCAGAATTGGGAGAATATTCAATCATTCATGTAGCATCATCACAGTGCACGGATGACAATTTATTAGACTGGTATTTAAATTATGTTAAACCACACAGTGAATATAAATATAATATTATTCTTTATACAGACAATTCTGGTTATGGCGTATATTCAGCTAACGGAATCATTCAAAAAAATGTAGGTTTATCCCAGTCAAACGGATCTTATGGTGTTGCTAAAACAGATGGATGTACTACCTATTATGTGACAGAAGATGGCAAACTGCAAACCGTACAATAATAACATTAATATGTTTTAATGCCACATAAAAAAGGGCCCTCACTGAAGGGTCTCCAAGGAAATAATGAATCGAATCGATCGAGAAATAATAAAATCGTACACATCAATTGATTTGACACAAGAAAACGGCTGATATAAGATATGAATGAATCTTGGCTACATACGCAACGTATGGGAGTCACTGATATTTTATCTTGACGACGGATATCCGGGCGTCACTGAGGGTCTATCTTGTGCAAACAGGATAGACCTATTTTTATAAGCTTACAATAAAAAAAAGCGCCCCCACTGGCGACTGGTACTCGTCATAGAGGGCTTGCGCATAAAAAGAATGACTGACAATCATTAATCTTTTTATGTGCTCATTTTAACACAAAGAGAGGAATGAGTACAAATGACAAAGAAATTAAGAAGGTTACCAAACGGGTTTGGACGAATCGACAAGCTGCCTGGTACGAGAAGAAAACCATATAGGGCTAGGGTACTAGTGTCCAAAGAGCTTGATATGGATGATCAGAAAGTTAGAAAAAAGTTTAAGACAGTTGGATATGCAGAGACCTGGACCGAGGCTTTTGAACTTCTCCAGGCATATCACAGTTCGCCGTATGGCTATGAAAAGAGGGTCATGACGGTCAAGGAAGTATATGATGCATGGTCGGCCGACCACTTCCCGATCGTCTCGGAATCGACGCAAAAAGGCTACCGTGCGGCCTTTCAGATCTTGGAGCCTGTCTATGGTATGAAGTTCAAAGATTTGACAGTTCAGGATATCATCCGATCCATAGATACATCCGGCAAGAATGCACCGACCTTGAAGCGCTTCAAGTCCATGATGAATGCCTTGTATAAATACGCGATCGGCCAGGGCATCACGGACCGTGACCTTTCGTCTTATATCGACCTGTCCAGGTACCGCAACAAGAACCCCAATCGCAACGAACATAATCGCTTCACGGCCACTGAGATCAAGCGTCTGTGGAAGCATACGGATGACAGCACCGTGCGTATCATACTGGCCTTGATCTACTCCGGTGTGCGCATCGATGAGCTTCTAAGCCTGAGGCGCGAGGATGTGCACCTTGATGAGCAGTACTTTGATGTGGTCCGATCCAAGACCGATAGTGGTATCCGTACGGTTCCGATTGCCGATAAGGTCTTACCTTTCTACAAGGATTGGATGGCTGTTGGTGCCGATACGCTTATCAGTCGTGACGGCATACGGCCATATACATATACCACTTTCCGAAAGTACCATTGGGATCCGGTACTCAAGTCATTGCGCATGCATCATACACCGCATGATACACGGCATACCTGTGCAAGTATGCTTACGGAAGCAGACGTCAAGCCCGTGGTGATCAAGAAGATACTCGGGCATAGCGCCAAGATGGACGTGACAGAAAAGGTATATACACATCTTGATGTTTCTACGCTTCTGAATGCGGTTAACTCCATCTAATTTGTGGGGCTTTTGTGGGGCTTTTGTGGGGCTTTGATACAAATTGATAGCCTTTTAGGCAAATGAAAACGCCTTAGGTATCGTATTTTAACCCAAGGCGCTTTCAAGAAAGTTTTAAGAAAGGGAATTTGATTATGAAGTGAGCTTTTCCTTAGCTCTGATAAAAGAATACATAATAATCATGGCTTATTTATGCCAAAAATGTGTGAAATTTTGTGATTACTTACGATTCTTTTTACTTGCCTTCCACATCTTTGTTTTTTGAGTGATTTTATCATCCATCTTTTTATTGATTTGAATCGCATACTTATCTTTAAAGACTAGATGTAACGTATGAGATCCAATTCCACCAATGGGTTCTCTTTTTTCAATATCCTTAAATTTAAAGAAACGATCACCAAAGAAAAAACCATCACTCACAAACCACATCCGTTTACTAGCCAATGAAGAAAAGACCATACTAATAAAAATGACAGCAATCATGATATACGCAATACGATACAAACCAACTGAAGCTTTATTCACATTCATCGTTTGAATATTTAATGCGATCACAATACCAACAATAGCCATGATACCACTGGAAATGACCCAAACTTTACTATCATCAAACAATTCTGCATCCGCATTTGTTTTTTTCCATTCTGTTAATGCTTTTCGATGTCTCGAATAGACTTGCACCGTATGAAAAACGGAATAAATCATATACGCGACCAAGATCAGCATGATCAACCAACTTGTCCAATTACCTGACATATTTCATATCCTCCCTGAATCAATAGTCGTATTATAACATACTGTGGTAAACTAGAAACATGAAACCCGAAAATAATCTGAAACTCATTGACCGCATGAATCATTCCACGGCTTTTCTGCAACGTCATAATATGACGATTACTGAAGCTTGGGAAGGGCATGCCCGTGTTGAAATGACCATTGATGAATCCATGTTGAATGTCTTTCACATCGTTCATGGCGGCATTCTTTTCTCATTAGCTGATACCGCTGCCGGTACTGCTAGTTTCGCAACCGGAAGAGAAAGTGTGACCCTCAATGCATCAATCAATTTCATCAAGCCGGCTACTGGCAAAAAAATCACTGCTATAGCGACCGAAATATCCCGAGGACATACGATTGGTAACTATGAAGTTTTCTTATTCAATGAAGATGAAACCATCATATCTCGTGCTACCCTTACCATGTATTTTCTCAAGAAAAAAGAAGAAAAGTAAACTACTCTTCTTCTAAAAAGGCTTTCAATGCTTTTAATTGTTTTACTGCTTCTAATCGACCCATTTTATAGACTCGATCCAATTCATTGGGATCGTGACAAATGGATCCGATATTCAATGGCTCTTTTGGACGAATCACAAAGAGCTTTTTTTGTTCCTCTAACACCTGGATTGCATCCAATGTCGCATTATACGATGTATGCCGATGCTCTAAATCTTTAATCACTTCAGGATATCGTTTCAATAAGACACGCAATGCATTCATATTCTTTTGCGGTTGTTTACGATAAGAAGCCGGTTGTGTCAACAAAACTACTTGTTTCTTATATCCCAAAGAAAACATCTTCTTATAGGGAATCGGATCGGCCACGCCACCATCATAAATTGTATAGCCATCCACATGAACAGGACGAGCAAATACAGGAATAGAGGCCGAACCACGAATCCAAGTCAAATCATTGTCCTTGCCATCGACACAAAGATGATATAACGGATCTCCTGTCTTTGCGTCGGTTGCGACCACATAAAAGTCCATCGGATCTTGTTTAAACGTCGTTGTATCAAATACATCTAATTTTTTAGGCAATCGATCATAATCAAATTCAGCACCATATAGATCTCCTGTCAAAAATAAGGAACGAAAACTGCAATACCGCCAATCTTGACAGTATTTTTTATTGTATCGCAAAACTCGATATGGTTGATGAGATTTGAGATTACAGCCAAACGTTGCCCCAGCTGAAACAGCAATGGCACCATCGAAGATAATGCCATTTTCCATCCAGACATCCAACACCCCGGCTGTAAACATGCCACGCATGGCACCGCCTTCCAGAACTAATCCTGTTTTCATTCGTCATCTTCCTTTCGGAATGCTTGTGCATAGCCATGATCTTCTCTGAATCCTTGATACAAAGGCACTTTTTTGATCTTTTCAATGTGATATGGCGTTGTTTGATAGACATAATTCAACCAATTTCGATACAACAAGTTCGCATGCGATCGCCATGTTAAGATGGGTCTTTGATGCGGATCATCGTTCGGAAAATAATTTTCAGGAACATGAATTGGTTTTCCGGCATTGACATCCCGGAAATATTCTTGGGCTAGGGTTTCTACACCATATTCAAAATGACCCATCACAAAGACTTGACGATATCCTTTTGTCACAATGATCGTGGAACCTGCTTTTTTGGATCGAGATAATACAACCAAACGATCTTCTTTAGCTAGTTCGTTCTCATCAATTTTCGTATGACGTGAATGCGGAACATTATGGATCTCATCAAACCCATTGGTCAAGAAATCATATTCATCACACAATTCATGTGGAAAGATCCCAAATAGCTTTTCTTTTAATTGGTATTTATGAATACCGTAATGATAATACAATCCTGCTTGGGCACCCCAACAAATATGCATAGTGGAAAGCACATGGGTCTTGGTCCAATCAAAGATATGGGTCAATTCTTCCCAATAATCCACTTCTTCAAAAGGCATTTCCTCAACGGGAGCTCCTGTAATGATCATACAATCATAAAAATTTTCTTTTAGTTGATCCCAGTTTTCATAAAATTTCACCAAATGATCTTTACTCGTGTTTTTGGATTCGTGACTGGAAACTTTCATCAAATCAATATCCAACTGTAAAGGCGACTTACTTAAGAGTCGCAAAATTTGGGTTTCCGTTTCAATTTTTTTAGGCATTAAATTTAAAATCACTACACGCAAAGGACGAATTCGTTGACGACGGGCATTTTCATCATCAATCGCAAATATCTTTTCACTTTCCAATATTTCCTTTGCGGGTAATTCATTTGGAATATTAATTGGCATAATTTTGACTCCTTTTTGTGGCTTAGTACTATTCTACAACGAATTTAAAAAAAGAACAGTTTGAACACTGTTCTTACTTAAAAGCACGTTTAAAACGTTCAAACGGAGATTCCGACTGTCCATCACGAATCTTTTCATACAATTCGCGATCTCTTTTTGAAACACGCTTAGGAATTTCCACTTTGACTTCGACATATTCATCGCCCGTACTGCCACGACGAGATTTTACACCTTTTCCTTTTAAACGGAATTTTGTATTTGGTTGGGTGCCTTCTGGAATCTTTAATTCAACATCTCCATAAACAGTTGGTACTTGGATCTTGGTACCAATGGTTACATCAATCGCACTCACAGGTACGGTGATATAAATATCATCGCCTTGACGTTTAAATGTCGAATGTGGTTTCACATGGATCTCAATGTATAAATCACCATTTGGACCACCATTTACGCCACGTTCTCCTTTACCGGCAATACGAATTTGTTGACCGGATTGAATACCTTGTGGAATCTTGATATCCAATTTTTGACGTTTATGTTCATAGCCCTTACCATGGCATTGATGGCAAGCATGTGTCACTTTCTTACCCGTTCCATGACATTCTGGACAAACCGTTTGTTGCTGGATCACACCAAACATACTTCTTTGTTGGGTCATGACATATCCAGTACCATGACAATGAGGACATGTTTGTACATCCGAAGGATTTTCGGCACCTGTTCCATGACAATGACTACAAGGCTCATCCACTTCGAGCGAAATGGTTTCGGTCTTGCCAAAGACAGCATCCATAAAATCAATGCTCATCTGCATGACACGATCATTTCCTTGACGTGGTGTATTGGCTTGACGACGTGATGATTGACCAAATCCGCCAAATCCACTACCAAAGAAGGAGCCAAAAATATCATTTAGATCGCCAAAATCAGCATAACCGCCAGAGAATCCTCCTTGACCAAATTGACCATCCACACCAGCATGACCAAATTGATCATATTGCGCACGCTTCTTTTCATCACTTAAGACTTCATAGGCTTCATTGATTTCCTTGAATTTTTCTTCCGCATCAGGCGCTTTATTCACATCCGGATGATATTTCATAGCCAATTTTCGATAGGCCTTTTTTATTTGATCCGGTGTTGCATCTCTCGAAACGCCGAGCACTTCATAATAGTCTCTTTTTTCATCTGCCATGAGACATCATCCCTTTCTTTCTAGACGCATAGAGTTCCACAAATGTGGAACTCTTGAAAAACTAGTTCTTTTCCGTGTATTCGCCATCAACAACATCATCGTTATTGCTGTTGTTGTGATTTGCATCATTATTGGATTGTTGCTGACCGGCTTGTTGGTACATAGAAGCACTTGCTGCTTGCGCTGCTTTTTCCAATGCATCCAATTTTGTACGGACATCGTCCATGTTATTCTCATCCAATGATTTTTGCAAGTCATCACGCATTTTCTTGACTTCATCAGCTTGTTTTGTATCGATCTTGTCTTTGTTGTCTTCCAAAGTCGCATCGATTTGAGCAATCAAACCTTCGGCACGGTTACGTAAATCAATTTCTTCTTTACGTTTTTCATCGGCTTCCTTGTTATCTTCGGCTTCACGAACCATACGATCGATTTCTTCATCGCTCAAACGAGAAGAGTTCTGGATTGTAATATTTTGTTCCTTACCCGTTGCTTTATCTTTCGCACTAACATTAACGATACCGTTGGAGTCAATATCGAACGTAACTTCAATTTGAGGAACACCACGACGAGCAGGCGCAATACCTGTTAACTGGAACTTACCTAATTCTTTGTTGTCGTTAGCCATTGGTCTCTCACCTTGTAAGACACGGATATCAACGGCAGGTTGGTTATCGGTAGCCGTTGAGAAGATTTGTGACTTACTTGTAGGAATCGTTGTGTTACGTGGAATCAATACAGTCATGACACCACCCATGGTTTCGATACCTAATGACAATGGTGTAACATCCAACAATAAAACATCTTTAACGTCTCCACTTAAGACACCACCTTGGATAGAAGCACCAATTGCAACAGCTTCATCGGGGTTAACACTGTGGTTTGGTTGTTTACCTAATTCACGAGCAACAGCTTCTTGTACAGCTGGGATACGAGTCGATCCACCAACCAACAATACTTGATCCAAATCACTTGGTGACATATTGGCATCACTCAAAGCATTACGGATTGGTTGCATTGTACGATCAACTAAGAATTTAGTCATTTCATCAAAATGCGCACGAGTCAATGTCATATCCAAATGCAATGGACCAGCAGGACCAGCAGAGATAAATGGCAAAGAAATCTGTGTCTGCATAACGCCTGACAAATCTTTCTTGGCTTTTTCAGCGGCTTCTTTTAAACGTTGCAAAGCCATTGGATCTTTCTTCAAATCAATACCATTTTGTTTCTTGAAATCATCAGCCATCCAATCAACCAAAACGTTATCGAAATCATCACCACCTAGGTGGGTATCACCATTGGTTGACAATACTTCGAATGTACCATCGGCTAAATCCAAGATGGAAACATCAAATGTACCTCCACCTAAGTCATAGATCAATATTTTTTGTTCTTTATCGGTTTTATCGATACCATAAGCCAAGGCAGCAGCCGTTGGTTCGTTGATGATACGTTTTACATCCAAACCAGCAATTTTACCAGCATCTTTGGTTGCTTGACGTTGGGAATCGTTGAAGTAAGCTGGAACTGTAATAACGGCTTCGGTTACTTTTTCACCTAAATAATCTTCGGCATATCCTTTCAAATATTGAAGAATCATCGCGGAAATTTCTTCTGGTGTATATTGCTTACCTTCTGCTTCTACTTTCTGACTGGTACCCATCAAACGTTTGATGGATGAAATTGTATTTTTATTTGTGACAGCTTGACGCTTTGCGGCATCACCGATAATTTTTTCGCCATCTTTGAAAGCAACAACACTTGGTGTTGTACGATTTCCTTCAGGGTTTGGAATTACTTTTGGATCTTTACCTTCCATTACGGCAACGCAGCTATTTGTTGTACCTAAATCAATACCAATAATTTTAGACATAATCAATTCCTCCTTTATTCGCTTACTTTCACAAGTGCAGGTCGCAAAATGCGATCTTTCAACATATAACCCTTTTGCATCACTTCAAGAACAATTCCTGGCTCTGTATCTTCTTTCTTTTCTTGCATCAAAGCCTGCATTGTATTGTGATCAAATGGTTTTCCTTCTGCTTCAATTTCTTTTACGCCTTCGTCTTCCAACACACGCTGTAATTGTTGGTAGATCATTTCAAAGCCTTTCACATAGTTTGTGAGTTCTTCATTTTCAGAATCGACTTTGATGGCCATTCCCATATTGTCAACAATTGGCAATAGAGCTAATCCAGCTTGTTGAAAACGATATTTCTTTGCATTGTCGGCTTCTTTTTGCAGACGCTTTTTCATATTTTCCGCATCCGCATACGCGCGAGCACGATCATTCTTGGCTTGTTTCAGTTGTTCTTCCAATTCTTTGATTTTTTCATCTTTTGGATCGACCTTGTTGATCTTCTCTTTTACTTTGTCTTTGACCGACTTCTTTTCTACTTTTTCTTTTGTATCTTTCGGTGATTTTACATCTCCCGTTTTGACTTCTTCATCATTTGTCTTCTTTGTTTCCTGATCCATCGGACGAGCCTCCTTCCGTAAACACATCTTCAATTACATCACTCATATAATCCATTAGTGCAACTACTTTCGAATATTGCATCCGGTTCGGTCCAACGACCATCAGTTGCCCTTCTTCGTCATTCTTCACATGAAATTTGGTTGATATCACAGAAACATCACCAATTTGTAAGACTTCATTTCGTTCACCTACATGAATGGCAACATTTCCTTCTTGATCGGTCCATTTCTGGAACAAATCACTGTTTTCCAAAATTTTCATCAATTGCTTCAATTTTGAAATATCGCTAAATTCCGGTTGATACAACATATTGCTTCGACCAGATACGGCAACTTTCTCTGTCGCAAATTTCATAAACGCAGTCACAAAGGCTTCAAACAAGACTTCACTTCGAGCAATTTTGGCACTCATCAATGGCTTGATTTCTTGCATCTTGGATACCACCTGATTGATCGGTGTATCCTTCAATTGATCATTGAAGATATCACAACATGTTTTCATGTCATTGACTGAAACATCTTCTCCAAATTGAAACATCTTATTTTCAATATGACCGGTATCCGTTACGATAATGGCAACAGCACTTCGTGAATTGATGGGAATCAATTGCACATTTTGTAAGGTTTGTTGCGAACTATCCGGTCCCAATACAATACTTGTAAGATTGGTCATATCACTTAAAACATCACAACTTTTCTGAACAACTTCATCCAAAGAAAATTGACGTTCGGAAAAGACTTGTTGTAAAGATGCTTTGGTTGGCGTATCCAAATCCGTGACCATTAAATGCTCGACGTAGTATCGATATCCCAATTGTGAAGGAATTCGACCACTCGAAGTATGCGTTTTTTCTAGTAATCCGAGTTTTTCCAATTTTGCCATTTCATTACGAATCGTAGCTGAAGAAACGGGAAAATCTAATAATTCCATCAACGTCTTCGAACCAATCGGTTCTGCACATCGAGTAAACTCTTCAACAATGGTTTTGAATATAACTTTTTGTCGTTGTGTCAACTCCATGAAGGGACTCCTTTCTAGCACTCTTATTCCACGTCTGCTAACAGTATATCACAATAATTAGCACCGTCAACTAAAAAGTGCTAAAAAATTAAAAAAGAGAGCGAATCAAAAGATTCCACTCTCTAAGCAACTTGTTCAAACTGACTATTGTACAATTTGGCATAAAAACCATTTTTTTTCAATAATTCTTCATGATTGCCTTGTTCCACGATATCCCCATCATTGATGACCAAAATTGTATCGGCATCTTTGATCGTCGATAAACGATGCGCAATCACAAAGCTGGTTCGACCTTCCATCAAATGATCCATGGCTTTTTGAATCAAGCCTTCGGTACGTGTATCCACACTAGAAGTGGCCTCATCCAAGATCAAGATCTTATGATCGGCCAAGATAGCTCGAGCAATTGTCAACAATTGTTTCTGTCCTTGCGAAATATTGCTAGACTCTTCATCCAATACGGTTTGGTAGCCATCGGGCTGTTGCATGATAAATTCATCGGCATGAGCAGCTTTGGCAGCGGCAATGACTTCTTCATCCGTTGCATCCAAACGTCCATATCGAATGTTTTCCATGATCGTACCATGGAATAACCAGGTATCTTGAAGCACCATACCTAATAAAGAACGTAAGCCATTACGATCAAAGGTTCGAATGTCGTGTCCATCGATGGAAATGCTTCCGCTATTGACATCATAGAATCGCATCAACAATTTTACGAGTGTGGTCTTACCTGCACCTGTTGGTCCCACGATGGCTATTTTTTGACCATTCAATACGTTCGCTGAAAAATCATGAATGACAATTTGATTGGGATCATAACCAAAGCGTACGTGATCAAATGTCACTTGACCATCCAAATTTGTTGGATTGGTTGGATTTTCCACGGTTTGTGGTTCTTCTTCTTCGTGTAAGAATTCAAATACTCGCTCACTGGCTGCGGTACTGGATTGCAACATATTCAAGATTTGGGCAATCTGTTGGATGGGTTGTGTAAAGTTACGAATATATTGGAAGAAGGATTGGATATCTCCTACTTCAATGGCATTTTGAATAACTAAGAAACCGCCTAATATCGCAATGACGACATAACCAACATTACCGATAAACTGCATCATAGGCATCATCATGCCAGAGAAGAACTGACTTTTCCAAGCACTTTCATATAAAGAATCATTGGCTTCTTTAAACACTTGCAAGACATCTTCTTCTTGATTGTAGGCTTTGATCACATTTTGTCCGGCAAACACTTCTTCCACTTGACCATTGACATCACCTAGATATCTTTGTTGGTCACGGAAATAGCGTTGAGAATGATGCATCACAAAAGCAACGATCACAATAGATATAGGTAAGATGCAAAGAGCTGCCAATGTCATCCAACCATTGATCGACAACATCATGATGATGACACCAATGATTGTGGTGACACTGGTGATCAACTGCGTAATACTTTGGTTGATTCCTTGTTGGAGAGTATCCACATCATTGGTGATGCGGGATAATACTTCTCCATAGGGACGACTTTCAAAATATTTTAGGGGCATTCGATTGATCTTGGTCGAAATGTCTTTTCGTAAGTTGTAGCCGACATCATTGGCAATACCAGCCATCACAATACCTTGAATAAAGGAGAATAAGGCACTGACTGCATATAAGATCATGACACGAGCCAAAATCATCGTGATCTTATCAAAGTTGATACCGCCTTTTTCTTGTACTTTTCGAACCAAACCGTTGAATAACTCGGTCGTGGCTTGTCCTAAGATTTTTGGTCCAACGATAGTAAATATAGTTCCTAAAATGGCACAGGCTACCATGATCAACAAGCGAAATTTATAACGCATCATATAGGATGCCAATTCTTTGAAGGATTTTCGAAAATCTTTTGGTTTTTCAACGACACGGCCACCACGACCACGTCTTTGTTGACGATCACTCATATGCTAATTCCTCCTGTGATAATTGCGATTGGGCAATTTGTTGATAAACATCACATGTTTTCATCAATTGTTCATGGGTACCTTGACCGACCACTTTACCATGATCCAATACTAAGATTTGATCGGCATGCATGATCGTGCTAATACGTTGGGCAACGATGATCGTTGTAACATCGGAAGCTTTTTCTTTTAAGGCTTTTCGCAATCGTGCATCGGTCGCAAAATCGAGGGCACTAAAACTATCATCAAAAACTAAGAATTCAGGATGTTTCACAATCGCGCGGGCAATGGCCAATCGTTGTTTCTGTCCACCGGAAACATTGGAACCACCTTGAGCAATATGGGAATCCATTCCATGCTCTTTTTCACTCACAAAATCTTCGGCTTGTGCCATATCAATGGCATCCCATAATTCCGATTCCAAGGCATCTTTTTTTCCAAAACGTAAGTTCGATGCGATTGTACCAGAAAATAACACGGATTTTTGCGGTACAAAACCAATGCGATCCCGCAAAGTCTTCAAATCGATATTGCGAATATCAACATCATCCATTAATATAGATCCTTCAGTTACGTCATAGAAACGTGGAATCAAGTTGACCAATGTCGATTTTCCGGATCCGGTACTACCAATCAAGGCAATGGTGTCTCCTTGATGTGCCGTAAAGTTGATATCATCCAATACTTTTTCTTTGGCATGGCCATAACTAAAGGACACATGATCAAAAACCAATTTGCCTTGTTTTTCTGGTGTTTGTGGATGTTCGGGTTCTTTAATCGATGATTTCGTATCTAAAATTTCATTGATTCGATTGGCAGAAACATTGGCTCTTGGCAAGAAGATTGCAATGGTACTGATCATCAAGAAGGCAATGATAATTTGCATCGCATATTGAATAAAGGCCATCATATCGCCGACTTGCAGTTTTCCGGCATCGATGCCATGGGCACCCGAGTAGACGATCAATACACTGATTCCATTCATGATCAACATCATCAAAGGCATCATACAAGACATGGCACGATTGACAAATAAATTGGTTTTCGTTAGATCTTGATTGGCTTTGTCAAAGCGTTTTTCTTCAAACTTTTCTGCTGAGAAAGCACGAATAACAGGAATTCCTGTTAGGATTTCTCGTGAAATCAGGTTCACGCTGTCAATCAATTTTTGTAGGATCTTAAATTTTGGCATGACCACACCAAATAAGATGACCATCACAACGGATAGAACACCGACCGCAACGATCAATATCCAACTTAAATACGATCCTGTCTGTTGGACTTTGATAATGCCACCAATGGCTAAGATGGGTGCATATAAAACGACACGGAAGATCATAGTCATAACCAATTGGATTTGTTGGATATCATTGGTGCTTCGTGTGATCAAACTGGCCGTTGAGAATTGATTCATTTCTTTAGCAGAATACGTTAATACCGTTTCATACGTCTTATTACGTAGGTCTTTTCCCAATTCAGCCGCAATTCGACTGGCAATCAAAGCCACCAAGATGGAACAAATCATTGCCACTACAGCCATAAGAATCATTTTCTTTCCGGTATTCCATAGATAGTCGTTTTGTTTCTGATCGAGATCTACGCCTTGGGCTTTGTATTCTTGTTGCACAAATAAGATAGCAGCTTGAGTGATCATCGTGTCCGGATAATCTTTTAAGCGTTTGTTGATTTCTTTGCGTACTTGTGGCATTTGAACTTGCGGTATCATTTGAACCGGAATATTTCGTTTTTCCATAATATAAAGCATCATTTCGGCTTTGGATAACACATCATTCAAATGGTCGTGGGATTCGGTATCCAAATCTTTGACAACATACATGTCTTTTTTCTTTGAATAGGTATAGCCATCTTCAATCGTTTTTTGATTTTTTTCGGTAGAAACATACAAAAGATTTTGCATCGTTTCCACACGAAAGGAATCGGCAACCGCATCTTCTACTCCTTTTTGTTGAAGACCGGTATCTACGATCTTAGAGGTATAGGAAGGAAGCGATAGATCACAATAGGCTTGCCCTAACAATAAGCCAAAAATGATCAATATCCAGATCACATTCTTCTTCATAAATCGAAACATTCGTACCATATTTATTTCCCTTCTTTACTGAGTCTTTTGATATTTTGATTGATTTGATGTAAAACATCGATAAATATCTTTATGTTATCTTCGGGAATTCCCTCAAACATCTTTTTGATTTCTTTTTGACGCACATCATCCAATTTCTTGGTTAATTGCTGTCCTTTTTCTGTCAATGCGAAATGAATCAATCGCCGATCCGCAATATCGATCTCGCTGATGACATATCCACGCTTTACCAAAGAATCCATGGATCGGGAAGCTTGTCCTTTATTGACACACAATGCGTCACTCAAATCATTGAGGGTATCTGCTTCGGGATGGATATACAATCCATTCATTAAGATCACATCGATCATTTTTAGATCATATTCCTTTAAAAAAGCATCCGCTATTTTTTTGATGAGTTGCTTGATTTTTCGCCAAGATAAAAATTCATAATCTTGCATAGGATCACCTCATTTCATTTTAAATGATTTATTTTTAAACATTACAACTTTCCGATACATATTTCAACTTTATTTTGTTAGAATACTTATATGAATAAAATTATTTATCAAAATGATGATCGTATCTATGCCGCCACGACCATGCGCGATATCACCTGTCCGGAAGCTAACAATATGGCTTTACATGTATGTAACGATCCAGAAGCCATCCTACAGAATCGTAAACAATTAGAAAAAGAAACCATTTCCTTGGATCATTGGGCTTTGCCATGGCAAAAACACACCAACAAATCTTATCGCATCACCCAGGCCGATTGGTCAAGAGGTGCCTATACCAAAGAGAGTTCGATCATGGGTGTGGATGCTGTCTATACGACAGAACCACAAACGTTGATTGGTGTTTTTACAGCTGATTGTGTTGGTTTATTGTTGATTGATGAAACAACACCTTGTATTTGTGCAATTCATTCAGGTTGGAAAGGAACGGTACAAGCCATTACCGATAAGACCGTTCATCAATTATTGGATGAACACCTTTTACATCCAGAATCAACCAGGGCATATTTTAGTCCAAGTCTTCAATTTGAGACCTTAGAAGTTGGTTTGGAAGTCGTTGATCAATTGAAAGAAAACCATATCGATATGGATGGGTGTATCCAATATATGCCTAATCATAAGGCTTATATTGATAATCAAGGTATGAATATCAAAATGTTAGAAAAATATGGAATCACTCACATTTATCCTTCGACCTATGATACGAAACCAGATCCACATTGTTTTTCCTATCGCCGTGATGGTAAAACCACCGGTGAACATTTCACCTTTGCCTATATAAAAAACAAGAATGATTAACAGCCCAAAAAAGGGCTGTTTTTTTGAGACCAAATACAACTTGATTTGTATATATAGTGAAAGGACCTTTAAATATGGAGGAGAGACAATGAAGATTCCAATTGATGATTTGGTACCAGCCTATAAAGACTGCATCTTTCGTACGGCTTTTAGTATTACTCGAAATGTAGCCGATGCAGAAGATATCGTCCAAGAAACATTTTATCAATATATAGTGACAACACGTGATTTTGAAAACGAAGAACATATCAAAGCGTGGCTTTTACGAACTGCAATCAATAAAGCCAAAAATATAAGAATATCGTTCTGGTCACAAAAGCGTGTATCTTTACCTGATTCTATGTGGGGTACATCCCCTCAGATATCCGATGATCAAAGATTAATAAAGGCGGTTTTATCCTTACCAACAAAATATCGAATTGTGATTCATTTGTACTATTATGAAGACTATTCCGTCAATGAAATCAGTCAATTGGTACGGGCTACACCCAGTGCTGTTAAAAACCGTTTGCTTCGCGCGAGACGCATGTTGAAAGATAAATTAAAGGAGGATTGGCATGATGACGAATAAAGAATGGTATAAACGCGCTTTTTCATCGTTACATACATCACCTGATTTTATGGTACAGTTAGAGAATAGAAAAACAGCAAAGTGGTCAAAAAAATGGGCATTTGCGGGGGCATTCATGGTCCTGATCATAGGAACTTCGACCATTTATGCAGCAAATATTGGCGGCATACAAAGAACGATTCAAATATGGATGCATGGAGAATTGACGGATGCAACGTTGACAATCGATGAGAATAATGGAACCTACTCAATCAAGGATCCAAATGGAAAAGCCATACAAAGTGGAGGTGGTGTAGCCATTGATACACAAGGTCATTCCCGTGCTTTAACTCCAGAAGAAATCATGGAAGATCAGGAAAACATGGTATCAACGGAAAAAATAGATGGTCATATGTATCTCTATTATAAAGATCAAAAATATGATATTACCAATCCATTGGCTCATAATACCTATACCTATATCACTTTACGAGATGGCAAAAAAACCTTGTATATCACGGTTGTGAAGTCGGGTGGTGTAGCAACCAGTGAAGATCGATATGTATTACCAGATGAGTTTTCTTGCAACTAAAAAACGATAGTGGTTTTTCGCCACTATCGTTTATGAATTTGTTTATTTACATTTCTGTTTTGAATACTTCTGTTTCATTAGGAAGTAGATACCCAATCCAGTCATCACGATTAAGCTTTCATAGGCTGTAATGTCCATACGGGTACTTGTTTGTACAGTGGTTGAGACTTGTTTAGATGTTTGAGGAACATTTGTTTTTTTGTTTTCTTGTTGTTTTGGACTTTCTATTTCTTTTTTCTTTTCGATATTTGTGATAATGAATCCTTCTTCCATATTTCCACTAATGGAAGTTTCGTATACATCATTGTTTATTTCTTCATAAATTGTATATTGGATTCTTTGCCCATTTTCATCATATTTTTTTAGATCTACAAACGATCCTGTCCATTGGTTTTCTGCATGTAATGTGATAAATACATTTGTTCTTTGTCCATTCGCCAACAATTCCACCTTCACGAAATCGGCTTTTTTTCCATTCCAAACCTTTTGTACATGAATTTGTGTAGAAAGATGGTTTGTCAAAAGATAGCCGTCTTTTTCATTTCCCTCGACTGTATACATATAGCCTTCCAATGACTTTTCCTTGACTCTATAGTGATAATTTGATCCTGTTGCTGTTTGTGTTGGTAAATTTGTAAATACATAATGCCATTGACCATTTTCATCTGCTTTTATATACCCATAACCAACAAAAATTTCTTCATTCAAATCATCGGTTCGATATAAGTCCAACTCTACTAAAGATGGTCTTTTTTCTGGCTCATTTTGATCATCCCATTGTTTCTCTACTGCAATGGATGTTGTGTCTACATCTCCCATAGTGACCAATCCATTGGAACCAATACCACCACGAGTAGTGGAAGTGTTTCCTGTTATCCAAACCTTTGCTAAGGAAGAGGCCATCGCATCTGCCAGCTCATCTGTATGCAAAGATAAGGATTCACTAAAGAGACCAATTAAACTACCTTCTAATTTATCTTGTGGTACTAAAGTGCCATCTTGATATTT
This sequence comes from Absicoccus porci, assembly GCF_003725415.1. Lineage (GTDB taxonomy): Bacteria > Bacillota_I > Bacilli_A > Erysipelotrichales > Erysipelotrichaceae > Absicoccus > Absicoccus porci. The sequence continues at coordinate 580,551 of NZ_RJQC01000002.1, read as the reverse complement.
CCAATAATATGGATGTCCACCTAACATTGCGTTCATAATGGAAAATTTTGGATTTCCTGAATGAGCCCCCATCGTCGATGAAGCCAAAATATAAATTTCATTCGCATTTTTTGCTTGATTTCCATACAATGCTACACCGTTTTTCAAGTATATTTTTGTGATAGATACAGGACAAGCTGCATAGCCACCACCATCAAGTGTAGCTGTATTATCTGTAATGATCGCATTATTTAATTGTAAGACACCATCATGAAAAGCTTTGTTCATTTTGGAGTATCCATTCACATAGATGCCGCCGCCAAACAAAACATTATCTTTGTGATTGGTACCGAGCATTTGGTTATTTGTGATATAGCCGCCAGTAATCGTTGCTACGGAATAAGATGGTCCGCCATAAGATTCACTATATCCGGCTTGGACAAAAATGCCACCGCCACAACCGCCTGATCGATTCCCATCAATTCGACCACCAGTCATATTTAAAATATTTTGACCATTACTTGCTTGTAAATACCCCAATGAGATACCACCACCAGGGCCTTCCGAATTATTATCCTGAATCAACCCACCACTTAAATTGATCACCGTTTGGGATTTATCACGATCACTGACAACCATGCCCTGTACATAGGCTCCAATGCCGCCGCCACAACCAACAGTATCTCCATCAAATCCGCCTATTTTACCATCAACTGCTGAATTATTGCGAATGGTAGCACCCGACATATTTAAAACTGCAAAATTCAACAAGATGCCACCACCATAACAAGCTTGATTGTTCTGAATGATACCACCCATCATATTGATAGTGCTTAATTCCGCATAGATAGCACCACCTTCTGCACGGTAAATAGGTCCATTCGGACGCTTGATCTTATTGTTTTGGAGAATGGCGCCATCTTGAATATTCAACTGTTGATTATACAAAACTTTAATTAATGATTTTTCGGTATTGGGACAATTTTCACTGTTTCCATCAACCGTGATACCTGAAAGAGTAGCTGTTCCCTTTACATTAAACAAGTATCCATTAAAATTCGGATGACGTTTTATTATCGCATTCGTTCCTTTCAACGAAACATCTCCGCTAATGTCAACCGTATCCGTCACATAAATTGTATTTACTGTTTGGATAGACGTTGCTTTTTCACGTGCTTTCTCGAATGTCTTCAAAGCCTTTTCAATGCTTGTTCCATCATTCGTATCATTTACAGTTTGTCCATTTAAATACAACTCCGTAACATTTTGTACGGGTGTATCTTTCATTGGTGTATCTAACGCACCCGCTGTTGGCATAGTCTTTTCATCTGTAACAGCCGTATTGTCGACAACTTCAGTCTCAGTTTGTACAGGTTCTGGACTGACTTCTTCTGCAAAAATAGTTAAAGTAAATATATGACAAGCACAAACAAAAACGAACGCAAAACAACTCATCCACATCCATTTCCATACTGCTTTCTTATGAATACACATAAATCTCTCTCCTTTCTAGAATAAATTTTATTTATTCATCTTAAATATATCGTTATAATTAATTTTTTGTACTTTTTAAATAAATCAATTTAATTTTTAACATTTAATTATATTTATTTAAATATGTCTATTTATAACACATGAAAAAAGGTATCAAACATTTCGTTCGATACCTTTTTAGAATTGATATTGTAAGAATTAGTAATACCTGCGCATTAACAGGATGATACCTAATAATGGTAAAATTGTCATCATGAAATACACACGGATATCCATTTCTACACCCGTCTGTGTACTCTTTTGCTTGGTTGGTTTTTCTTTTACAGATGCACTAGCAACTATATGTTTATTTGTGATGATAAAGCCATCATTCGCATCCTCGCTGATGGAAGTCGAATAGCAATCCATCTTGTTCTCACTGTTCAGCTTGACGGCCTTGTTCGTATCTTTGCCATCGGCCAACAGATGTACCGTAACCTCTTTGGCGCGTTTGCCATCTTGGTTGTTATTGTCATCCTATTTCTTGGAAATAGCAATTGAAGTTGTCGCCATTTGGTTATTGAATGTGATGCCATCTACTTTCGTTTTTCTGATAGGTTGGATTTGCGAGAATTCGTCCTGTTTCTTTCCCGGATGCATCATATTCCAATTGTGGTGTCACAGTTACTGTATATTCATTATCCGTTCCGGATAATCCTTGTACTGTATATCCAACAGGTACATTTATCATATCCACACCAAATCGTACATAAGTTGTTAAATATCCATCGATTTTCTTTATATTTGTAATCTTTATAGCTTACAGATCTGAAGCAACTTGTTGAATCGAAAAATGCTCATTAGATTCCGCACATAGATATTTAACATACGAATCTAAATGATCAATCAAATGAATTTCATTTTGTGCAAATCCATTGCTATTCCAAAATTTAATCGCCTGATGATGTACTTGCTTGATCCAATGTGTAACGAACCGAGACAATGGCGTTTGTACCAGATTCAAACGTATCATTATTTGTAGTAATCACAGCATGAAAATGAGAGGATACATCTTGATTGGATGTCTCTATTGTTTGATCTTCTGATGACTCAGCTTGTAATGGAATTGAATTCGAAGTCAAAATGCCAAAAAACATCACAACAACTAAAAAACTTGTGAATAGGTTTTAGCTCCCTTTGTTCATTTTCATTGTCTTTCCCTCTTCATACACTTTAATACGATCAACTAAAGTTATCTTTCTCTTAAATAAGTTTACGCTCCTAATTCTGCTTTTATGTGATTTTACATGTATTAAAAAATAACTGAGCTATTCATGATAGCTCAGCTATTTGATTTAGATTCGATTTAAATATATTTTATTCACCGAAATAACGTTTCAACAAGCCTTCGAATGCTTTACCATGACGAGCTTCGTCACGAGCCATTTCATGAACAGTATCATGAATAGCATCCAAATTAAGTTGTTTTGCTTTCTTAGCCAATTCGAATTTACCTTCGGTTGCACCATATTCAGCTTCCACACGAAGTTCCAAATTCTTCTTTGTCGAATCGGTTACAACTTCACCTAACAATTCTGCAAAACGAGAGGCATGATCTGCTTCTTCAAATGCAGCTTGACGATAATACATACCAATTTCAGGATATCCTTCACGCATAGCTACACGACTCATTGCTAAATACATACCAACTTCAGAGCATTCACCTTCAAAGTTTGCACGCAATCCTTCAATAATTTCTGGATCTACACCTTTCGCAACACCAACAACATGTTCGGCTGCCCATTCACGATCAGCGGATTCATCAACCAATACGAATTTGTCTTTTGGTTGTTTACAAGTTGGACATTTCCAATCTGCAGGAAGATCTGCAAATTTTACACCTTCTACTTCTTCATCATAGATGTGTCCACATACTGTACATTTATACTTTGCCATAAAAATTTCCTCCTTTAGTTTCTATTTCTTGATTGGGATTTTTCTAAGCATGACTCACACGTGCCATAAAAGTTAATGGAACACCCCGTGATCTGACCTTTGAAGTGACGACTGGCTCGTTTTTGTATTTCTGTTACGTCCAGATCGTCTTCCATATCATATACACGTCCACACTTTTGGCAGATGAAGTGATTATGAGGAATCATATTTCCATCATAATGATCCGCGCCTATGCCTGTCGATAATCGACGAATAACACCCAAATCAGTCAATACCGATAAGTTACGATAGACCGTACCCAAACTAATATTAGGAAAGGTCTTAGATACATCCTGATACACATCATCCGCTGTTGGATGGTCTGTACGATGTTTGATGTTTTCTAAAATTGCTTCCCGTTGTCGGGTATACTTCAATGTTGCCATCTTTTCTCCTTTTCAATAATAGTAACTATTACTGTTATTATAATAATCAAAAGAGGGTTTACTGTCAACCCTCTTTTTGAAAAATTATTTACTACGAAGTGGTTTTCCTTCTTTATCCCACATACCAATACCGGTAATGGCACAGACCATTGAGAAGATTGGAACGATGAAGATGAACCATGCATATGGAATATACGCATTGGAACATCCCAATACACCCATAACATAGATAGTCGCAACACCCCAAGGAACGATTGGTGCGGATAAGGTACCAGCATCCTCTAGCGTACGTGATAGTACTTTTCGGTTAATGTTCATATCATCAAACGTGGATTCAAACGTTTGTTCGGTCACAATGATAGATACGGTTTGTCCACCAGCTGTCAAGAAATTGACGATGTAGCAATAAATCAAAGTAACCAAGACCAAGATGGATTTATTCTTGATAAACTTCAATAAGACATTTTGTGCTAAGACTTCCAAGATACCTGTAGAAGTAATGATAGCACCCATAACAGAAGCAACCATAAAGGTTACCAACAATTCGGCCATAGATAACACACCACCACGATTCAACATCGGATCGACGATGGCTACACCAGTTTTAATGGAGAATCCATTAAAGGCAAAGTTCATCAAATCCACAAAGTTCACACCTTGGAACAACATCGCAAAAATAACGGATACACATACAGCCAAGCCCATACCTAATAAGGATGGTAATTTGAATACAGAAACCAAAATAACTAAGATTGCTGGTAAGATCAACAATAAATTGATATTGAAGTTTTTAGACAACGTCTCCATGATCAATTTCTGTTGGGCCATATCCATGGCTCCACCACTATAATGTAGACCCGCAATCGTAAACAAGATCAATGCGACTAAACCGGCAGGCAATGTTGTAAACTGCATTGAATGGATATGATCATACAAAGGGACTTTCGATACACCACTGGCTAAGTTGGTCGTATCGGATAATGGTGACATTTTATCACCTAACCATGCCCCTGAAACGATAGCACCAACAACCAATGGAATCGGAATACTGGTTGTCGAGGCAATGCCGACCATGGCCAAACCCATTGTGGCAACCGAACCAAATGATGTTCCGGTAAATTCAGATGTTAAAGCACACAACACAAAGGCCAATGGTACTAAGATTTTTGGCGAGATGACCATCATACCATAATACATCAAGCTAGGAACGGTTCCGCCGGCCATCCAGATACCGACTAACATACCAACCATGATAACAATCAAGAAGGTTGGCATACAATCAGCTGCCGTAGAAATAATGGATTTTTCCACTTCTTTCCAAGGAATGCCTAAAATCTTTGTGATGATAACCGCAACAATCACACCCGCAAACACGGACATGGTCGTATTGACACCAATATTGATCATTACGATCAAAACTAATACGATCGCAAAAAATGAAATCAACGCAAACGCTGTTGATGGTTTTTTTCTTTCCTCCATACTACTTCAATTCCTTTCTTAAAAAGTTTTCAGCACTTTCCATACGTGCTTTTCGATAGGCAAATGACATAAATCGATGTTCTGCTCCTGGTACGATCAACAAGTTGGCTCGATCTTGATAGATTTCTTTGTACTTGTAGGAACATTGACAACTCGCCGTAATATCTTGATCTCCATGCACAATATTGACGTTTTTATCAAATCGTGCGGCATCTTTGTATGGATCCAATTGGAAACAATCTTGATAAAAGGCATAGCCCATCTTTAATCCTTCTGCATCCGCACATTGGATTTGTTCAATATCAGATACATCCGTACCACATAAGGTTTTGTGTTCTCGCAAATTATAAATCAGATCCGGTGCTGGACACCACATTGATAATGCTTTGATTTCATCTTTATGACGACCAGCTACCATGGAAGCAACCGCACCACCAAGGCTTGTTCCATGTAAGGCAATTTTGTGAGGATCCACAAAATCTTGGGCTTGTACATAAGCCAACATGGCTTCAGCATCTTTGATTTCACTGGAAACCGTCATATCCTCAAAGCGACCATCGCTTTCGCCACTACCATTCATATCAAAACGTACACTCGCGATACCATCTTTGCAGAGTCGTTTCGACAATTCTGTATGAACAAAATTAATTTCATTGCGATCATCGCAAAATCCATGTAACAAGATGACCATACCAACGGGTTGGCTTAGATCGTCTGGAACATGCATCATACCTCGAAGTGTCAATCCATCACGAATGATTTCCACATATCTCTCCATGTCATTTTCCTCCCGACCTGAGTATCATACCACAATTTCCCATATTTGTTTATATTTTTGATTCATTTGTTCATTATACAAACACAAGAAAAATCCGAATCCTGAGATCCGAACTTTTCTTATCAGGCACCTGCCATCGGATGATCAATGGTCACGACCAAATACACTTGTTTATCTGTTTTCATATGGGCTTTCAATACTTGAATCAGTTCTTTTTCTGATCTTTTTTCATCGAATGGAACAACTAAATCAAAGACTAAATTGGTGTGGGTTGGTCCATCCACAATACGAAAATCATGAAAGGTCCATCCTTCATCAATTTCTTTGATGGCATTCTTCAATAACTTTCGATATTGGTTCGTTAAAGGATCATTGATCTTGACCGGATCCATATGAATGACCAATTCCATTTGGAGTTGTTTTTTGACCATTCGTTCCAAATTATCAATGCTATCATGAATATCTAAAATATTATCTTCTGCATCCACTTCCACATGTGCACTCGCAAAGACTTGACCAGGACCATAATCGTGGATCATGACATCATGAACGCCAAAAATTTTATCATTTTCCATCAATATTGTTTTTAAGGCTTTAATTTTAGCGGGGTCCGGTGCCTTTCCAATCAAATCATTCATCGTTTCTTTAATTAATTGGAATGCATTATAAATAATTAATATGGATACGATTACACCCATATATCCATCTAAATTAATTGAAATCATTGGTGAAATACATGTCGAAAGCAATACCGCACTGGTACCAAATAAGTCACTGATGGCATCCATGGCTACTGCTTTTAATAAAGAAGATCCATATTTTTTGGATAAGGACATATTGTAGGCATACATATATCCTTTTACACAAATAGAAATCACTAGGATCAAAACTGTGATCCATCGAAAATCAATCGCATTTGGGTGTTGAATCTTCAGCACGCTTTCTTCCATCATGCGTAAACCTAATACACATAGAAACAGCGCAATCACAAAGGATGTCAATGTTTCCGTGCGTTGATGTCCAAATGGATGTTCTTGATCAGCGGGTTTATTCGCAAAATGAAAGGAAATGACCGATACAATGCTGGAACCTGCATCGGTTAAGTTATTGATACCATCGGCCTGAATGGAAATGGAATGAACAATGGTACCAATGCCAAATTTGATCACAAATAAAAATATATTAAGAAAGATACCTAAAATGCCACTGATGCGACCAACGATATCGCGTGTATGTGGTGAATTGGGATCTTGCCCTTTTGTATACCGTTGTATTAACCATTGAATCATATCCCTAATACTAACATTCGCGCTTTACCTTTTCAATGGATTTTCGTAAGCCTCATAAAACTCTTTATTCTTATTGAAAGTTTATGTTATAATGGTCGGGCATGGAGACGTATCGAAGTGGTCATAACGAGCTCGACTCGAAATCGAGTTGTCCATCCGGGCACGAGGGTTCGAATCCCTCCGTCTCCGCCATTACGTAAAGAAAGCAGCCATGAGCTGCTTTTTTTTAATCTTCTCCATATTTTTCTTGATTTTTCTGAACGATCGCAATGATCTCACTGGCCGTTTCTTCAATGGCTTTATTGGTTACATCGATAACACGACAATGCAGACGATGCATAATATTGTGCGCATATTCCAACTCTTTTTCAATGGATTCTACATTGGAGTAATTGGCTTCGGGTTCTAGCCCAATTGTTTTTAATCGTTCACTGCGAATGGAACTCAATTTTTCTTTGGATACTGTCAAACCAATGATTTTATAAGGAGGAACTTGAAAGATTTCCGGCGGTAATGGAACTTCGGGTTCCAATGGCAAATTGGCCACTTTGATTTTTTTGTTTCCCAAATACATCGATAACGGTGTTTTGGATGTACGCGATACACCCACCAAGACAATATCCGCATGTAAGAAACCAATCGGATTTTTACCATCATCGTATTTCACCGCAAATTCAATGGAATTGACTTTCTTGAAATATTCACTATCCAATCGATGCACCAATCCAGGTTCCAAACTCGGTGGACATGACGTAATCGTACCTACTGCACTCATGATTGGCCCCATGATATCAACGGTAACAATGTGATTTTGTTGGCAACGTACACTCAAATAGGTACGCAATTCGGGTGAAATCAAAGTATGGGCAATGATGGCCGATTGATTTTCAATTTCAGAGATCAAAAGATCAATCTGGGAAAACTCGCGTACATTGGGTAAGCGAACAATATCAAACGATTCCTCCGGAAATTGAGAGATAGCAGCCCGTACGACAGTTTCTGCCGTTTCCCCAATCGAATCCGATACAACATAGATTGTTGGTTTTATTTGCGACACACCATCATCTCCTTTCCTGTTTGGCTAGGTCCACAATGATCTGGATAAAATTCGTTTTTGTGATTCGTCCGCGAATGCGGAACGATCCATCTTCTTCTTGATGAAGCACAGGCAAACAATCCACTTCATGATCGATCATTTTCTGTGCTGCAACCACGATCGATTCCGAATCTAGTATGGTCACCAATTTTGACTTCGGTGTCATTACCATCGAAATAGGCAGACTTTTTAGATCATCTTTGTGCATTGCCGCTTTCAATAAATCTTTTCGCGATACGATTCCAACCAATTGATTTTGATTGACGACAAAAACACTTCCCACATCTTCCGTAAATAAAGTAATAATGGCATCATAGACATGACTGTCTGGAGCAACCACAACAGGCAACGAACAATATTGATCAACTCTTTGATTTAATATCGTATTGTTTAAAGGGTCCATTGGTTTGCCAACATAGTAATATCCTAGCTTTCTCTTGGCTCCAATGATTTCTAATGAAGTAAGTAACTCAAAATCACCGCGCAACGCTGCTCGTGTGACATGACACTGTGCCGCAATCGCATTGCCAGAAATTGGCCCTTGTTGGCGAACAATATCAATGATTTTTTCTTGTCGGTCGCTCAACTCCATGATTCCACCATCCTTAGTAAATTTATTTTACCATATTTACCAAGCGGTATCTTCGGTATCCTTGCGACCTTTTCCAGTGGCTGCATCTAAAATCAAACGTTGTTCAAACGATGCCACATTTTTCTTAGTAGTCTTAACCATATCCGGATTTACCGAAATATAATCAATGTCATTTTGCACAAGGAATTGCGCAAACTCTGGATAGACAGATGGTGCTTGTCCACAAATCGATACGGTCTTGCCATCTTGGTGTGCGGTTTCAATCAAATGACGAATGGCACGTTTCACAGCCAAATTTCTTTCATCAAACAAAGAGGAAATGCCTTCATTATTGCGATCACAACCTAACAATAACATCGTTAAATCATTGGAACCAATCGAGTAACCATCCACATATGGATTGAATTGATCGGCTAAGATAATATTGGATGGAATTTCTGCCATTAAATACAATTTAAAATCATCATTTCGAACCAATTCTTCACTTTGCATGATGGCCGTGATTTTTTGAATCTCAGAAACCGTACGACAGAATGGAATCATGCAGTGTAAATTGATCAAACCAAATTCTTCGCGCACTTTTTTTACAGCACGTAATTCCAATTTAAATCCTTCGATATATCTTGGATCATAATAGCGACTGGCTCCGCGCCATCCTAATAAATCCGCTGGTTCTACGGGTTCAAATTCTTCACCGCCTTTTAAATTGCGATATTCACCCGACTTAAAATCAGAGAAACGCAAAACAACCGGGCGTGGATTTAGGGCCCGAGCCACTTTGGCAATGCCATCTGCCAATTGATCAATGACATCTTGGGCTCTTCCGGTTTTGATCATATATAATGGATGTTCATGAATAAAGGTAGTCCAAATAAATTCTTCACGCATCAATCCCACACCATCACAAGGTAATGAAGCATATTTTTCAGCAAGATCGGGATTGCCTAAATTCATCATGATCTTGGTTGCAGTAGGTGCAAAATATTCAGCTTGAACGATGGTTTCTTGTTTCTGCTCTTTTGGCTTAACTAAATCTGTGACCATACCCTCATAGATAATGCCGTTACGTGCATCCACTGTCACTTCCATACCCGTTTTTAAGACATCCGTTGCACTTTGCGAACGTGATTTTGTACCGACTACACACGGAATTCCTAATTCTCTGGATACGATGGATGCATGGCAGGTCATTCCTCCTGCATCGGTAATAATCGCAACGGCTTTTTTCATGGCTGGTACTAAATCAGGTGATGTCATAGAGGTGACTAAGATGTCACCGGCTTTGAATTGATCCATATCGTCTGGGTTGCGGATCACTTGTACTTTTCCAGCAGCCACTCCAGGACTTGCCGGTAATCCTTTCACTAAAACATGATGATTTGTGGTCATAGTTGATTTTTCCTTTTTCTTGCGTGACCAAACGGTTTCAGGACGAGCTTGTAGGATCTTGATTTGGTTATCTCTTCGATCAACGGCCCATTCCATATCCATGTAACAGCCATAGTGCTTTTCAATGGCCAAGGCAATTCTAGCCAATTCTTTCACTTGTTCATCCGTAATAGCTGGTGCGTTCGCCCTTTCATCGGAAACCTTACGTTCTTCTACGCCACCATCTTCTTTTTGAACCAATTCGATTGGTTTGCGATTGATTTGTTTACGAACAATACTTAAATCACTCTTACGAACTAAAAAGTTATCGGGTGTTACGGTTCCTTGTACGACATATTCGCCCAGTCCCCATGCACCTTCGATCATGATGTTTTCATCCGATCCATTGGAAATATCGACGGTAAACATCACACCAGCCGCTTTGGAGAATGCCATCAATTGAACAGCGGCCGATAAGGCAACATCTTCATGGGAAAAGCCTTGTTTTTCTCGATAATAGACTGCTCGATCCGTAAAACAAGAGGCATAACATTCTTTTACTTTTTCAACCACTTCAGCTTTACCTTTCACATTCAAATACGTATCTTGTTGTCCGGCAAATGAAGCATCGGGAAGATCTTCAGCGGTGGCACTGGAACGAACCGCTACAAACGGATCGGATTCCCCAATCTTTTCGGCCAATTGATCATACGCTGTCTCGATGGCTTCTTGTAGATCTTCAGGCATAATAGCTGCCATGATCATTTCACGTATTCTCTTACATACTTTCGAAAGGGCAATGGAATCATCCACATTTTCCAGTTCAGCTAATTCTTTGTGAATCTTTTGATTGGTTCCCGTTGCTTCCATAAAATATCGATAGCCATGGGCCGTTGTTGCAAAGCCATAGGGAACAGGTGCCTTTGTTTGGGATGTCATTTCTCCTAAGGAAGACGATTTTCCACCAACTAGGGCTACATCTTCTTTTCGTAATTCATCAAACCATAATACATAGGCTTCTTCTCTTGTACGCATACTACTTCCTCCTGAATGATATATATAGTATATATCTTTTTGTAACTTATAGTATATACTATTTATATTTTTAAGTATATACTTTTTTAAAAAAAACATAAAAAAAGTCTGAAATCTTTACGACTTCAGACCATTTGATATAGGATTAAGCTGCATTTTGTATATTGAAATCAGGATCATCATCGCCATGTTTATAGACGATCTTCAATAGAATTGGCGTAATGATCGTTGAGAAGACAACGCTTAATAAGACCGGTGTGATAAAGATTTGTGGCAACAAATGGAGTGCCATACCTTTATTGGCTACGATCAAGGCAACTTCACCACGTGAAATCATTCCACATCCAATTCGAATACTTTGTTCTTTTGAATAGTGACAAATAACACCACCTAAACCACAGCCAACAATCTTTGTCAAAACCGCAGCAATACACAAAATCAACGTTAACGCTAACAACTCACCGGTAAAATGAATAGGTGAAAGTTTTAAACCAATACTAGCGAAGAAAATAGGTGTAATCAAAATATACGATACAGTACCAATTCGTTTGGTTACATATGGACATTGTTGCGTACCCGAAATAATCAAACCAGCTACGAATGAACCGGTGATATCGGCAACACCAAAGAATGCTTCAGCAATATAGGCCATGATCAAAGCAAACGCAAATGATGTGATCGAATATCTTTGTAGACCACCTCGTGAATCGTGTTCAAACCAGAATTCAAAGGCTTTGTGTAAAAAGTAACCAGCAACAACCGCAAATACAAAGAACAATACGATTTTCAATAATACCATACCAATATGTACGGACGTATCGGCCATACCAGAGACCAAAGTCAAACAAATGATACCTAATACATCATCGATGACAGCCGCAGCCAAAATGGCATTTCCACTTTCGGTGGCTAAACAATCCATTTCTTTCAATGTTTCTACGGTAATTCCAACACTGGTAGCAGTTAAGATAACACCTAAGAACAAATTACCTAACCAGGCTTCGGGTCCGACATTATAGAAGCCACCAATGATATAACCAACGATCAATGGAACGATGACACCAATCGTGGCAATGATAAAGGCTTTTAGCCCCGCTCGTTTTAAATCGGTGATACTTGTTCCCAAACCGGCACCAAACATTAGAATGATGACACCAATTTCCGATAATGATTCAATCAAATTGCTCATCTGAACAAGGTTTAAACAAGCTGGGCCTAAAATAATACCCGCAATTAATGCACCGACAACACTTGGCATTTGTAGACAACGTGTGAATAAACCAAAAACTTTGGTGCTTAATAATATTAATGCGATATCCAACAAATAACGATAATCTGTCATATACATTCCCCCAAAGAAAATTGTCTTAATTTACATAGCTCATTGTACAACATTCAGACAAAATATAAAAAAATTTTTTATTCATTTTACAACATTTGCCCATTGTGAAACGGATAAAATGGTATCACTTTTCCTTGCATAAAACATAAGATATACCTATAATATTCTTTGTGTTCGGTAGAAGATAGTGAGAGAACATGGGAACCATGTACCGAAGAATTAATGATTTCAGGTCTTTAGATCACTATTGGACGAACCTCTGGAGAGATCCGTATGGACACCGAAGGAGCAAAACTCTCAGGTAAAAGGACAGAGGAGATAAAGTTTTTTATATGTCTCCTCCAATTAAGGAGGAATTTTTTTATGTCTGAGCTGACTGCCATACTTACTACGATCGATAGTGCCATCTGGGGACTACCATTAATCCTCTTGCTTCTCGGAACGGGAATTTATTTCACCTTCCGTCTTGGTTTTTTACAATTCCGGAAATTACCACTTGCTTTCCACTATATTTTCCATGGTGACAGTGAAGAAAATGACGAAAACGGGGATGTATCCGGTTTCCAAGCTTTGTGTACCGCCCTTTCTTCAACCATTGGTACGGGAAATATCGTTGGTGTAGCCACAGCCATTGCCGCTGGTGGACCCGGTGCTTTATTCTGGATGTGGGTATCCGCCTTCTTTGGTATTGCCACCAAATATTCCGAATGCTTATTGGCACATAAATATCGTGTCAAAGATGAAAATGGCCAAATTGCTGGTGGGCCTATGTACTATATTCAAAATGGTCTTCACTCCAAAGTATTAGCGAAGATCTTTGCCTTGTTTGGTGTTGGTGTTGCCCTTTTAGGTATCGGTACTTTCACCCAAGTTAAATCGATTTCCGATGCTTTGACATTAAGCTTTAACATTCCTAATTATGTAACAGCAATCGTCTTAACCTTGTTGGTTGCGTTCATTACGATTGGTGGTATTCATCGAATTGCTCATGTCGCTGAAAAAATCATTCCATTTATGTGTATCTTCTACATCACTGGTGTGGTGTTAATTTTAGTCACTCATTTATCTGCTATTCCTGGTGTTTTCTATTTGATTGTTAAAACGGCATTTGTTCCATCTAGCGTTGTTGGTGGTGGTATTGGTATTGCGATGCAAAAAGGTATTGCCCGTGGTATTTTCTCCAATGAAAGTGGTTTGGGTTCGGCTCCTATTGCCGCAGCAGCTGCTAAGACAGAATCGCATGTAGAACAAGGCTTGATCTCCATGACAGGTACTTTTATTGATACGATCATCGTATGTACAATGACAGGTCTTGCCATCTTGATCATGAATGCGAATACAACTGGTCTAGAAGGAGCTGCCATGACAACTTATGCCTTCCAAAATGGATTATTTATTCCTTATGTTGGTAAATATATCGTTAATATTGGTTTGGTTTTCTTTGCCTTTACAACGATCATTGGTTGGAACTACTATGGCGAACGTTGTATGTACTATCTAAAAGGCTTGAAAGCTGTTAAAGTTTATAAAATCATTTATATCGTATTTATTGCGATTGGTCCTTTCATGACATTGGATTTCATTTTTATCTTAGCCGATATCGTCAATGGTTTGATGGCTATTCCAAACTTGATTGGTCTAATTGGCTTACGTAAAGTGGTCTATGAAGAAACGATGAATTACTTCAAAGCACCAGAAAAACAACACGTTACAGTGGATGAATTAGCGGAAGAATCCGCTTGATCGATAGTTTGACTATCGATCTTTTTTTATTAGCGACTGCTTGAATGACATCATCTGCCATCGCAATCAAAATGGCAAGTGCAAGTAGTTCTTGTTTCTTCTCAAAGATTTCAATTTCATACTGTTCCGCAATCGAGATTGCCTTTCTTTTGATGGGCCATTTGGATCCACAGCCGTGAAATGCAAACTGAAGATATTCCCATCTACCGAATAACCATTTATCAGTTCATACGACTTTTTAAAAAGTTGAAATTTTCGTGCAATCGAACAAATCATTTGATCTTCTAGATAAATATAAATAAAGCATACGCTGTTCAATATACGCATGTTTTTGCCCATTCATCTCATAATGTGGTCTTATCACCAAAGGATACGACCTTACTGGATATCTCATAGACTTGTTTTTCTGTATCATAGACATACAAACGTTTATGCAAGGATAAAAGTTTTTCTTTTATATAATATTTCATGTACTTTCCTACTTTCTATTTTTTTCTTTATGTTATAATAACCAAACGAAAGGATTCGATGATATGAAATTTAGTGATATTGATTTTTCAAGCATCGCCAATATGATGAATAATTTAAGCGATGAACAAAAAGAAAATCTAAACTCGATGGCTCAAGATATGATGGATAAAGTACAAACAGAGCCAGAAGAAGAAATCAGTTTTTATGAATACTTGCACATTGATGAAAAGGACTATAAAGAATTACCAGGCCAAGTCTTAGATTATATCGAAGCAGCCAGTGATATGGAACAATTCTACGAAGACGATGAAAATGCCGATGTATCAGCCGCTGCTCTTTACTATGCCAAAGCTGTCTTAGTCATGGAACGAGAATATCATTTTCCTATCTTTAAAAATGTACTGCAAGTACCAAACATGACCATTCCTGCAACTACAACGATCCAATCGTATTGGAACGCATTGACAGATGAAAACATCCATCGCTTAGCGGATGAATATTTTGGATCATCCGACCAATGGGTCAAAGAAAAACAACTTCTCCAAACCGTTATGATTTGTTTAAATCGTGCGGAATACGATGTCATTCATGCACAAGATCTGCAAGTATTAAAAAAAGCCCTTATTGATGAACAAGGACTTCTTCAAATCGCAGCACTGCAATAAGTGCTGTTTTTATTTGTTTAAATAATAATGACCTAAAGCATCGGCGGCTTTGATGGCATGGGCCACCATCGTTGAATTGACTTCAAATGGCATATTGTGCAACGTATCCTTTTCGGCACAAGCCAATGTCGCTACATCCATACACTTTTGATTCGTCAATTCTTTGACACCCAATTGTTCCATGGTCACTGGCAATCCCACTTCAATACAGAAAGGTACCAGAACATCCAATTCTTCTTTTGGTGCATCTTCCAAAACCAACTGAACCAATGTTCCAAATGCTACCTTTTCTCCATGATACATGGCATGACACTCTGGTAAACAGGTTAACCCATTATGAATGGCATGGGCTCCTGCAAGACCTGCGCTTTCAAAGCCAATACCCGAAAGCAAGGTATTCGCTTCAATGATCTTTTCTACCGATGGTGTACAAACACCCGCTTCTAAGGCGATTTTCGCTTTAACACCTTCCGCTAACAACGTATCTCGACATAATTTAGCAATAGCCATTGCCGCAAGAGTTGTTTTTCCACCTGCACAAGAAATCGCATCACTGCGTTGGCAGGCTCTAGCTTCATAATAGGTAGCTAGTGCATCGCCAATACCAGAAACGGTTAATCGTACGGGCGATTTGGCAATGATTTCAGTATCCATCATGACCAGATTTGGATTGGATGGTAAAAATAAATACTCTTGGAATACGCCTTCTTCATTATAAATAACCGATAAGCCAGAACAAGGTGCATCCGTGGAAGCAATTGTTGGCACGATAAATACGGGTGTTTTCGCATAATAAGCAACGGCTTTGGCGGTATCAAAGATCTTACCACCACCAATGCCAATGACAAGATCACATTGATTGTCTTGGAGAATATCTTTTAATCGATTGATTTCTGACATGCAACATTCTCCATGGAAATAATCAAATACATAATCGCAATCTTGATCTTTGAAACTAGCTTCAATTTGTGCACCCGAGCGCTTATAACCACCCTGACTTATTATAATAAGGGCTTTGGTTCCGGATTGACTGGCATAGGTACCTAAATGATTCATTTCACCCGGACCTTGAACGTACTTGCTTGGGGCAATTAGAACTTTTGTCATAAAAATACCACTCTTTCTTTATTTCATTATATAAAGCTTGTGATATTTTTAGCAAGCATAAAAAAACAGCATATCTTTCGATACACTGTCTTATCCATTAGTCTTTGTTGCGAGCTTCGAAAGCCATCTTGCTGGATCCACTATGACTTTGTGGTTCAACCAATTTCTTACCAGACTTGAATGCAACCATACATCCAAGAGCTAACAATAAGATAGCGAAGATCAATTGTAAACCATCGGTCATGAATACAAATCCACCGGTAACAAATAACTTCATTACGATGTTGTAGATACTTAAGCATAATGAAGAAACGGTAACAACAAACATAAATACCATTGGTACATATAACATAGCACCTTTACGTCCGGTAACCTTTAAGAATACAGCTAATGTGATCAAGGTCATCGCAGCTAACAATTGGTTGGTAGCACCGAATAGTGGCCAGATATTTTGATATCCACCTAAACCTAACAAATAACCACCGAACAAAGAGATAGCTGTAGCTACATATTTATTGGTTAACCATTGTAATGATTTGTTGTCTTCAACCAATTCTTGTAAAGACATACGAGCGATACGAGATACAGCATCCAATGTCGTTAAGGCCAAAGCCGATACGAACATAGTCATGACACACAATCCAACGGATTGAGGTAATCCTAATTGATCAACTAAACCAGTAACACCAGCAGCAAATTTTGTGAATGGTGTAGCACCATCAGCCAATGCAAGACTCGCTAATTGTTTATTTAATACACCATTGCTAGCTAAACTTGGTAAAGAACCAACAACTACGATAACTAATACAGCTAACATGGATTCTAGTAACATAGCACCATATCCAACTTGTAACATATCTTTTTCATTTGCGATTTGTTTTGAACTTGTTTCACTAGAAACCAAAGAGTGGAAACCACTGACAGCACCACAAGCGATCGTGACAAACAAAGTTGGGAATAAATACGTACCTTTGACAGGTTGCCAACTTGTAACAGCTGGTGCTGTGATCGTTGGATTGGAAACGACAACACCAAATACAGCCGCAATGATCATACCAACAAACAAGAATGTAGTTAAGTAATCACGAGGTTGTTTCATAAAGGCAATTGGTGAAATAGCGGCAAAGAAGATATAGGCAAATACTAAATATGTCCAAACTTGTTTACTGAAGAATACTGGGAAAGCAATTCCTAAAGCCAACATAGCTAATACAAAGACAACGCCTAATACAACTTGTTTCCAACCATTTAATTTGGCTTTACGTACGACCCATCCAAATAAGATAGCGCCAACAACATAGAAAATAGAAATCGAAGCAGCGGAACCATTTGGTGTCAAACGAGCACCGGTTGTTGAGAAACCATTGAATGTACCAGAAACCATATCGGCAAATGCAGCAATGATGATCATGCAGAACAACCAGCAGAACAAGAAGAACAAACGTTTTCCGGTTTTACCAATGTATTGTTCAACGATCTGTCCCATGGATTTACCTTTTGATTTAACGGATGCATACAAAGCACCGAAATCATGAACGGCACCAAAGAAGATACCACCAACAACGATCCATAATACAGCCGGTAACCATCCAAACATCAAAGCCATAACAGGACCAGTTACTGGACCGGCACCGGCAATCGATGAAAATTGATGGGCGAATACACGCCATTTATTACTAGGTACATAATCTACACCATCTTCAAATTCTTGAGCTGGCGTCTTCGCATTGGGGTCGATTCCCCAAGTCTTAACTAAATACCTTCCATAGAATAGATAGGCGCATACAAATAATACAGCGACCAATCCTAACAAAACTAAACCATTCATAATACAATCTCTCCTCCTCTGTACATACAAATAAAAAAGCTCTTCATCTTACTAAGACGAAAAGCTGTTTCCGCGGTACCACTCAGTTTATGTAAAAAAATTACATCTCTTTGACATCCAACAATGTCTTTTTCATTAACGCCGAATCCGCGGATTTCTTTACTTGATTCAAGAAATCAACTCGCAAGGGATAATCACTTAAAGGTTGCCTGCATCATTTCCACCAACATGACGCTCTCTAGTAAGGGACTTTCTAATTGATCTTGTCTTGTTCGAAGTCTTTTTATTTCTATGTACATTTGCTAGTATAGTACGAAAAAATGTAAAGTCAATAAATATTTTTCAAAAATTTACTGTAAGCGTATTCAATTTTTTACATAAAAAAAAGCCTCATTCTGAGGCTTACGCAACTTGATCTAAGATATCCTTCATCTTTTTGGCTAGACCCTTTGTCTTGGCAACCGACAAAGAACAAACAGCCACACGAATACCCTTATTGACTTTTACTGTATAAATATGATTTTTCATCAATGCTTCATGGAATGCATCACGCACATCATTGTCCATCGATAAAGTCACAAAGAAACCTTCGCGATATGGATAATGTTTCAAGCCAACTTCAGCGGCTTCTTGAATAAAGATATCGCTTCTTTCTTTCAATAAAGCCACGTATTTTCTACGCTCTGCATTGTATTCTTCTTTATGGTTTTCTAATACATCCACAAACATAGCCATCGCACCATTGTTGATATTGGACCAAGTGGCACGAGCATCTTTCTCAAAGACATTCTTCATATCTCGTAAGTTATCTTCATTCTTTGTCATGACGATGGCAGCTCCACAACGCATACCATAAGCCGTCATCGATTTTGATAAGGAGAAAGATACGACTACGGCTACATTTTCATCGATATCATCAAAGACTTTGAAGTATTCTTTTGATTTTTCTTGTCCATACGCAAAATCAATATACGCAATATCATTCAATAATACGACTTCATGGGTTTTCGCACATGTATTCAATAAAGCCACAACTTGTTTCCATTCATCGATCGTCATTGAATAGCCAGTTGGATTTTGACATGGATCATTGATCACAATGACCAACTTGTCTTGTTTTGCCATAACTGCTTTACAAGCTCGTTCTAGATCTTTGATGTTGAAGGCATCACCATCAAACAAGGCATAGTTTTCCACATTCAAACTATTCATACCAGCCATCAACTTATACGATCCCCAAGCAATTTCTGGCAAAATGACAGTCTGTCCTGCATCCAAGCATTCACTAATGGTCATATCCACCGCACCGGTTCCACCAGGTGTGGCAATAACTTCATGAGGTAATGTACTATTGCCATTCAATACCCAATCGTAGACATCCTTACAAAAATCGGGATTTCCCGTAAAAGCCGATGCATATTTCGCTAAGACACGATTATCCAAGGCTTTTAATGATGAAAAACATGTATCCAATGCTACCAATTGTCCTTGTTCATCATATAATGAACCAATCGTTGCATCGGTTACGACATCGGCCCCATTTTTGGCCACATCTTCCTTCGCTTTTCTCACAATTGCAAATACCGTATCGACAATTGGTTCGGTACTTACACTTTTTTTCACAAAACTCATTTCTTTTCCTCCTCAATTCCTTCTACAGGATACATTCCTAATACTTTGAATGACTCACATACCTCTTTGATTTCTCTCAATGCTTCTTTCACATTGTCGGAATCCAGCATTTCATCCAATATTTCAATATAGAAAAAATATTCAAAAGGTTCATTTTTGCGTGGACGCGATTGAATACTGTCCATATTCAAATGATGTTTCGCAATAATCTCGATAATCTTTGCCAAAGATCCACTAATATGTTGGGTTTCAAAAATAATACTAAAACGATTTCCTGTTTTGGCTGGTTCTAGACCAATCACTAAGAATCGCGTCGTATTTTGACTATTTTCTTCAATATGTTCCGCGAGTATCTTTAGGCCATATAAATCGGCATTTTCTTTCGCGCCGATAGCGGCTTTATGAATATCGTTTTCATTGGCCACATATTGTGCAGCCATAGCGGTATTTGGATAGGCAATGGTTTGTACACTCAATTGTTGTAAAAAACGTTTTGATTGGGCCAATGCCTGGTCTTTCGAATACACATATTCAATATCTTTTAACGTAGCTTCAGGCATTCCCAATAAACATTGCTCAATTTGTTGATCGGCCATTTTTTGGATATACACCGGATATTTGCGTAATCCATCCAATACTTCGCCCACCAAACCAGAGTTACTATTTTCAAAAGGAATGACCCCATAATGGGCTTTTCGATTCACCACGGCTTGAAACACTTCATCAAACGATTTGAAATGAATGGTTGGACTACCGGGAAATAAGCGTTCTGTCGCTAAATGACCGAAAGCGCCTTTCACACCACAATACGCAATCACATCATTCGACAACAAGGTTTGTTGATATTCGCGTGAATTCCGCATCATCATTTTCACAAAATCACGATACGGTCT
This sequence comes from Absicoccus porci, assembly GCF_003725415.1. GTDB lineage: Bacteria > Bacillota_I > Bacilli_A > Erysipelotrichales > Erysipelotrichaceae > Absicoccus > Absicoccus porci. Next base: position 559,397 of record NZ_RJQC01000002.1, on the reverse strand, counting down.
TTTATAGTTGGGATTCTCGATTTGACCGACATTTTTTTCAATGACTTGCCCTTCGCGTTTGGCATCCAGTATAGGTAGACCATGTTCTTTTTTATATTGAAGAACTTTTGTGACTGCATCTAAACGACGTGTATAGAGGTTTGCCATTTCACGATCGACCGCATCGATTTCTTTTCTTGCTTCTTCTAATTGATTCATACCGGTACCATCATATCATAATTTTCATTCCGTTTTCTGAAAATTTGTTTCTTTCGTGCTATGATGATACACAGGAGGATGGAACTTTATGCAGATGATAGTCCATTTAGGTGAAAATTCTTACCCCATTACCATTGAAGAAGGGGCAATCCATCATATACAAGATACCATCGATACGCATCGAAAAATTGCCATCATTGCCGATGACAAAGTCCCTGATCAATGGGTAAATATCGTTGCGGATCAATGTGAAAATGCGTTTGTTTTACGATTTCCAGCTGGTGAAGGATCCAAATGTTTTACACAATTTGAAGCCTTGTTGGAACAACTGGCTGATCAAGAAATGACAAGAAAAGATGCCATCATTGCGATTGGTGGCGGTGTAACCGGTGATTTATCCGGTTTTGTTGCCGCAAGCTACATGCGTGGTATTGATTTCTATAATATTCCAACCACGGTCTTATCCCAAGTGGATTCTAGTGTTGGTGGAAAAGTTGCCATTGATATGGGATCGTATAAAAATATTGTCGGTGCTTTTTGGCAACCGAAAGCCGTCATCATCGATCCCGATGTGTTGACAACATTATCTTCTCGACAAGTCAATAATGGTTTAGTGGAAGCCTTAAAAACGGGTTTGATCCAAGATCCCGTTTTAGTGGATTTGTTTGAAAAAGAGACGCTAGATCTCCCTCAGATCATTACCCGTTCCATTGATGTGAAACGAAAAGTAGTGGAAGCTGATGAAAAAGAAGCAGGATTACGCAAGATCTTAAACTTCGGTCATACGATTGGTCATGCCATTGAAAGTGCCTATGGTTTGGATACCTATCTGCATGGTGAATGTGTAGCTATGGGCATGTTGTTCTTTATTGAAGATAAAGCGCTAAAGGATCGCGTATTAAAGATCTATGATCGTTTGGATCTGCCTAAAGTTCCCGATTATTCCATTGATCAATTGATGCATTATATTGCCCATGATAAAAAAAGCAATCGGAATTCGGTGACTGTTGTGAAAGTGAAGTCAGCCGGATCCTATATCTTAGAAGATTTATCCTTTGATCAAATTCGTTCTCGCTTAGAAAGAGGTCCTTATGAAGAATAATATTGGCACAAATATATCGATGACTTTATTTGGTGAATCCCATGGTGCTGCGGTTGGTGTGGTATTAGATGGGCTTCCTGCTGGTTTTGCCATTGATACAGATCGGATAAAATCCGATATGGACAAACGAAAGGCCAAAGGTCGCATTTCAACCCAACGACATGAGGCCGATGCCGTACAAATCGTTTCAGGTTTCTTTGAAGGAAAAACTACGGGTACACCATTGACCCTAGTCATTCAAAACACCAATACCCGTTCTTCCGATTATACGAAAACCCATGGTCGTCTGCGTCCGGGACATGCGGATTATACTGCGTTTGAAAAGTATCATGGTTTTCAGGATTATCGTGGCGGTGGTCATTTTTCAGGTCGGTTAACAGCTCCGATTGTTGCGGCTGGTAGTATTTGTCGACAAATTTTGGAGGCCAATGGTGTACAAATTGGTTCACATATTGAACAGTTATATACCGTTCATGATGATGTGTTTTCCAATGATATCGATGTACTAAAAGATCAAATACATACAGTCAATCAAAAAGACTTTGCGACATTGGATCCGCAATGTGAAACGGAAATGAAAGCATTGATTGAAAAAGTCGCAGTCGAAGGTGATTCTTTGGGTGGTATTGTTGAAACGGCTGTTATTGGCTTACCCACTGGTTTGGGTGAACCAGCTTTTGATAGTGTAGAAAGCATTCTTTCGCATTTGTTGTTTTCGGTACCTGCTGTTAAAGGTGTTTCTTTTGGATTAGGGTTTGGTTTTGCGAATGTCAAAGGTTCCACGGCCAATGATGATTTTGAATACAAAGATGGTAAGATTTCCACTCTGACCAACCATAATGCAGGCATCAATGGAGGAATCACCAATGGTATGCCAATCATCATTCATACGTGTGTGAAGCCAACGCCTTCCATTTATAAAGAACAAGCTTCGGTTGATTATTTAACAAAAGAAAATGTCAAGTTGCAGATCCAAGGTCGTCATGATCCATGCATCATTCATCGGGCTCGTATCGTCATTGATTCGGTCGTTGCTTTTGGTTTATTGGATCTATGGATGTCGAAAAATGCACAAGGAGATCTCGTATGAAAGTAAAAGTATCCCCATCGCAAGTTGCTGGTTCCGTTGCCATTCCTTCCAGTAAATCCTTAGCCCATCGTGCGATTATTTGTGCCAGTTTAGCACAAGGAACAAGCACCGTATCCAATATTACGTATTCAAAAGATATCGATGCGACGATTGCTTGTATGGAAGCGTTAGGAGCTAAAATTAAAAAACAAGAAACCTCTTGTATCATTACTGGAACCAATGTCAAAAATCGAACAGAACCGGTATCGATGGATTGTAACGAATCGGGTTCGACCTTACGTTTTTTGATTCCTTTATGTGCTTTATCCAATCAAAAAGCCACATTAATAGGACATGGTCGGTTGATGCAACGTCCAATGGATGTATACGCAAAAATTTTTAAAGAACAACAACTTTCTTTCAAACAAACCGATCATATGGAAGTATGTGGTCCACTACAGCCAAGTGTCTATAAGATTCGTGGTGATATTTCCAGTCAATTTATCACTGGGTTACTTTTGGCTTTGCCTTTATTAGCACAAGATAGCCAAATTGAGATCATCCCACCGTATGAATCAAAATCCTATGTGGATTTGACCTTACAGATGTTAAAGACATTTGGGATCATAATTCATCAAACGGATGCAACGCATTACCAAATTCCAGGTCATCAGTCCTATCTTGCCAAAGATGTACGGGTCGAAGGGGATTGGTCACAAGCAGCTTTCTATACCGTATTGGGTGCCATTCAAGGACCGTTAACTTTAAATAATATGAAAGCTGATTCGTTACAGGGAGATAAAGTCGTCATTGATGCGATCCACAATAAAACTTGGCAACAAGATCATTTGATCATTGATCGAGCTCCATTGGCGGGTCAAACGATTGATTTAGCCAATTGTCCGGATCTGGGTCCGATCTTATGCATCTTGGCTGCGTATAGTCAAGGAACAACGCATTTGATCCATGCACAACGATTACGCATGAAAGAAAGTGATCGAATTGCGGCGATGGAAGAAGAATTAAGAAAATGGAATGTCGATGTATCGAGTACCTATGATACAATCACCATTGTAGGTAAAGAAACGTATCGAAAAGATGGAGTAGAAATTCATGGTCATAATGATCATCGAATCGTAATGGCTATGACTATTTTTGGGTTGTGTGCACAATCGCCTTGTATCATTGATGATGCACAAGCCATTACGAAATCGTATCCTAACTTTTTTCAAGATATACAAGCCATTGGTGGAAAGGTGGAAATACTATGAACTATGGAATTGTTGGCTTAGGACTAATGGGAGCAAGCTTAGCCAGTCGATTGATGGAGCTTGGTCATAATGAGGTCTATGGTTTTGATATCAATCCGTTGACCATTCAGATTGCGAAAGATCGTAACTATATCACGGAAGGCTCAACAAATCCTGAAGAATTATTGGATCGTTGCCAAATCATTATTTTAGCTTTGTATCCAACGCAGATCCAACCTTGGATTGAAAAATATCAGTCTTCCATCCAAGTGGGCTCCATTTTAATGGATATTAGTGGTGTAAAATCAAACATTGTGAAGCCTTGTCAAGAAATCTTAAAATATGGCTTGGAACTGATTAGTATCCATCCGATGTGTGGTCGAGAAAGTCGTGGTATCGAACAAGCCGATCCTACCATCTTTGATGATGCAAACTTTATTGTTGTACCAACAGAGAAAAACACGCATTCCAGTATTCTATTAGCGGAACAATTGGGATCGTATTTAGGATGTACAAGAGTGGCTACTTTGACACCATTGGAACATGATCGAATGATTGGTTTCTTATCTCAATTGACCCATGTGATCGCGGTTTCTTTGATGAATACACACGATAATAGTCATTTGGTTGAATATACGGGAGATAGTTTCCGTGATTTAACGCGGATTGCTTCCATCAATGAGGATTTATGGTCGGAATTATTTATCTTAAATAAAGATATTTTATTGGATGAAACCAACCAGTTTATCGATGCAATCACACATTTCCGTGATGTCTTACAAGCCGAAGATATTGAAGAAATGAAACGCTTGTTTATTCAATCGACCGAACGTCGTCAACTCTTTAATAAGTAAAAGAAAACGTTGCGAGTGCAACGTTTTTTTCTATACTTTTGTATCTCTTTGACCACCTAAGAATTTTGGTAGTTTTTCTGGATGTCCATTTTTGATCCATTGTGTATATTCAGCCGTAGCTGCAAACATAACATCTCCGGAAGAGTTCAAGGCTGTTTCTACACTATCTTGAACGACACCAATGATAAAGCCAATACCAACAGCTTGCATGGCAATATCGGCACTAATACCAAACAAGGAGCAGGCCATTGGAATCAATAACAAGCTACCACCCGCAACACCACTGGCTCCGCAGGCTGCAAATGTTGCCAAAACGCTTAAAACCAGGGCTGTGGCAAAATCCACATGAACTCCAACTGTATTACATGTTGCCAGAGTAAAGATGGTGATCGTGATGGCGGCCCCATCCATATTGATCGTTGATCCCAATGGAATAGAGACCGAATACATTTCTTCATCCAATAATAATTTTTCGCACAGTTCCATATTGACGGGAATATTGGCAGCTGAACTTCGCGTAAAGAAAGCCATGACACCACTTTCTTTTAAGCATCGGAGTACCAATGGATAAGGATTTCGATGTAAGAATAGAAAGGCGATAAATGGATCAACAATCAAAGCCACCGTTAACATCGATCCTACCAATACCAGCAACAAGGATCCATAGGTTTGGAAAACACCTAAACCATTTTCACTAACCATGGAATAGGTCAAACCCATAATTCCAAATGGCGCTAAATTAATGATCCAACGAACTAAAGTACTCATACCATCACTGATATCATTTAAGAATGTTTTCGATGTGTCAGCTGCAATGCTTTTCAATGCCAATCCTAACAGGATAGACCAAAATAAAATACTTAAATATTGTCCTTCGGCTAAGGCTTCCACTGGATTCATGACAACGGTATTCAATAAATTGGTCATGACTTCACCAATGCCGCCAGGTGCAGCGGTTTCTTGCGCGGCTTTTCCCGTCAACACCAAAGTTTGTGGAAAAGTAAAACTAACAGTAACCGCAACGATAGCTGCAAAAAAAGTACTAATCATATATAAAAAGATAACGCGTCCAAATCGTTTATCCATTCCGGTACTGGATGATGCCAAGGAATTGGTAATCAACACAAACACGAGAACGGGCGCAATCGAACGTAGGGCGCCTTTAAATAGGTCACCTAAAATGCCAATTGGCAAATTTTTAAATAAAACCCCCAAAATCGTACCAATGATCAAGCCAATCACAATGCGAAGGATCAAACTTGTTTCATTATACTTTCGAATCACATTCATATTCCTTTCTCCTTATTCTTAACTTTTATTTTACTTTATTTTTAAGTGTTTTTCAAAATTTACATACATTTGTATGTAAATAATATACAATTTTGTGAAAGTAAGTGATTTTAGCACTCTTATTGCATTGGTGCTAAAACGGTGTATAATGTTTTCAACAGGAGGATTCTATATGAATAATCAGAATCAAAGACAACGATATCTGCGGATATGGACCATCATATTAATTGTTCTATTAATATTTGATTGGGTCGTTGTACCGATGATTTCCGGCGCTCATACACAGGAAACAACTTATTCTAATTTTTTGAACAAAGTCGAGGATCGACAAGTCAAGGAAGTCCAAATTGAAGATAATGTCATTTATTATACATTGAAAAAAGATGATTCGATGACATATCAGACAGGTGAAATGAATGATTCAAAATTAGTGGATCGTTTGGAAGATAATGGTGTTGAATTTTCACAACGCATTCATCAAAAATCTTGGTTGGATAATCCATTTATTAATTTCTTGCTCCTCTTCTTAATACCAATCTTATTCTTTACTTGGTTATTGCGACGTAGCATGAAGCGATTCCAAGATAAAATGGGTGGTGGCAATACATTTACATTTACACCTGGTGGTAATGAAGATGATGACAATAATGGATTTGGTGGTTTTGGTGGCTTTGGCGGCCTAGGTAACTTAGGGAAATCCAACGCCAAAGTCTATGAAGGCAAGAAGACAGGCATTACATTCAAAGATGTGGCTGGTCAAGAAGAAGCCAAAGAGAACTTAAAAGAAATTGTGGATTTCTTAAATAATCCAAAGAAGTATACAGATATTGGTGCAACGATGCCAAAAGGTGCCTTATTGGTAGGTCCTCCGGGCACTGGTAAAACCTTATTGGCAAAAGCTGTTGCCGGTGAGGCAGGCGTTCCATTCTTCTCCATTTCAGGTTCTGAATTTGTTGAAATGTTTGTTGGTCGTGGTGCCGCTAAAGTACGTGATTTGTTTACACAAGCGCGGAAAAAAGCACCTTGTATCGTTTTCATCGATGAGATTGATACGATTGGTAAGCGTCGTGATGGAGCTGGATCCATGGGTGGCAACGATGAACGGGAACAAACATTGAACCAATTATTGGCCGAAATGGATGGTTTTGATGGATCCAAAGGCGTTGTCCTTTTAGCCGCAACCAACCGTCCTGAAATTTTGGATCCAGCCTTAACGCGTCCAGGTCGTTTTGACCGTCGTATTCCGGTTGAATTACCAGACTTAGCAGGTCGTGAAGCTATCTTGCGTTTACACGCAAAGAAAATTAAACATTCACCAGATATTGATTTTAATGTGGTAGCTCGTGCCGCAGCTGGTTCTAGTGGTGCCGATTTAGCCAATATCATCAATGAAGGTGCCTTGTTGGCGGTGCGTGATGGTCGTCATACAGTGATTCAGCGTGATCTTGAAGAAGCCATTGAAATCGTCATTGCCGGTGAACAAAAGAAAGGTGCTGTCATTTCACCAAAAGAAAAATTAATCGTATCGTATCATGAGATTGGTCATGCCTTAGTAGCTGCCAAGTCTAAAAACTCAGCTCCTGTCCATAAGATCACGATCATCCCAAGAACCAAAGGGGCTTTGGGATATACGATGCAAGTGGAAGAAGATGAACAGAATTTATTATCGAAAGATGAATTATATAGTCGTATTGTTACGTATACAGCTGGTCGAGCTGCTGAGGAATTGATCTTCCACAATTATACTTCTGGTGCTTCGAATGATATTGAACAAGCCACCAAACTCGCAAGAGCTATGATTACACGTTTTGGTATGAGTGATACCTTTGATATGACTGCCTTAGAAACGGTAACCAATCAATATCTAGGTGGTGATACAAGCTTAGCTTGTTCTTCAGAAACAGCCGCCAAAGTGGATGAAGAAGTCATTGCCTTGATTCGTAGAGCGCATCAAGATGCTTTACAAATTTTAAAAGACAATATGCCAAAATTGCATGAATTGGCTAAATACTTATATGAAAAGGAAACGATTACAGGTGAACAATTTATGTATATTTTAAATAAGCCGGCTGAAATTCCTACAAATGCGACAAATTAAGACGTTGCGAATCAACGTCTTTTTTTCTATGATGAATTTATGAAAATACTTCATGTAGATAAACCCATATCAATTGATTTTGATACGGATGTGATCGAGTGTTTGGCAGATCCAAATTGTGATTTTTCTTGGATCTTAGATATTCGAGACCAATGTATCCAAAAACATATTTTATTTCGTTTTGTTTCAACCGGTCCAACATTGATCAAAGATGGTAAGATCTATCATATTCCAACCAATCAGCAGGTTTCACAAGCTAAGAAAGCCCAAATTGATTATTCACCAAACGATGATTTGTTTGTGCGTTTGTCGCATTCAAAATTTCGTTCTTCGTTTTATTTACGTAAAAAGGATCGTACCTACATCCAACAAAAAGGATGGGAAACCATTGATCAACATGCGCATGATTTTATTGCGTCGCGTTTAGCACCGGCCCATCCGCATCATGATGGTAAACAAACACCGATGAAGGGCCATCCTGTATTTTTAGCGCAACATGCAACGGGTACATGTTGTCGGAATTGTTTGTATAAATGGCATCATATTCCCAAAGAAAAAGACCTAACAGATAAAGAACAAAACTATATCTGTCAGGTCATTATGGATTGGTTATTTCGTCAAATGGAAAAGTGAACCGTTTTTTTCGGTTCACTTTCATTTTTATAATTAGCTTTGTTTACGTTTTAAGGCCACTAGGATCACGATCACAACGATGGCTGCTGCCCCAACGCCCATATATAATCCGGAATTTGTTTGGGTACCTGTATTGGTTCCCGATGTCGTTTGTGTATTTTGACCAATGTATGTATTGGTTAAAGTGTATCCACTGACATCACCACGATAATGGCTTAATGCCTTTTCTTTAATGGTATATGTATAGGCATTGCCATTTTCATCATTCTTTGGCAATCCTTTGAATTCAAATGTCCATTGATCATCACTGCCCTGTACTTCCATGGCTTTGTATTGTTTATCATTGGCATATAAGATAACCGTTACCGTTTTTGGCCGTTGTTTATTTTTATCGGAATCATCTTTCCAAACGATCTTACCTTGTACATTCACAGTTTCATCGGTATTATCGGTTGCTAAAACTTCCGTATCTGTGGATTGATCAATCACAAGAATGTTGTTTTGTTGAACATTCTCCACATTGACTTCAATGTTATTTTGTTTCATTTCCACATTGGTCTGATTATTTGTATTGTTTGTAGTGGTTGTAGATTGATCAGTCGATTTTGTATCTGAAGTTTTTGTATCATCTGTTGTTTTATCCGTAGCGGATTGGTCTGTCGTTGTATTATCGGTAGTTTTGTCGTCAGTTGTCGTTTCATCTTTGGCATCGGTGGATGTCATATCAACATCAATGTACTTCACCGTATCATTGGATTTCGCATTGGTTTTGACTTCACTTGTAAAGTTATCAACAGGTTCCACTTCAACAGAATAATCAACTTCTGTTTGTTGGGTATCATCGGTATACTTTGGTTCTTGTCCAAACGTAAATTTCCAATCACTACCAGTGACTTCATATGAATCTCCTGTAGATTGTCCATTGGCCAATAATGTCACTTTTACTTCTTCTGGTTTTTGGGAATCTTTCACATCTTTACCCCAATCAATGACACCTTGTAAAGAGACGGTCTTTATGTTTGTATCATCCAAAGTGATATTGATATCTTTGATTTCTGTTGTATCTGCAGTTGTTTCATCGCTTGATTCCACTTCGGCAGATGAATCATCCGTATCCGTTGTAGATTCATCGGTTGTATCTTTTTCTACTTGTACATCTTCAAAGGTCGTATCTTTTTGTACCGTAAATGGAATTTCAACCGAATGTGTACCAGCTGAAACATCTTCCAATGTCATTTCACTGACTTGACCTTTATTATCGGTAGTTTTTACATCAACTGGCTGACTATCAACCGTCACATTTTCTTCTTGTACATCAATATTTGGTAAATTCAAGGTTAAATCGTTACCATCAAAATTGACATCATTAATTTGCATGACCATTTGATCATTGATCGTTACCTCTGTATCTTCGTTGACTGGTGTTCCATCTTTGACAAGTTGAACCGTACCCGCATCATTATAGTTTGTTGTCTCTTGTGCATAAACAGGGACACTTCCAAAATTGGAGTATACCATTGTTGCTGCAAATAAAATACCCATTGCATGATTTCTTTTCATAATAAAGCTCCTTCTTTATTTCATTATACTAAAAAAAAAGCATTGGATACAACCAATGCTTAAACGATTATAGATTGTTTTCAACAAATTCAAGTACTTTTGGTTCTGGAATAAATCCTGAAAAAGCATTCACTTGTTCGCCTTTTTTAAATAAGATCACTGTAGGTACAGCCATGATACCAAATTTTTCTGCCAAATCGCTGGATTCATCGACATCAACGGATACAACTTTGCATTTGCCAGCTAATTTTTCGGAAACGCTAGCCATGATTGGTGTCAACATTTTACATGGTCCACACCAAGTAGCTGAAAAATCAACCAAAACGGCATCTTCTTTCATTAATTCATTGAATTGTTCTGTATTTACTTTATTTACCATTCTAGAAATCCTCCTGTTGTTAAGTTCATTGTAACCAATGGGAAAATCGTTGTCTATTCATTTGCCTCTGGCCATTTATCATTGATAAAGGCAAGGGTTTTTTGAAGTGCATCTTCTCTTGCTTTGTGACAATGTTTTGGATAATTTCTTTCAATTTGGAATAAACGACGATATAAAATATGGTCTTTATGAAAGGCTTTTGGTGGTATGATCGCATGACTCACCACTTGATATTGTAGATGTCGGGCTCCATATCGATAGTCACTATCTTGAAGACGACGAACAATTTGTCGACAAGCATACTCACTTGGCAAAACTACATCATTTTGTGAAGAAATCAACAAAATAGGGCATTGAATATTTTCTACGGGAATGATCATTTCTTCTTTTAAACCATAAGCCAAACATTGCTCATACCGATCGACAGTATGAAATTCATGACTAAATTTCATTTCACGAGCTACTTGTTTCCACATCTTGGTTTCCGGTTTTAATAGTGGCAAAGGCAATCCTTTATACAAGATCGTCATAGAAGTTGGTTTGATCGACAATGGCTGATATAAAAGGTCGAATGGATTGACTGCGATCACAAGATCAATATCATCTGGATAGTGACTAGCTACGCTTAGCGCAATGCTTCCACCAAAACCCCAACCCCATAAACCAACGTGCTCATAGCCTTGGGAATGCATGGTTTGGGCAACAAACGAAATATCATCGAGAGATACTTCACGTCCGGGTTCAATAACATCTAAAGCAAGGGTATCCATGTTTTCTTCTGTAAATGCTTTCGCAATCACATCATTACGAATGGTACTTAAGATGATCAATATCGAGGTGTTCGATGCTTTTCCCTGATAGTACCGAGCAGAGAAGCCATCTTCATCAAATTTATAATTGAATTTCATAGTTAAATCTTCTTGTATTGCTTATTATTTGTCAATGCACAAAAGTTTTAATTTATCTAAAATGAACCACATAGTCCATTGTTTTATTGTTTTCCGGATAGAGATGATAATTGATTTGTTCATACAATTCCGGATCATACGATACATGAATGGTAATATGTTGTCCTTCTTTTACTTGTTTGGTTTTGGTCGTCAAATGAATGCTTTTCACAAATTGCATTTCCACTTCATTGGTTTGATCAAATTTCTTTTTTATGTTTTTCTTCACTTTGATGTCTTCAATTTGATTGCCTTGGTATTCCACTTGTACATAATCTTTCAGATAAATGGGTTTGGCATCTTGACTATAGGTACAACCAACTAAGAAAAAAATCAAAAGTAGTATTCGTTTCCACATGGTTTCATTATAACGTAAAAAAAGTAATCCATGTTTATGGATTACAGTTCTTACAAGGTCGATATCCTTCACTGATGATTGTTTCACGAGAATCTGTTGATGTGATTTTATTATTTTCACTCATTCGTTTTACACTGAAGCAATCGGGTCGATGAAAGACATGAGTGTTTGGATTTAATATATATGTTGTACTTGTTGTTTCGGTTTGTGTTTCTGTACTTGTAGTTTCCGTTTCAGTTTGTGTATTTGTTTCTGTACTCGTATTTTCCGTACGATGACTATCACCGGTTGCATAATCAATTGTAATGCCCGGTTGGACATTGTAGACAAATACATTAAACGATAGATTTTGGTCTTCCATCGACAAGGCTTCCATATGTACGCCATGTGCTACCAAATCATTCCCATCATAGATGGGTGTAACACGATAGAGGACATGATGATGGGTGGATCGTATATAATCAGCAACCTGATTTTCAAATGGTAACATACCATCGACATTCATATATCGGGTGCCCGTAATTAAGTTATATTTATTCGCATTTTGTCCACTCAACATATACGCTATCAAATGACATCGATTGTATAAATAATGATCTTCAATTAAATCATCATACCGGACCGTATGCCATCCACTTGGTTTGATCATACCAATGGATCCTCTTTTTTTGGTTGGCATGGTCTCTTTTCCTAAAATAGCCTGGGCTTGATGGCACCGTCCCAAATCATCCCATTTGGAGTAGGATTGATACACCGTTGTGGATTTTTCATCATCCGTAAATGACGGCACATTATTATTGATTTCTACATAGGGCGTACCAGAATAGGCAGGAATTACTGATACATCGATATCTCCTTGTTGCGCATGTACACAAGCCGTGCTAAAGAATACAAGCAGCGAACAGAAGAATACAAACAATCTCTTTCTCATAAAAATAGTATACCACATAAAAAAGCCATAATTCATCGAACTATGACTTATAAGATATTCTCGGTTCGTGCGATGATGGCATTTTGTGCTTCTGGCATCAACGATACAAATTGGGCACAATATCCAGCTACACGAACAATCAGATCCGTATGTTTTTCTGGATCTTTTTGTGCTTCTTTCAGTTCCTGAGATGATACAACATTAAATTGATTATGATAAATGCCTTTTTTTGCAGAAACAATCAAGAAGTCAATAAAGCGTTCCAAATTGGCATCGCCTGCTAGCGTTTGTGGACTCAATCGCATATTTAACAGTTGTCCAGCAGCTACCCGTACGTTTGGTAATTTGGATACGGAATTGATTAGAGCTGTAGGTCCTGTCTGATCGGTGCCTTGGGTTGGTGAACATCCTTCATTCAATGGACTACCTGCCATACGGCCATCTGGTGTGGCACCAACCACAAAACCATTTGGCACATAAGATGTGATATTCGAAGTCGACATTGTATAACAACTTACCTCCGGTCCTTTGTCTTGGCGAATTGTATGATACGAAGGTAATAATTCCAAGTAAGAATCAAACACATCCGCAACGATTTTATCCACATCATCGATGTCATTTCCAAATTTAGGCAAACGTAATATTTTGTTGCGTATGCGCATGGATTCCTCCGATTGCCAATTTTCATCCATGGCGTTCAGCAATTGTTCCCATGTCAATGTGTGATCTTCATACACAAGTTTCTTGATCGTATATAAAGAATTGCCTACGACCGATGGACCAATATTGGATTGCGAGATCACATCGTATTTACAACCACCTTGTTTCAAGGTCTTACCAAGTTTCATTGAGTTTTGAATGAAACAAGAAGCAAGTGGATCCGCATCATAGATTTCCAAGCTTTCATCACAAATGGCATCACATGCCACGCTAATATCGGAATAAAATTTTAAGTAGCGTTTCCATTCGTTCCACAATTGGTCATATGTGTCTTTTGATCGTCCTTTCAACATACAGATTCCTGTATTGGGATCTTTCCCATCATGGAGCATGATTTCTAATACTTTTCCCCAATTGACATAGGTCATGCCAGTTGCTCGATGTCCGTATTTTCCAGGAACTCCAGTTTCAACACAGCCAATTGGACAATAATCCAAAGCATCTTCTTTTGGAATACCGAGGTCCATGATTCCTTTGGCAACAACTTCATCATTGAACATGCTTGGCATACCACATCCGGTGCGAATCAATTGGGCACAAGCTCGTAAATACGATCTTGGTGATTGAACATGATAGCGAGCCGAAAAGTTCGGTTCAGATAATCGACATTGATGCATGGCTTCAATACACAAATATGTCAAATCATTGGTTCCATCCGTACCATCTGGTTTTAATCCACCCACAACTAAATTGGAGTACAATGGATATCCTTGTGAAAACTTTGTATGACCATAAGGACGCACTTTATTTAGGGAGGAATTCATGATAAACATATGAGTGATAATTTCTAAAGCTTCCTTGGAAGTAATCACTCCAGATTCTAAGTCTTTTTGATAATATGGATAGATATATTGATCAAACCGTCCATAACAGAATGAATGACCATTGCTTTCTATCATCTGAAGCACATGAATCATATAGGTAACTTCTACCGCTTCATAAAAACTGCGAGCTCCTTGTTCCATCATGGTCAAGGCCATAGTAGACATATTTTCATATTCTTGTTTACGAATGGGATTGGTTTCACTTATCGCCAATTCTTGTGCAAGTTTTCCATAACGTTTAAAGAATGTCAATGCACCTTCTAAAGAAACAATCACGCTTTGATAGAAAGCCAACTGTTCATCCGAAAGATTTTCTTTCAATTTTCTTTTTGCAGTATTTATGATTGTACGAAACCCTTGTTTCAATACTGTTTCATGATCTGGTACGATATGGCCATCGCCACTCATCGAAATACCACCGCGATGAAGAACGCCTTGTTTTTCAGCCATTCGTATAGAATCGGTGATATGAGCATTGACGCGATCTTCATGTGTATGTCCCTTCCAATAAGGTGCAATTGAACGAAGATCTTCTTTGATTTTTTCATCAATATAAAAGATATCTCCCGATCGTTTTGCAAACGTATCCAATTCATCAATGACCCATTGAATGGAATATTCTGGAAAGATTGGTGCTGCAAAATTTTGGGATGCCTGATTTCCAAAAATTAAAGAGTCTGGCTCTATATAGATGGTCATATGCTCTAAGGTATAAGCAAACGCTTTGGCCTTACGTAAAATATAAGGTTCACCCTCAGTTTGTTGAAAAGATTGCGTATATAAAACAGCTCTTTGCGCACAAATTGTTGCTTTACGTTTTTCCATCTTTTCACGAAGTCGTTTTGTACGTTCGTTGATCATAAGTCAGACCCCTTCCTTCATTATTTTTTCAAATCAAGTACAACAGGCACGGAACGATAGCCAACACCCATACGATCAATACCCATATCAATTAATTTTAAGAAATGTTCACGTGTACGGATGCAACCAGACCCTTTGATCTTGCATTTACCTTGGTTTTCATCCATGATCAATTGTATAACTTCTGGTGTAGCACCGACATTTTCATGTCCCGTTAAGAATCCTGTGCTTGTCTTGATGAAATCGGCGCCCGAATCCATGACACAATGACATCCAGCCTTGATTTCTTCTTTCGTCAATGCATCGGTTTCCAAAATAACTTTCAATGCACGTCCATATTTATGAGCTGCATCAGCACATGCTTTTAAATCTTCTGTTACTTCATCCAATTTTCCAGAACGAATCTTACCAAAATTGGCAACGATATCTACTTCTTTTACTGTATCACATTTTGCGACAGCTTCAATTTGTTGTACACGACTTTCAGTGGAACTATCACCAAATGGGAAATCCGTGACTGGACAAAGCATCGTTTCTGATCCTTTGACATAGGGTTCGCAAAGATCCATATAGCCTGGGTTGATACAAATCGTAGCACATCCCAATTGCACACCATCTTTGGTCAAATCAATAATCTCTTGTTCTGTAAATTCTGGTTTCAATACACTGTAATCAATGTATTTTGCTAATTCTTTCGTAGTCATTTCTTTTGCTGGTTTATTTGGTTTCATTATAATATATGTTCGATAACTTTCGTTATCTTTCCTCCTGTATCTATATAATAGCATATTACATTCGTTATACAACTATATTTTTTTGTTTATTTTCTTTTATGTTCGTTTTTAAGGCTTTCTAATATTTGATGACATATTTTTTCTATGTATATCGACTAGATAAAACTTTCACTATTTGGATCAGAATAGTAAAATAAAGAAGATCTTAAATGTTATCTTGTTTACACGAACTAAAGAGAAAGGAATTAAAATGATGAACAATGATATGACTGTATCAGAAAAGAAAAATAGAATAGTTGAACAAATGTCTTCCATCTCTATTCTTCCTATAAAAGATGAGTCAATTATGGAAGACGACAATTATACAAAAATCCCTTATATGTCATTTTTAGCCTTAGGCACCGGCTTAGAACCTGTGGCAAACCTGCTACAAAAAGCGATTTTGGGAAATGATCAAAGCGGTCTATATTGGGTAAGAGTTCCCAAAGGACATCATTTAGCTAGGCGAATCGATGGTAGTGGACTGATAGGAGCTACTCTTTTTAATGATACAAACCAAGTGGCCGGACAAGCCATATTGAATAATGTTACTTCTTTAGATCCAACCCTACTATTTATAATCGCAACTCTCTATGCAATTAACCATAAATTGGATGCGATCAACCAAGGACAAAAAGACATTCAATCGTTTTTAGAGCAAAAGGAACACTCTGAATTGCAAGGAAGCTTACTGTTTCTAACAGATGTGATCAATAATTACAAATATAATTGGAACAATGACTTTTATCTCAAGAATAATCATTTAAAAGCACTAGACATAAAAGAAATGGCAGAACAAAAAATAGATTTCTATCAAAGTCAAATCCGTAAAGAAACCTCTAAAAAAGAATTCTTGCTAATGGATAAGGATGTTAAAAAGAAACTTGATGTTATAAAAAATGATCTAATCAATTATCAACTGACATTCTATCTTTTGTCTTTTGCCTCCTTATTGGAAGTTATTTTAAGTGAATCATTTGATTCTTGTTATATACAATCTGTCATTCATAAACTGAGTCATTACTCACTAGAGTATCGGCAATTATATACAGAATGCTATGATATTATAGAAAAAAACGTCAAAAATACTGTTGAATCACAAGCCATAAACGGAATCTCTACTATAAGCAAGGTTATGGGTAAAACAATTGAAAAAGCGCCGTTATTAGGTAAAACGCCAATTGATGAATCTTTGATTTCTGCTTCAGATAAACTAATTGCTTTGAATAATGATCATACGGAAACTCTAATGAAAGAACTCATTCAAAACCAAGGTGGTTTTGTCAAGCCATTTATAGATACTCTAACATCAATGAAAAAAATATATAGTCAAGACCTACAGTTCGCAATGGATGATAAAAATATTTATATCCATCAGGATTTGATCAATTGATAGGCTACAAATTTTATATGATACAAATTCAAAAAATAGTACAAAAAAATAAGCGAGTAGATACCCCAGAAAACGGATAACAGAACTATAAATAAGATATAAAAAATAAAAAGCCCTTTAAATAAAGGACTTTATGGACTTTGGTGCAGAAGAAGGGATTTGAACCCTCACAAGATTGCTCTTACTGCCGCCTGAAGACAGCGCGTCTGCCGTTCCGCCACTTCTGCAAGTGGTTTTATTATATCATGAACTGACAAAAAAAGAAGAGGTTTCCCTCTTCTCTTAGAATAATCCAACGATCTTTCCGTTCTCATCAATATCCATATCCAATGCACTTGGATGTTTTGGTAAACCAGGCATCGTTAATACCTTACCTGTTAAGGCTACGATAAAGCCAGCGCCTAAACTTGGACGTAATTCACGAACCGTAATCCGAAATCCAGTTGGACGACCCATGATCTTTCCATCATCGGTTAATGACATCTGGGTTTTGGCCATACAAATTGGTAATTCATTCCAACCCAAACGATTAAATGTATCAATCTGAGCTTTTGCTTCATCCGTAAAATCAACGCCATCGGCACCATATACTTTTTGGGCAATGGTATTGATCTTATCTTCAATGGATGCATGGACATCATACAATGGTGCATATGTATTTGGTTGATCACAAAGCGCAATAACTTGTTGCGCCAGATCCAATGCACCTTCGCCACCTTTTGCCCATACTTGAGACAAAGACATTGGATGACCATTTTCTTTACACCAATTCTCTAATGCTTCAATTTCTTTTGGTGAATCGGATTCAAATTGGTTGATCGCAACAATATAAGGTAAACCAAATTGTTGGACCGTATCGATATGTTTCGCTAAGTTACCACAACCAGCTAACATCGCATCCACATTTTCTTCTTTCAAATCTTCAAAAGCAACACCACCATGTTGCTTCAACGCACGAATCGTTGCTACGATTACTACCGCATTTGGTTTCAAATTGGCCAATCGACATTTAATATCTAAGAATTTTTCCGCACCTAGATCGGCACCAAAACCAGCCTCTGTAACTGTATAATCTGCTAGCTCTAAGCAAGCTTTTGTCGCAATGACAGAGTTACATCCATGGGCAATATTCGCAAATGGACCACCATGGATCAATACAGGATTGTGTTCCAAAGTTTGTACGATGTTTGGTAAAACCGCATCTTTCATAACCATCGCCATGGCACCTTGGATACCTAGATCACGTACATAAACTGGATCACCATCATAGGTATAAGCCACTTGCATACGAGCAAAACGCTCTTTTAGATCCATTAAATCATCAGCCAAACAAAGAGCTGCCATGACTTCAGAAGCAACGGTAATATTGAATCCATCCTTACGCTCTACCCCATTGGCTTTCGATCCTTGACCAATCGTAATATCACGAAGGGTACGATCGTTCATATCTAGACAACGTTTAAAAGTGACTTTGGTTGGATCAATATGTAATGGATTTCCTTGATGAATCGAGTTATCCAAACAAGCACAAACTAAGTTATTTGTGGTCGTAATCGCATGCATATCACCCGTAAAGTGCAAGTTGATATCTTCCATAGGTACAACTTGGGCATAGCCGCCACCCGTTGCTCCACCTTTTAAACCAAAGACAGGACCTAAACTTGGTTCACGCAAAGCCATCATCGTTTTCTTGCCTAAGCGATTCAAAGCATCACCTAAACCAACGGTTGTCGTACTTTTTCCTTCTCCTGCTTTGGTTGGGTTGATAGCTGTTACTAAGATCAATTTTCCTTGTGGTTGATCTTGTATCGATTTTAAATAATCAAAAGATAATTTAGCTTTATATTTTCCATAATATTCCAATGCATCTTCTGGAATCCCAATCTTTGCAGCCACTTTTTGAATGGGTTCCATTGGCGTTGCTTGAGCAATCTCTAAATCTGTCATTAGTCCATATCCTTCTTTCCAATATCATGACGATAGAATAAATCCGAACATTGAATACGTTTTACATCTTCATATGTCTTTTTAAATGCTTCTTCCAATGTATCCGCCATATTAGTAACCATCAATACACGACCACCATCGGTCACTAAAAGTCCATCTTGCATCTTCGTTCCCATATGATACACATAACCATTGAGATCATCCGGAATTTCAATCACAGCTCCCTTGGTTGAACTTTGTGGATAATTGGTACTTGCCATGACTACACCATGACTAACTTGTTTGGTCCATTTTAAATCAACTGGTTTATCGTCCATGACATCTAACATGGCTTGCACAAAATCACTTTCCAAGCGAGGTAAAATAACTTCGGCTTCAGGATCACCAAAACGAGCATTAAATTCAATTGTCTTCACACCATCTTTGGTCTCCATCAAACCACCATATAAGAAACCTGTAAATGGTACGCCTTCTTTGACCATCGCTTTAGCCATTGGATAAATAATTTTTTCCAAGGCTTCTTCTTTTAAAGCGGGTGTAATCTTTTTAACCGGACTATACGAACCCATACCACCGGTATTCGCACCAACATCACCATCACCAACTGGCTTATGGTCTTGAGCTACTTCTAAAGGATATACCTTATCGTTATGAACCAATGAAATCAATGAAAATTCAAAGCCTACCAAACATTCTTCAATAACAACGCGATTGCCTTCAATCGCAAAGGCAACATCCAATGCTTCTTTGGCTTGATCAATCGTTTGACAAACCGTTACACCCTTTCCAGCTTTCAAACCATCTTCCTTAACAACAATCGGTGCTCCTTGGGCTTGTACATATGCCCAAGCATCTTCTTCATTATCAAATGTTTGATACGCAGCTGTTGGAATATCATACTTAGCCATGATCTTCTTCGCAAAATCTTTACTCGATTCGACTTGTGTAGCTGCTTTCGTCGGACCAAAAATCTTTAATCCCGCATCATGGAATGCATCCACAATACCTAATGCCAACGTAGCTTCCGGACCAACAACCGTTAAATCAATTGCTTTTTCTTTCGCAAAAGCCACCAATCCATCAATATCACTGTCACTAATTTCTACACAATGTGCAAATTGTGCCATACCTGGATTTCCAGGCGCAGCATATAATTCTGTACATAATGGTGATTGGGAACAAGCCAATGCCAACGCATGTTCACGACCACCTTTCCCAACAACTAATATTTTCATAGTCTACTCCTTCTTTTCCTCGTCGCATTTATTGTACCAAAAAAAATAGAGCTATATAGCTCTATTTTTAAAGTTTTAAAAATTGTTCGACATCCAAGACAAAAACGGTCGCGCCGCCAACTGTCACTTTTACGGGATAGGTTGAAAATGCGCCCATATCATAACCAGCTGTATTTGGAACCAACTCTTCTCTTTGTGAAGAATACTTCTCAATGATTTCAATAGCGCGTTGTACTTTTTCAGCTTCACAACCAATCAATAAAGTGGTATTGCCAGCACGTAAGAACCCTCCCGTTGTTGCCAACTTTGTGACTTGATACGATTCCTTATTCAAACCACGAATAAGTGCCGTACTATCATCATTTGAAATAATGGCTAAAATGAGTTTCATACGTACTTCCTCCTACCGTTATTATAATACAAATGTTCGTTATTGATACTTTTTCATTTTAATCATGCGATTGATATGTTGTGCAGCGATTGCGCCATCATTGGTTGCGGTAACCACTTGACGAAGATCTTTATCCACAATATCACCCGCTGCATAGATGCCTGGTACTTTGGTCATACGATTTTCATCAACGACCACATAACCACGTGTATTCACTACATCCAAAGAAACCAAAGCCGAACTCATTGGATTTTCTCCTTCATATGGGAAAATGCCTTTTACATCCAAGGTCCGCTGTGTATGCGTCTTCGCATCTTCGATCACCAAGCCTGTTACTTTACCTTTTTCACTCAATACTTCCACTGGCTTTGCGTTCGTGATCTTTTCAATCTTGTCATTTCCTTCAATCAATTGTTGATTACTTGGCTCGGCTGTATAATCATCGCCACGAACAACAATGTAGATCTTACTGGCAAACTGCGATAAGAAAGCTGTTTCTTCTAAAGCGGAGTTATTGCCACCGACTACCGCAACTGGCTGATCTCTAAAGAAAGCTCCATCACAAACCGCACAGAAACTTACGCCATGACCCACATTGGCTCTTTCACCAGGAATACCCATCATTGCTTCTTGCGTACCGGTTGCCACGATAACGGCTTTGCCTTTATACACTGTACCATCGGCCAATTTCACTTCTTTATCTTTGGTAATTTCAACAACATCTCCATATACATATTCCGCTCCAAATGCGGTCGATTGCTCAAACATCGTTGCTGCTAAGTCGGCTCCATTCACATCGGGTGTGCCTGGGTAGTTCGCAATTTTAAAGGTCTTCAACAATTTACCACCTGGTGCACCACTTTCAATCATTGCTGTATGTAATCCAGCACGAGAACCATAAATCGCTGCTGTCATACCAGCTGGTCCCGCACCAATAACAATCAAATCAAATGTTTTTGTTTCCATTGTATTTCTCCTTTTTTATTAGTATGAATTAACTTTGCTAAAAATTCAAAAATGATGCATAAAAAATGGTGATTTACAAATCACCAAATACGTGTATCACACCAAGCTCGACTTTCTTGCACAATATCTTGCAGTTCACTAAATGAATGAATCAAGCGACAAGGATCATACACCAATAATTCCTTTTTCTCGGATGAATACGCACTAAACGCAATCGAATACGCTGCCATATTACGAGCTGCTTGTATATCTTGGCACGTGTCCCCCACATAAACCAAATCATCATGACCGACATTTAAAGCATCACAAGCAGCTACCAAACCAGACGAACTCGGCTTGGGCTTTGGCATGTTTTCGGCACCAATGACACAATCAATACAAGAATCAATCCCAATCAAATTTAGATCAATTTCAATCAAATTTGTGGTCTTATTCGATACCACACCAATTAAATAGCCATCATCATGTAGATGTTGAATCGTATCTTCTACACCAGGAATGGCCAAGACCATTTGGGATGCATATTTTTCATATAATGCATCATACATTTCATGAATCTTTTTACCATCTTCATTAGGAAAGTATTGTTTAATGGTTTCCTCTACCGTTGGACCGGAAAAAGAATCTTTTTGGTCTTGGGTCAATACATCATCCGGACGATATTTTTGAAAAATGTCTGTCCAAATTTGGGCAACACAAGCTTTACTAGAAGAAATGGTACCATCTACATCCAAGAGGATCACTGGTTTATGATACCATCCAAAAATACGATGAAAAACGCCTTTTAAACCAATCAAACCAATAATGATCGCAATAACCGAAATGATCTGTGCAATCCGGAAAGATCCAATCATCAAAGAATCCGAACGCATGCCTTCCACTATAAAACGCGTAATGCCATACCAAACACAGTACATGAAACCACAATCACCGCGATGTCGATACAACTTCTTTCGACCAATGGTGGAAATCAAAAGAAATCCCAATAAATTTAAACAACTTTCATATAAAAATGTCGGTTGTCGATAGTAACCATCAATAAACATTTGATTCTTTATGAACGATGGAAAAAATTTGTAGTAAGAAGCTGAGACAATTTGTCCATACGCTTCTTGATTCGCAAAGTTGCCCCAACGACCAAAGGCTTGTGCCAATAAAACATTGGGCATGATCAGATCAAACATACGTAAGAATGAAACATGATGATTATGAAAATAATAAAGACTAAACAACAAGCCCGCAATGATTCCACCATGAATGGCTAATCCACCATGCCAGATAGCCACGATTTCTTCCACATGTTGAGAATAATAGCTCCATTCAAAGATCACATAATAAATACGCGCACCCAGAATGCCTATCAATAAAAGGGGAAACAAATAATCTTCCAATAAGGCACTGGCATATCCCCATTTTTTGATTGTTCTTTGACAAAGTGCATAAGCAATCAGTGCCCCTGTCAAAATACATATGGCATACCAAGTAATATGAAGCGTGCCAAATGACACAAATATTTTTGAATTCGGAAAAAACTGCATACCTTACGCATCATCCTCTTCTTCTTTATTCTTTTCGATTTGAGAAATTACTCGTTGCTCAAATTCTTTGGCAGAATCAATACCATTTTGCATCAATAAATAATTCGTAACAGCTGTTTCAATAATAGTAGACATAGGCCGACCAGAACTAACTGGAATGCGTTGTTTTAAGATCTTAACGCCAAAAATTTCTGTATATTCCTTTTCTTCAATACCCACGCGATCGTATTGTACGGAATCTTTAAATGGTTCCAAAACCAAATGTAAACGAATTTGTGCTTGTGGTGAAAACGAACTGACACCATACATACGAGTCACATCGATGACACCAATACCACGCATTTCCATATATCCTTGCAGCAATTCCGGACAACGACCAATCAAACCATTATGAATATGATAGCAATCCACACGATCATCCGCAATGATCTGATGTCCTTTTTTGACCAATTCCAAAGCGATTTCACTTTTTCCCATACCAGAACGACCTGTGATCAAGACGCCCACACCAAAAATCCGCATCAGTTCTCCATGAATGATCATAGATTCCGCTAATTGTTCATCTAAATAATTGGTTACATTGATGATGGCTTGTGATGTGTTAACTTTCGTTGTGAAAACCGGAAAATTCTTTCGCTGTGCAATATCGATCAAAGATTCCGGAACGGGTTGTTCATGACACACAACAATGGCTGGTGTTTCATCACTAGTTAAAAATTCAAAAGCCCGTCGCTGCGAAACTTGATCCATTTCTTCTTCAATATATTTACTTTCTTTTTCACCGATGATCACCAATCGTTTGGTCATCGAATCAGGAAAATAACCAGCCAACTCCAATCCCGGACGATTAGTATCTGCTACTTTGACAGGTCGATTGAAAGCTTCTTGTTCGCCAACAACAACTTTCCAATGAAATTTTTCCGCTAAATCTCTGACTGTGACTTTATTCATAGTGGCCTCTTTCTAACAACGGCTTTAAATACTGACCGGTATAACTGGATTCCACTTGGGCAACTTGTTCCGGTGTACCTGTACAAACAACCGTTCCACCTTGGTCGCCTCCTTCTGGACCCATATCAATTAACCAATCGGCACATTTCACGACATCTAGATTATGTTCAATTACTAATACTGTATCACCATGATCAACCAAACGTTGTAAAACATCGATTAATTTTTTTACATCATCACTATGTAAACCGGTAGTTGGCTCATCCAATACATATAATGTTTTGCCCGTCGGCTTTTTCTGTAGCTCACTCGCCAACTTGACACGCTGTGCTTCCCCACCACTCAACGTTGTAGCGGATTGACCTAATTTAATATAAGACAATCCCACATCCGCTAATGTTTGTAGCTTATGCTTGATCTTGGATACGGAATCAAAAAAGGTCACGGCCTCATCGACAGTCATATCCAAAACATCCGCAATGGATTTACCCTTATATTTAACTTGTAACGTTTCTTCATTATATCGCGTGCCATCGCATTGATCACATTTCACATAGACATCCGGCAAAAACTGCATCGAAATTTTAATGATGCCATCGCCTTGACATGCTTCACAACGACCACCTTTCACATTGAAAGAGAAGCGACTTTTATCATATCCCAATAATTTGGCTTCTTTGGTTTGTGCAAATAACGTACGAATATCATCAAATACACCTGTATACGTAGCAGGATTGGATCGTGGTGTTCGTCCAATAGGATCTTGCGAAATTTCTACCAACTTATCAATATTCTCTAAGCCTTTGATGGCTTTGACTTTACCGGGTTGCACATGTGCTTTTCCTAATGTATGTTGGATTCCATGGGTCAATACTTCCGTCACAAGGGAACTCTTACCAGAACCGGATACCCCAGTCACAACGGTAAACGTACCCAATTTGAGATCCACTGTGACTTTCTTTAAGTTATTTTGTTGAGCTTGGACAA
The DNA here is from genome assembly GCF_003725415.1 of Absicoccus porci. Taxonomy (GTDB): domain Bacteria; phylum Bacillota_I; class Bacilli_A; order Erysipelotrichales; family Erysipelotrichaceae; genus Absicoccus; species Absicoccus porci. Next base: position 534,142 of record NZ_RJQC01000002.1, on the reverse strand, counting down.
TGCGAATTTTCTTGCCATTGCCTTTTCGTCTTTTTTTCGGAATTGGAATATATTTACGACCACTTAAATATGCACCCGTTAACGAATTTGGATTGGCCATTACTTCTTCGGGTGTACCGGCTGCAACAATGGTGCCGCCATGAACACCAGCTCCTGGACCTACATCCACAATATAATCCGAAGCACGCATTGTATCTTCATCGTGTTCGACAACGATCAAAGTATTACCTAAATCTCGCATTTCTTTTAATGAATTGATCAACTTATCATTATCGCGTTGATGTAAACCAATGCTTGGTTCATCCAATACATACATAACTCCGGTTAATTTGGAACCAATCTGCGTAGCTAAACGGATGCGTTGGGCTTCACCACCACTTAACGAACCGGCCAAACGATCCAATGTCATATAACCCAAACCGACATGGTCCAAGAACTCTAAACGATTGGATATTTCTTTGACAATTAAATTGGCAATGCTTTTCTGCATGTCATTCAGTTCCAAATGTGCCATAAATTGTCGTGCTTCTTGAATGCTCATTTGCGTAAATTCATAAATATTTTTGCCTTGTATTTGAACAGACAGTGCTTGTTCATTTAAACGAGCCCCTTTACAATCCGGACATTCTTGATTGGAAATAAAAGATCCATACCATTCTCTTGAAAAAGCCGATCCGGTTTCTCGATAGCGTCGTTCGATCATCGGACAAACCCCTTCGATATATTCTAGTTTTGTCTGGGTAATGCCAGAACGAGAATGCAATGTATACGCAATGGCTACATCCGATCCATATAATATATAATTTAGATCTTTTTTCTTGAGTTTCTTTAATGGCAAGTCTTTATCGATTTCATAATATTTCATCAAGGCATCAATACGCTGCCATTCTAGATTTTCGGTATTCACGATATTTTTATAATAACGAATACCACCTTGGTTGATACTTTTATCCCAATCGGGAATCAATAGATCAATATCTACTTTTTGGGTAATGCCTAATCCATTACATGTCGGACAAGCACCAAATGGTGCATTAAAGGAAAACAAGCGTGGTTCGAGTTTCGGTACCGAAAAGCCACAGATCTTACAAGCATAGTTACTCGAGAAGAGGGTTTCACCATCGGGTGTCATACAGATGGCTAAGCCATCACTTAATTGTAAAGCAGTTTCTAAAGAATCATAAAAACGAGAACGATTGTCTTTACGGATGATACGATCGACAACAACATCAATCGTATGTTTCTTGTTTTTTTCCAAATCATCCATTTCTTCGATATATTTGATTTCGCCATCCACGCGAACTCGTACATAGCCTTCTTTTCCTAGATCATTCAATAAGTCTTTATGCATGCCTTTTTTACCAGAAACCACTGGACTCAAAATGGTACAACGCGTGCCTTCTGGTAGTTCCATGATTTTATCCACCATTTCTTTGATGGTATTTCCAGTGATGGGAATATGATGATGGGGACAATACGGCGTACCAACGCGTGCATATAAAAGTCGTAAATAATCATAGATTTCGGTGGATGTACCAACGGTGGATCGAGGATTATTGGACGTAGTTTTTTGATCAATCGCAATGGCTGGGGATAAACCCGAAATTTCATCTACATCGGGTTTTTCGCTATTGCCTAAAAATTGACGAGCATAACTGGACAAACTTTCCATATAGCGTCGTTGTCCTTCGGCATAAATTGTATCGAATGCGAGTGAAGATTTGCCTGAACCCGATACCCCAGTCAAGATCACAAATTGATCTTTGGGAATTTTCACATTGATATTTTTTAAATTATTTTCACGAGCACCTTTAATGTCTATATATTTTTGCGCCATAGTACATCCCCTTTCTTTCGCGACTCATTATAACGAAAAAAGATGGACACTTCCATCTTTTTACTCAAAGATATCTTGCTGATAACTAATGTGCAAATGTTCATAGGCTTTATGCGTCGCAATACGACCTCGTGGTGTACGATTAATGAAACCAATTTGGAGTAAATATGGTTCATAGACATCTTCAATGGTACTGGGTTCTTCACCAATACTTGAAGCAATGGCTTCCAAGCCAACGGGTCCACCACGAAAGCGTTCAATGATGCCTCTTAAATATTTATGGTCTACGCGATCCAAGCCTAAATTATCGACTTGAAGACGGTCCAAAGCTTGTTTGGCAATATCTAAAGAAATAACTCCGTCATTGTATACTTGGGCAAAATCACGAACTCGACGGAATAAACGATTGGCAATACGTGGTGTGCCTCGAGAGCGTAAAGCAATTTCTTTGACGGCTTCTTCTTCACAAGTGGTATTCATGACACGGCTGGTACGTGCAACGATTTGTGACAATTCTTCTAACGAATAGTATTCCAATTGAGAAGTGATGCCAAAACGATCGCGCAAGGGTGCACTTAAATCACCAGCCCGCGTAGTGGCTCCCACCAAAGTAAAGGGAGGAAGGTCCAAACGAATGGAATGGGTCGTGGCACTATCTTTGCCTACAACAATGTCTAAACAATAATCTTCCATAGCGGGATAGAGGACTTCTTCTACTTGTTTAGGAAGTCGATGGATCTCATCGATAAAGAGGACATCACCGGGTTCTAATGTAGATAAGATTGCAGCTAGATCCCCACTTTTTTCAATGGAAGGGCCCGATGTGGTTTTAAGATTGCCATGCATTTCATTGGCTAAGATATAAGCCAATGTTGTTTTTCCAAGTCCTGGTGGACCATAAAGGAGTACATGATCTAATGCTTCATTTCGTTGTTTCGCGGCATTGATAAATACCGATAAATTCGCTTTTAAGGTCTTTTGACCAATATATTCATCCAAGGTTTGGGGACGCAAACTTACTTCCAGATTATCTTGTTCTTGAAGTTGTGCATCCATTGTTCTTGTATTCAATCCAATTCCTCATTTCTATTGTGTTGCGAGCAAACGCAATGCTTTTTGTAGCATTTGTTCGGTTGTTAAATTTTGATTGGCCAATTCTTTTTTGATTGTCGTTAATTGATTGGCTTTATATCCCAAACTGATCAACGCTTCTTGGGTTTCCTTCCATGCAGGATCATCCATACTTGTATCTTCTTTCTCAATAGATACAAATTTTCCTTTTAGATCCAATACAATTTGACTCGCTGTTTTAGCTCCAATGCCTGGTAAAGATTTCAATCGTTTGACATCATCATTTTCAATGGCTTCAATCATTTGTGAACCAGAAATAGCTGATAAGATATTTAATGCACTTTTAGGCCCAATGCCCCGAACATTGATCAGGCGCATAAATACTTCATAATCTTCTTCTTTTTCAAAACCAAATAAGAGAATGGCATCTTCCCGTACATATTGATAGGTATATAAAAATAAGTCTTTACCCAAGTGGACCGTTTCAGGTCGACTTACATAAATTTCATAGCCAATACCTTGTACATCCACAACGATAGTTTCCGTTCGGATCAATCGTACGGTTCCTTGAATAAATGCGATCATATCCTTGCTCCTTAATATTTTCATTATATCATTATACTTACAAATTATGTGAAATTGTCAATTTACTTGTAAATTGAAATAAAAGTGATTATACTTTTCTCGATCTTAACAAAAAGGGGTATAAATGGAAAGAAAGAAAATTAAACCGTTAACACAAACACAAAAAGAGTTTTTAGCTTATAGTAAAGGAATTGCCGATTCTGATCTTATGAATCAAGAACGCAATTTCACTCAACATCGTGGTACAACCGTTTATGAACATTCCATTGGTGTAGCATATACGAGTTATTTCATTGCGAAACATATGCCTTTTTCTTTTCGAGAAGCATCCTTGGTCAAAGGTGCATTATTACATGATTATTTTTTATATGACTGGCATGAAAAAGATGATTCGCATAAATGGCATGGATTCTGTCATCCACGCATTGCGATGAATAAAGCCAATGCAGATTATGGAATCAATCCAGTGGAAGCCAACATCATTCATCGTCATATGTTCCCTTTAACACCGATTCCACCCAAATATAAAGAAAGTTATTTGGTGTCGATCATGGATAAGGTGTGTGCCATTGGCGAAATGTTGAATATTCGTTATTTATCAAAATCCATGCGCATTGAGTTGGGATTGGATTAGACAAAAATACCAGCAGATTGAATCTGCTGGTGTTTTTTTATTAAAATTCTTTTTTGTTCATGATTTGGATACTGAAGAAACGGGAAATTCCATATCCTATGACACTTAGAAACAGAAAGATCCCTAACCATACAAAATCCGATAGATGCATGGAAGAGAATACTTTTGTCAGTTTGGTAATCAACAGGAAAAATCCACCAAGGACCAAAAACATAACGATACGACTTTTTTCCATACCAAATTTCAATCGAATCGGAATAAGGATTGATTGAACCAAGACCATTGAACAAGCAATCATGATCATGTTTCCATAGGTATCTGTTGTGTTTGGTACCTTACCCAGTAGGATCATCCATACATCAATCAGTAAACATCCACCCCATAACAAGGCCAACATAAAACGATATTTTTCAACCACATAGTCTTTTCGTGAAATGGGCAACGTAAATAGAAATGTATAACCATGATCCAATTCATCATAACCGATCGAACTTTGGGTAAAAAAGGAAAGAATGGCAGGAAAAAAAGTAAGGATGAAAGAGGCGTCCTCCGACCAGAAAAGAGATCCAATCGATAGCAAGACGATTATTATGAAAAAATTTTTTTGTAGATAAACATATTGTAGATCTTTGATCCATAGTCCTTTCATATCTTTTCTCCTTTTGTCATCAAGACAAGTATTTTATCAATGGATGCCTTTTCTATAACAACTTCTGGTGCATTTTCAACATAATATTGTCTTTCATTGGTCAAACATTGAAAGCCATAGACCTCTTTTTTGACGCGCAGAAGATAGGATGTATCGAGTTGTTGATACTGTGCTTCATTGACTTTTAAAATGGCATATTCATCCAATAGCACATCCGTATCTTCATGAAGCAAGATTTGTCCTTCATCAATCAAATAGATGTCATCGCAAAGATGTTCCAAATCATTGGATATATGAGAACTCATCAAGATGGCACCCTGTTCTTGATTTTCCATAAACATTCTTAAAAGATCTAAGATTTCTTCACGGGCCATCACATCCAATCCTGCTGTCGGTTCATCCAAGATCAATAACTGGGCTTGATGAGACATCGCAATCAACACTTTTAATTTGGCTTTCATACCAGTAGAAAAATCTTTGATCTTCTTATCCATGGGCAATTGAAAGTGATGAGCTTGATGAATAAAAAAATCTCGATCAAAAACAGCATATATATTCTGTAAGATGGGAATGATTTGTGAAATGGTCAAGTATTCACTCATTCCTGTATCAAAAAGGACAACACCAAGAGCATTTCGATCATTGGCTTGTATTTGACGGATATCCTTTCCCCATAATGTGATCGTTCCCCCATCCAGGGTAATCAATCCCAAAATACTTTTAAATAAAGTTGTTTTTCCAGCTCCATTCTTGCCAATCAATCCCGTGATATGACCGGCTTTCACTTGTAACGAACAACGCAAAGCAAACGAATCATATCGTTTTTGTGCTTGGTCTACTTTTAATACTTCCATACATCAATCCTCCAACAACACATCCAACAAGTCTTTAAGCTCTTCATTTGAAAACCCAAATCGTCTTCCTTTTTGAATCACTTTTTCTAAGTCGGATTCCAATTCTTTTCTTTGGTCTTCTAACAGCAATTCCGTATTGGTTGCCGTTACATATGTTCCTTTTCCATGAATCGTTACGGTGAAGCCTTCATGATCCAACGTGTCATAGGCTTTTTTAACGGTTAAGGCACTGATCTTTAAGGACCGAGATAATGAACGTACCGATGGTAAAGCATCATTTTCTTGGAGTTCCCCCTTTCGAATCATGGTTTTAATTTGATCAACGATTTGTTCATAAATAGGAATCATCAAAGATGTATTGATAATAATAGGCATAGGACTCCTTTCATATAACAGTATATAACAGTTTATAACTGTTGCCAACAAAAAAACTTGATTCTTCATAATGAAGAATCAAGCCTTCTTTGTTTAATCATCGCGTGAATTGCCGCCAATAATGATGACCCATCGTAACAATTGCATCAAGCTCACAAATAGGGCAGCGACATATGTCAATGCAGCAGCCGTGAGAACGGCTTTGGCCCCACGATAATCGGTGCCGGTAAACAAGCCACAGGAATCAATGGTTTGTAGAGCACGATGGCTGGCATTAAATTCAACCGGTAATGTGATCAATTGAAAAAGAGTGGATAAACCAAAACATAATACACCAAGCCATGCTAAATTAACGACATTTAAGATCAAACCTAAAATGATCAATGGAATAGCTAAGGTCGCACCAATATTGGTAATTGGAATGATCGCATTACGAACCTTGATGGGGAAATAACCCACATGATGTTGAACAACATGCCCCACCTCATGGCAAGCAATACCGATGGCAGCAATGCTTGTACCATTATAAATATCACTTGAAAGACTGACTACTTTATTGGTGGGATTATAATTGTCGGTCAATTCACCACCAATCATTTGAATATCTACATCATAAATGTCATTTTGTTCCATCATATATCTGGCTACTTGAGCGCCTGTCATGCCTTGACTATTGCCATATTGACGCCATTTTTTATAGGTTGAAGTCACTTTCCATTGTGCCCATCCCGTAAATATAAGGGCTGGTCCCACCAATATAATATATAGGGGATCAATATAAAACATTGGATAATACATATACTCACATCCTTACTGTATTTGTCGATTATAGCACATAGTCTTGGATACCGCCAATATTCACAGCATCAACACCTTTTTGTTGCAGTTGTTGGACCGCGATCATCGAACGTCGACCGCTTTGACAATAAACAAAGTATTTCTTGTTTTCCGGTTGATACGTATCGATCTCATCCAAAGGAACATTGATGGCATCAGGAATATGGTTCGATACGAATTCTTTTCTTGTGCGTACGTCTAATAAGATACTGTTTGGAGTGGATCGAAAGGTTTTAATTCCCGCATTGATATCTAATTTCTTTCGTTGAAAAAACATCGTTATTTCTCCTTTTCTATGAGTAGTTCATCCATTGTTCGTTTTGGGACATAATGAACACCATCTTGTCGATAATAATTGTTCGAATCCGTGCAATCAACTAATTGAATATTTTCTATCCCTTTGCCTAATGCAATAACCAATCGCGGTACAAGATTGGCTTTGAGATTTAAATAGGATTGCACTTTTTTCGAATCAAAGGCACCAAGCATACATCCAGCATAGCCTTCTTCAACAGCCGATAAAAGAATGGTTTGTGCTGCGATGCCAACATCCACCATCACAAATTGGCCATTGGAAATGGATGTATCCTGCAAAATTACCACAAAGGCAACTGGATGCTGATGTGGTTTTGGTAGGTGTTCTTTCGGCAATGCGGCTGCCCATTTTGTGAGAGCAAGCAAACCTTCGACATCATTCTTTTCATTTAAAATACAATATTTCAGTGGTTGACGATTAGCAGCCGAACCACAATAGCGTGTATACGATATCCATTTTTTCAATGTTTCCGCATCTATTTTTTGGGTTTCATCAAAGCCACGCGTACTTCGATTCTTTTTTAATATTGTTTCTATCATGGCTTCATTCTAGCATAAAAAAAAGGTGTAAACACAAGTTATGCTTACACCCTTGATAGAAGGTCTGTTATTATCCGTCGTATTCAACTTCGAATGATTTCCAAGGAATATTGACTGGTTTTCCTTGATTAATGATTTCATCAACATGCATCAACAATGGGAATTCTTCTTTCTTATATTTTCCTAAAGCATCTAAACGTTTCACGGCACGTGCTGTACGCGTTGCGATAACGATCGATTCCAAGGTTACTCCTTTTAATTCTTCCATCGCTTGATCAAAACTCAAGCCACGTCCTAATAAAGTACCAATCTTACGTGTACGTCCACCAAATACCGTTACATATAAGTCACCAGCACCATATACGATATTATCATCGTTTCCACCAACGATAGCCAATAATTTACGCATTTCACGAACACCTTGTCCAAACAAAGCAGCTTGTGAATTGTAGTGAACAGCACCAATGCCTTCTTTCTTTTCAGCCAAACCAACGGCTAAAGATACACCCAATGCATAGGCATTCTTCAAAGCAACGGCACATTCCACACCAACAACATCGGTAGAGCAAGAAATATGATAATAATCCGTTGTGAATAAGCTTTTTAAATAATGTAAGGTTTCCATGTTTCTACCACAGAAAGCAACACAAGAATTGTCTTTATCCGCTAATTCATAAGAAGTACATGGACCACCAATGGCATTGATCGATAATCCTTTTCCACCTTCGGTTTGTTCCCAGAATTCAGGATATGTCATCATCGATCCATCTTCTTGATCGATCATACCTTTAGTGACAGAAAGTAAAGGAATATTTCTAGGAATCTTTGGTAAAACTTCTTCAGCAAACCAATCTACACCAAAACTGGATACACCACCTAAAATCGCATCGGCACCTTTAATGGCTTCTTCCATTTCTTCTACTTGATAGTATTTGATTCCTTCATGCAATGTTCTCTTCAAATTAATATGGAAATTATCTTTTCTTAATCCATCAATAACATCGCGATCCAATGGAGTACCCACTAGACGTACTTCATGACCATTTTCGAAAGCAGGGAATGTCAATGCACTGGCCATTTGTCCAGCACCAATAAACGTAATAATACTCATAATTATTGTTCCTCCAAACTTAATATCTTATTTACAGGTTCATTATTGCATAAAAATAAGGGATGTCAATACGAAATAGGATATTTCTTATATATTGGGATTTTTTTCATTTCATTGAAATATAGCCTTATATAAAGTAGATATTTTCATTGAAATTTCAACCATCTTCCATTATATTGATACATAGAAACATAAGATTTCATCCTATGAAATTTATTGCATTGGAGGTGTGCTATGGATCAATATCGTACAAACTTGATTGTCCGCATTGCAAAATTGCATTATGAATTGGGCATGTCACAAATTGAAATCGCAAAACAAGAACATTTATCCACATCTACGGTCAGTCGTTTGATCAAATTGGCTTCGGAGTTGGGATTAGTTAAAATAACGATCGTGGAGCCAAAACATTCGTTTACAGATCTAGAAAATTTATTTATGGCTCGTTTTCATCTGAAAAAAGTAACGATCTTATCGGATATCGTTGAAAATCAGGGCGTATTGTTGCAAGATGTGAGTCAAGCTGCTGCCGAAGATTTATCGAAACTAGTTACGGATCATTGTACGATTGGAATTGCGTGGGGACGTACATTGACCACACTTTCTCAAGTGTTGGTTCCTGTTAAAAAGAAGGGCGTTTCCATCGTACAATTAAATGGTGGTGTATCTCGTGTATTATATGATGCCGGTTATACCACGGCTATTCGTTCGTTTGTAGATGCTTTTAATGGCGATGGATATATGTTGCCAGCGCCAGCTATCGTATCGAATGCAGATATTGCGAAAAGCATTCAAACGGATCAATTCATTCATGAAAGTCTAGAATTAGCGAAGCGATGTGATATTGCCGTGTATTCCATTGGTGCAATTGGTCATGATACTGCTCTTTATAAGATGGGTTATTTTTCAACTGAGTTCTATGATCATATTGTGGAAAATGCGGTGGGTGATGTTTGTAGTCATTTTATCGACATCAATGGAAAAATTGCCGATGAAGAATTGGATAGTCGTGTCATTGCCGTACCGTTATCCATCATACGTACGATTCCGAACAAGGTCGTAATCGCGGTTGGTACAGAAAAGGCGCAATCCATTCTATCTGCCATTCATGGTCAATTGGTTGATTATTTATATATTGATCAACCGACAGCGCGTAAAGTTTTACAATTATCCAATAAAATCGATATGTGATTGGACGATGTCATCAACATCGTCTTTTTTTTATGGGATCAAAAGATATGAAATATAAACAAAAAAATTTCCCATCCGGCCAAAGATGGGAAAAGAAGAGAATTTATTTGAATGCGGCTTACTTACGCATACAAACCGAAACTTAATAAGAATCCAACGATTACACCGATTGGACCTGTGATAATACGAGAATACAATACCGCAGGAACACCCATTTCGATTGTTTCTGGTTCTGCTTCTCCTAATGACAAACCAACAGGGATGAAGTCACATCCTACTTGCGCGTTGATTGCAAACAAAGCTGGCAATGAATATTGAGGAGGAATGTTTCCTTTGGCGAATTCAGCACCTAACAATGTTCCGACAACCTGTGCGATGACGGCACCTGGACCAAGGATTGGTGACAAGAATGGCATACCACAAATGAATGAGATAGCGATCATACCTGGCAATGTAGAACATAATGGACTGATCGTATGGGCAATGACATTTCCTAATCCACTGGCTTGGATGATACCCAACAAAGTGGATGTGAAGGCCATGAATGGCAGGATATTACGGATAACCATGTCAATGGAATCACGACCTGCAGCGAAGAACTTGTTGACAACATGTCCGACACCTACACCGATACGAGTGACAAGATTTTGTTTCTTTTGTCCTTGCGCAGCAGCTACTTCTGCTTTTGCTTGTTCTTTTGATTTAGGACCATCTGCAGTAGCTAATTCTTCTTCAGCTGTACTTGCAGTGGATGCATTTGTTTCATCTGTATAAGATAAGTTGCTTTCCTTAACATCGGATACATAAATTTCTGGTTTGATGTACATAGCCAATGGACCAACAGCTCCAACTGGTTCGACGTTGACGGTCATAATGCCTTTCTTTGGATAGACACCGCAACGAGCTGTACCACCGCAGTTGACAACGGCAACAGCAACTTCATCATCCGGAACGGTTGTCTTGAATCCATCAACCAATTCACAACCTGTCATTTCAGCAATCTTTTTCGCAACTGGACTGACTTGTTGTCCGGTTACACACAATACTTTATTTTTATGCTCATTGGGTTCGATGATCAATGGTCCACCAAATCCGGCATTACCTTTTGTGATTTTAATATTTTTATAAGCCATATTCTCATCCTCCCTTATTCAGCACTTTCTGCAGCTGTTAAATGCATATAAATTCCTTGCGTGATATAACCACGAATAGCACACATGATGATACCTGCAATGAAGTAACGAATAGCTAGGTCTCCAAGTGGCAATCCTAATTCTTGGATACCAGAAGCAATACCCATGTAAACAAATAATTCACCAGCATTGGCATGTGGAAACAATCCAGTTACAGGGTGGGCAAATGTAGCGACAACATCGAACATGGCTGGTTTATCTTTTTCATCACAGAAACGCATGATGGAATATCCCATTGGGTTTCCTAGGAAGATCAAACCAATCATTGGCATCAATGTATAACGAAGAATGGCATATTTTGTCAATTTTGCAGTAAAACGATTCACACGATCTTCACCGACAAGTTTGATAATAGAGTTCATAAATGTCAGCAAGCAAACGATCATTGGGATAATACTTGTTACCCATCCAGTAAAGGTTTTTCCACCTGTAGTGAACAGTGACATAAATCCCTGAGCAATATTTGATAATACTTCCATGGTATTTCTTCTTCCTCCTAATTTATGAAAGGCCTTTCATATTTCTTACGGCATTAGTATTTCATTAATTTATATTGAAGTCAATGATTTTTAGGATTTATACCGTATATTGGGATTTATTTCATTAGGCTTCAATTAATTAACTATTATTTAAAAGATATTTCCCATGCGTGAAATTTATTGCATAAACAAGCTTAAAAAAAGCCATCCGAAGATGGCTAAAGTTAATAATTTACTTTAATAAAGATTCGTTCCAATGTTCATTTGGTTCAATGCCTAAGAAATCAGCAACTGTAGCAGCAATATTGCTTAATCCCAAGTTGTCATCAGTTTTTAATTTACATTTGGCATTGTATACAATAAATGGAACACGATTCAATGTATGTGAAGTTTTAGCTTTTAATGGCTGTCCTTCTTTTGGTGCTTGATACATTTCATCGGCATTACCATGATCGGCTGTGATCAACAATACACCATTGACCTTCTTTACGGATTCCATGACACGTTGTAAACCAAGATCAACGGATTCAACACCAATAATCGTAGAAGTTAGACTACCTGTATGTCCAACCATATCACCATTTGGATAGTTTGTACGTAAGAAATCGTATTTACCACTTTCAATGGCTGCACATAATTCATCTGTAATTTCAGCCGATTTCATCCAAGGACGTTGTTCAAATGGAACGACATCGGATTTGATTTCAACATAAGTTTCTAGATTTTCATCAAATTTTTCAGAACGGTTACCATTCCAGAAATACGTAACGTGACCATATTTTTGAGTTTCACTAATTGCGTATTCACGAATACCATGTTTACATAATTCTTCTGTCAATGTGTATTTAATTTTTGGTGGTTCTGTCAAATACATCTTTGGAATTTGTAAATCGGCATCATATTGTAACATACCAGCAAATTTTACATTTGGTACTTTGACACGATCAAATTTATCAAATGAAGCATCACCATCAAAAGCACGAGAAATTTCTTGTGCACGGTCACCACGGAAGTTGAATAAGATAACGCTATCGCCATCATCAATCGTACCAACAGGTTGACCATCTTTCGCAACGACAAATCCAGGCAAATCTTGATCGATTACACCTAATTCTTTACGATATGTTTCAATGGCTTCGGTTGCGGATGCAAATTGACGTCCTTCACCTTGTACATGGATACGCCATCCTTTTTCAACCATGGACCAATCGGCTTCATAACGGTCCATCGTGATTTGCATACGTCCACCACCACTGGCGATGCAAGCATGGAATGTATCATCATTTAATTCACCCATGAAGTTTTCAATATCATCTACATAAGTCAATGCACTTGTATCTGGTACATCACGACCATCCAATAATGCATGGACGCGAACTTCATGAATGCCTTCTGCTTTTGCTTGTTTGATCAAAGCTTTTAAGTGATTGATATGAGAGTGGACATTTCCATCACTCAACAAACCAATAAAGTGCATCTTATGACCATCTTTGCAGAAATCGACTAATTCTCTCCATGCCTTTGAATTAAAGATTTCACCAGAATCGATATTTTCATTAACAAGTTTTGCACCTTGTGAATAAATTTGACCACAACCAATGGCATTATGACCAACTTCACTATTTCCCATATCACCATCCGTTGGCAAACCAACAGCTAATCCATGTGCACGTAAACGTGTATGTGGACAACTTGCATATAAGAAATCCAAGGTTGGTTTATGTGCTTGTTGAACAGCATTTCCAAGATGAGTTTCTGCTAAACCCATACCATCCATAACAACCAAAACTACAGGTCTTTTTTCCATTTTTATTTCCTCCAATTTGTCGATTTTATTCTATCACAAAAATGCCATAACAATACTGAAAATTGCGTTTTCAGAAAAGAGAAAGACTTTTCTGAAAAAAAACCACATTCTTACCGGTTTATGGTAAAATCTACTATATATGAATATAAGGGAGAGCGAAAATGAAAATATTCAAAAAAGTTATGGCATTGGTGCTTGTGGTTGGCATGACTTTAGGATTATCCGCTTGTGGAAATAGTTCTAAGAGTAGCGATGCAGCAAGTAAAAATGATGATTCGGTGTTAGTGGTTGGCTTTGATCAAAATTTCCCACCTTTTGGTTATAAAAACAAAAAAGGAAAATTTGTTGGTTTTGATATTGAAGCGGCTAAAGCTTGTGCCAAAGAAATGGGTGTAGATATCAAGTTGCAACCAATCGATTGGGATTCTAAAGATATGGAATTGGAATCCGGAACCATTGATTGTATCTGGAATGGTTTTACCATCAATGGACGTGAAAAGAAATATACATGGACAGAACCATATATGAATAACTATCAAGTCTTTGTAGTAAAATCAGATTCGGGTATTAATACAATAGCCGATCTAAAAGATAAGAATGTGGAAGTACAAAAGGAATCAAGTGCTGAAACAGCAATCAATGATGATAAAGATTTAAAAGCTTCTTTTGCACAATACACTTCGGTTGCTGACTACAACACAGCCATGATGGATTTGGATTCTGGAGCCGCGGATGCCATTGCGATGGATTACTTTGTTGCTTTAGATCAAACCAAGGGTAAAGATCAATTCAAGATCCTTGATGAAAAACTAAGCCAAGAACAATATGCAGTTGGCTTTGAAAAAGGAAACACGAAACTTCGTGACCAAGTACAAAAAGCAATGAAGAAAATGGTCAAAGATGGCACATATGCGAAGTTATCAGAAAAATACTTCGGTGAAAATGTCGTTGTATTAAGTGCTGATTAATAAAAAACCAGGCAATATGCCTGGTTTCAATTTGTAAGAAAGGAGCCGATTATGGAAACTATCAGTTTGATGGAATCTTTCCAACAACTTATTGGTGGTATGGGCACCACCATTCAAATCTTTGTATTAACGCTTTTATTTTCTCTTCCCTTAGGATTAATCATCGCGTTTGGGCGTATGTCAAAAAATGGTATTCTTCAAACCATTATGAAGATCTATATTTCGATCATGCGAGGAACACCATTGATGCTACAACTACTCGTTGTATACTTTGGTCCATACTATTTATTTAATGTAAGTATCACACCTGCGTATCGAGGTGTTGCCGTCATTATTGCCTTTGCCTTAAATTATGCTGCCTATTTTGCCGAAATCTATCGTAGTGGTATTGAATCCATGCCAAAGGGTCAATATGAAGCTGCTAAAGTTTTAGGCTATAGTCGAACCCAGACATTCTTTACGATCATCTTCCCACAAGTATTAAAACGAATCTTGCCTGCATTGACCAATGAAATCATCACTTTGGTCAAAGATACTTCGTTGGCTTATTCCATTGCTTACATGGAAATGTTTACTGAAGCAAAGGCTTTGGCCGCAAGCTTTAAGAGCATGATTCCATTTGTTGCTGCTGCCATTTTCTATTATATTTTCAACTTTATTGTGGCAACCATTATGGAATACTTCGAAAAGCGTATGCGCTATTATGACTAAGGAGGTTGGGTACGATGAAAATTTTAGAAATGAATCATATTAAGAAAAGTTTCGGTAACAACCAAGTATTAAAAGATATCAGTTTTTCAGTAGATGAAGGGGAAGTCGTTTCCATTATTGGCCCTTCTGGATCCGGTAAGAGTACACTTCTTCGTTGTGCAACTTTTCTAGAAACGATGGATGATGGTTCATTATCCTATGTAGGTGATGAAGTAGTCAAAAGTGTAAATGGTCATGCCGTCTATGGTTCCAAACAACAACAAAGAAAAGCATTGAGCTATTTTGGCCTGGTTTTCCAAAACTTTAATTTATTTCCTCACTTCACAGTTATGAAAAATATTACGGATGCACCGATTCGAATCCAAAAACGCAATGTTGAAGAAGTCAATGCCCAAGCAAGAAAACTATTGAGTCAAATGGGATTATCCGATAAAGAAGATGCCTATCCAAGTCAATTGTCTGGTGGACAACAACAGCGTGTATCCATTGCACGTGCCCTGGCCCTCAATCCAAAGATCTTATTCTTTGATGAACCCACTTCGGCATTGGATCCAGAATTAACGCTAGAAATCTTAAAAGTCATCAAAGATTTAGCGGCACAAAGAATGACCATGGTCATCGTTACACATGAAATGACATTTGCGCATGATGTATCTAATCGTATGATTTTCATGGATAAAGGTGTCATTGTCGAAAATGGTACACCCGATGAATTATTTCATTCATCGAATTCGAGAACACAATCTTTCTTGGGAAAATATCACGAATTGGGCTAGCACAGCAAGCGCTGTGCTTTTTTTGTGCATACAAAAAGAGCTATAAGCTATGCTTATAACTCTAACGATTGATTAATTTACGTAAAATACACAATAATAAGCCAATCACAGCTAATAAAGGAATGTATCGCATCGGTGTAATAAAGTATTGAACCCATTGCCATGCACCGGATTCACCATGCATACCTGCTACATATAAAGTGATTGGATATGATAACGCAACGATAATAAAACCAATGAGACCATGTCCTGTATCCACACGGTATTCTTCTTCACCAGCCTTCATCTTCTTTGTCGTTAAAGTCCAAATACCTTCAATGACACAGAATACTACGAAAGCTGCCATACCACCTAAGAAAATCTTATGATCTTGTCCTTGTGATGTGATCATGACACGAACGAATTCTGTATAATTCAATGCGTTCATCACAAACAAGACTGCGGAACCAAACATACACAAAGCACAAATCACTTGCATTAAACGAGATAAGATCTTAAGAGCACCTTTGGCACCTTTTTTCTTTATTTCTTCCGTATTTAAATTTTGTAACGGATTATTGGAAGGTTCTTGTTTAACCAATTGAATTTCCGTTTCTTGTGGAATACTTGCGGTTTCTTGTGCAACGCTTTCTACCGCTGCTACCAAATCACGATCTTCTGGATGTTTATTGAACCATTCCTTCGAATAGGTGGATGTTGGAACAACCAAACCACCATTTTTACGAATCTTATTCAATGCCAAAGACATCATTTTATTTTCGACTTTTGGACTTATTTGCGTATTTTTAGCAACATCTCCAATTCGATATACCCCATCTTCATTGGCAAAATCTAAATGTGCCAATACTGCATCATTATCATCAACCAATTGAACTTGATTTTTGTACACTTTTAATAACATTTTTATAGCCCCCTATTTGTAGAAAAATATACCTTATTTTCTATTAAAAATCAATTTTTCATTTCCCTTAACATCTCTTTTACTTCTTGCGCATGCGTTAGATCATACGCAATTTGTAGATAATATCTGGCCTGATCATATTGTTTCTTTTCAACATATGTCTTGCCATATCCATAGGCCAAACCGACAACCGTTTGATCCGCCCCTATCGGAAGTCCTGCTTTTTTTAGATCTTCTAAAGAAGCCGGAACAAAAGTTGGTGTTTCTAAGTCCTGCATTTGTTTCATAACACTTTCATCTTCAACAAATTGAAGACTCAGTCCCAAACATCCATACTGATAATTGGGTTGGTTTTTCTTTTCATAATACGTGGCAAAATTCTTATATAATTGCGCAATATCACGGGGATGAAACATATATTGGAAAGCAAATTTTGTATACGCAAAATACTTTTCTAGATCATCCATTTCACTCATATACAAAAAATGAATCTTAGATGACATCGGATTCCATTCCAATGCTTTTTCCAATGCTTCATGACAAGCTTGTTGTTCACCTTTATCTTTCCATAAACAAGCATATAGATAATATACATCACTATACATGACCGGTGTCGTTGATACTTTTTTCTTCGGCTTTTCTAAATACATATACAAAGCTTGTTCAAAAGGTTCATGGAAAGAAAAATAATCTTGAATTTGATCATTCTTAAAAAGGGTTTCTTTTTCCATGGTCTTGATGATCGGACGTAAAATGGATAAGGCTTTATCAAATTCTTTCTTTTCTCGATAGTATTCCACTTCTTTTAATGTTTGTTCCGTTTGTTTCTGATCTTTTTCAATCGAAATACGATAGGCTTGTTGCTGATTGGCATCCAAACGATCATAAATCATCTTACCAATTTCCCGTTGAATGGCTTCCTGTAAAGGATGGTCTTTATATTCTTGTATTTGTTTGCGCAAATAGACAATATCTTCTTTATTATTCCCGGTTAATCCCGACTGAATCTGCTTCATAATGGCATCAAATGACATATTATTCCTCTTTTCTTGATTGGCGAATCACTTCGATCAAATCTTTTTCTATCACAAAATTGGTCGTGAATGGATCAATCACAAAAGCATCGTATTGATCAACTAAATCTGGAAGAGACACACGTACCCAAAAAAACTCATTATAATACGCATCTTTGATTTCTTTACGATCTGTAAATAAAGGAATGTAGGATCGATCTCCTTTGATCAATTCGTCAGGTACTTTCTTAATTCCCGATTTTGGTAATATGGTCATGGGCATCCATAAAGAATTTTGACACAACAGGATCAAAGTATCGGCCAACTTTGTTTTGGTTGGTTCTTGCATATAAGACTGGATTTGATTAGTTAATGACATAACTCTCCTTGTAAAAAAGAGCCATACGGCTCTTAGCATGACATCTGGCTATAGGGATCAAAGTATTTTTCAGATGTCTTTTGGATTATACCAAACATTCTTCTATTTGTGTATCGTACTAATTCGCAAATCGATCATTTTTACGTAAAAATAAAACTAAATCATGATAATGTGCATCTTTTGTGGAAAAAATCACTCTTTTATCTTTCAATTCAAAGGAAATACGATTATCTCCTAGAGAGTACACTTTTATTTCATCCCAATGGAACTCTTCGGTCTTTTTCATTGGCGAAGTATACGTCACTGTATCTTTTGTCACAACGATTTTACGATTGGCATAAACAAGCAACAAACGAATACTGTCGATAAAAATAATAATATATACCAACAAAAAGAAAAAATTTGTACCACTGGTTCCTACTCCATTCATCATATCTTGAATCGTACCGTATCCAAAATAAATCGCTAAAACAAAAATAACCACTGGCAACAATAAGTTTGATGAAGTTTTTGATGAACAAGTAATTTGATTTTTCATATAAACGCTCCTGGCTTCTATTATACATCCTTTCATGAATTCAAAACACTCTTTTTATGAAATCATGGTATGATGGATATAAATTAGGAGAGAAAAAGAAATGAAAAAGTTTTTTGAAGAATTTAAAGAATTTGCGATGCAAGGCAATGTCTTGGATATGGCCATTGGTGTTGTTATTGGTGGTGCCTTTTCAACCATTGTTACGAGTTTGGTCAATGATATCATCATGCCTATTGTTGGTGCCATTACTGGCGGCTTAGATTTTACGGGATTTGTAATTACCCTCAATGCAGGTACGGGCTTAACCTTAAAGATTGGTAATTTCATTCAATCCGTTGTGAATTTCTTGATCATTGCTTTATGTATTTTCTGTGCCATTAAAGCCATCAACAAAATGCATAAACCACACGAAGAAGAAGCACCTGCACCTGAAGTGGATGAACGATTGGAAACATTAAAAGAAATTCGTGATTTATTAAAAGATCAAAAGTAAAAAAAGGAGTTGTGTGATAGGATCCCTGTCAAGTAGACAGTGGAAATATCATACAAACTCCTTTTTTAGTATAATGGTTTACCACAATGTGGACAAAACGAATAGCTATCATTTTCAATGGGCATACCACAATGCGGACATACCCGTGTTTCTTTTTGCATGGTTTCTAAATCAGACCATGTGATGGAAACATCTCCCTTTTCTAATTGCTTGCCTTTTTCCGAATTCAGCTGATAGATATCCCCATTTTCCGTTTGTATACGATAGGTTCTGCCCCAATGGAATAGGGGAATCAGAAAAATCGCAAACTCTTGATAGGTCACATATACATGGGCATTCATGGTTAGACAATCGATCCAATGAAATCCTAGATCTTTAGTTTTGGGTAAAATAGAAAAAAAGAAAAACATTATTTTAGATCCAACTCGATCGGACAATGATCCGATCCATAAATATCGGTTAAAATCTTCGAATCTTCTACTTTGTCCCAAAGTCTAGGATCCACTAGCCAATAATCAATGCGCCATCCGGCATTTTTTTCTCGTGCATGAAAACGATAGCTCCACCATGAATATTCCACTTTATCGGGATATAACGTTCGATAGCTATCTTTGTAATGTTTCAATAAGTTTGCTTTAAAACTATTGCGTTCTTCATCCGTAAAACCGGCATTCTTATGATTTGTTTTGGGATTTTTGATATCAATTTCTTCATTTGCCACATTTAAGTCACCACAAATAATGACTGGCTTTTCTAAACTGGTAACATATTCCGTAAAAGCTTTATCCCATTCCATACGATAATCCAGTCGTTTTAAACCCGTCCCTGAATTGGGGGTATAGACAGTCACTAAATCAAAATCTTCATATTCGATCGTAATCACTCGACCTTCGGTATCGTGTTCTGGCTGATTCATTCCATAGATAATGGAAAGTGGTTCTTTCTTACAAAAAATCATCGTACCACTGTATCCTTTTCGTTGTGCACTATTCATATATTGATAAGGATATAAATCTTTACAGTCCACTTCAATTTGATCGGGTTGTGCTTTCGTTTCTTGAATACAAAATACATCTGCATCTAATGTATATAATATATCCAAGAAATCTTTTTTTAGAACGGCACGAATACCATTCACGTTCCAAGAAATGAGTTTCACAATTACCTCCTATAGATATATTGGATACCAATTGAACCCATTCCCGTATGACAATTAATCACGGGACATAGATCATCACGTTCAATTTCGATCCCTGGTACCAATAACTCTAACATATCTTGGGCATATTGTGCATACCCTCGTGCACGAGAATCCATGATTACAATTTGATAGTCTTTGGCATTCAATTGCGGATCTTGACTTATGATTTCACACGTTTGTTTGATAGCTCGTTTCATTGTACGAACTTTATCATAAATATCCACACGCCCTTTGGTATCTTTGGATACTCGCAAAATCGGTTTGATTTTCAGCATACCTCCTAATTTTGCAGCCATCGGCGTTAAGCGACCACCTTTCGCTAAATGGTCCAAGTCTTCTACAATTAAATATCCACAGGAACGATCGACACTTTCTTTTAAACGAGCAATGATCGTTTCTGGGTCCAATCCTTCATCAACCATTCGTTTAGCATAAATAGCCATATACTTTTCCATACCAAGTGTCGAATAAATATCTAGTGTATGCATATGCAAGCCATGTTCTTGACCCATGATTTGCACTTTTTCATTGGTTGAAGACAAAGCATTGGATAAGGTAATCAAAACAACATCGGTAATACCGGTATTCTTATATTCTTGAAATAATTCATCAACAAGGCCTAATGGTGGTAAACTGGTTTGTACTTTTGCACCTTTTTCCATTTGGTCATATAGAAAATCCCGATCTAAATCAACACCATCCATGTATGTTTGACCATTGATCATGACTTGTAGAGGTAAGTAATCAATTCCCAGTTGATTGGCTTCTTGTTTATTCATCAAGCCACCACTATCCATCACAACTTTAATTTTCATTGTTGTTCTCCTTTGTTGATTTTTCTACATATGAGTATTATTATTACTAATATCTATGAAATCAATTCCCAATTTAAAATATATTGAGGATTTTTCCACAATTGGAAAGGATTTGTTGACTATGGATCGTCGCATCATCAAAACCAAACAAGCCATTGAATCGGCTTATTTTCGTTTACTTCAAGCCAATCCAGGCAAACGGATATCGATCACCAGCATCGCCAAAGAAGCCAATATTGATCGCAAAACATTTTATCTTCATTACAACACTTGTGAAGATATCATAAAAGATTTTGCACATCGCAAAATTGTAGAACTTTTTTCACAATTAAATGATGATCATTTTTTCCAAGACCCCTATAATTCAAAAGAAGTTTTTAAGATTTTTAACCAATTTATTCAAAGTGATCTTCACCTATACCAATTTTTTTCCAGCGATTCCTTGTATGATCTTTTTTGGCCTCCCTTCGAAAAAGAATGCATTTCCTATTTAAAAGATATTTATGCCGAAGAATTAGGAATGAAACCCATTGAAAAAGAAGTCTATATCACCTACTTCTTTTCCGGCCTCTTGGCTGTATACACAAACTATTTTCGTTCTTCCGATAAAATGTCCTTAGATGAAGTCAATCAACTTCTCTACCAGATTTCTTTTTATGGCATTCAATCTACCATGCAAAAAAAAGAAGACGATCATTCTTCGCCTTCTATTTATTTATCCACTAGAAAGTAAGCAATATATAATTTTTGAGAGAGAAAGGGAATTTCTAGTAAACAAATTCAAGGTAGCTCCTTGATGGTTTCATCATAGTAGAGCTACCTTAATTTTAGTTTAAAGTTTAAAAATTAATGTTTAAAATGACGAACACCCGTAAATACCATGGCGATGTTATGGGCATTGCATTCATCAATGGATTCTTGATCTCGAATGGATCCACCTGGTTGAATAATGGCAGTGACACCGGCTTCGATGGCAGTTTGTACCGTATCTTTAAATGGGAAGAAAGCATCGCTTGACATTACGGAGCCTTTGGCTTTTTCGCCAGCTTCTTTAATGGCAATTTCAGCCGAACCAACACGATTCATCTGACCGGCACCAACACCAATGGTCATATTATCTTTCACCAATACGATCGCATTGGATTTCACATGTTTAACAACCTTCCATGCGAACAACAATTGATCCATTTCTTCATCGGTTGGTTTACGATTTGTTACGCAACGAAGATCTTCTTTATTGATTTGTTTGGTATCCATTTCTTGCACCAACAAACCATCATTGACATTTGTATATTTGAATGTATTGTTTACACTCTGCGTTACATCCAACGTCATCAAACGAATGTTCTTTTTCTTTGTCAAAATATCTAAAGCATCTTGTGAGAAAGAAGGAGCAATGATGATTTCCAAGAAGATCTTAGATAACTTTTCAGCTGTTGTTTCATTGACTTCATCATTGAAAGCCACGATACCACCAAAAATAGAAACTGGATCGGCTTCAAAACATTTATCCCATGCTTCATCAATACTGTTTCCAAGACCAATACCACATGGATTCATATGTTTCAAACCAACAGCAGCATGTTGACCCTCAAATTCTTTCAGAATTTCGATGGCAGCATTTCCATCTTGAATATTGTTGTAAGAAAGTTCTTTTCCATGTAACTGTTTCGCATTGGCCAATGAATATTGTGGTTTCATGCCTTTATAGAAAGCCGCTTTTTGATGTGGGTTTTCGCCATAACGAAGATCTTGTACTTTATCAAAAGTGATCGTTAATTTTTCTGGGAATTCTTCGCCTGTTTTCTTTGTGAGATAATCCGCAATCATCGCATCGTATTGAGCTGTTGTACGGAAGACCTTAGCAGCTAAACGTTCTCTTGTTTCTGGCGTTGTATCTCCCTTTTCTTTGATTTCGGCTAATACGACATCGTAATCGGCTGGATCACAAACAACGGTAACAGCTTGATAGTTTTTAGAAGCACTACGCAACATCGAAGGACCACCAATATCAATATTTTCAATAATTTCTTCGTGCGATACACCTGGTTTTTGTACGGTCTGTTTAAAAGGATACAAATTCACAACAACCATATCAATTGGATCAATACCTAATTCTTGGATTTGTTTCATATGATCCGGATTGCTACGCACAGCCAATAAACCACCATGTACTTTTGGATGCAATGTTTTTACACGACCATCTAAGATTTCTGGAAATCCCGTAACTTCCGAAATACCAATAGGTTTCAAACCTGCTTCTTCCAAAGCTTTTTTGGTACCACCAGTCGAAATAATTTCATAACCAGCATCAACTAATCCTTGTACAAAAGGAATCAAACCACTTTTATCTGATACACTGACTAATGCTCTTTTCATTCGTTTTTCTCCTTTTCTATTTTTTCTGCTACTTCTTTGATCACTCGCCAAAATAAATCGTATTCAACAGCATGGACATGCGTTTCCAACGTAGCCAAATCCCAATCGGGATCAATATCTAATCGACGTTGTTGAATAATGGGTCCTGTATCTACACCTTCATCTACATAGTGGACCGTAACACCGGTTTGTTTCACATGAGCTTCAAAAGCATCTAATATCGCATGTGCACCCGGGAATTCTGGTAAATATGCTGGATGAATATTAATAATGCGATTTGGATACGCTTCTAATAAAACCTTTCCAATGTATCGCATATATCCACTTAAAACAATTAGGTCTACTTTTTTTTCTTGAAGGATATGTAAGATCATCATTTCATATTCTTCTTTACTGGCATATCGTTTCGGATTCACAAAAAAGGATTGGACCTTATATTTTTCAGCTCGTCGAATACAATAGGCATCACTTTTATCAACGATCAAACATTGACAAGATACCGGCAAAGAGCCATCTTGAATATGTTTCATGATGGCTTCAAAATTCGTACCGGATCCAGAAGCAAAGATGGCAATATTGATCATTTCAAAACGACCTTTCCTGAATCCGTGACTTTACCAACAACATAGGATGGTTCGCCCATTTCTTGTAGTTTGGCTTGTACAGTATCGACATCACTTGGATCTACTGCCATCATAAAGCCAATTCCCATATTGAAGACATTGTACATTTCTTGCGTCTCAATGTTTCCTGTTTTTTGAATGAAATCAAAAATCTTTGGACGTGGGAATGAAGTTGTATCAATTTCAACACCCATTCCATCTTTCAACATTCTTGGGATATTCTCAAAGAAACCACCACCTGTAATATGGCTCATCGCATGAATATCAACCACATCAAATAATGAAGTCACTGCTTTCACGTAAATCTTGGTTGGCGTCAAAAGAACATCACCTAAAACTTGTCCATCCAATTCTTCATATGTCGCATGTGGATCCAAATGGGCATCTTTAAATAAAACCTTTCGAACCAAACTAAAGCCATTGGAATGGACACCCGTAGAAGGTAAACCAATCAAGGTATCGCCAACTTTTAGATTTCTTGAATCTTTTAATTTCGATTTATCGACAACACCAACACAGAAGCCAGCCAAATCGTAATGATCTTTATCATACATATCTGGCATTTCGGCGGTTTCACCACCAATTAAAGCTGCATTGGATTGTACACAACCATCCGCAACACCTTTCACAATTTGTTCGATCACAGCCGGTTTATTTTGACCGACCGCAATATAATCTAAGAAATAAATGGGTTGGGCGCCTTGTACCAATACGTCATTGACACACATCGCAACAGCATCGATTCCAATTGTATCGTGTTTATCCATTTCAAATGCCAACATCAATTTTGTACCTACACCATCGGTGCCGGAAACCAATACAGGTTCTTTAATATTGTAAACACTTAAATCAAACATACCACCAAAAGCACCAATCGAATCCATGGCACCTTTGACTTTCGTACGTGCTACATGCGATTGAATACGGCGTACCGATTCGTAACCCGCTTCTAGATTGACGCCTGCCTCTTTATATTTTTCTGCCATTTTCCTTCTCCTTATTTATGTGTAAAGAATCGTACACCATTCGCAAAGATGTTTTGTTCTTTATTTCCATCAATATTTTGGAATAAACCAGATTCATAACGTTCACTATGACCCATCTTACCAAAAATATGACCATCTTCGGATACGATTCCTTCAATAGCTAATGTAGAGCCATTGATATTATCCACACCATTCATGGTTGGATGACCAAATTCATTAACATATTGTGTCGCAACTTGTCCATTTGCCAATAATTTTTCAATCACTGCATCACTGGCTACAAATTTACCTTCACCATGACTCATGGCGATTGAATACATACTACCTGGTGTACATCCTTGTAACCAAGGGGATTTATTCGATGTGACACGCGTACGAGCAATATGACTCACATGGCGATTGATATTGTTGCGGAACAATGTTGGATTTTGTGCATCCAATTTCTTCACATCACCATATGGTAATAGACCCGATTTGATTAAAGCTTGGAATCCGTTACAAATACCAAGGATCAATCCTTCGTTTGCACGCATCTTTTCCACGGCTGCATTGATTTTTGGATTCTTTAATACCGTTGCGATGAATTTACCCGATCCATCTGGTTCATCACCACTTGAGAAACCACCTACCAACATTAAAATTTGTGCAGTTTCAATTTCTTTAGCCAATTTATCAATGCTTTCTTGAATATCAGCAACACTCATATTATTAAATACGACTTGGGTAACGGTTGCACCCGCACGTTCAAATTGTTGCGTTGTATCGTATTCACAGTTCTGTCCTGGGAAAATAGGAATCACTACTTTTGGTGTTTCTACAACTTTCTTGGATAGTGGTAATTCTACATTCGTCAATGGCGTTTGTAGGGCTTTTCCATTGCGATCTGTCGTGGCCGGATAAATCTTGTCATATCGTTTTTGCCAAATTGCGATCGCATCACTGATCTTGGTTTTTTCCTCATTTAAGATAATCTCTGGTTCAACCTTGGTCATACCTAATAAGGTGAAATGTGGATCTTGGATCGATTCCGTCGTTTCCACGACAATGGAACCGATGTTAAAACCATATAGATCTTCATCCGTTTGAACGGCCACACCAATCTTATTTCCAAAACTCATACGGGCAAGTGTAGCGCCTAAGCCGCCGAATTTGACGGTAGCTGCACTTACGATCTTGCCATTATGCATGTATTTATGGATCGTATTGAAATTATCTTTTAATTCTTCATAATTTGGTACATTATTTTTGCCTGGATGATGTTTGATCAAATAGACATAGTTGCTGGCTTTCTTAAAAGCAGCACTCACAATTTCATCGGTCTTCGCTGTAGTGACCGCAAACGTAATAACGGTTGGTGGCACATGAATATCATTGTATGTTCCGGACATGGAGTCTTTACCACCAATGGCTGGTGTTTCAAAAGCCAATTGTGCATCAATCAATCCCAATAAAGCTTGAAATGGATTGCCCCATTTCTTATCATCTTTACTTAGATGTTCGAAATATTCTTGGTTGCTTAAACGCGCTGTCGAATAATCAGCACCCAGAGCCGTCAATCGAGCTAATGCTTCTACCACACTATATTGTGCACCTAGATAAGGCGAATACTTACTTAGATCTGGATCGTATCCATACGTCATCAATGAACATGTATTGGTAAAGCCATGAACTGGTAATTTTTGTACCGATCCTTCTTCTTGCGTCAATTGATATTTTCCACCCCAAGGCATCAATACCGTACTTTTACCAATGGATGCATCAAACATTTCGCTCAAGCCAATTTGTGAAGCCACATTTGGACTTTGGAGAACATCCGATAACGTTGTATTGGACGGAGCAAATGGATCTACATCGTATTCACTATTGGTTACTTCGACATTTTGATGTTGACGAACACCGTTGGTATTTAAGAAGTCACGTGACATATCTACGATGACTTTATCTCGCCAATGCATCACAAGACGATTATTATCGGTCACATCAGCTACCTTGACAGCACCTAAGTTTTCTTCATGGGCTAATTGTACAAAGTGATCAAAATCTTTGGCTTCAATACAAACCGCCATTCGTTCTTGTGATTCCGAAATAGCCAGTTCAGTACCATCCAAACCTAAGTATTTAACGGGAACTGCATCTAAGTTGATATCCAGTCCATCGGCCAATTCACCAACGGCAACGGATACACCACCAGCACCAAAATCGTTACAGATCTTGATCAAGCGAGTACATTCAGGATTTCGGAATAATCGTTGTAGCTTTCGTTCAATCAAAGCGTTTCCTTTTTGTACTTCACTGGCACATTTATCCAAAGAAGTATCGTTATGTTCTTTACTGGAACCGGTTGCTCCACCAATACCATCACGACCTGTGGCACCACCTAATAAGACAATGATATCGCCTGGTTCAGCATGTTCACGAATGACATGGTCTTTTGGTGCCGCACCAACAACGGCTCCTACTTCCATACGTTTAGCGACATAGCCTTCATCATAGATTTCTTCTACATAAGTGGTAGCTAAACCGATTTGGTTACCATAGCTTGAATAACCATGTGCCGCTTCGGTTGAAATCTTTGACTGTGGCAATTTATGTTCCATGGTTTCACTGATTGGTTTGGTGATATCGCCAGCACCGGTAATACGCATGGCTTGATAGATATAGCTTCGTCCACTTAGTGGATCACGAATGGCTCCACCAATACAAGTGGCCGCTCCACCAAATGGTTCAATTTCGGTTGGATGGTTATGTGTTTCGTTTTTAAACATCAATAACCAATCTTCATCTTTACCATCCACATCGACTTTGATTTCAATCGAACAAGCATTGATTTCATCACTAACTTCTAGATTTTCCAATTTACCTTGTTTACGCAAGTATTTACCACCAATGGTTGCCATATCCATTAGGGTTTGTTCTTTGTGCGTACGATTGAGCTCTTCTCGTAATTTTAAGTATTGTTCATAACTAGCTTGTAGTTGATCAGCAAAGGTATCTAGTTTAAAATCGACATTTTCTAATACGGTTTCAAATGTTGTATGTCGACAATGATCCGACCAATAGGTATCTAATACGCGAATTTCCGTCATGGTTGGTTCCCGTTTTTCGGTATTCTTAAAATAATCTTGTACAAATTCAATATCTTCTTGTGACATGGCTAAACCAAGTTCTTCTCGATAATCCGATAAAGCTTTTGTATCCATTTCATTAAAGCCTGTCAATACGGGAACATCTTTTACCGTAATATCTTGATCATCTTCCAATACAGCTAGATCTTTCTTTCGGGCTTCGACAGGGTTGATCAAATAGTGTTCAATGGCGGCTAATTGATTATCTTCTACATTTTCAAATACCAGTAACGTTCCTGAATGAATACGAACGGTTTGTTTATTGTTTAGAAGCATCAAACATTGCATGGCACTATCAGCTCGTTGATCATATTGTCCTGGTAAATATTCATAGGCCAAATAGGTCTTTCCTTCTAAATCAACGGTATCATAGACCGAATCGGTAACGACTTCACTACATACGTCATTTTTTAATAATTCAATATCTTGTGTATCGGCATTGAATACATCATAGATATTGTAGCGAGATAGCGAAAAATCATCGGCTAAACCCAATGAATCTCTTAATTCATTGGTCAATGATTTTCCTTCTGTACGAAATTGTTCTTTCTTTTGAACAAAGAATCTTGTATCCATATAGTCTCCTATTCTACGACTGAATCGGCCAAAACTTTTTCGGCTTGCGCTTTTTTGAAATCAATGATTTTTTGTTGGACAGCAGCATCACCGATACCAATCATTTGGCAAGCTAAGATAGCCGCATTTTTTGGTCCAGCTTTACCAATCGCAACGGTTGCAACGGGTACACCACTTGGCATTTGTACGGTTGATAATAACGAGTCCATACCACCTAAAGCAGAAGTTTGGATGGGAATACCAATAACTGGCAATGGTGTTGAACTTGCGATTACACCAGCTAGATGAGCAGCACCTCCAGCTGCGGCAATAATGACACCAAATCCATTTTCTTTGGCTTCACTCGATACTTTTAATACAGCTTCCGGTGTACGATGGGCACTTAATACTCGAACTTGGTATTCCATTCCAAATTCATCCAATTGTTTCATACATCCTTCCATAGCTGGTAAATCCGAACGGGATCCCATCACGATCAAAACTTTCTTCGACATAGTTAGTTATTTCCTCCTTTTTCATACAAAAAAAAGCGCACCTAAAAATGGCGCACGATGACAACATTATCATACATTTTTGTGAATCTACTTAAGACCATAAGTTAGACCTCCAAAATTCTATGCACCATTATTTTACATGAAATTCATAGGAACGTCTATGACTTATTTTCATCAAAAAAAGCAGAAATTCTCATTTCCGCTTTAAAGCTTCTTGATACAGCACATTTTTTGATGCCCCTGTTTCTTTGGCTACTTGTTTACATGCTTCTTTTAATTTCATCGTTTGTGATAAATCGATGACACGATCTACCGCTTTATCTAAGTCAAAGGAATCTTCTTCTTGATAGCCATCCATCACAATGACCATTTCACCTTTTAATTCCTCACACACATCTAAGATTTCAGAAATTGTACCTCGTAAATATTCTTCATGGACTTTGGTCAATTCTCTGGCCAGTACCATTTTGCGATCACCCAAGACTGTAAGCATATCCGTTAATGTAGTTTGTATGCGATGGGGTGCTTCATAAAAAAGAATCGTATAAGGAAAAGCTTTTAACGTTTCTAATTCTTGGACGCGTTTATTATGTTTATTGTCTAAAAAGCCATAAAACATATAATGATAACATGGTAGTCCACTCGCAACCAAAGCGTCCAATGCCGCATTAGGGCCTGAAATCGATACAACGGGTATTTCTTTTTGAATCAGTGTTTCCACCAAATGTTGACCTGGATCAGAAACCAATGGATAACCTGCATCGGATACGACCGCAATCGATTTTCCCGATTCAATCGCTTCTAATACCTGTGGAATGGCTACTTTTTGATTGTGTTCATGACAAGCTAAAAGTGATTTATGGATCCCATAGTGGGTTAATAATTTACGGGTGTTTCGGGTATCTTCAGCTGCCACCAAATCCACTTGATTCAGGATATCCAAAGCTCGCGGTGTCAGTTCGGTTAGATTTCCAATGGGTGTAGGTACTAAGTATACGGTTGGTCTTTGAGAAACAAAGCTTTTTTGTCTAATCATTGTTAAAATCCTTGTCTGGCCATAATTCTTTGAATGTCACAAAGCGAACTTCTTCACGATTTTCTAGTTTTGCGGTTTTTTGAATCACATTCATACTTGTGATTTTATATGTATTGCCTTCAAATTGGATCTTTGAATTGATTTTTGGCAAACCTTGTCGCATAGCGGTATATTCGTCATTTTCAAAACGTAAACAACACATCAATTTGCCGCATTGACCACTTAATTTAGAAATATTCAAAGCCAATAATTGATTTTTTGCCATATTAATGGATACCGTTTGAAAATCATTCAAGAAACGAGAACAACAAGTTTCCATTCCACAATTTCCTAATCCACCAATCATCTTGGCTTTATTACGAGGGCCAACTTGGCGCAATTCAATTCGACAATGAAGTTGACTGGCTAAATCTTTCAATAATTGACGGAAGTCAACTCTCTGATCCGCAACATAGGTAAAAATAACTTTGGCACGATCCAGCGTATATTCTCCATTGATCAAATGCATATCTAAGCCAAGGCTTTCAATGCATTTACGACAAATTTTAATGGCTTTTTCTGCAGCTTCTTCATTTTCTACTTTTTGGATTTCATCGTATTTTGTCGCCAAACGTAATACTGGTTTGATGTCACCTTTGGTTTTTTTCGGATCAAAAGGGACACTTGGCGCACAAACAGTTCCTAACTCTTTACCACGAACGGTTTCCACAACGACTTTTTGGCCTTTATGATAATCGGTTCGTGCACCAAAACTATATTGTTTGGCCGAATGATCAAACTGAATATATATTAAAAACTTGTAGTGAGGATCGCTCCTTCTTTCTTTATCTTCTTTCATTTTGTACAACCTTTCGTATTTGAGCATACACGCGATCTAAAAATAATCCTAAATCAACGGGCATGCGTAATGTATCTATGGCTTCCACAAGAATCAGTTCCAGATCCACGCGTGTAGCTAAAGAAAGTTCCGTATCTTGTTTGATCAAAAACAATAACCATTGGATCCAAACACGGATCCATGTTTTATCACACAATGGACTTTTAGGAACAAATATTTGTGTCTGCATATCGACAATCGATTGCCAGCTTTGCCAATGTTTTCGATAGTTTTTTGCAGCTTGTTCAATCACTTCAAATTGTGGATCCGCAGCAATTTCTACAGCTTCTTCATATGTATATCGACTATGCGCTAACATATTGGCTTTTTCATCGGACATCTCATCTTTTAAAGATACATACAAATCATGGACCGATGGAGGACGAAAAACAATCGATTGACAACGAGATTGAATCGTTGGTAAAACATTATTTACTTCGTCTGCTACTAGAATACCATAAATTCCAGGTTGTGGTTCTTCGAGAAACTTCAATAAGCTATTCGAAGCTTCGGGTGTAGCTTGATCATAGTCTTCCAATATAAATACACGGGTATTATCTTTTTCTGCACTTGTTGCTTCAAAAAAAGATTGAAGTTCCACAATATCTGATTTTTTGATTCGACTGGAAACTATCGTTTTGGATTGATTGGAAAAAGGATCTTTTATCACTTTTTTATAATGGATGCCATGTTTCCAAAAAAAATCAATGGATTCTTCGTTGGCAATACGTTGGCAACTGTCACAAGTTTGACAAGCAAACCCATCTTCATCCCGATGGCTACAAGCAATACTTTGGGCCAATAGTAAAGCAACTTCTTTTTTTGGAGAGCCTTTGGGTCCTGAAAAGAGATATGCATGGGCTAAGCGATTTTTTTTTAGGGCATTGGATAATGTACGATAGACAATCGGTTGCGTATTCTTGAATTGTTCTTTATTCATAGGCATGCACAACCTCTAAGACAGAAGCCATTGTCTGATGGATGACAGTATCCAGTTCTGGTTCCGCATCGATCACAACAATACGATCTTTCTGTTGTTCACAAAGGATTTCA
The DNA here is from genome assembly GCF_003725415.1 of Absicoccus porci. Lineage (GTDB taxonomy): Bacteria > Bacillota_I > Bacilli_A > Erysipelotrichales > Erysipelotrichaceae > Absicoccus > Absicoccus porci. The sequence continues at coordinate 501,720 of NZ_RJQC01000002.1, read as the reverse complement.
TAGCCTTTTCGTACAGCTTGATGAAAATCATTTGCTTCTAAATCTAAACGGTTCTTTTCACCACGGATATCCATGCGTTTTTGTCCTGTTTCGATGGAAACCGATAAGAAAATCGTACGATCGGGCATGTGTCCATCAATCGCAAATTGATTGATGGACCAAATTGATGACATTCCAATTTTTCGGGCATAGCCCTGATAGGCTAGACTGGAATCGATAAAACGATCACATAAAACAATTTGTTTCTTTTCTAAAGCTGGTAATATTTTTTCAACAAGATGTTGTCGACGACTGGCTGCATATAATAACGCTTCGGTTAGTGGATCCATCGATTGATTATGGGTATTTAATAAGATATCACGAATCTTTTCTGCAATTTGCGAACCGCCTGGTTCGCGTGTATAAATAACATCATATCCTTGTTCGAGTAATTTTTTATAGATAGCTTTACAAACGGTTGTCTTTCCTGCACCGTCATTGCCTTCAAATGTGATAAATACGCCTTTTTTCATATGGCCCATTATAACAGAAAAGACCAAGGATGGGTGAAATTCCTTGGCCTTTTTAATACTCGTCCACAGAAGATTAAGGATAGATGATTCGGTGCAATCATCTAGTGAGAGGAAATTTTATGGACTATTCTGTGACTTTAACTATTAAAGATTTAACGCCGCTTTAATGGCTGTTACATCTTCATCGGTTCCATCATTCTCTACTTTATAAAGAACAGGAACATCGTACATTTCGGCAATTTTGTCGCCGGCTTGGCAATAGGCATCGCCATAATCTTTGGATCCAGAGACAACAACACCAGTCAAATGATTGGAATTGGCCATCAAGAAGGAATCCACTTCCATTGGGATATCGCCATAGCCATCTGTATATGTAAATAATACATAATCGTCATCGCAAGTTTCAGATCCAGTATCAATGCGTTGGGCATCCAATCCTAACTTTTGAATCAAACTCTCTACATTACCTGTACGAGATGCATAAATATACTTCATCGGGCAACCTCCTTGTTAGTCATTACTAACTGTCTATAAGTTATCATAGACTAACTAAGATGTCAACCTTCATTTTTAAATTCTTCCCTCAAATTCAGTCATGAATTGGCCAATGATTTTTTCAACTGTTTTTCCTGTGACTCATTATGATCATAGATACGTATTCATCATAAATATTGCCATACCGGCACAAATCTTGCTGTCTATTTTTCAGATAATACTACTTTGTATTCGTCATCTTCATTGTCATGATTGAAAATAAGTTGGGAAAATATTCCACACGTATCCTATCACACAATCGCAAATATCGTCTTTATCAAGATTTGAAATAGATTCATTTCTATAACATGATCCACATCTCATACCATTGGGTTTTGAATGGATAGACTGCATCGATTTCTTTTTTCATCTATTGCGACAATATTTCCATCATGCGTTCCAATGCGATTTGTTGATATTGATAGGCAGGGAGATTCTTATGGCATTGGGTAAGATGCAACATCATCAAAAACCATTCTTCGCTCGTTCATATGATTTTGTATTATTTTTCATTTTATTTATGAGGATACGATGACAAGTCCGTAACATCCTAGTGCTAAATATGTTAAAAAAACGATGGCTGCACTTTGCCCTGGATAATAAGACAATTCGGAAAAGACAAAGGGAATCGCTGCCCAATCGGCCATCATATGAATGAAAGATACATAGCCAAGTGATTGTGTTTTGACATAAATTGATCCAAAATAGATGCCTAATCCGATGCTCCATAAAGTTCGCATGATTACCACGATGGTGGCTTGTCCCATCATACCGGGTATGTGAAGAAGGCCATAAATCAAGGCGGTCATTCCTATCGCAAATACATCATTGTTTATGATTTTTTGAATGGATTGAAGTATTAGACCACGACAAAAAAATTCTTCAATCAAGCCGACACAGACATAATAAAAAATTCCTTCAAAAAATATTTTCATGCCAGATGGATGTCCTTCCAATGGACGAAGTCCCCAATAGATAGAAAGAAAGGGAATCAAAAATAAAAATACGATAGATAGACCATAATAGGCATGGTGTGTATGTGAATATAATTGGTAATGTGGACAAAGAACATGTGTCAAACATAAACCAATGAACCACACAACAAGGGCTTGTAGACAGAGTCCTATCGTATCGGCATGCAAATCCAAGAATGGAATATTTATATATTTAAAGGGAATACCACTTATATAAAAAAAGGCCATGCATCCAGCAATACATAGCGCATAAATTATTTCTTTTCTTTCTGTATCCATTGTTCAACCTCTTTTTGATCCATCAATAGTGCATCTTTGGGCAATCGATGCGAAATCGATGTCAATCCAGCTTGATGACTCTTTAAACCTGTAGAAGAAGCACAGGCATAGCCAGCTACAGCTACATCATAACCCATTTCAAATAATTGACAGGCACCGAATAAAACACAACAATCTGTTTCCATACCACAAACTAAGACACGTTCCATGTTTTTCCATTCCAAAAATTGAGATAATTCTTTCGTTATCGGAAAATAGGAGGAATGATAAAATTCTTGATCGGCAATTCTTTGAATTTCGGTATCAATCAAATAAGAAGATTCTTTCGATAAACCATGCCAATGCATTTTTTCTTGCCAGACACTTTGGGGTGGATTGATAAATCCACAAGCATACACTTGATCAAACCATTTTGTTTGGGCAAGGTCAACAGCGGCTTGAATGGTTTGATTGGCTTGAATATCATCGTATAATCGATCTAATTCTCGATTTCCTCTTTGTTGGTCAATAATTAATAAACATGTTTTCATGTCCTAACTATATCATAGATTTGTTCTAAGACTTAAAAAGGAATATACTTTTTATCGATGGAGGTACAATATGAATGAGTCACTAATTAAAGAATTATTAGATAAAAATATCCGTGTTGTTGCAGTCACAAAAAAACATACAAAAGAAGAAGTGGATCAATTATATGCCTTGGGTCTTTCTACTTTCGGAGAAAATCGGGTACAAGAATTTTTAACCAAATATGATCCAAAATATCATTGGCATATCATTGGTCATCTACAAACAAATAAGGTGAAATATGTGGTTGGTAAAGTCGATATGATCGAAAGTGTTGATTCTTTGAAATTAGCCAAAGAAATCAATAAACAAGCTACAAAATTAGGTATTGTACAAGATATTCTTGTTGAATTAAAAGTTACAAAAACGGATGAAAATAAAACCGGATATCCGATTGAAGGTGCTATGGATTTCTTAAAAGAGTTGGAACAATTTGATCACATTTGTGTAAAGGGTTTAATGTGCATTGCTACGCATACCGATGATGAAAGTGTCAATGCCAAAGAATTTGATGAAATGAAAGCTCTTTATGATCAAGCAAAAGAAAAATATCCACAAATGGATACATTATCTATGGGTATGTCCCATGATTGGCGTTTGGCACTTGCTCATGGTTCAAATCAAGTACGAATTGGCACTGCCTTGTTCCAATCTTGATGCTTTTTTGATATGATTGTCCTATGTCGAATACTCCGAATAAAAAAGTAAAAAGAGTTACGCATAAACCAACATCGCGTCAGCAACAAATCCGTTATGCGAAACGTAAAAAGTCCTTACGAAGACGTCGAATTCGCAATCGATTGATTGTTCTCGGTGGATTTGTACTGATTCTTTGGGCAATTATTTCGTTAGTTGTTCATTTACTTGCTCCGGCACCAATGCCGACAACGAAAAAAACAACGACCACAACGGATAAAAGCAAATATCCAGCAGTAACTGTTTGTGTAGATCCAGGTCATGGTGGCTATGATGGTGGAAATATCATGGCAGATGGAACGAGTGAGAAAGATGTCACGTTGAAATATGCGAAAGCTTTTGGAAAATACTTAAAAGAAATGAATCCAAATATCAAGATTGTATATACAAGAACAAGTGATACTGTTTCATGGCCAGAAGATGAAGTCGAAGATCTAAAAGAACGAGTCAAAATTGCTGATGATGCCAATGCAGATTATTTTATTTCCTTTCATGTGAATTCCAATGAAGATGATAGTTCATTAAATTCATATGATTTCTATGTTCGTGGAAATGATGATGCAAGTATTGCAATTGCGAAAAAAATACATCAAAACTTAAAAAAAGCGGGTTGGAATTATGATTATTTAATTCAAGATGTAGCTACCTATCCATTATATGTAATTACAGAACAGAAAAAACGTCCGTCCATGCTTTATGAAGTTGGATATGGTTCAAATCTTGCACAGGCAAAAGCTTTACAAAAAAAGAAGAACATCAATAAAATAGCCAAAGCAGCGGCTAAAGCATATCATGATTATATTTTAAAAAATAACTCGTAAAAGCATATACTTGCTTTTACGAGTTTTCATTTGTCTCGTTACTATTTTTTCGTTTTGGTAAAGATATACGCACTTCTTCAATTCGATTTTTTTCTAATTTGATTACTTGGATACGTATACCATTATCCAATGTAATATAATCATTGACTTTTGGTAATCGACCCAATGTATCAATGACCAATCCTCCGATAGAATCATAATTTTCACTATCTAATTCAATATGAAGAGCATCATTCAAATCATGTAGGCTTATATATCCTTTCACATCATAAACTCGTGCAGCGACTTGACGAATATTGGCTTGTTCATGCATATCATATTCATCTTGCACTTCACCAACAATTTCTTCAATAATATCTTCCAAAGTAATGATTCCGGCTAATTCGCCATATTCATCTAATACAATGGCCAAATTAATCGTGGATTGTCGCATTTCTAGCAATAAATCCGAAACCAGTTTATTTTCATAGGTAAAAAAAGCTTTTCGTAATATGATTTCAATATGAAAGTTTTTTGGGTCTTCAATCATCAATAAATCCTTCATATTGACCAAACCAATCACATTGTCAATAGAATCTTCATAGATAGGAATACGTGTAAACATTTCTTCACGAAATAAGGATAGCAAATCTTTGTAGGAACTATGTATATCAGCCATTACGACATGAACACGTGGAACCATAACATCTTTGGCTTTTACATCACTAAAATCAAATACATTATTGATCAATTCTTTTTCATCCGTTTCAATTACGCCTTCTTCATGACTGACATCCACAATGGTCCGCAATTCTTTTTCTGTCATCATTGGTGCATTTTCATCGGTATCGACATGCATGGCTCTTAATAAAACACCACAAATACCATTGATAAAAAGAATGACAGGTGTGAAAACAATCATCAATATGCGAATGATGTCGGCATACATCAATGCGAGATCATCAGCCCGTTGAGTAGCTAATGTCTTTGGGGTAATTTCTCCAAAAATCAAGATCAATAACGTAATCAAAAATGTGGCAACACCAACAGCTGCACCACCAAAAGCGTACGCAATCGTAGTCGCAATACTGGCTGCAAACGTATTGATTAGATTATTGCCAATCAAGATAGCACTCAACATCTTGGTTTGATTTTCTAAAATTTTTAATACCATTTTCGCATTATGATTGCCTTGATCAGCAAGTGTACGCATATGAATTTGACTGCAAGAAACAAAAGCTGTTTCAGCCGATGAGAAAAATGCCGACAACAACAATAACACGATCAATATTAGAACTTGGCTCGTTAGTTCTGTATCCATTTGACGCCTCCTACTCTATATTGGGTAGATATAAATGTAATGCTTGTTCGACAACTTCAATGGTTGGATTTCTTAATTCTCGAACTTCGCCATCTAAATTTCCATATATACTTTGGTTTTCTGTATTCATGCCAATGGTTTTGGCTTGATACAACGATACATATTCTGGATATTCGATATGTTTTCCTTGTTCATACGTTTTCGCCATGTCTATGATCATCTTTTTCGGAACGGGTTTGATCAAACATACATCAATCCATCCATCATTCAATAATGCATCCGGGCATGGTTGATATCCACCACCATAAAAACGACCATTACAAAATACCACAAACATATATTCTTGAAGGGATAATCTTTGATCATCGATCTGCAAGCGATATTCTTGTACGGAATTATGAAGCAATGTAGCTAACATCCCCATATAATAAGGAACAATGCCTTTCAATGGTAATTTGGTTTTCATATGATTGGCATATTTTGCGACTTGTACATCAAAACCAAAAGAAATGGTATTGATGGCATATTCTCCATTCACTTTTAATAGATCAATATCCATTGGGATGGGATCTTTATAATTCTCTAAATGAAGAAAATCGTCAATAGATAATGCATCAAAACTCTTAATAAAATCATTGCCTGTGCCAATCGGTATGATCGATACATATACATTGGGTGTATTGGCTACACCATTGATGACTTCATGAAGGGTTCCATCGCCACCACAAACATAAATATGGATAGGTTCCTTTTGTGCTTGAAAAGCATACTTTCTAGCAATAAAGGTAGCGAATCCTGGCCGAATGGTTTTTTCAATAATAATGCGTTGACCCGCAAAATGCATTTTGATTTCTTTCATCAGCCGATATTGTTTTTTTCTATCTGTTCGAGGATTAATAATAAATACTGTTTTCATAGATTATTTTCCTTCCTGTAACCATGCTTCTACATGTGGAATGATTTTTGGGTCATCTGGTTGAAACCAATGCACATCCATTTGATGTTTAAACCATGTATATTGTCGTTTCGCATATCGACGTGAATCCGTTTTGATTTTTTCTTTCACTTGATCTAATGTCATTTCCTTTTGAAAATAGGCACGAAATTCTTTATAACCGATGCCTTGAAAACTCGTATATTCCCATGTTTTTGGATCTGAAAATAAAGTTGTTACTTCTTTAACCAGGCCAGCATCAAACATTTGATCAACGCGTTGATCGATTCGTTGATGAAGTTGTTCTCGGTCCATATCCAATCCTAAAAAATAGACATCATATAATGGTACATGTTCTTGTTTGGCTTCACGGCTGGATTTGGTTTCGCCACTGTGACAAATTTGTAGTGCACGAATCAATCGCTTACGATTATGCGGATGAATCTTTTCTAATGATTTTGGATCAACTTGTTTTAATTGTTGGACCAGTTCTTCATTCGTTAAAGTGTGTAAATACTTGGTATAGACGGGATCGTCTTGTTCTTCTTCAAACACATAATCGTATAAAGCTGCTTTTAAGTAGAGGCCTGTACCACCACAAATAATGGGTAAACAATGTGCTTGCTTAATATTCGCAATGGCTTGGCGACATTTATCCTGAAAGATCTTTACGTTATATGGTTGATCATAGGATTGCGCATCGACTAAATAATGTGGAATGCCTTGTTGTTCTTTGGGTGTTACTTTTGCGGTCCCAATATCCATTTTCTGATAAACCTGCATACTATCGGCTGAAATCACTTGTCCATGCCATCGTTTGGCACATTGAATCGATAGTTTGGTTTTTCCAATACCGGTAGGTCCTACGATTGCTAAAACTTTATCCACGTTCAAACTCCTTACGTAATTCATCATCACTCATGGTTATAACGGTTGGTCGTCCATGTGGACAATGATATGGTTGTTTACATTTTTTTAGATCATCGATGACTTGTTGCATTTCTGCTCTTGATAATGGTCGATTAAAACGAATGGAACTGTGACAAGCCATGGTTGCTAAAACTTTATGTCGTAATGCCAACATATCTACATCTTGATTTTTTATAAAATAATCCAATAAATCATTGAGAAAGGCTTCTTGATCTACGTCATGAAACCATAGTGGAATTTCACGAATAATAACTTGATCATCCCCAAATGCTTCGAAGTGTAGACCAAAAAAGTCGGTTTTTTCATTGATCGCATCAACTTGTGAAATCACATCTGGCGTCACATTTACACGAAGTGGTACCATCAATGGTTGTTTTTGTGTACATCGTTCTTTTAATGTTTCTTTGATTTGTTCATAATGATATCGTTCTTGGGCTGCATGTTGATCGATTATCACAAGTCCTTCCGGATTGGAACATAAAATATAGGAATCATGTAGTTGTGCCAATATTTGAAGATGTTCAAAGAAGCCATATCCATGATCACTATCGGTTGGTTCTTCTTCTACTTGTAAGATTGGTTCTTCTTTTGGTGGTTCATAATCGGTAAAACTATTCACGATCGTATCTTCTTTGATTCGATTTTCATGAATGGGTTCCATCTTTTCTTCTTTGACCGGATAAGGAAATTGAATAGCTGGTTGTTCATACACCGGTGTTTTTTTGATTTTTTTCACTTCTACGGTTTGTAGGGATTCCCGCAATATTTTTGTCAATGTTTCTTTGATACAAGTCAATAATTCCCCTTGTTTGGATAATCGCACTTCCCATTTATTCGGATGGACATTCACATCGACCAATTGTGTATCCGATTCAATTTGTAAGACAACAATTGGATATCGATTTTTTGGTAAAAAATCTTCATAGGCATCCAAAATGGCTTTTTGGATGGCGTTGGAACGAATCAATCGTGAATTTAATGATAGAAACATAAAATACTTGGTTGCCCGCGTAATTTTTGGTTGTATGGCATAGCCATGAATATGAAAATCATCGGAATGTGCATCAAATGGTATGGCGTTTTTAGCTACTTCACGACCATACATTTGATAAAGAATTTGTTTTAGGTTTCCATCACCCGTAGTTTGAAATACGACATGATCATCATGTGACAAGGTAAAGCGAATATCTGGATGACTCAATGCCAATCGGTTGATCAAATTCGCAATGATCGAAAATTCATAATTTACACTTTTCAAATGTTTAAAACGAGCGGGTGTTTTTATGAACAAACCAGATACATCTATTTTACAGCCTTTGGGACAATCTATTTTTTCGTCTTCTATTTTCTTTCCATAATCGTATATGATATGCGTACCTTCTTGGCCATTACTTGTTTGTAGATCTACATGAGCAACAGAAGCTATACTAGGAATAGCTTCACCACGAAAGCCCATCGTACCTATATTAAATAGATCATCTTCACTTTGGATTTTTGAAGTTGCATGTCGATAAAAGGCTAAATTCGCATCTTCATGGTCCATTCCATCGCCATCATCGGTAATAATGATGCGTTCAATACCTCCTTGATAAACTTGCACATCAATCACATGCGCATGAGCATCCATAGAATTTTCCACACATTCTTTCACGATATTAGCTGGTCGATCGACCACTTCACCGGCTGCAATCATATTTGTTAAGTGTTCACTTAAAACATGTATCTTAGACACAGAATCCTCCTCTACTCAATTGTTTTAGCAATTTTCTTTAATTCATATAAACAATCTAAAGCTTCTCTTGGACTCATGGAATCGATATCTAATTCTTGTAGATGAGAAACTAATTCATTCTTTTCTGGTTGTACTTCATCCATCACAAATAAATTTGGTTGATAGCCACCAGATTCATTTTTACCTTCGTATTCTTTTAATAATTGATTGGCACGATCCAATACAATTTTAGGAAGGTGAGCCAAACGAGCAACATTGATTCCATAACTTTTATCCGCTTTGCCAGCGATTACTCGATATCGAAATTCAATATTTTGTTTATTTTCTTTTACATCCACATGGACATTTTTGATAGAACTATGATCTTGCTCCAACTCGGTCAATTCATGATAGTGCGTTGAAAATAAAGTTTTAGCTTGAATTGCTGAATCAATGTATTCCAACATAGCTTGTGCAAGGGCCATACCATCATAGGTAGCTGTTCCTCGACCAATTTCATCAAATAAAATCAAAGAATGTTTGGTTGCATATTGTAAGGCGACATTGGCTTCCATCATTTCTGTCATAAAGGTAGACTTTCCACTTAATATATCATCACTGGCACCAATTCGCGTAAAGATTCGATCAAATATAGGCAGTTCGGCTTCTTTTGCAGGAATAAAACTTCCCATTTGTGCCATGATCACCAATAATGCATTTTGTCGCATATAGGTGGATTTACCACCCATATTCGGACCCGTGATAATTTCGATATTGGTATTTTCATCCATATCCCAACTATTTGAAACATATTTCTGCTTTTTCATATGATTTTCCAATATAGGATGTTTGCCTTCCACAATATGAACGGAAGGTTCAGGATGAAAAGTAGGGCATATATATCCTTGGGAACTCGCTAGATCGGATAGTGCGACTAGAACATCGATGGTTGCCAACGCTTTGGCACAAGCATGTAAGTCAAACAAATATCCTTTGATAAAGTTCAATAGTTCTTTAAATAATTCTTGTTCGAGTTTCACTTTATTTTCTTGGGCATGCAGAATTTGTTCTTCTTTTTCTTTTAATTCTTGGGTAATGAACCGCGTAGCATTCGTTAAGGTTTGTTTGGGATGATAGCCATATTCATCTTTAATGGCATCTAAATTGCCATTTCTTACTTCGATATAATAACCAAAGACTCGATTATAACCCACTTTTAAAGATTTGATACCAGTTCGTTCTCGTTCTTTTGCTTCAATATCTAAAATATAATCTTTTCCTTTTTGAGCAATTTCACGAACTTTATCCAACTCTGCATTATAACCATCTGTAAAAATACCGCCATCTTTCATGGAAATGGGTGGATTTTCAACAATGGCACCATCTAATTTTTCAAATAGAGATTGACAAGTAGGCACGGTTTTAAATTCGGGATAGGATGTAATATTTTGTGCCATTTCCAAAATGGGCTGTGCATGTTCAAGTGATACTGTTAGTTGTTGTACATCTCTTGCAGAAGCATTGCCATAGGCCATGCGACTGGCCAATCGTTCCATATCGTAGATATATACCAGTTGTTCTTTTAAGTCATCACGCAACATCATATGACTATTCAATATCTTTATAGCTTGTTGGCGCTTAGCAATTTGATTGGCTTCAATCAATGGCATTTCAATCCAATTTCGCAATAAGCGAGATCCCATCGCACTTTGACAACGATCCATGAATGACCATAAACTCAATCCTTTAGATCCATGTACTAGATCCAAATGATTTTTGGTTTGATAGTCCATGACCAATACTTTTTGTGCATCCATGGATTCCATGGGCATAAAATGTTCAATGTGTTGTTTCTGAGTATCTTTTAAATAAGCCATCAGTTGGGCTAAATTATCTTGTAAGGAAGTAGAAGCATCATTTGGTAATAAGCGTTGATCTTCTTCTTGTAATTTGGATTTCTTTTGTCGTGAAACAATAAAAGATTCAATTTCATCTAAGGCATTTAACCAACGTTTGTCCATACGCATTTCAACAACCACTTCACTGACATTTTGTTCCATGAGGGCTTGTTCTAAAGCAACCAAAGAACGACTAATGGTTTGGTATTTTAATTCGCCTGTAGATAATTCACAATAAATAATAGAAACATTCCAACTGGAAAGAACAACGGAGGCTAGATAATTACTGGCTTTGGCATCCAATGCTTCATCCATATACGTACCTGGTGTAATGGTACGAATAATTCCTCTTTTTACGATTCCTTTTGCTTGTGCAGGATCTTCCAATTGTTCACAAATAGAAACTTTATAGCCTTTTTTGATCAAACGTTGAATATAAGAACTGGCTGCATGATGTGGAATTCCACACATAGGAACTTTTTCTTCTTTTCCTGCATTTTTTCCAGTTAATACTAAATCTAATTCTCTACTGGCAATTTTGGCATCTTCGAAGAACATTTCATAGAAATCACCAATACGATAAAATAAGATCGTATCGGGATTTGCTTCTTTCACTTCGAGATATTGCTCAATCATTGGTGTATATTTATTTTCTTTCATATTTCCCATTATATCAAAATTTTTAATATATACATTTATGACGTGTTGGAAAGTGATGGATAAACGCTTGGTGATCACACTGCCATTTTATTGAATTATATCAAACGCTATTTTATAATGATACTTACAATGATTGAGGAGATACGTAAATGAAACAAACTTTTGTTTTTCGAAATAAGACTTATCAAATCGATTTTGGCTTCATTGCGATTTTATGTGTTCTATGGGCCACAAGTTGTTTTGCCTTATATAATGCCTTCAATTTGATTAGTGATGGCAGCGGTATGGGCTACTTAATTCGACAGATTTTCTGGTATGTGATTGGATTCGCTACTATATTCATTTTAACCAACTTCCAAAATGCGGTAATTTTTAAATACATTCATAAAGCCTATCGTTATTTAATGTATGCATTGATTTATTTATTCTTTTCACGAATTACAGCTACTGTACTTGGATTTACATTGCCATTGACACCAGCTATCAATGGTGCGATTTCTTGGTTTCAAATTCCATTGATTGGTTCTTTCCAGCCCAGTGAATTTATGAAGATCGTATTAATTGTCATGGTTTGTGAAATCATTGATCAACATCAAAAGAAATATCCACATCCTACGGTAAAAGAAGATTGGTACTTGATTCGAGACATTTTGAAAATTATATTACCACCGCTTATCTTAATTTTTATTCAACCGGATACCGGTGTATTCATCATCATTGCTTTTACGATATTTGTGATTATTGCTTGTTCTGGCATTCGAAGAGGATATGTAATTGGTATTATCGGATTAATCATAGCAGTTGTGGCTATATTCTTCTTCCTATATTTTTATCATCAAAATGTGTTAGATGCAGTGTTTGACTCTTATCGTCTACAACGTATTGAATCTTGGTTAAATCCGGAAAGTTATATTCAAGGAAGTTCCAACCAGTTATATACAGCTTTGTTGTCATTGGGTAGTGCCGGTTTAACTGGTTATGGTTTACAGGCCAATATCATTTCTATTCCAGAAGCACATACAGACTTCATTTTTGCAGCGATTGGTCAATGTTTTGGTTTATTAGGTACCACCTTCATTTTGATCATCTGTGCTACATTGGATTTATATTTATGTAAGATTGCTTATAACACCAATAATCGAAGAGATCGTCTGATCGTAGTGGGTGTCATTGCGATGTTGGTATATCAACAATTTCAAAATATTGGTATGATTGTTGGTTTGTTACCTATTACTGGAATTACCTTGCCTTTGATTTCTTATGGTGGAAGTAGTATCTTATCGTATTTTATTTCCTTTGCGATCATCATGAATATTTCACCAGCAACTAAAAAGACGATTCATTTATGGAATCGTCACAAAAAAGTCGTTTAATATAAATTCTTTAATCGACGAAGATATGAATAAGTGCGATATCTAGCGAATCGTACTTTTTTTTCGGATGTTCTTACATAGAGTTCATTCGTATCATGGATATCATATGTCAGATGATCATAACATCCTTTCGCATATGTGAAATCTCCTTTGATTCGAATTTTTCGATCTTGTCGCATGATATATGGATTTCGTAATGAATGATGATTGTTATGAGCTATTGGCATGATTTCACATAACTGCATAACTTGTATTCCAGAATCAACCACAGCACCGGCTAAAGCTCGATTGACAGCTGTTGAACCAAATTGCGTACTGATACATAGACCCGAACCAGTGGTATTTTCAAAAAATTCATTATCTATATATACATCTAAACTGAGGGTTTTCCCAATGGTTTCAATACGAACTTCATTAAATGCATAAAACTTTTCCTCTTTTTCAGGAAGATCAATTTCCAACATAGGAAACGCTTCTATCTTTGGTTTTCGTGTAAATAAATCATTTAGAAATAAATTGATTTCACTTTGTGTATAATCCGTAAAGAAACCTAATGTACCTGTATGGACACCAACAAATGAAATTTGATCCAATTGATTGATATACGCATGAATGCTACGTAACATGGTACCATCTCCACCTACACTAATGATCAAATCTGGATTTTGCATAGAAAATTCCCATTCATGTTCGATACATGCATCTTTTATTCGTTTTGAAACTTCTTTAGAATTTACATCCCCTCGGTCTATAATTCCAAATCGCATCCAATCACTCCTTATTTGTATTATAATAGTATCATATGCAAGTGAGGTATGATTATGCAAGAACCGATTGAAAGAGAATTGAAAATCTTAGTTTCTCAAGATATATATGAAAAGATAATCCATTCATATGATTTCACAAAACCATGGAAACAAACGAATACGTATTTTGATACGCCAGATCATTCCATTAAAAATCAAAAAGGGGCTGTTCGTATACGCACGATTGGAGATCGACATATTTTCACATTAAAGATACGAAAAGATGCAATTACGCATATTGAATTAGAAAAAGATATTGATCGATCCAATATGCAATCTATAACAGATCCAGAAATTCTAAATTGGTTCAAAGAATATCAAATTAATAAAGAGCAATTATCACCAATTACTACTTTTTCTACTGTTCGTCAAACCTATGATTTTGAACACGGCCAATTATGTGCCGACAAAACTATATATTCAAATCATATCGATTATGAATTGGAATATGAATACTTTGATCAGCATGATGGGATTTCTTTCTTTAATCAGATTCTTGAACCATTTCATATAACGTATATAAAAAACTGCCCAAGCAAAATAGCTCGAGCATTCTAAATCTTATGAAATAAACGATAAAATAAACCTTTTGAATTATATTCCTCTTGTTTTTTTTGGGCCTCTTCTAATTGCTGTTTCACTTCATCCAAATTTGAAGTGGCCTCTTTTAATTTCTGATTTTCAGATTCCAATTCCTGTTTATTGACTAATAGAGATTGATTATTTTTTTCTAATTCTTCTTTATTTTCTTTAAGTTCCTGATTATTCTTTTCTAATTCAGCCTTGGTTTCTACTAAAGAATCATGTTTTTCATGGATAGATACAACTTCTTCCTTTAATTTCTGAATTTCATCATCCTTTTCCTGTGATTCTTCCGTTAATTGTTTGATCTTTTCATCTTTTGTTTTATTTTCTAATAAAAATGTTTGGCGACTACGTTCCAATTCAGCAGCTAATCGCTGTTTATATAATTCTTCAATCTGCTTTTCAGATTTTTCTTTTTCTTCAATAATAGCTTTTAATTTTTCATTTTCATATCGAAGTTCTACTTCAACAGTAGAAATTTCATTCTTTTTCTTACGAAAATAATGTGATAATTTTTCTACACCTTCGGCTTTAATTGTGATCCGCCGCGTTTGTGGATTTTTGTATTTATAACCGGCGTCTGGATAATCTTTAACTAATTTTGCGACGGCTTTATCAACCGTATTCCGTGATTTAGAAAAATGCTGACAGATTTCGGCTATTTCCATATCATAATAGACATCAACTGGACTATCCTTTGTTTCTGCCATACGTCATACCTCCCTACACGATACATTAATCCCAATTTTTTTATCATATGACGTTCCATATGATTTATCAGACTTGAAATTATTATTATTTCTTAAAATCATATGACTTCATCTGAATTTAGTTCATGATATATTTTACATAAAATTGATTTTTTTGCAAGATACTTATTTCATATTCTTTTTATGTGATTTTCCGATATTCTATATTTCTTCCATTTTCTATTCATATTCTATTCATATGATGGTTAATTTATCGATTTTATTCAATATATGAAATCATATGATTAAAATATTACCAATTTTTATTCATATATTAATCATATGATTGTTCCTATTTCATATTTTTCTTGTTTTCTTTGGTAATATTAAAATATCTGAATTTCATATTAATAGAATATCTAAAAATATGAAATTCAGATTCCTTTTACATATAACAAATTGATTTCTATAATTTTATTCCAATTTTATTCCTATATATTTTGTTTTCATATATTATTCCTATGAATCGTCCTATTTTCGATTTTCAAAGGCTTTTAGCAATGTGAGACTATCTGCATAATCCAAATGTGATCCCATAGGAATACCATATGCTAATCTTGTTACTTTTACATGATCTTTAAATATTTTCTCTAAATATAATGCTGTCGTTTCTCCATCTACTGTAGGATCGGTAGCCAATATGATTTCTTCAATATTTTCAGATTCTATTCTGTTTTTTAAACTCTCTATATTTAATTGATCGGGTAATATACCTTTTTGAATATTTATTGTTCCATTTAATACATGATATACGCCATTATATTCCTGCATTGATTCAAAGGATTGTATATCTTTCGGACTTTGTACAACACAAATCATATGATGATTCCTATTTACATCAGAACATATATCACATATTTCTCCATCCGACAAATTACCACATATTTTACATCGATGTATGTCTTCTTTCATATGACTAATCGCATTTATGAATATTTCTCTTTCTTCTGCATTCCAATCTAATACTGTATATGCATATCGTTGGGCTGTTTTTTCACCAACTCCTGGTAATAGTTGAAAGGCATGAATTAAATCTTCAAAGCGTTTCGGATACATCCTTTTCCTCCTTTTTTCTATCTAATCTTCTTTAATGATTAAATCAGGGAAAACTGATTTTAAATCTTTCTCTATCGTATTATCTTCTTTCTCTTCTTTGTGCTTGAATCTTACATCTAAATGAATAGGTTCTGGTAACGAATTATTTTTTCTTCTTTCCATATATAGTTGTACCAATGATTTTTGTTGATTTTGATCCATTGCAAATACTTTCTTAGGTACACCTAGAATCTTTTCTATTTCGTTTTCAAATCCATGTTCTTTTTCATATATATTGATTTCATTTGCTTCTAGATCAGAAGGTACACATAACAATACATAAGTATCACTGCTTGCGAATATAGTACTATTTTCTAACAATGTGATTACTCGCATCATATTCACATCGGATATGATTTCTTTTCTTTTTTCATATTTTTTTGAATCTTCTATCTTATTTTTCTTATTTGCACCTGCTAATAATTGTAGTAGATATTCATTTTCTAATATGATTTTACTATTTTTAGTATCTGACTCTTTTAATGTTTCACGTGAAACATCAGATATAGAATCATTCTTCAAATCAACCGTTTTATCGCTTATTTCACCCTTATTTTCGTTTTTATCTGCTTGTTCAGATGGTAATTCATGTGAACTATCTGATTTTTTCGCATCAAATATATGATTTTGATTATCTGATTTAGCTTCTTTCTGAACAGAAATGTCTTCATATGATTGCGTAATGACCTTTAAAAGACCAGCTTCTAGATAATCAAGTATATTGGATGCATACGTAAACTTATTAAAGGTATCCATGAGTGTATCTAATAAGTTTGTTCGGAATACTAAAGATGTATTATATAGATTTTTTTGTATAATTTCTTTTCGATGGATATTCACTAATGTCGTATTAGGGGCATACTCAACAATGATACTATCCTTGATCAAAGAGATAAAATCTGTTGTGAATCGTTTTAGATCCATGCCTTGATTCGATATTTCTTGTAGTCGTTCCATTACATCTTCCACTTGTTTATTTAGAAGGGAAGCATATATTTCGCCAATATCTTCGATAGTGACGACACCATAAATTTGTCGTACATCCTCTTCTTTAATCGTTGAAGAACAAAACGCAACACATTGATCCAATATCGATAAGGCATCACGCATTCCTCCATCTGCCAATGTAGCAATCATATCTATAGCTTCTGGTTCAATATCAATTTTCTCCGAAGCACATACTACATCCAATCGTGCATGTATATCTGCTTTCGATACTTTTGTGAAATCAAAACGTTGGCATCGAGAAATAATGGTTGGAATCACCTTATTTGGTTCTGTTGTTGCAAATATGAAAATCACATGTTTAGGAGGTTCTTCAATCGTTTTTAATAAAGCATTGAAAGCACCTTTGGTCATCATATGCACTTCATCAATAATATAAACTTTATATTTTCCTTCCATTGGCGCGTACTTTACACGTTCAATTAAATTACGAACTTCATCCACGCCATTATTTGAAGCTGCATCGATTTCAATGATATCAGGATGACTACCAGATAATGCCATTTTACAATTTTCACAATGTCCACACGGACGATCGGTATCACTGGTACAATTCAACATACGAGCAAAGATTTTCGCTATCGATGTTTTGCCTGTTCCACGAGGTCCACAAAATAAATAGGCGTGTGCAATACGATCTTGAATGATTGCATTTTTTAACGTTTGAACAATCGCTTGTTGTCCAACGACATCGTCAAATGTTTGTGGTCGATATTTTCGATATAAAGCTTGATAGGACATATTACACCAACTCTCTGTCTTTTATTATAACAAAAAAAGCAGTCGTCCACTATTTCTTGGACTTCCGCTTCTTACGAAAAAAAGATGTTAATAAGGAAGCACATTCTTCTTTTAAAAGGCCTCCTTCTACTTCAGGATAATGATTGAATCCTTTCACATCTAATAAATTTGTATTCGATCCTAGACAACCACCTTTGAAATCATAGGCACCAAAATATACCTTATCAATCCGAGATTGAATAATAGCCCCCGTACACATAGGACAAGGTTCTAAAGTCACATATAATTCACATCCATCCAATCGCCAGGATCCTAGCTTTTTACAAGCTTTTTCAATAGCTAGTATTTCTGCATGTGCCGTACTTATTTGTTTCTTTTCGCGTTGATTATATGCACGTGCAATGATTTGATCATCTTTTACGATGACACATCCAATCGGAACTTCATCCTTTTGTTCTGCTTTGATGGCTTGTTTGATTGCCTCTCGCATCCATTTTTCATTCATATTCATAATCCTATAAAAAAAACTACTACACATGATAGAGCTCCCTTAGGGCTGCTTTGTTCCCAACCTGACCCAATTCAGAAGATACCATTGTAGTAGCGAAATTAGTGTACCATGGAAATTCATCGAGTGCAACTATGAAAAAAGGGTCATATTTTCATATGACCACTCGGATATTATCCAATTTTCTTTTTACCACCCATATATGGTTGTAAAGCTTCTGGAATCAATACAGTTCCATCTTCTTGTAAGTTGTTTTCCAAGAAAGCAATCAACATACGAGGAGGCGCTACACAGGTATTATTTAATGTATGAGCAAAATATTTATTACCATCTTCATCACGAACACGAATCTTTAATCGACGTGCTTGTGCATCGGTTAAGTTTGAACAAGAACCAACCTCAAAATATTTCTTTTGACGAGGGGACCAAGCTTCTACATCCACGGATTTAGACTTCAAATCCGCTAAGTCTCCTGAGCAGCATTCCAATGTACGAACAGGAATATCTAATGTACGGAAGAAATCTACCGTATTCATATATAACTTTTTAAACCATTCTTTACTTTCACTTGGTTTACATACTACGATCATTTCTTGTTTTTCGAATTGATGAATTCGATACACACCACGTTCTTCAATTCCATGTGCTCCTTTTTCTTTACGGAAGCAAGGAGAATAGGAAGTCAATGTATATGGCAATTCTTTTTCATCAATGATCGTATCAATAAAACGACCAATCATTGAATGTTCAGAAGTACCAATTAAATACAAATCTTCTCCTTCAATTTTATACATCATGCCATCCATTTCTTCAAATGACATAACACCATCGACGACATTGGAACGAATCATATATGGTGGAATAACATAAGTAAATCCACGATCAATCATAAAATCACGTGCATAACTCAAAACGGCAGAATGTAAACGAGCAATATCACCTGTTAAATAATAGAATCCATTACCTGCTACTTTACGTGCTGAATCCAGATCAATACCATTCAAACGTTCCATGATATCCGTATGATAAGGAATTTCATAATCAGGAACTTTTGGTTCACCAAAACGTTCCAATTCCACATTTTCCGAATCATCCTTTCCAATAGGAACGGTATCCTCAATGATATTTGGAATCATTAACATTTTCTTATGAACCGATTCACGTAATTTTTCTTCTTTTTCTTCTATGGCATCCAATTCATCGGCCAAATTTTTAACTTTTTCCTTTACTTCTTCTGCTTCTTCTTTTTTTCCTTGTCCGATCAAAGCGCCAATTTGTTTCGAAATTTTTTTACGCTGTGAACGAAGATCATCGGCATGTTGTTGGGCCTGACGAAGTTCTTTGTCCTCCTGTAAAACTTCATTCACAAGATGAACTTTATGCTCTTCAAATTTCTTCATCATGTTTTCCTTCACAACATCCGGATTTTCACGTACAAATTTAATGTCTAACATATTTACTTCCTTTCCATAAAAAAAGAGACACTCTTACCCCTAAAGGGACGATGTCTCGCGTTGCCACCCTTTTTATCTTATTACT
This sequence comes from Absicoccus porci, assembly GCF_003725415.1. Taxonomy (GTDB): domain Bacteria; phylum Bacillota_I; class Bacilli_A; order Erysipelotrichales; family Erysipelotrichaceae; genus Absicoccus; species Absicoccus porci. Next base: position 481,503 of record NZ_RJQC01000002.1, on the reverse strand, counting down.
AAGATCACTCAACATGATAACGGTATGTACCGGATCCAATTACTTGATTCATTCGATCACTCCAAGGTGCTTTTCATTCTTCTTGATTCGATATTTTCACCAACCATATCGTCTCTATCAATCAATCCAAATTACTCTTCCTTATCAAAGTTTTGTCTCTATCTTTATAACATTCTTTGCTTCATTTCGCAATATGAAAAAAATAGGATTTGAAGTTCAAATCCTATTCTTCCTCTTCTTCATGATCGACCAATGTCATACGCATGACTTTCGCATCTTCCGTTAAATGAATCAAACGAACACCTTGCGTATTTCGTGAGTAAATACCAATATCTTTGACTGCAATACGAATCATGATACCACTGCTCGATACGATCATCGCATCTTCGTCACCACGCACTGCTCGTGCTACTTTTAATTGACCTGTCTTTTCTGTGATATTCATGGTTGTTACACCCTTTTTACCACGTGAAGTCATACGATAATCCGATATCTTGCTGCGCTTGCCATATCCATTTTCCGATACAACCAGTAAGGTGTCACCTTCTGTATTCAATGCAGCTCCGACAACGATACCATCATCAATCTGCATACCACGAACACCACCAGCACTACGACCCATGACACGAACTTGATCTTCCATAAAATGGATAGCGCGACCATTGGAAGAAGCCAATAAGACTTCATCATGACCTGTTGTTGGTTTCACAAAGAACAATAAATCATCTTCTTTTAAACTGATGGCAATCTTACCATTCTTATTGATTCGATCAAATTCAGATAATGCTGTTCGTTTTACTACACCATCTTTTGTGACAAACAATAAATATTTATATTCATTTTCTTGTGGTATTCCTAATAAACTAGTTACATGTTCATCTTTTTCCAATTGAATTAAATTCACAATTGGTAATCCCTTTGACGTTCTCGATGCGTTTGGAACATTGTAACCCTTTAATCGATATACACGACCTTTATCCGTAAACAACATCAAATAATCATGAGTATTCATCGCAATCATCGTATCAATATCATCTTCTTCATTTAATGTAAGTGATTTGATACCACGACCACCACGATTTTGAGCATGATATGTATCCACTGGCATTCGTTTGATGTAACCAGAATTCGTCAATAAGACAATAACATCTTCTTTTGGAATTAAATCTTCATCATCCATATCGACATAAGAATCCATAATTTCGGTTCGTCTTTCATCGCCATATTTTTCCGCAATTTCTTTCAGATCATCACGAATGATTTGAAGCACACGAGAATGATTCGCTAAGATATCTTTGTAGTCCGCAATTTTTGTCAATAAATCTTGATATTCATTCTCGATCTTATCGCGTTCCAAACCGGATAAACGACGAAGTTGCATCGCTAATATCGCTTTGGCTTGAATTTCATCAAAACCAAACTTTTCACATAACTCGGCATTCAATCCCGCTTCATCTTTATGAGAAGAACGAATCGTATGAATGACCGCATCCAATTGATCCAAGGCAATGCGGAATCCTTCCAAAATGTGAGCTCGATCTTCGGCTTTCTTTAAATCAAAACGCGTTTTTCGTTCAATGACTTCTACTTGAAAATCAATATAATCATTAATAATTTGTTTGATTGGCAATTGACGAGGTCGACCATTTTCCAAAGCTAACATATTAATGCCATAGCTTGATTGTAACGGTGTCAAACGGAACAATTGATTTAAGATCACATCTTCTTGTACATCTTTTTTCAATTCCATGACAATTCGAATACCTTCTCGATTCGATTCATCATTTAAATAGGTAACACCCTGAATTTCTTTTTCATTGATCAAACTAGCCATTTTTGAAATTAAATTGGCTTTATTGACACCATATGGAATTTCATAGAAAATGACTTGTTTCTTACCATTGCTTAACTCATTGACACGATATTTCGAACGAATATAGATCGTACCACGTCCTGTTTCATACGCTTTACGAATGCCCTTACGACCGAGAATGATACCACCCGTAGGGAAGTCTGGTCCTTTTAAGTATTCCATTAATTCAGGTACAGTAATATCTGGATCATCCATGACAGCAAAAATAGCTTGAATGACTTCACCTAAATTATGGGTTGGCATATTCGTTGCCATACCAACCGCAATACCCATCGAACCATTGACTAAAATATTAGGAAAACGAGAAGGCAAGACCAAAGGTTCTTTTTCTTCGCCATCATAATTCTCCACAAAATCGACGATATCCTTATTAATGTCACGAACCATTTCCATCGCAATCTTGGACATACGTGCTTCGGTATAACGCATGGCAGCGGCTCCATCACCATCAAGGGAACCAAAGTTACCATGTCCATCGACCAATGGATAACGATACGAGAAATCTTGGGCCATACGAACCATCGCATCATACACAGCTACATCTCCATGTGGATGATACTTACCAATGACCTCACCAACGATACGAGCACTTTTCTTATGTGCTACGCTCGAAGATATCCCCAATTGATTCATCGCATATAGAATACGACGATGCACTGGTTTTAAACCATCTCGTACATCGGGCAAGGCACGTTGGACAATGACCGACATGGAATAATCCAAAAAGTCTTCACGAACTTCTCGAGAAATTTCAACTTCTTCGACAACATCATATTGTTGATCATCATTATTGTTGTTGTCATTGATATTGTTTGTTAACTCTTCAGCCATACCATTCCTCCTAGTAATCTAAGTTCGCATAGACTGCGTTTTCTTGAATAAATTCACGACGTGGATCGACTTCTTCACCCATCAACAATTCAAACGTGCTATCTGCATATTCGGCATCATCAATCGTTACACGCTTTAAGATTCGATGTTTTGGATCCATGGTTGTTTCCCATAACTGTTCCGCATCCATTTCTCCTAATCCTTTGTATCGTTGTACTTTATAGCCATCCTTCAATTCTGCACGAATTTGATTCATCTCTTGTTCTTTATAGGCATAGACGATCTTTTTACCTTTTTGCACCTTATATAGAGGTGGCTGTGCAATATAAACATATCCACCCTCAATAACAGGACGCATATATCGATATAAGAACGTTAACATCAATGTAGCAATATGCGCACCATCCACATCGGCATCGGTCATAATAATGATCTTGTGATAGCGAAGCTTGGAAAGATCCACTTCATCTTTGATACCACAACCAAAAGCGGTGATCATCGAACGAATTTCGGCATTATCGAAAATCCGATGTTCTCTCGCTTTTTCGACATTGATGATTTTTCCACGCAAAGGTAAGATAGCCTGCGTCTTCGCATCACGACCTTGTTTGGCCGATCCACCGGCCGAATTACCCTCGACAATATAGATTTCACATTCACTGGCATCTTTGCTTGAACAATCCGTTAATTTACCTGGTAAACTCGAAATACCATCCAATGCACTCTTACGACGCGTTAATTCACGTGCTTTCTTTGCTGCCATACGTGCTTTTGAAGCAAGCGTTGCCTTATCGACAATCTTTTTTGCTTGATCTGGATTTTCTAAGAAATAACGCTGTAATTGTTTACCAACAATACTGGATACAATTTTACGTACTTCGGAGTTTCCTAATTTCGTTTTTGTTTGTCCTTCATATTGTGGATTTGGATGTTTTACCGAAATGATACAAACCAAACCTTCTTTGACATCATCCTGTGATAATTTTTCATCCTTTTTTAAAATGTTATGATCGAGTGCATATTTATTGATTTCACGCGTTAAAGCCAAACGGAAACCATCTTCATGATAACCACCCTCATGTGTATGAATATTATTACAGAACGAATAAATGTTCGATTGATATCCTTCATTATACTGCAATGCAACTTCAGCTAATATACCATCTACTAATCCTTCACAATAAATTACATCATCGGTAATTGGCGTTTTATTACGATTGATAAAACGAACATATTCAATGATGCCACCTTCATAATAATAATTCTCTTTGACTGGCTCTTGCTCGCGAAGATCTGTCAACGTTAAGCGAATCCCCTTATTTAAAAAGGCCAATTGACGCAAACGAGAATTCAATGTTTCAAAATCATAGGATGTTGTTTCTTTAAAAATAGTTGGATCGGCTTTAAAACGAACTAAAGTACCCGTTTCATTCGTTGTACCAATTTCTTTTAATGGTGCAACTGTATGACCACCATTTTCAAAACGAATAAAATAGATCTTACCATTCTGATAGACGGTTACTTCCATCCAAGAACTTAATGCATTGACAACTGAAGCACCAACACCATGAAGTCCACCAGATACCTTGTAGGCACCGCCACCAAATTTACCACCCGCATGTAATACGGTAAGAATGGTTTCTACAGCACTCACACCTGTTTTTTCATGAATGCCCACAGGCATGCCTCGACCATTATCACGAACCGCAATCACATCATCGGGTTCAATGGTGACATCGATCTTATTCGCAAAACCGGCCAATGCTTCATCGATACCATTATCAACAATTTCCCAGACAAGATGATGAAGTCCTCTTGCACTCGTTGATCCAATATACATACCCGGACGTAAACGAACAGCTTCTAGTCCTTCCAATACTTGAATATCATCAGCTGTATAGGAATGATCGACCGAAGTTGCTTCATTCTCTAACTGATCGAATTCTAAAATCTCTTGTTTTAATTCTTCCTGACTCATGGTTGTACCTCCCGAAGAGCACCGTCTTCAATATGATAAAAACGAACCGAACGATTACCAAACCAATGTTTATCGATAGGTTCCGTAGATGTGATAAATACTTGCATCGACTGCGGTAAATGTTGGATCAATTGTTTTTGGCGAATGGGATCCAATTCACTAAAAACATCATCCAATAATAAAATCGGATATTGTTGGGTCTTTTCATAAATAATTTGGGCCAGACCTAGCTTCATCGCTAATAAAAAACTACGCTTTTGTCCTTGTGATCCCACTTCATGCAGAGGTTTTTCATTCAATAGAAAAACTATGTCATCTTTATGGATACCAAATGTCGTTTGTCGATATTGTTTATCTCTTTCTAAACTTTTTTCATAGGCCATCTTTAGATTTTCCTGTAGATGATCCCATTTCACAAACGTTTGGTAATGTGCATCGATTCTTTCTTTCTGTTCCGAAAAAAAAGGATATAGAGAACGTGACTGATCCATCCATTCCTTCACAAACTTCGCCCGTTGTGAAATGATGATTTCTTCATCTTGAATCATCTGTTCCGTTAATGTATTCAATAAAAGATCATCCAAAACATCTTGTTTTAATAGCCGATTTCTTTGTTTCAATAGGGATTGAAAATGAGATAACGTCGCCGTATATGTATGTGATAATTTCATGAGTTCCATATCAATAAAACGACGCCGAGAACGTGGCGATTGTTGAAATAAAAGCATATCATCCGGACAAAACAAGATGGCATTGACTTTTCCAATGAAATCAGAATATCGTCGGACCGGATCTTGATAAACAAATAAATGTTTTTTCTTTTGGGAAACAACGATTTTCAATTGTTCATTGTGACCATGCGATTCAATCCAAGCAGAAATACTCATCCATTCTTTTTGATGCATGGTCAAACTATCGATATGGGATGTGCGAAAAGAACGTAAATGACTTAAAAAATAGATAGCCTCAATGATATTAGTTTTACCTTGCGCATTATTGCCATATAAACAATGCACACAAGCAGGCTCAAACTGATAAGAACTTCTTTCATAATTTCGAAAATGAACAAGTTCTAGTTTTTGCAGATTCATTGGATCAAGATCCTCTTGTCATCGATTTCCACGACATCATTGGCATATAGTTTTCGACCTCGACGATTTTCTTTTTCGCCATTGACCAATACGTAATGATCTGCCAAATAGGCTTTGACCATGCCTCCAGATGGTAATACATCACAAGCCTTAAGTAATTGAGAAAGTGTAATATATTCATTTTCTAATGTAAAATGCATGAAAATACCCCTTTTCACTGTCTTATTATACCATAATACGCATTTGTTTACTATATTGACCCTCCCTACATAGCATAAAAAAAAGGCCGAAATCGGCCTTTTAATCATAGCTACGCACTGGAACGACCACGATGACAATGGAATCATCTTCTGGATTTAAGATACGAATTGGCCTCATATCTCCTGAAAATTCTAGATCAACTTTGGATCCACTTAATGCACGAATAGCATCCAAGATATAACTACCATTACAAGTTAATGTTAAATTATCACCTTTGTACATACAATCCGTTAATACTTCATCACTACTACCAATTTCTGTGGAATTGGTCTTGATTCGAACAATTTCTGGACTACATTCCAATTTAACCAAATGCACTTTGTCATTACGAATAAAATTGGTACGATCGATAACACTAGCCAATTCATGCGCATCCACAACCATGGAAGCTACTGAAGATGTAGGAATAATTTTTTCAACACTAGGGAAAGTACCATCCAATAATCTTGTTTGGAAAATGGTCTTACCAAACACAAATTGGGCTTTCTTTGAATCAATATATAGTTGGACCTTGTCAATATCTTCTGAAAGGGAACGAACAACTTCTTGTAACGACTTGCTTGGAATCGTGATATTAAAATTAGCATTCTCATTTAAAGTAATGGTTTTTCTTGCCAAACGATACGAATCAGTACCTGAACAATAAAGATAGCCATCTTTGGCAGCAAAATTCACACCACTCAATACGGGACGCTGATCATTTTCGCTACAAGCAAATGCGGTTTGCGATACAATTTGCGATAACGTATACTTTGATAATTCAATCATATTGGACGGTTGATCAAAATCAATGTTTGGATATTGACTCGCTTCCATACCATTTAAATTAAATTTACCATTGGTACTTGTGATACGAACCAATTCAAAGTCCATAACTTCCAATTCTACGATGGTTGATTCAATCTTATGAATAATTTCCAATAAATAACGAGATTCTAATACGATAGAACCCGTAGATGCGATTTGAAGTTGATTTTCTTCTCCTTTATATATATGTGAACGTATTGAAATATTCGAATCACTACCCGTTAATACAATATGATCATCCTGTACATTAATACAAATACCAGATAAAGCAGGTAAAGGCGAAAAAGAACTAATAGCTCGCGATACAATGGACAATTGATTATAAAAATATTTTCGATCAATAGTAAATTTCATAATTTGAATCTCCTTTATTACTATATATGTTTATTGATTAACAATAACCTGGGGAAAACGGGGATAACTTTTGCCAAATAACGATGTTTATCGTTTATTCAGCCCATTTTCAACTATGGAAAACCAGGGAAAAAAATTAGAGGGAATCTTTGATTTTATTCATGGCAATTTGAAAAGCAGTATCCGTTTTTAATAACTTAATCGCTCGATCATACGACGATTTAATAGTGGAATGATCACGATTACCTAATTCCTGACCAATTTGCGTCCAAGATGTACCCAATGTTTCATGACAAAGATAGACGATCATATGACGCGCGTTGACTAATTTTTTTTGTCGTGATTTTCCTTCTACTTCATTATAAGAAAGTCCATAAAATTTTGTTACTACTTTCTTGATTTGTTTTGGCGTTAATTTATTCGGTTTCGCGACGATCAATTGCCCAGATAATACACGTTGTGCAAAGGGTAAATCGATCACATCGACATTTTCCAATGTGGCATTGAAAACCAAAGTACGTAAGCTTCCTTCTAGTTTACGTACATCATCTGAAAATTTATGCGCTAAGAAATCAATCGTCTCATCATTGATTTGACAAGCTTCTTCATAGCCTTCTAACTTTTTACGTAAGATAGCCCGACTCGTATCAAATTCTGGTTTCAATATATTAATAGGTAAGCCATTATTAAAACGAGAAATTAAACGATTTTGAATGCCTTCTAGTTCATTTGGATGCATATCACTGGTGATCACAATTTGTGCACCTTTCGCAATTAAAGAATTGTAGACTTTAAAAAAGATTTCTTGTGAACTCGATTGCGTCAAATTTTGAATATCATCGATCAAGAAGTAGTCATTATCAATAAGTTGGGCTTGGACCATTTCTACAGTATTGGATTGCACATTGTGGGTTTTCATCGCATCAATCAAAATGGAAACCAAATCACCACTATAGGCATAAAACACTTTTTTTTCAGGCCGTTCTTTTTGAAGATAGTTACCAATCGCATGTAGAAGATGGGTTTTTCCTAATCCGGAATTACCATAAATCAAAATAGGATTAAAGGTATGTGAGTCTTCAACACAGCAATGAAAACAAGCAGCATACGCACCTTGATTGGATTTTCCCTGTACAAAGTTTTCAAAGGTATAATCTGCATTGAATTTTGTCTGTACCAATTCTTTCGTACGTCGTTGAACAATTTCTTCGGGCATCATTTTTTCGACTTCACGATAATGCATTAATTGAATATGGACAGGCTCTCCCCACATTTCACTTAAATATTGTTCGAATAAATCCTTGGTATTGGCATCGGACATAATGTTTTTCGTAATGACAGAGCGATATGACACATATGCCATACCATCTTCAATACGAAATAAACTTGTTTTACAAATCCAAGAAAAAGTATCTGGATTAAAATTGTTTTTTATTGCTTCTAATGTTTCTTTCCATAACGTTTCATATTGATTCATACGTTTTATTATACACGAAAATAGAAAGGGAAGGTATAGCTATAAAAGTTATCCTCGTCCGAGGAAAACATATAAATGGGGAAAAATAAAACAAAGGTGGATAAAATGGGGAAAACGGGGAAAACCATTGGGGAAAAGTATGCGGTATGGGGAATAAAATAGCTTAAATTATGCGATATATAAAGGGATATTTAAAGTTATCCACATTTTCCCCGGGAAAATACAAACAAACAAAATTCATTCAAAAAAGAGAGGATAAGAACAGGAAAAAAAGAGGAATACGAAGAAAAGTGAGGAAAAATGAAAAAGAAAATCCCCATAAAATGGGGAAAACTTTTGTATAATAGACTTGATTCTAGAAGGAAATCTGTACCATAATAGAACATACGAAAGAAAGAAGGATTTGTATGGCATATCAATTCGAAACAAACATCCCGAAAGATGAATACGATACATTTGTGAAAAAACATCCATTATGTAACTTGTTACAGAGTTATGATTGGGCAAACGTAAAAAATAATTGGGATCATATATATACAGGTGTCTATGATCATCAAAAATTAGTAGCAACCGGTTTGGTCTTGATTCGAAAGTTACCTCTTCATAGAACCATGTTCTATATTCCTCGTGGTCCGATCTTAGATTATGAGAATGAACGATTAGTGGGATATTATTTTCAAGAATTAAAACGCATTGCGAAAAAACGTCATTGTTTATTTATCAAGTTTGATCCAGCTATTTTGATTTCTAGCCATCATTTAGATGAAGAAAAAAATACAATATCTTATGAAACGAAATTTAAAAATATTCAAAAAATTGGAACTGTTCATCATGGATTTACGCAAGATTTTACATCTACCGTACAGCCACGATTTCATATGGTGGAATATTACACGGATTTTGGAAAAGATCAATTAACAAAAAAAGGAAAAAAGAATCTCAAAATTGCCCAAAAAAATGAATTGCAGGTTCGTTTTGGACAAATAGAATTATTGGATGACTTTGTAGATGTGATGAAATGTACTGAAAAACGAAAAGGGATTCAGTTGCGTTCAAAAAAATATTTTCAAGAATTATTAGATATATATAAGGACAATGCTTTTATTACTTTAGGATATTTTTCAATTGTTGATAACTTAAAAAAATCACAAGAACGATATAAAAAATGTATGGAGGATTTAAAGAATTGTCCAGAAAATGCGAAAAAGAAACGGTTCACATTGGAAGAATTAAAAGTATCCTTGGAAAAGAAAATTACACAATATAGTGAAGATCAAAAAAAATATGGAGATATAGTTTGTATATGCGGTACATTAACTATTATATATGGAAAAACGGCAGAAATACTATATGCTGGTATGAATGATCAATTTAAACGTTTAATGGGGCCATATTTAACTTGGTATGAAACAATGCAACGCTGTTTTGATCAAGGATGTAAACAAAGTAATATGGGTGGTATTGAAGGCAATTTAAGTGGCGGATTAGTTGATTTTAAAGAAATTTATCATCCGCATATTAATGAATTTATTGGTGAATTTGATTTACCCGTGAATAAACCACTATTCAAATTGAGTGAAAAAGCATATACAATAGCGAAATCTCGTGCGAAAGAGCAATAATTTATTGACTTTAGAAATAAATTATGCTTATAATGTACTGCAATCTTATTTGAAAAAAGTGAATATAGACTGAGGGGTGTGAAATATGAAGAGAACATATCAGCCAAGTAAGAAGAAACATCAAAGAACGCATGGTTTCCGTGCAAGAATGGCAACCAAAGGTGGTCGTAAAGTTCTTTCTAGCAGAAGAGCAAAAGGTAGAAAGGTATTATCCGCATAGAAATCACCAAGACTGGTGATTTTTTTGTCTGGATAGGAGATACAAGTGAAAAAAGCTTATCGAGTTTGTAAAAGTTATGAATTCACATCAATTATCCAGCACCGATCGTTTGTGCTATCTTCCTCATTTGTATGCTACTACATGCCAAGAAAGGAATCCCATGCTCGTGTGGGTATTTCGGTTGGTAAAAAACTAGGTAATGCGGTAGTACGCAATAAAGTGAAACGCCAAGTACGTAGTATGGTTGATGATATCTATGATTTTAATGAAACATTTGATACAATCATCATAGTACGTCCTCGTTATCATCAAAAGAGTTACCAAGAAAATTGGAAGCAGTTAAAGCAAGATAAAGAGCGATTGGAGAAGAGGAAGGATAAGAGGTAGAAATATGAGTGATTTCTTACGTAGAAAATCGAAAATTTTATTCATTTGTTTTTTCGTCTTATTAACATGTACGGCTTGTTCAACACCACGTGGTAAAGATGGAAAAGTTAAAGTTGATCAGATCATTTCCAGTGAAACGATTCAAGTAAAGCGCAAGGATGTAAGTATTGATAGTGTATCGGATCCTAAATTAAAGACGCAATATCAAAAGTTAGATCCAAATGATACGATTACGATAAAACCAACAACGTTCTCACAAGCATTTTCAACCGGATGGTTTGATGGTTTGATTGTTTGGCCAATGGCTATGTTGATCAATAAAATTTCAGCGGCAACCGATGCTGGTATTGGAATTATCATTACGACATTGTTAGTGCAGATGATCGTATTCGCATTAACTGGTAAGTCACAAATGTCTAGCCAGCGAATGCAGGAAATTCAACCAGAACTTACGAAGATTCAAAATAAATACAAAGGTAAAACGGATCAAGAATCACAAATGAAGATGTATCAAGAAACGCAAGCCTTGTATGCGAAATATGATATTCATCCATTTGGATCGATGTTGGTCATGTTCTTGCAATTACCAATCATGATGGGTATGTATTATGCGACGATGCGTGCCTATGAAGTATTGGTAGGATATGCGTTTGGTATGCGATTATCAACGACACCAATGTATGCCATTCAACATTTGATGATTGGTGGAATTATTGTATATGCATTGATGGTTGTATCTCAATTGGTATCGACGATGCTTCCACAATGGTTGAAGAAATGGCAAGATAAGAAAGACAATGTTAAAAAACATAGTTATCGTGAATCTGAAAAACAAAATGATCCAATGAATATGAATATGTATATGTACATGATGGTCATCATCTTTGCCTTCATGTATTTGAGTTGGCCATTAGCCATGTCCTACTACTGGATGATTTGTTCCATTATTCGTATCGTCCAACAATATGTAATGCATCGTGTAATGCATCGAGCAGAAGCAAAGTAGGGGGAAAAACAATGGCATTTGAAAAATTTACGGGAAAAACATTGGAAGAAGCCCTTGACCAAGCAGCACAAGCTAAAAATGTAATGGTCGATGAACTTCACTATACCGTGACGGAAGAAAAATCTGGTTTTTTAGGATTGGGTAAACAAGTCGAAATCGAAGTATATGTAGAAAAAGATGTGGAACAATTTATTCATGATTATATTCAAACGTATTTCGATAATGCACAATTAGATGGTGAAGTAGCTATTTCAAACGATGATGGCTTCTATCATATCAATGTGAATACTTCCAATAATGCGATATTGATTGGTAAAGCCGGTCGCTCTCTACAAGCATTTAATCGTTTGGTTAAAATGGCTGCAAGTGCTGAATTTAAGAAAAAAGTTGGCTTATTGATCGATGTCAATGGCTATAAACAAGAACGATATGCCAAATTATGTCGTATGGCTATTCGTGTTGCCAAAGATGTTCGTCGTACGAAGATAGATGCTTCCTTAGATCCTATGAGTGCCGATGAAAGAAAAGCTGTGCATAATGCTTTAGCTAATATGCAAGATATTTCAACGCATTCCGAAGGAGAAGGCGACAAGCGTCATATCAATATTTTATATACACCAGGAAAAGAAACTGAATAAATAACGAGTATTTACTCGTTATTTTTCTTTAGGAGTCGTTATGAAAATTATTATTGGATTGGGAAATCCCGGAAAAAAATATGAAAATACAAGACATAATGCAGGCTTTATGGTGATGGACGCATTAGCTGCATTGTGTGATCTTTCTTTTGATCAAGAAAAGTTTTCGGCTTATTTCGCAAAAGGAAAAATTCATGGAGAAGATGTCATCTTAATGAAACCTACAACGTATATGAATAATAGTGGATTTGCTTTGCGACAAGTTTTAGATTTTTATAAAGAAAGCAGTGAAGATGTATTGATCATTTATGATGATATTGATTTACCAGTCGGGAAGATTCGATTGCGTCAAAAAGGAAGTGCTGGTGGTCATAATGGCATCAAATCCATTATTCAAGCAATGGGTACAAGTACGTTTGATCGTATTCGTGTAGGTACATCTCGTGATCCACAAATTCCTATCATTCAATGGGTCTTGACAAATTTCAAATCCGAAGAAAAAGAGGATTTGCACAAAGCGATTGATGCAGCTGCTCATGCCGCTTATTATGCCATTGATCATACGTTTAGTCAGACCATGAATCAATACAATCAGAAATAGGTGATATTTTTGAATACAACTATACAAGAACAATTATCTCAAAATGTCGTTGTTCAAGAAATCTTAAAGAAAGGTGACCATGTCGGTAATTTATATCCCATGGAAGAAGCTTTGGTGGAAGTATCTGCTTTTCTACAAGATCATAAAACACGCATTATCGTAAAAAAGAATCGTTTTGAAGCGCAGCAACTCTTTTCTCGGATTGAGCCACTCACAAAAGATGTGCTGCTTTTTGTGATGGAAGAAAGTTTACGGGTTTCTGCTATCGCTTCCTCACCCGAAGATACCCAAGCTTTTGTATCTTCGTTGACATCCTTAGTATTAGATTCAAAACCACGATTGATCATCTGTAATGTGGCTGCTTTTCTTCGCTTTTTACCAGATGTCCAACGTTTTCAATCCAGTTGTCAAATTATAAAACCAGATATGGAATTGGATATGGATAGCTTAAAAGAAACATTGGTCAAAGCAGGATATAGCCGAGTCAATTATGTAGATCGTCCATGTACGTTTGCATCTCGTGGTGGCATCATTGATATTTTTCCATTGCCATATGAACATCCGGTACGTATTGAATTTTTTGATACCATTGTGGATTCCATTCGTTTATTTGATGAAATCAATCAACGAACCATTCAAACGATTGATCAAGTGAAAATCACACCAGCAAGTCATATCTTATTTAGTGAAGATCAAATTGTTGAAGTGAAAGATAAAGTCAAACAAAAATTAGACTTGGAAAAGAAACGATTGAGCGATGAAGATTTTGAAGAATTAGAAAATCATATTGAAGAAGATCTTTATGCATTGGAATCCTATGATACGGATGCATATTTGTATTGGTACTATAGTTATACTTCGACGGCTTCACTTCTTGACTATGTTTCTGGTACTGTCATTATTTCTTCTATCGAAGAAGTAGAAAAAGCTATCAAGGATATTCAAACGGATACGATTGCATTTATACAAGAAATGGTACAAGAAAATCGTTGTTTGCCCCAATACCAAATGTTTCATACTTGGAAAGATCAACACTATGTTCATTTTCATGAATTTTTAGATTATAAAGAACCAATGGTATCGAATATCTTTCCAATTGAAAAAGCAACGCAACCACTTCCTGCAATTATTGAAAATATATCCATTCCTCATATATATTTTGCGGTCGAAAAAGACAATGTTATCAAAATTCGATCTGCATTAGTAAATTCTTCTTTTTCCTATGAATTTATAGATCCCATATTCTATGAAGGCTTTCAGTATCAAGATTTTGCGGTATATACAGAAAAAGAATTATTTATTCAACCCATACAGCGTCGTCGCTATAAAAAAACATTTAAAGATGGACAAATCATTGATTCTGTCATGGAACTCCAAAAAGGAGATTATGTGGTGCATGAACAATATGGGATTGGTCAATATTTAGGTATTGAAACTAAAAATGTTCGTGGCCAAAATCTCGATTATTTACATGTTATTTATGCTGGAAATGATGATTTATATGTTCCTTTATCCCAATTCCAATTGGTACGAAAATACGTGTCCAAAGAAGGTGTTGGTATCCATTTAAGTAAACTCGGTAGTGACAAATGGAGTAAAACAAAACAAAAAGTCAATGAACGAGTTCAAGCCATTGCCAAACAATTGGTTGCCTTGTATGCCGTTCGTAATGAAAACATTGGTTATGCATTTTCTGAAGATGATGCCCTACAAAAAGAATTTGAAGATCATTTTCCGTATGAACCTACTCCAGATCAGATACAAGCTACTGAAGAAATCAAAGCTGAAATGGAAAAATCCAAACCCATGGATCATCTATTATGTGGTGATGTCGGATTTGGAAAAACCGAAGTGGCCATGCGATGTGCTTTTAAAGCTATCTGTAATGGAAAACAAGTAGCCTTCTTATGTCCAACGACCATTCTTTCCATGCAACATTACCAAACCGTATCGGAACGATTTGCCTATACAGGTGCGAATGTTGCCTTGGTTAATCGTTTTGTATCGGATAAAGAAGTGAAAAAATTTAAAAAAGATCTAGAAGCAGGAACCATTGATATTATTATTGGCACGCATCGTTTATTGAATAAAAGCTTTAAATACAAAGACCTTGGCTTATTGATCATTGATGAGGAACAACGATTTGGTGTGGTCCATAAAGAAAAAATCAAAGAGATGAAACAAAGTATTGATGTTTTATCGTTAAGTGCAACACCAATTCCTCGTACCTTACAAATGTCATTGATTGGTGTACGGACGATATCGCAATTGAATACACCACCCGCTCAAAGACACCCCATTCAAACGTATGTGATTGAAAAAAGAGGAAGCGTCATTAAAGAAATCATTCAAAGAGAATTGGCGCGAAATGGTCAGGTTTTCTACCTTTACAACAATATTTCGAATATTTATGGTGTAGCCGAGAATTTGCGTCTTTTATTTCCAGATCATCAAATTGCGGTGGCACATGGCCGTATGAGTCGAGAAGAAATTGAACAAACGATGTTGGAGTTTGAACAACGAAAATATGATATTTTGGTTTGTACAACCATCATTGAAACAGGATTGGATATCGCCAATGCGAATACGATGATCATTGAAAATGCGGATCATTTTGGTTTATCGCAACTCTATCAGATTCGTGGTCGCGTAGGACGTCGAGATCAAATTGCGTATTGTTACTTGATGGTACAACCACATAAGAAATTAACGGAAGAAGCAACCAAACGATTAAAATCCATCAAAGAATTTACGCAATTGGGATCGGGTTATAAGATTGCAATGCGCGATTTGACCATTCGTGGTGCCGGTGATCTATTAGGTCCTCAACAAGCTGGTTTTATCGATCAAGTTGGTCTAGATTTGTATCTAGATATGTTGTCGAATGCGATTAAAGAACAAAAAGGCGAAATTGTTGAAAAAGAACCAGAAAAAATTGCGAATATACAAATGAATGGATATATCCCAAAACAGTTTACGGATAATGATGGAGATAAATTATCCTTATATCAAGAAATTAAGAAGGTAAAAACATTCGATGATTTGGAAGCCTGTGAGAGAAAAGTCAATGACTTATATGGTCGTATTCCGAAATCAGTACAAAAATTATTTGAGCGAAGAAAAATTGATCTCTTTGTGAATGAACCCGGTGTTGATACATTGGTAGAAAAAGATCGATTCATGCTTCTAACCATGACAAAAGATTGGTCAAATCATTGTAATGGTGTAAAATTATTTGAAACTATGACAACCTTAAATCGAAAGGTACAATTGCACTATAAAAATGGCAAAATAGAGATTCAAATTCCAAAAGGAAGGAATCCATATGAATTGCTTATGAAAATCATAAAAGAACTACAAACAAATGGAGAAATATATGAGGCTTGATAAATATTTAAAAACCGCAAGAATCTTAAAGCGTCGTGAAGCCGCCAAAGAATTAGCCCTGCAAGGACGTATTCAAGTGAATGGTCGTGTCGCAAAACCATCCACAGAAATTCAGATTGGTGATGTGATTCGCATTGAATTTGGATATCGTATCTTAGAAATAAAAGTTACGGATATTCAGAAACAAGTTTCGAAAAAGAATGCGGCTTTATTGTTTGAAATCATAAAGGAAGAAAATCGTGATTGAAGTTGTATGTGGGGCCTTGATCCAACAAGGAAAAGTATTAATTGCTCGTCGAAATTATGGATCATCCAAAGGCATGTATGAATTTCCTGGTGGAAAAGTAGAAAAAAATGAGACGAAGGAAAAAGCTTTGATTCGGGAAATGAAAGAGGAATTGGATATTGATATTCATACGATTCAATATTTGAGTGAAAGTGAAGATCAACAAGAGTATCCATTTCATCTGACTTGTTTTCTTTGTTTTTCCAATCAAGTTCCTAAAATGATCGTGCATGATGATTTTATCTGGACAACGCCCGATCATATTTATGATCATCATTTTTTTAAGAGTGATATTGGTTTAGTGAAGTCATTGAAGAAGGTGTGGCCGTATGTATCCCAAAACAAGTGAAACTAAAGTATTACGAGATCCCATTCATGGCTATATTCATATCCAATATCAGGTGATATGGGATTGTTTAAATAGTCGCGAATTTCAACGTTTGCATCGTATTCATCAATTGGGTGGTGTTTTTCAAGTGTATCATACGGCAGAACATTCTCGTTTTGGTCATAGCTTGGGTGTATATGAAATTGTTCGTCGGATGGTCAATGAAGTCGAAGATATCAATCAATCTTTATCGGAATATGAAAAAATTCAAGTCATGTGTGCAGGATTGCTTCATGATTTAGGCCATGGTCCGTATTCTCATTTCTTTGAATCACTGCAAACCCAAACGCATGAACAACGTACTTGTCAATTGATCCTAGATCCGCATACCGAAGTGCATCAGGCTTTGTATCGATGTGATCATTTATTACCCCAATATGTTGTGGATATATTGATGCATAGACATACAAAGGCATTAATGAATCAA
This sequence comes from Absicoccus porci, assembly GCF_003725415.1. Lineage (GTDB taxonomy): Bacteria > Bacillota_I > Bacilli_A > Erysipelotrichales > Erysipelotrichaceae > Absicoccus > Absicoccus porci. The sequence goes on along the minus strand of NZ_RJQC01000002.1, from coordinate 463,869 downwards.
ATGATATCTAGTCAATTGGATGCAGATCGAATGGATTATTTATTACGAGATGCATATGAGACGGGAACAAGTTATGGAACCTTTGATTTAGAGCGTATTTTACGAACAATGCGCGTAAAAAATGGCGTCTTATGTATGAAAGAGAGTGGCATGCATAGTGTCGAAGACTATATCATGGCTCGTTATCATATGTATTGGCAAGTGTATTTACATCCGGATGCAAAAAGTTATGAAATTTTAATTCAATTATTTTTTTCTTATTATTGTCAATCGGATATTCATATTCCAGTGTTTGAATGTTTGCGTCATGAAATGACTAATGAAGAATTCATTGAAATGGATGAATGTCGCATGATGTATGGATTTCAAGAATCTAGTCATTGTGAAGATAAAATATTACGAGAATATGCCAAAGCCATTCTAGATCGTCATTTATTGGAATGGCAAGAAGATCCAAGTGAAGAGGAAATACAAGCTATTAAGAAAAAAATTGAAGCCGCTGGCTATGATCCATCACTCTGGTTTGTGGAAGAAAAGAAAAAAAGTAGTGCCTATTTACCGTATACGGAATCGGATTCGATCATCTGGATCTGGACCCGACACTATGAATTAAAGCCTTTATCGGCTTGTTCAGAAATTGTAAAGGCATTACTTCGTATGGAAAATACATTGGAAAAACGCATTTATTATGTTAAATTGTAGTATGCATTGAATATGAAAGTACAATTAGTAGAACATTCAGAAGGTATCGTGCATTATGAAGGAGCAGCATGGGTTGTTCCGATGAAAAATGGCAAAGAAATTCGATTTGGAAATGATGATCATACCTATAGTTGGAAAATCTATGAAAAGGGATTGATCATTCGTTCGACTTCGGAAATCGAAGTGGTTTTAACTTGTCGACCCAATCGAAAAACAAAGGGGCATATTTCATCCGAATATGGCACGATGGACCTTGATTTAGAAACTGTATTTTATAAAAAAACCGAAGATCGCATTGAAGTAAAATATGATTTGATACAAAATGAACAAAGACAAACTTTTCATTTTACATTAACTATGAAGGAGGAAACGACCGATGTCCATTGAAACAGAATTGAAACAAATGCTTCAAGCGGCCGTTCAATCAGCATTTGCGATTGAATTACCATTAGAAAAAATTATTATTGAAACACCAAAGACCAAAGATCATGGTGATTATGCGAGTAATGTGGCCATGCAACTGACTCGTCAGCTTCATACCAATCCTCGAGAAATTGCGAATAAAATTGTCGATGCTTGTGATCTTTCCAAAGCCAATGTATCGCATATTGAGATTGCAGGTCCAGGATTTTTAAACTTTACTTTATCCAAGGATCGTTTTTCACAAGTCATTGCCGACATTTTAGAACAAAAAGAAAACTATGGTCAACAACTAGCCAATGGCATCAAAGTGGATTTGGAATATGTGAGTGCCAATCCAACGGGTTCTTTGCATTTGGGTCATGCACGCGGTGCTGCTTGGGGAGATAGTTGTGCCCGTATCATGAAAAAAGCAGGGTATGATGTAACACGTGAATATTATGTAAATGATGCTGGTAATCAAATTCATAATTTGGCTTTGTCGTTAAATGCACGATATCGTCAAGCCCATGGTATTGAGACAGAAATTGGCCAAGATGGTTACATGGGTGAAGATGTAAAAGAAGAAGGGTATCGTTTGGCTAAAGAATATCCAAATACGTATTTAGAGCCAACAAAAGAAAATTTAGACTTTTTCAGACAAAAAGGAATTGCGTTTGAATTGGATAAAATCAAGCGTGATTTAGATGAATATCGGGTGCATTTTGATGTATGGACATCGGAACAAAAATTAAGAGATTCTGGTGTGGTTGAAAAAGCAGTTGACATTATAAGAGATAAAGGGTATACCTATGAGGCAGAAGGAGCGTTATGGTTCAAGACCACGGCTTTTGGCGATGATAAAGATCGTGTTTTACGTAAAAAAGACGGGTCATTGACTTATCTCGTTCCGGATATCGCTTGTCATAACCAAAAATTTGAGCGTGGTTACGATGAAATCGTGGATTTCTTTGGTGCTGATCATCATGGCTACATCCCTCGTTTAAAGGCTTCCATGGAAGCTTTAGGACATGATTCCAATCATTTACATGTTGATATTATTCAAATGGTACGGTTGGTATCCAATGGTGAAGAGATGAAGATGTCAAAGCGTTTGGGCAATGCGACAACCATTCATGATCTTGTACAAAGTGTCGGTGTAGATGCAGCTCGTTATTTCTTTGTCGCCCGTGCTTTAGATTCTCATTTGGATTTTGATGTGGATCTAGCCACGAAGAAATCAAATGAAAATCCAGTATACTATGCACAATATGCACATGCGCGGATGTGTTCTATCCAAAAACAAGCTAAAGATATAGAGTTAGCCGAGCACTTTGAATTATTAACCGATGAAAAAGAAATTGAATTAATGAAAACTTTACAAGAATTCAATCATGTGATCGTTGAAAGTGCCAAAACAAGACAAGTCCATAAGATGTGTCATTACATCCATGATTTAGCAAGTCATTTCCATAGTTTCTATAATGCTTGTAAAGTCATCGATCATGATAATCTGGATTTATCGAGCCAGCGTTTGGCTTTGGTTAAAGCGACCCAAACGGTTTTAGCAAATGCATTAGATTGCATTGGTGTTACAGCCGTTGAATCCATGTAACAAGGAGAAGTATTATGAGTAAATCTATGATTGATGTTGCCAGAGATACGTTGATCAAAAACAATCATCGTATGCCTTTTCTGGATTTGTGGAACAATGTTTCCCAAGAAATGAATTTCACACCATCGCAAGCGGAAGACAATATTGCTCAATTTTATTCCGACTTATCATTAGATAGTCATTTCGTCAACTTGGAAGGAAATAGTTGGGATTTGAAAACACGTCATACATTCTCAGAAAGTGTGACTGATACAGATTCCATCGCAGTTGATGACGACGAAGAGGATGAAAATCAAGAAACTCAGTCAGAAGACGACGAATAACGAAAGAATCTGCCAGAGTGTAGATTCTTTTATTTTATGATAAACTATTATCATTAAAGGAGCGTATTTATGTTTAAAAGCATTTCATATGTGGTGAAAGAAAACTTTACGAATTTATATCGTATTTATAGCATCGCTAAATATGAGTTGTTAGCGGATATGCGTGATTCTAAATTTGGTATATTTTGGAATTTCGCTTCGCCAGCCATTCAAGTTTTCACCTATTGGCTTGTTTTTGGTGTTGCTTGGGGACGTAGTGCACAAACATATCGTGGTATCACAGTTTCTTATCTACCATGGTTGGTTGTTGGTTTTGCCGTATGGTGGTATATCCGACCATGCATTACCGAAGGTTGCTCGGCGGTCTTTGCAAAGACCAATGTCATCACCAAAATGAAATTTCCGGTTTCTGTTTTACCTGCAACCGTTTGCTTAAAAGAATTGTTTAATCACTTTGTGATGTTGATTATCACATTTGTAACGCTATTACTAAGTGGATATACACCCACATGGAATTGGCTATGGATCATTTATTATATGTTTTGTGCTTTTATGCTTGGTGAAGCTATTTCACTTGTTTTATCCGTACTCACCATGTTATGGCGTGATGTGAAAAAGTTTATTACTTCCATCATGCGTATGTTGATGTATTTTTCACCAATTCTATGGGATTGTCATTTTAAAAGTCATGTCCCTTTTCATTCTTTATTGAATAAATTAGTAAAGGCCAATCCGGTCTACTATGTGATTCAAGGCTATCGAGATGCGATATTCTATAATCGAAGTGTTTTGAATCACCCAGCCATTACGTTATATTTTTGGTGTTTAGTGATTTTGATATTTGCTTTTGGATGCATCTTGATGTACAAATTCAAGAAAAAGTTCATTGATATGATCTAGGAGGATATGATGGAATACGCAGTTGAGGTTGAAAATATCTCAAAGATTTATACGCTTCGGAATAAAAATAATCAGTATAAAACAGATAAAAAAGAATTTTATGCCCTGAAAGACGTTTCTTTTCGCATTAAACAAGGAGATGTCGTTGGTATTTTAGGAACCAATGGTTCTGGTAAATCGACATTGTCATTATTATTATCGGGTATTTCTGAAATCAATAGTGGCACGATGAAAATTAATGGTGAACAAGCATTGATTGCCATCAATACCGGATTGAATCCCCAATTGACAGGTCTAGAAAATATCAATGTAAAAGGGGCATTGATGGGATTGCGAAAAAAACGCATTCAAGAAATAACCAATGATGTCATTGATTTTGCGGAATTGGGAGACTTTCTCTACCAACCTGTAAAAAAATATTCATCCGGTATGAAATCTCGTTTGGGATTCTCTATTTCCTTGGCATTAAATCCAGATATTTTCATTGTGGATGAAGCCTTAAGTGTTGGTGATAAAGGTTTCGCCAAAAAATGTATGGATCGCATGATGAAATTGCGCGATGAAGAAGGAAAAACCATCTTCTTTATTTCCCATTCTTTGAGTCAGGTACGTGAATTTTGTAAAACGGGTATGTGGATTGAAGGTGGCAAATTGATTGAAATTGATGATATTGATAAAGTATGTGATGATTATTCTGAATATGTCGATTTCATGAATGCCATGACCAAGAAACAAAAGAAGAAATTTATGGATGAAAAATTTGAAAAGCGATTGGTGGAAGCACCACCAAAGAGATTTTCGCTATTTCATAGAAAGTAAAGGTGACGAACATGAAAACAGTAATTACATATGGAACATTTGATTTATTTCACATTGGTCATTTAAATCTTTTGCGTCGTGCAAAAGATTTAGGAGATTATCTGATTGTTGCGGTAAGTACCGATCGTTTTAACTGGGTAGAAAAACATAAAAAATGTCAAATTCCCGATAAAGATCGTATGGCAATCGTAGAAGCCATCAAATACGTCGATAAAGTCATTCCCGAAGATAGTTGGGATCAAAAGATTAAAGATGTACAAAAATATGATGTGGATGTTTTCGTCATGGGAGACGATTGGAAAGGAAAATTTGATTTCTTGAAAGATTATTGTGAAGTGGTATATCTACCAAGAACGGAAGGAATCAGTTCTAGTTCATTAAAAGAGGACATGAGAAATAAGTAGTATGAAAAAAATTAGTATCATTATCCCTTTCTCCCACTATATCCACTATTTAGAAGAGTGTTTGGATTCATTAAAAGTCAGTGCGTTTCAAGATTTTGAAACGCTTTTAGTCGTGGATAAAGAACATGACAATGTCGATCCAATCATCAAAAAATATCCTTTTGTACGTTTGATTCAAACGGATGTCCATGGTGTGGCTGCTTGTCGAAATGTTGGATTAGCCCATGCACAAGGCGAATATGTATATTTTTTGGATGCCGATGATTATGTTTTAGAAAATACTTTGGGTTTATTAGCCGAAGCTGCCAAAGGACAAGATATTGTATATGGTCGAGTAGCTCATACATGGAATAATAAAGCCAATTACTTAGAAAAGATTGAAAATAAAGAAATCGATCCAGAAGATGAAGAAGAAAAAGAACAAATGCGCCAACAAAAAATCGATTCGTATAAGGAAAAGAATCCGAATGTCGATCCGGTTCAATTGCGTGCTGTCTATTATTTGTTGCGTGTAAAACATGGTATCCGAAATGTAACAGTTTTAGGTGTTTTATATAAAACCGTATTTTTACGTATGTATTCGTTTAAATTCCATGAAGAATTTCGTTATTACAGTGATATGACTTTCCTATGTCCGGTTTTGGAACATATTCGTAGTGAAGCTTATGTTGAAGATGCAGTATATGTAAAAAGAAAACATAATGATCCCATCAATTATCCGGCTTTAAGTCAAGAAGAGAATGATGATCGCTTCTATGAACGAATTCGTGCCGTGGAATATACGCGAAACACAATCACCAGTGATGGTATTGTTCGTTATTATTTAGATTTCAAGATTGTTCATTTCTTTACGCGTAAAATGGCAAAAAGGATTCGTCGTTCTCAAGATGAGCGTTGGCGCAATGAATATTTCCAAGCCATGATTCCTTGTATTGAAAATTGTCGCCCGGAAGTATTGGATGAATTGAATCATTCCAATCGTAAATTGGTTCAAGCTTTATTGAATAATGATTTGAATGGCGTACAAAAAGAAGTACGTTGGGTATTGGGTAAAAAGAAATTAAAACGAGTTTTCAAAAATAAGAATACAGCGTATAAATTGGCTTATTTCCATCGTTATTTAAAGAAGCCAATCAAAGATAATGTGATTTTATTTGAAACTTTCATGGCTAAAAACTATAGTGATTCGCCTAAATATATCTATGAATATATTGCCCAACACTATCCTGAATATGAATGTGTGTGGGCCATCAATGATGGGGCAAAGATTCCTTATGGAGCCAAATGTGTTAAACGTTTTAGTTTTGAATATGCGTATTACTTAGCCGTTGCCAAATATCTTGTGTTCAATGTACGACCACCACTATGGTATCGGAAACGCGAAGGACAAGTCTTCTTGGAAACTTGGCATGGTACGCCACTAAAACGTTTGGTTTTTGATCAACAAGAAGTAACGAGTGCTTCACCAAAGTATAAGCAACAATTCTATAAACAAAGACAAGATTGGGATTTTTTGGTCAGTGCCAATCCATTCAGTACCAAAACATTCCGTAGTTGTTTTATGTATGAAGGTAAAATGTTAGAATATGGCTATCCACGAAATGATATTTTATATTGGCCAAATAAAGATGAAATTGCGAAAGATTTACGCAAGAAATTAGGTATTCCAACCGATAAGAAAACGATTTTATATGCCCCAACATGGCGTGATGATCAACATTATGGTTCGGGTCAATATAAATTCGAATTGGCTTTGGATCTCCATTTGATGCAAGAACGATTATCGGATGAATACGTTGTCTTGTTGCGTACCCATCATTATATTTCGGATAAGATCGATGTGACGGGTATGGAAGGATTTGTTTATAATCTATCCGATTATGACGATATTTCAGAAATCTATTTGATCAGTGATATTTGTATCACCGATTATTCGAGTGTGTTCTTTGATTATGCTAACTTGAAACGACCTATTTTATTCTATACGTATGATTTAGATAAGTATAAGAATCAATTGCGTGGTTTCTATATTGATATGAATACAGAAGTTCCAGGACCATTATTGTATACAAGTGAAGAAGTTGTCGATGCGATTGAAAATATTGACAAAATCACAGAAGAATACAAGGAACGTTATGATACATTCTATAGTCGTTTCTGTTGTTACGATGATGGACATGCATCGGAACATGTTGCGAAAGCATTGTTAGGTAAGGAGTAGGTGATGATATGGCATGGAAACAAAATATGATCCGACATGCCAAACGATTGGTCATTCGTTGTTTTAAAGTCGTCTACAAAGGGATGCAAAAGACGGTGTCTGTGGATGAGCACACCGTCATTTTCATTGCCTTTCATGGACGTGGCTATACGGATAATCCAAAATATATTCATCAAGAAATGTGTAAACAATCACGATTTGATGATTATACGTTTGTATGGGCATTGAAGAAACCAAATGTGGAAATTGAACATGCCAAAACCATTCGGTATAATTCTTTGCATTATTTTTATTACATGTGTAAAGCCAAATACTGGATCGTAAATTGTAAATTACCGAAACATATCCAGAAAAAACCGGAACAGGTGTATCTACAAACATGGCATGGTACACCATTAAAACGATTGGCCCATGACATTGTAGAAGTTGAAAATCAGACGTTCTATCGCAGTGGTATGAATCGGAAACAAATGACGGATACCTATGACGATGATGTCGCCAAGTACAATTATATGATTGCACCGAATGAATTTAGTTATGAAGTCTTTCAAACGGCTTTTCGTATTAATCCAAAACGATTGATCAAAACCGGTTATCCACGAAATGATTTTTTGACCAATATTACCCCAGAAGAAATCGAAAATATAAAACAACGATTCCATATTCCTGCCCATAAAAAAATATTATTGTATGCACCAACATGGCGTGATAATTCCTATAATACGAGAGGATACACGTTTGAATTAAAAGCCGATTTCCATCGATGGAAAGAAGTATTAGGCGATGAATACGTGGTTCTTTTTAAACCACATTATTTGATCATCAATAAATTTGAAAACGATGCGTCTTTAGAAGGATTTATTTATAATGTGGACGCCAATGCCGATATCAACGATCTCTATGTGATCAGTGATGTATTGGTAACAGATTATTCGAGTGTGTTCTTTGATTATGCCAATTTAAATCGTCCAATGTATTTCTATATGTTTGATTTGGAAGAATATGCCGATGAATTGCGTGGTTTCTATTTTGATATCTATGAAGTGATGCCAGGTGACATCATTCAAGATGAAGAACAGTTATTGGCAGATATCAAAAAAGGACAGTATGACTTTAAACGTTTAGAAGCGTTTAATCAACGTTTTAATAATTGGCAAGATGGCCATGCATCACAAAGAGTCATTGATATCGTTTTTGGAAAGGAATAGTTTATGGGTCTACAAAAGCGAATTCTGAATTTAGCTCTTCAAATTGTGAATGTACTGACATTTTGGATCCATACACGATCCAATCGAATCACGTTTATATCCTTGACCCAAGATCATTTAACCGGTGATTTTTTATTGTTGGATGAAGCGTTGAAAAAAGAAAAGAAATACGATATTCATTATAATTTGATTCAATTTGATCAAAGTCTAATAAGCAAAATGTCTTATTTTTTCAATTGTTTAAAACAATTGGTAGAATGTAAGAAAAGTGCATTGATCATTTTGAATGATAATAATTATGTGATTTCAACGCATAAACCAAAAACATGTCAAGTTTTACAAGTATGGCATGCGTGCGGAGCTATCAAAAAATTTGGTAATGAAATTCAACGCGAATACCCTATTCAAAATTATGATGCTGTGATTTGTAATGCACCATACTGGCAAGAAGTCTATGCGAAAAGTTTTGGTGTTCAACCCAATCAAGTCTATGTGACAGGTATGCCACGTTGTGATACTTTGCTGCAAACCAAAGCCAATGCTTTCTTTTTAAAACATCCTGAATGCAAAGATAAGAAGATTATTTTATATGCACCCACATTTCGTGGCAATATCATTCATGGATTTCAAGTGGTTTCCTTTAATATTAAAAAGCTACAAGACCTGTTTCCAGAGTGTGTGATCGTATATAAGTTTCATCCTTTGTTGGGGAATATTCACATAGACAATACGACCGCCATCAATGCGAATGAGGAAGACTTGTATACATTGATGCAAGCATCGGATTGTTTGATCAGTGATTATTCATCGGTAATCTTGGATTACTCTTTGTTGCATAAACCCATTATTGGATATATTCCCGATATTGAATCGTATGAAGATACGATTGGTTTAAACATTACATTGGAACAATATCCAGGACCTGTTTGTCGGAATGAAAAGGATTTGATATCTGCATTAAAACATTTGGATTCCTATGATTATCAAAAAGAGCAAGAATTTCAACATATGTGTATGACCTATACCGATGGAAACAATACCAATCGTTGTATTCAATTGATTGATACATTGATGAAAAGACATCCTATTTCAGAATAGGATGTCTTTTTTCGCTTGCTTTTAATTTTGTCATTTTTTCATCTAATCGTGCACAAATTTCAGCGGCTTCATAAAGATCAGTTGCCATTTCCTCCAATCGTTCAGGCGAAAGATCTTTCTTATAACGCAACTTATGTTCCAATGTAGCCCATAGATCCATTGCGATGGTACGAAATTGTACTTCCACTTTGATCCAACGTTTTTCATTCGCAAGAAAAATCGGTGTTTCGATAATTAAATGGAGGCTTCGATAACCATTTGGCTTCGGATGTGCAATGTAGTCTTTCCTTTCAATCAAATGCACATCATCTTGTTGAAGCAGCAATTTCGCCAACATATAGATATCATCGACAAAAGAGCCAATGACTCGAATACCGGCAATATCAAATAAATTTTCTTGCATGGACTCAAGGGTGAGTGGTAATCCGCGATTTTTTAATTTCCTCATGATACTCGTTTGTGATTTGATCCGGGTTTCAATATTTTCAATGGGATTCCGATCATAATACATGGAGAATTGTTCATCTAAAACACGAAATTTCGTTTCCACTTCGCGTAAAGCACAGCGATAATAGGTCATTGTTTGACGATAAGGTAATGATTTTTCTTCATAGTCATCGTCTAAACAAGATTTGAGTAATTCTTCTAATTCGTCATTCATATAATCATTTTAACATACATCGAATATAAACAATATTGACAAAAATAATGTCAATTATAGGATAATAATAATTATGATATAATGCTTAAGATGAATAGAAAAGAATTTCAATCCGCCTGTCAACGACAAGGCGTTGATGTAACAGACAAGCAATTAGATCAATTGGAAAAGTATCTTCATTTACTCCAAGAATGGAATCAAAAGATGAATTTGACGGCTATTGATGAAGAAGATCAAATCTGGGAAAAACACTTTTATGATTGTGTGATCCCTTTTGTACATGAAACCGGTGAAACCATTTGTGATGTAGGTTCTGGTGCTGGTTTTCCAGGCATTCCTGTAGCCATTGTGTATCCTCAGTTTCATGTAACTTTAGTAGAACCGCTTCAAAAGCGGTGTCGTTTTCTAGAAACAGTCAAACAAGAATTGGGATTAGACATTCAAATCTGCAATGAAAGAGCGGAGGATTTTGCGAAAAAGAATCGTGCTCAATTTGATATTGTCACATCTCGTGCTGTGGCTCGTTTAACCATTTTATTGGAATTATGCATTCCTTTATTACGAGTGACAGGTTCCTTTATCGCATTAAAAGGTAAGAATGCAGAAAATGAAGTAGAAAAGGCAAAAGTAGCGATGGAAACGTTGCATGTGATCTTAAAAGATGAAAAAACAGTTCGTGTAGCGGATGCCAATCATGTGAACTTATATTTTGAAAAAATGAAGCCAACCTCAAAGAAATATCCAAGAGTGTATGGCCAAATTAAAAAGAAGCCTTTGGGAGAATAAATATGGGAAAAGTTATTGCGATTGCCAATCAAAAGGGTGGTGTTGGCAAGACCACAACAGCCATTAATTTATCAAGTGGTTTGTCCTATCGTGACAAGCGTGTTTTGTTAGTGGATTTGGATCCACAAGCCAATGCAACACATGGCTTATTGCGACCAAATGATGTATATGATAAAGACATCTATCAAGTGTTGATGTCAGAAATATCGATTGAAGAAGCTATCATTCATAAAACAAAACCACATTTGGATATTTTGCCTTCACACATCAGTTTAGCGGGTGCGGAATTGGTAATGGATAAAATTGAAAAAGGAAAAGAAGCGTTATTAAAGAAACAATTGGATACCATTCGTGATCAATATGATTACATTATTATTGATTGTCCGCCAAGTTTGGGTTTATTGACAACCAATGCACTAACAGCAGCGGATAGCGTATTGATTCCTGTACAATGTGAATATTATGCATTGGAAGGTGTTACACAATTGTTTTTGACGATTCGTTTGGTCCAGAAAACGTACAATCCAAAATTACGAATTGAAGGTATTTTATTGACGATGTTTGATGTACGTACACGATTAAGCGTGGAAGTCAGTCAAGAAGTTCGAAAGAATTTTATGAAACAAGTCTATCAGATTGCGATTCCTCGCAATGTGAAATTATCGGAGGCACCAAGTCGAAGCTTGAGCATTTTTGAGTATGATGATAGTAGTGCAGGTGCAAAAGCGTATAAACAATTAACGGAAGAATTGATTGAACAAAACGAAAGCAGGTGAAGGCATTGAGCAGTAAAGAAAGCAGTCGTTTAGGTCGTGGTTTGGATTCTTTGTTTGGGCAAGAAAATGTCACAAAGATCTTAGATGATATTGAAAACAATAACGAAGGACAAGAACAATTGATGTTACCGGTCGATCAGATTCGACCCAATCCGTATCAGCCTCGTAAAGTATTTGATAAAGATGCCTTACAAGAGTTGAGTGAATCCATTCAACAACATGGTGTATTTACACCAATTTTGGTAAAAAAGAGTATTTCGGGTTATGAATTGGTCACAGGAGAGCGTCGTTTGCGTGCTTCTAAAATGGCAGGCTTAGATACGATTCCAGCTATTTTAGTTGATTTTGATGATCAACAAATGATGGAAATTGCTTTACTAGAAAATGTCCAACGTGAAGATTTAAATATTATTGAAGAAGCAAAAGCCTATGATCAATTGATCAAACGTTTGAATTATACGCAAGAACAATTGGCTCATCGTATCGGAAAATCACGTGAACATATCACCAATACATTGCGTTTATTGAAACTGCCAGAAGATGTCCAAAATTATGTAGTCGCCAAACAATTAAGCATGGGACATGTACGTGCATTATTGGGTTTGAAAGATGAAGATATGATGCGTAAAGTAGCGCGTCAAGCGATTGCACAAGGCATGAGTGTTCGTAAGGTTGAACAGTTAGTAAAGTCCATCAATGGTAAGAAAGTGGAAAAGTCGAAAGAACCAAGTTTGTTTGTGAAAGAAGCAAAAAAACAATTGGAAGAATATTTTCAAACGTCGGTATCCATTAGTCAACATAGTGTATCGATTCATTATGAAAATGAAGATGATTTGAATCGTTTGTTGGATAAATTGGGGTTGATTGAAAAATAGTACGGATAGTTATATCCGTATTTTTTTGTAAGCGCATTCCCTTTTATCTTTATGTGAATATTTTGTGAATTTCATAAGAAGTGTTTAATTTCTATGAAAAATCATTATAATGGAAAATATCGTGGAGAAATAAAAGAGGAGCGCCCGGACTAGAAAACTAGTTGACGAGGACCAGGTTTATCGAAAGATTCGGCGGATGGCCTGGAGGTTGATACGACCTAGAAACAAGGACAAAACCAAGCGGTGACGTTTGAACAAATTCCTTGGGTATCCTCCATGATAAAAACATATAATAAGGAGGATATTGTATATGTGTGGAATTACAGCGTTTACAGGTAAAGATGCAGCTTTACCCATTTTGTTGAGCGGTTTAGAGAAGTTAGAATATCGTGGTTATGATTCAGCCGGTATTACTTTGGTTGATGACAAAGGTTTATTCACTAAAAAAGCTAAGGGAAGATTGAAAGATCTAGAAGATATGTTAGATGTGCCTTCTTTCCATCAGACAACAGGTATTGGTCATACCCGTTGGGCAACACATGGTGTACCAAGTCAATTGAATTCGCATCCACATACAAATGCAGCCAATACGATTTCTATTGTTCACAATGGTATCATTGAAAATTATGAAGGCATTAAAGCAAATCTAAAAGCGAAAGGATATGAATTCCAATCCGAAACGGATAGTGAAGTAATCGTTCATTTATTGGATTACTACTATGATGGCAATATGTTAGAAGCCATGAAGAAAACCGTTAATCAATTGGAAGGAAGCTTTGCGATTTGTGTTTTATCAACCGATGAACCAGATACGGTTTATGTTGCTAAAACAGCCAGTCCTATGGTTTTAGGAAAATCGGAGAACGGCACCTTTGCAGCATCGGATATTCCTGCAATTTTGGAATATACAAAAGATGTTTTAATTTTGGAAGATGGTCAAATGGCCAAATTAACACCAAATGAAATTTCTGTTTATACATTCCATTGCGAACCAGTTGAAGCCAAATGGACGCATATTCCTTATGATATTGAAGCTGCCCAAAAAGGTGGATACGATACGTTCATGTTGAAAGAAATTTATGAACAACCAGAAGCAATTCGTGAAACTTTGCGTGGACGTATTGAGAAGGGTGAAATCCATTTGGAAGATTTAGAAAAACTAGATTTCACCAAAATCAATCGTGTCTATTTTGTAGCTTGTGGTACAGCTTGGCATGCAGGTATCTATGCGAATACATTGTTCCAAAAATGGATCGATGTGCCTTCAATTTGTGTAGCTGCTAGTGAATTCCGATATAGTGATCCACATGTAGATGATAAGACATTGTGTGTCTATATTTCCCAATCAGGAGAAACAGCCGATACATTAGCTGCTTTAAAGATGTCTAAAGAGAAAGGAGCACAAACGATTTCCATCGTCAATGTATTGGGTTCATCGATTGCACGTGCGAGCGATGTGACTTTGTATACATGTGCGGGACCTGAAATTGCGGTTGCTTCTACCAAAGCTTTTACGACTCAATTGGCATTGGTTACTTTATTGATTTTAAAGATTGCGGAATTACGCGGTACAGATGTAGCATGTAAAGCGGAATTGTTGGAAGGCTTAAAACAGATGCCAGAAGTTGTCAGTGCAATGTTGGATAAACATGAACTGATGAAAGAATATGCTGGTTTCTTAAAGAATCAACAAGATGCGTATTTCATTGGTCGTCAATTGGATTATGTTAGTGTATTGGAAGGTGCTTTAAAATTAAAAGAAGTATCGTATGTGCATGCGGATGCTTACTTTGCCGGTGAATTAAAACATGGTGCGATTGCTTTGATCGAAAAAGATACCGTCGTGATCGCAATGGCTACCCAACCAGAAGTTGCTGCCAAGACGATTTCAAACATTGAAGAGACCATGGCTCGTGGTGCCAATGTCATCTTGATCACTACCAAAGATCAACCAGCGCCAAAATTTAAATATGTGATTCGTATTCCAGATGTACATCCATTGTTGGCTGTTATTCCGGTTACGATCTTATTGCAGTTATTTGCTTATTATGCAGCGGTTGAAAAAGGTCGCGATGTCGATAAACCACGTAACCTTGCGAAATCAGTTACAGTAGAATAAATAAAATAGCGGATCAAATATCAAATTTGAATCCGCTTTTTTTATGCGCCACAATATAAGCAATGGTGGCATCCAATCCATTGTCGGCTAGATACTGTAAGAGATGGAGAATTAAACGATCAGTTTCTTCATGAATTAGGATCCGACTGCGACCTTGGTTGTAGTAGTCCAATGCACTATGATCGGTATATGCATCGCCTTGGTAGATCATACTGGCGGCTACGCGATCACAAAACATTTCGACAACATAATTTTCAGGCATTTTGCACGCATAGAGTCCATCTTTTCCTACATCAATCCAATATTCCCAGTGATGTTTATTGCGTCCTTTGTGATGCAACCAACCTAAAGAATAGCCTTTTTCTTCTTTTTCGGCATCGATAGGAGATCGAAAACCTTGATAATAATGAAAGCCTGTTTTGAGTTCAATGTATGAATATTTACTTAAATCATGAAGAATTCCTTGTTTATATAGATGACATCGAAAACAAAGTTGTGTGACTTTCATTTTATGTCGATTAATCGTTCTTAAATGACCAATTACTTTATTCATGGAATCAGTATACAACGAACATGGAATTTATGCTTGAATTTTTTATAGGGCATTGATATAATCAACGTGCCTTACTTTAAACACGCAAGAGGTTTAAGGCGGAAGGAGGAACAAACATGAAAAAAGGAATTCATCCAAATTACCATAAGGTTAAATGTGTTTGTACATCTTGTGGTGCAGAATTCGAAACGGGATCAACGATCAAGGGAGATGTTTTACGAGTAGATACTTGTTCAAATTGTCATCCATTCTATACAGGTCGTCAACGTTTTGCGGCTGCCCAAGGACGTATCGAGAAATTTAACAAGAAATATGGTTTAAAATAGTAAGCGATGGAAACATCGCTTTTTTTGTACTCTTTTTGTGAATTTTCGTATAAGAGTATATGAAATGTTACCGATGTCAAAATACGGATCCTAAGTATTTTATATTGGATCATGGCGTATATTATTGTCGCAAATGCATTGGTTTTTCTCGTGTAGAAGCGGATACGCCACTTACGCCAGTTGTTTTGCGTACTTTTCGCTATACGGGAGCCTATCATTTAAAATATGAATTGACCCCATCTCAAAAAGAAGCTTCTTCCCAAGCTTTAGCCTATTTATGTGCAGGAAAAGATGTATTTATCTATGCAGCCACAGGAGCTGGAAAGACTGAAATTACGTTCGCATCCATTCGTTATTATTTGTCTTGTGGTAAAAAAGTGGGCTTTGCGATTAGTCGAAGACAAGTCGTATTAGAAATTCGTGACCGTCTGCAAGAAGCGTTTTCAGATTTACATGTCATTGCGGTTTGCCAAGGGTATACAACAGTGACCGATGGAGATATCATTGTTTGTACGATGCATCAACTCTATCGCTACTATCAAGCCTTTGATTTATTGATCATGGACGAAGTGGATGCCTTTCCGTATGTTGGAAATTCGGTCTTAGAGGCCATTGCGGATGGTGCTTGTAAAGGACAGAAACTTTTATTGAGTGCAACACCCGATGAAAAGAGTTTAAAACAAATGGCGGCGCATAAAATGGAAAGGATTACCTTGTTTGAACGTCCTCATAAGCATCCATTGATCATTCCAGATGTTATAGAAAGACCCATATGGATACAGTGGATCCTCGTTGTCTATTATTGCTTAAAATGGCAACCCAAACAAATTCTATTATTCGTACCTACGAAACAAATCGCATTTTTCTTTTATTTGATCTTATCGCATATCCTATCGTGCTCCTACGTTCATTCCTCCAAAGAAGATAAAGATGAAATCATACAAGCTTTCCGTGAAGGAAAATTTCAAGTTTTGATTTGTACCACTTTATTAGAACGAGGTATTACGGTACCTAGCGTTCAAGTCATTGTGTATCGAGCGGATCATATTGTATTTACAAGTGCTAGCTTGATTCAAATATTTGGACGTGTTGGACGCAGTTTTCAAGATCCTACCGGAAAAGGACTTTGTTTATGTCGATCATCCACCAAATCTATCAAAACATGTATCGTGCAACTGTTCCAGATGAACCAGTCTGTTCAATCTGCCAAGGACCAATCGAATTGAATCGACAACTCATTCATCCTTGTCTTTGTCAAAGTTGTGCGGATGCGATGCAGAAAGTCAAGAAAGTATATAAGATCCATGGTATCTATTGGTATGTGTTGTATGCCTATAATGATTTCTTAGAACGATTGTGGTTTCAATTGAAAGAACAAAAAGATATTGTCTTAGCGTCTATTTTTTTAGCCGAGGAAGACGTCGATTTGCGTTCCTATTGTTTATGTGCCATGCCTAGCAGTGAACAAAAACGAATGGTACGAGGATTTGAACCGATTATCGAAGTATTTAAAAGTACCGGAATGGAAATATATTCTCCTTTTTATAAAACTTCGGATCTCAAACAATCCAATCAACCCAAATCCAAAAGACAAGATATTCAAGATGTTTTAGAATTAAAAACTTGTTACTGGATGCCAGATAAACCAATCCTATTAGTGGATGATGTTTGTACAACGGGAGCAACATTATCCAAAGCTTGTACTTTACTTTCGACTTCTAAAGTGTTTATAATATCGGCACATCCTTTATGGATGGCTTCACAAGAGCCAAACGAGGTGGCAAATGCCCCTTGGATTTGGTAAAATACTTGGTAAAAAGGGGAGACAAGTATGACAAGACGTGATGAAATTTCTGATTTGTTGGATTCCATTGAAAATGATGATACGTTAGAGCGGAAGATGCATGCTTTCAAAGCAAAGAAAGATAAAATCTCTCGAGTTGAACGTAGTCAACAGGAAAAAACAGAAGAGCCGAAAGAAGTTGAATCGACATCCGATACGGTTGTAATACCACCTGTACATGTCCAAAAAGGGGAAATGGACAATAGTCATTTATCGGAAACAAAAGTAATGCAGCCTACATCGGCTGGTGGTAAAACAACGGTTTTTGATCCAGAAAAAATTGAAGAAATAAAGCCAGAAACCAATGATACGGTCGTGATTGATGATCAAAAGATCCAAAAGATCATGCATCAACAAAACACTTCGGGTCTAAAACTGGAAAGAAGAGTCGTTTCTTCCAATAAAAAACCGAAGAAGGCAAAAAAAGTCATAGATCATAAAAAGCAAGATAAAAAAATCATTGGGATCATTGCGGCTTTAGTTGTTATATTGGTCGTAATTGGTGGCATTAACTTAGCTACTTCAGGTTCTATTTTTGGATTGCTTCAACAAACTTCGGAACAAACACAAACACATACTTCAGGCTATTCACGATTGTTGAACTGGGTCAAAGGATATGGTGATTTAAGTAGTAGTGAAAAACTGGATATCACAACGTACGAAAATATCTATAATAAATTAACCAGTTCCGAAAAGAAAACGATCGATGGAATTTTGGAAAAAGCAACAGGTAAAGATTTTAATACATTGTTGAAATCGGCCAAAGCAAAGAAAAAGAGCAGTTCGAAGAATAATAATGTGAAATCGGCTGAACAAAAAGCAAAATTGCGTTCACAGATTTCACAGTTACAATCGCAATTGAGTCAAGCTCAATCCGATTTGGATGAAGCGTCTTCTAAAGTAAAAGAAGCGCAATCGAGTATGGATGATATCCAATCGCAAATTAGTTCTTATCAATCAAAAATCAAACAATATCAAACGGAAGTGACGGATTTGCAGCAACAGATTGCAGATGCTGGTGAAGATGAAGATACAACTTCGTTACAATCACAATTGATGGATGCACAAAAGAAGCTCAGTGATGCAGAAACATCCAGTGAATATACGGATCTTCAATCACAATATTCCAGTCTCCAAAATGATTTGGCAACGTATCAAAGCAATCAGGCAACGGCACAAGCAACCGTGGATTCTTTGAATTCTCAAATCAGTGCTTTGCAACAACAATTAAATGCATTAGACTAGGTCTTTCTTAGAAAGGCTAGTCTTTTTTAATTTGCTTGAATGACAATTATTGTATAGAATGTATGATGTATGAAAGTTAGGTGGTAAGGATATGCGCAATGCCATTATATTGGCAGCTGGCAAAGGCACGCGAATGAAATCATCCCAATCCAAGGTGATGCATTCCATTATCGACCGGCCTATGTTGGCATATATTATTGATGCATTACGTGCTGTGCATGTAGAACGAATTGTGGTCGTGGTTGGCTATCAAGCCCAAACCATTGAAGCAACATTTAAGGATGTGGAATTTGCTTTACAAGAACCACAATTAGGAACGGGACATGCGGTCATGCAATGTCAGCAATTAGCGAATGAAACAGGCGATACGATCATCATTAATGGTGATGGACCATGTATACAACCAGAAACATTAGAAAAATTGTTCCAAGCCAATGAAACGGCTTCCGCAACATTATGCACAGCCATCTTAGAAGATGCCGGTGCTTATGGACGAATTGTACGTGATCAAGCCAACAATGTGATTGGTATCGTAGAAGCAAAAGATTGTGATCCAGAACAATTAAAGATCAAGGAAATCAATGCCGGTATCTATTGTTTTAAAAACCAGGATTTATTTGCTTCCTTAGATAAATTGGAGCCAAACAACGCTCAACATGAATATTATTTAACCGATTTAATATCCATATTATCCAATCAAGGAAAAACCGTAAACGGTATGGTCATTGAAAATCGTGAAGAAGTCATGGGCATCAATGATTGCAAAGAATTGTATCGTGCGTATACTTGGATGACCAATCATATCAATTCATATTGGTTGGAACAAGGTGTACAGATCATTGATCCAAAACGTACAATGATTGGCAAAGATGTGAAGATTGGTCATGATGTGATCATTTATCCGAATGTAGAAATTACCGGAAAGACACAAATTGGTAATGGTGTAATCATTCGTTCCAATTCACGGATCGTAGATTCAACGATCCAGGATGGCGTTACGATTGATGCAAGTATCATTACATCTTCACAAATTGATCAAGACACACAAATTGGGCCAATGACAGCGATTACGAATTGTCAAGTTGATAGACAATGTCGATTAAAGAGTTTTGAACGATTCGAAAATGAACACATCGCTAAGGGACAAGAAAAATAGGAAGGAAACATTCATGGAAAACACAGTTGTATTCGCATTATCATCAAGTAAACAATTAGCATCAGAAATTTGTCAAGAATTAAACTTACCACTTGGAAATATTAGTATCAACCATTTTGCCGATAAAGAAATTTTGGTAACGCCAAAAGAATCCATTCGAGGAAAACACGTTTATCTTGTTCAAAGTACCAACGATCCAGTTAATGATAACTTAATGGAATTATTGATTGCGATTGATGCTTGTAAACGTGCCAGTGCCAAAACGATCAATGCCATTATTCCTTATTATGGATATGCACGACAAGATCGTAAAGCAGCCCCTCGTCAACCAATTAGTGCCAAGTTGGTTGCTTCACTATTAGAACGTGCCGGAGCAGATCGTGTCGTTACGATTGATTTACATGCTACCCAAATTCAAGGTTTCTTTGATATCCCAGCCGATGATATTGCTGCGAATCGATTGATTGGTGAATATTTCGAATCACGAAAAGATCTTGGCGATTTGGTTGTTGTATCACCAGACCATGGAGGAGCAGTTCGTGCACGTAAATTAGCTGAAATTCTTCATGCACCAATTGCCATCATTGATAAACGTCGTCCAAAACCAAATGTAGCCGTTGCCATGAACTTAATTGGTGATGTTCAGGGTAAGGTCGCTATCATCATTGATGATATGGTCGATACGGGCGGAACCATTGCTTCCGGTGTACAAATGTTAAAAGATCATGGGGCTACCAAAGTCTTTGTAACTTGTTCCCATGCCATTTTATCTGGACCAGCTGTAGAACGTTTACGTGCAACTGGTTTGGAAGAATTTGTATGTACAAATACCATCGATCAAACCGAACACCAAAAAGAATTCCCAGAAATGAAAGTCTTATCGGTTGCACCATTATTAGCTCGCTTGATTAGTGCAGTAGAAAATAATACATCACTTTCCGTTGCGTTGAATAAACCTTTCATGCATGAATAAGATTACTTTTATTGGCTATCCCAAATGTTCCACATGTAAGAAAGCCTATCAAACATTAGAAGATTTAGGAATCCATGCCGAATATCGCGACATCACAAAAGAAAATCCAACCGTTGATGAAATCAAAAGTTGGATTGATCGTGGTGTGGAATTAAAACAATTATTCAATACAAGTGGTCAACTCTATCGCAAATTAGATGTCAAAACCAAGCGACAAACCTATAGCGATGATCAATTGATTGAATTATTGGCAAGTGATGGCATGTTGGTCAAACGCCCCATTGTGGTCAGCGATGATACGATCATCATCGGGAATAGGCCAGATGCTTATGCAACGCTAAAATAAAGAATCAAAATTATTCTGGATCTGTGAACAAACAATGTCTTCATCGAGTTGTTTCAATTCACAGATCTTTTTTTCTACATATTGGACATACATCGGTTCATTTTGACGGCCTCGATATGGTTCTGGACACATATAAGGACAATCCGTTTCACTCAATAAACGATCCAAAGGACAAGCTATCGCAACTTGTTTCGCTTTCTTGGCATTCTTAAAAGTGACAGGGCCACCCAATGAAATAAAACTATTCATTTTTAAGCATTCCTTCATCGTTTCTACAGAACCCGAAAAACAATGAAAAATGATCTTGGTTTGGGCATAGGTGCGCAATATATCCAAACAATCTTTGGTGGCATCACGCATATGAATGGAAATGGGCAAATGGGATTTATTCGCCATTTGGATCTGACGAATAAAGATGCGCTTCTGCTCTTCAATAAAAGAAGTGTCCCAATGATAATCCAAACCAATTTCACCTACACAGTCAATTTGATGATTGGAAATCGCTTGTTCAAGTTTATGAAAATGCTCTTCGGTGATATCTTTCGCATCTTCGGGAAACCATCCCCACGCAATTTTAAATTTAGGGTCTTTTTCTTTTAGTGGTAAAGCTCGTAAAAACTCTTCTTCTGAAGTACACATGATCATCGCTCTAGATACATCTTTCATATTCTGAAGTACTTCATCGATTCTTTCATATAAATCATCACAAGTGATGTGACAATGACTATCTGTATACATACGTTTAATCTCCTTCTATATAAACACTATCGTTATTATATGTACCTTTGACATCAATGGCACCATTTTTGATTGGTGCTTCCGAAGCAATTTGTATCCATCCATTCTCTTGTTTTTTGATAATGACACTGATAACTGAACCCTTGGTGTATGTATATAATACATTTCCATTTGGTTTATCATATACTGGTATATCTTGAGTACACATCCAAGTGGATGGCTTCTGTTTGAGATTTGGTTCTAATTGATAGTAAATCGAAGCAGCCTTTTCACCCCAATAGGGATCCGAAGCATAGTTCACATTGATCCCCGTACTTTTATCGCCAAACCATGAACCACGATATCGAGAATCTTTCGGATTGGCATATCCCTTTTGGATAAAATCGACATCATGGGCTTGAATGCAATTGGCAATACTGGCGTAACTGGTTGCCGCATCGGGATTGGAATCATAAGCTGCATGACCAAATAAGTTATTGGTTAATTTCGCAATGGTGCTTTGACCATATGCACTTTCATTACAAGCCAGGGAAAAAACCATGGCCGCATTGATTCCATATGTATTTTGTCCTTTTAAGAAAGTTTCACCTTGATCATACAATAAGGAATTGGTACGATGCTTGTTTTCCAAAAATGTATTGAAGTCTTCTGCCGATAAAGAAGTAGTCGATCGATGTGGCATAAATTGATATGGATTATAATACGCTGTCGAATTCACGGCATGATCATGTCTTTCGAGCTGCATATCATCGGATAATTTATCAAAAGAATCATAAAACCAATGTCCATCATAGGAAAAATAAACTGTATTTTCTTGAAGACCTTCTGGTTTCGGACCAATCGCATAGGTAACCGATTGGGTATCTGTCACATTTAAAGAAATCGTATGATTGAGTGCATTTCCTTGAATGGTGTAATAGGAACTATGCACTTGATCCGAATAAGGATATAAAACAACATCACTACGATTAAACCAAGCGCGCACGCCACTGATCATACATAAAATTTTTGAACCATCATGATTTGTTCCTAAATAAAGTGCATCAGCACCATATTGACCATTGATATAGCCTTTTTCATCAGTGCCGTCAATCGTATACGATGTATTTTCGGTGATGGCCTTGGTATGTAGATTGACCAAACCTTCTTTTAAAGCAAGAACATTTCCTTGTTCATCCATGATGCACAAATTTCGATCATTGCTGGCAGCTAATGCATTCTTAGCTAACCAAAAATGATGATAGGTATCTTGAATCTGTGTTGTACCATTCGCATAAGAAACCAATTGATACGTACCGGATTCAGTGAATTTGAAACCAAGAAAGATCCCAATCATCATCGCAAAACAAAGGACCAAGATGATTTGAGAACGTTGTAATTTTCGCATATCTATATTTTATCAAAAATGAATAAGAGTGTCATTTATAGGGTAATCATGATATATTATTAGGGTTGAGAGGATGAATAATATGGCAAAAATGGAAGACCGTTTAGACGGTATGGTAAAGCGTTATAACGAAATCAATGAAATGATGATGGACAGTAAAATTGTCTCTGATCGAAAGACAATGGCAAAGCTAGGCCGTGAACAACGAGAATTGACGCCTATTGTTGAAACATATCAAGAATATAAAAAAGCGAAAGAAGATTTAGCAGAAGCAAAAGAATTAACGAAAGAAGACGATAAAGAAATTCGGGAAATGGCACAAATGGAAGTCGACGAATTAGAACCAAAAATTCAAGATTATTTGGATCAATTGGAAAAACTATTAGTGCCAAAAGATCCAAATGATTCACACAACTGCATCATTGAAATTCGTGGTGCTGCTGGTGGTGACGAAGGCAATATCTTTGCTGGTGATTTGTATCGTATGTATGTCAAATATTGCGAACAAAAAGGATGGCGTACCGAAGTCATCGAATCCGAACCAAGTGAAGCAGGTGGATACAGCTTAATTTCTTTCAAAGTCAATGGCGATGGAGCCTATGGCACTTTGAAGTTTGAAAGTGGTAGTCATCGTGTACAACGTGTGCCAAAGACGGAATCACAAGGCCGTATTCATACATCAACAGCTACTGTTTTGTGTATGCCAGAAATCGAAGAAGATGATTTTGAAATCGATATGAACGATTTGGAAATCGATACGATGCGATCGAGTGGAGCTGGTGGTCAGCATATCAATAAAACCGATTCTGCCGTTCGTATTGTTCATAAACCAACCGGTATTGTCGTAAAATGTCAGGATGGTCGATCACAACATGAAAACCGTGCCACCGCATTGATGACGATTCGTGCTCGTGTCTATGAAGCCCATCAACGAGAACTGGAAGAAAAGAACGATAAAGCCCGTATGTCAAAGATTGGTACAGGAGATCGTGCGGAAAAGATTCGTACGTACAACTATCCACAAAATCGTGTGACCGATCATCGCATTGGTTATACGGTCAATCAATTGGATCGAATTATGGATGGTCGATTGGAAGATTTGATGCAAGCTTTGGCAGCGGCTGATCAACAAGCAAAGATTGCAGGAGAAAAGAGCGAATGACATTTCATCGTCTGATCAATGAAGGAAAAGAACGACTCTATAAAGCCGGACAGGGTGAACAAGCTGCGATGCTTTATATGGTGGAGTTGTGTCAGAATGCCCATATTGATTTGTATAGTCAGATGGACGAAGAGATTCCTGAAGAAATACAAACCGATTATCTTGAAGGCATTCACTTGATGGAACAAGGAGAACCATTAAGTTATGTGCTTGGTTATGAATGTTTTTATGGCTATAACTTCAAAGTCAATGAAGATGTATTGATTCCTCGCCCAGAAACGGAAGAATTGGTTGCTTTGGTCTTACAACTATTTGATGATCATTTTGGTGATAAAGAATCTGTACAAGTATTTGATGTAGCTACAGGTTCAGGTGCCATTGGCATTACACTAAATTTAGAAGAACCCAAAATGAATGTGATTGCATCGGATATTTCTAAAAAAGCATTGATCGTTGCGAAAGAAAACAACGATACCTTAGGTGCACATGTGAACTTTATTTGTGGAAATATGTTAGATCCATTTATCGAACGCAATCTAACCTGTGATATTTTGGTTTGTAACCCACCCTATATCCCAAATGAAGAAAAGATGGAAAAGAGTGTTGTCAACTATGAACCACATGTTGCTTTATTTGGTGGTGAAGATGGCTTGAAATTTTATCGGGATGTGTTTGAAAAAGCTCATCAAGTATTGAATGAACATGCTTTTTTAGCTTTTGAAATGGGATGGAATCAAGGCCAAGCGCTATCGAAATTAGCTAGAGAATATTTTCCGGATGCAAAAATCACGATTCATAAAGATATGAGTAAAAAAGATCGTATGTTTACCATTGAAAGATAGAAAGAAGCGATAGTATGAAAATGAATAAGAATGCACCATGTTGGTGTGGATCTCATAAGAAATATAAGAATTGTCATGAAAAATGGGATGATACCATTAATGTGTTACGTCTTCAAGGACAAATCGTACCTGAACATCGATTGATCAAAAATGCAGATGATATCCACTGGATCAAAAAAGCAGCGGTCATCAATAATGGCATTTTGGATGAGTTGGAAGATCGTATCCAACCTGGCATCACAACGTTGGAAATTGATCAATTTGTATATGATTATACAACGCAACATGGCGGTATCCCCGCAGATCTTGGTTATGAAGGATT
Organism: Absicoccus porci; assembly: GCF_003725415.1. GTDB lineage: Bacteria > Bacillota_I > Bacilli_A > Erysipelotrichales > Erysipelotrichaceae > Absicoccus > Absicoccus porci. The sequence continues at coordinate 438,070 of NZ_RJQC01000002.1, read as the reverse complement.
TCCAAAAAGTGTGTGTACATCCGTAAATAATGAAATTTGTCACGGTATCCCAAGTGATAAAGTCATTTTAAAAGAAGGCGATATCGTAAATGTGGATTGTACCACTATTTTCCATGATCATTATGCCGATGCATCACGTATGTACATGGTCGGAAAAGTTTCGGATGAAGCCAAACGCTTGGTTGAAGTGACCAAAGAATGTTTGGAAGTAGGAAAAGCAGCCGTTCGTCCTTGGGGACATGTTGGTGATATCGGTGCAGCCATTCAAGAACATGCACATAAAAACGGCTATACAGTCGTTCGTGAATTCTGTGGTCATGGTGTTGGAAATGGCTTCCATGAAGATCCATATATCACGCATTTTGGCATTAAAAATACCGGTATGGTCTTAGCACCTGGTATGGTCTTTACCATTGAACCAATGATCAATCAAGGAAAGGCTACTTTGTTTGTGGATAAGAAAAATGGTTGGACAGCTTATACGAGTGATGGTAAATTAAGTGCCCAATGGGAAAACACATTAATGGTCACAGACCATGGAATTGAAGTCTTAGCTTGGTAAAAACTTGAAATTTCTTAAGTGTTTTACTAAGATATAACATAAGAAAGGAATGAAGATTATGGCAACAAAGAAAACGAAGTGGACGCAAGAGCAATATGCCCAACGGTTACAAGAAATGAAACAAGAAGCACATGATAAAATGTGGTTATATATTGAAATTAATGCCAAAGAGTTCAATGAAGAAAGTGAACCTAAGGTAAAGAATTTGACACCTTGCTGCAAAGCTATGTTAGATGCCATGTTAGAAGGCGATAGTTTCATTGTTGAACCAAAGATTCGCACGAAAATTGCGGGTATATTAACCGTTCGCTATTATGTGGATAATCTGGATCCATCGCGCAGAAAATATGCCGATGTGCAAGCAGAACAAGCATAATTATATTAAATCGAAATATTTAAATGCATGATACAGACCGTGTTTACGAATATCTTTTGTAACATAGTCTGCTTTTTTTTGGATTTCCGGTTTCGCATTGCCCATGGCCACCGCAATATCGGCTGCTTCAAACATGCTTAGATCATTTTCACTATCACCAAACGCAATTGTTCGGTATTCGTTTCCATAATAGTTTTTTACATCCTGAATAGCCGTTCCCTTGTTATGATGGATATTTGTGATTTCACCGGTATCCATACCAAACATTGTCAATTCACAATCGGACGTAACAGCCTGTTGAATGATGGCAGGATCCACTGCATTGGGATTGCACAAGTACAATTTCGTGAATTGAGAATAGTCTTCCTCTTTCACTTGATGGATGTTTGGCATCGCTAAAAAACGTTGGATGGCTTGTGCTTGGGGATTGACTTGAATGCGTTGTAGAAATTCCGCTTTATTGATGGCGTCCAAATAGGTTTTATCCGATCCTTCTAGCGATACACCAATTTTATGATCAAGCATAAATTGTGTCATGGATTTGGCATCTTCTGGTTTTAAAGGATCAAAAATCAATGTTTGATCACCAATATATATTTCACTACCGGCAGAGAAACAATAGCCATCTAATTTTAATGGCAATAGGGGTACAATACCTTCCCCTTTGGTACGACCGGTATTCACAAAAATTTTATGTCCATTATGTTTGGCTTGGAAAATAGCACTCGAAGCAGAAAGGGGAATTTGTTCGTTGAGCCATAAAGTGGCATCTAAATCTAAAAAAAGGATGTTTTTCATAGTTGAATTATATCATAGTTGAATTATAAAATAAGGATATGAATAATAAATATGTAATGATTACCGTTTCTCGTCAATTTGGTACAAATGGTCGTGAAATTGGACGAGTATTAGCCGAATATTTAGATATTGGCTACTACAATAAAGAAATTATGGCACAGATTGCGAATGATATGCAGATTGATCCATCTTTCTTTGAAGACAGCAACCTGAATGATGCAGGGTTCTTTAGCTTATCCAAACGAACATTTACATTATCGACTATGGCAGAAATTTCGGTGAATTCAGAATTGTATGAAAAATCTTGTGATTTGATTCAAGGGATTGCTCAAAGAGAATCAGCTGTTATTGTTGGTCGATGTGCGGATTACATTTTAAAAGATGATCCCAATGTAATTCGGGTATTCTGTTACAGTGATCGAGATACACGAATCAAGGTAGCTATGAATGAATATGGCGTTCCATTCAAGAAAGTGGATAAGTTTGTGGATCTACAAGATCAAAAACGATCCGGCTTTTATGAATTTTATACCAATCAAAAATGGGGACAACCAGCTAATTATGATGTGATGATCAATACATCCACGGTCTCCTTAGAAGAAGCGGTAGAATTCTTAGCGCATTGGTATGATCATAAAATGGGTGTGGAATCCATCAAAGGTGCATTCATGAATCAATATTTGAATGAGAAAAAAGTGGATTTATCTAGAGAAAGTGCATAAAAAAAGTGGCTTGGAATTTTCCAAGCCATTTCTTTTACATAAAGTTTGGTGTCGCAAAATAGATGACGAAGATCACTAACAAGACCCAAACGGTTGGATGAATTTCTTTGGCTTTGCCACAAGCACACATCGCAACTGTGTATGCAATGAATCCCATCGCAATACCATTGGAAATCGAATACGATAAGATCATGAAGATAATGGTAATAAAACCAGCACAAGTAAAGATGATGTTATCCCAATCGATACCACCTAACTGACCAGCCATCATGATACCAACAACAACCAAAGCCGGTGCAGTAACCGCATTAGTTACGGCACTTAAGATGATTGGTGAAATGAAGATGGACAATAAGAATAATATACCGGTTGTACAAGCGGTTAGACCACTACGTCCACCAACACCGACACCAGAAGTGGATTCCACAAAACTTGTGATTGTTGAAGTACCTAAAACAGCACCTAAACATGTACCAAAGGCATCCGTAAATAAAGCTTTTTCAACACCAATCAATTCTCCATCTGGTTTTACGATACCAATTTGATTACCAACGGAAATCAAGGTTCCTGCAGTATCGAAGAAATCAACAAATAAGAAAGAGAAGATGATCACGAAAGCCGATAAAGGACTTTTAAATAGTTCACCAAAACCACCAAAGCAAGCACCAAATGTACTCATTTCAAAAGTTGACGTAAACGCATGATCTGGTAAAGATGGCATGCCTTTAAAACCAAGAGCACCTAAAATAATACCAACAATAGCGGTAATGACCATACCAACGAATACACCAGCAGGTACTTTTTTAGCCACCAAACCAATTGTGATAATGATACCAAACAAAGCCAATAACACGGTTGGATCGGTAAAGTTTCCTAAGGCTACATACGTAGATTCATTCGCAACGATAATGCCGGCATTTTTTAAACCAACAAAGGCAACGAAGAAACCAATACCAGCACCAATCGCAAACTTTAACTGCATGGGAATGGCATCAATGATCTTTTTACGAATTCCGGTTACGGAAATAACTAAGAAGATCAAACCAGAAATCAAGACAGCTGCTAAAGCCGCTTGCCATGAATAGCCCATGGCTCCACAAATCGTATACGCAAATAAGGCATTGACACCCATACCAGCTGACAACGCAACGGGATAGTTTGCCAATAAACCCATGATCAAGCTTGTGATACCAGATGCGACAGCAGTTGCTAGGAATACCGCATTGATATCCATGCCCGCATCATGCAAGATGGATGGGTTGACACCAAGAATATATGCCATTGCCAAGAAAGTCGTAATACCAGCAAGAATCTCGGTTTTGACATTGGTATTCTTTTCACTCAATTTGAAAAATTTATCCATATATTTCTCTCCTTTATACCGGTATATTGTAGTATAAAGAAAATATTTAAGCAAATTAGATGGTAATAATTTGCCCTAAATGAAACGAATAGATATATGTTTGGATTGGTTTAGATGGTTCCATGATTTCCATCGCTTTTTTATAAGTTTCCAATTGTTTATGGTATGTTTCAATCAATTCCTCAGCTGTAGCGGTATCGGTTTTATAGTCAACAATAATGATTTGATTTTCTTCCCATACGACCAAGTCCATAAATCCATTCGTGATTTGATTGTGATCTTTCACAATATAACTACATTCAAATTCATGTTTTTCTTGCATCCATTGTTGATATAAAGGATTTGTATTCATGGTTTGTAGTTGTTTTATATCCGTTGATGATAAAACATATCCATATTTCTTGGCCATTTGTTCCATATCTTGAATTTGATAAGGAAAAGGACACTGCATGATTTCATGAAATAAAGTACCACGTGTAGTATTTTGTTTCTTTACAAGTTCTAAAGGTTGCCAAGCCAAGATTCGTTTGGCTTGTGAAGCTGTACTGCTTTGTATCCATGTAGAAGGTTTTTCATATGTTTTCCAGGAACGTGGATTGGAGATGGGATCTTTACTTTCCGGACGTTCCAATAAATTGCACTGGATAAAATGGACCGGTGCAGAAGGATCTTCAAAATAAGTATGAAATAACCATCCGGTATAGCTTTGATCTTGTAACAAAACACTACTTGTGAGAGGGCCCGTATAGGATTTTGTATCTTTTATTTGATCCACAAAAATCAATTCTTGCTGAGCTCGTGTCGTGGCAACATAAAATACACGCATTTCCTCTTGTAGGGCTTCTTGAGCATGTTTGGTTTTCATCGCTACATAGGATTTTGTCGGCTTTTTAATTTGGCCATCTTCTGAAAAACAAGAAATACCCAGATCAGCATCCATCATAAACGCATTGCTTTTGTGCTTATTTGAACCATGGTTCGACAAAATATACACAACCGGAAATTGTAAGCCTTTGGATGCATGCATCGTTTTAATTTGGACGACATCATCTTGTTTGGAAAAAGCACTTGCTGGGCCAACACTATCCGCTTTGCTGTCTTTCTGTAGGGCTTCAATAAAGTCAGAAAGCGTATCAAATTCACAGGATTTCTCTAATAAAGCATCTAAATTTGTCTTTTCTAATGATGTTGTATGTTTCATATAAAAATCATGAAATTGATAAATGGCTTGTAGCCATTCGGTTGGGCTATCATGAGATTGTTCATATAAAGATAACCAATCATGCATACAGTCTTGTTCTTTGATATGCATGAATAGACTTTCATTTTTTTCTTTATCGCTACAACATTTTGCCAATTGTTCACAAGAAACACGTCCAATGGGACTCAATAAAGAAGCCGTTAAAGAAATATCATCCATTGGATCATAGATCGATGATAGAGTAGTTAGCACAATTTGAATGGCAGCGACCTGATAGAAACCCGATTTTAAATCGGTATAAACCGGAATATCATAAGCTTCTAGAACATTTTTAATATTCTCTTGTGGCTTATTGTCACGTGTAAGAATGCATATATCTCTATAGGAACGTCCTTTTTCGTGTTGTTTTAGAATATCATGCGCAATGATATCAAAGCGATTTTCCTCTTTTTCTGTCGAATATAAGAAACGAATCGGATATTGAGGATTTTCTGTTTGATACGTTGCACCTGGATAGGCAATATCCACTTTTTCAAATTGTGTACCACATAGAGGACCATTCATGATTTTTTCATAAAAATCATTATTAAACGCAATGATATTGGCATTGGAACGAAAATTCTTATCCATGACGATCAATGTATCTTCATCGGATTTCATATGATTTTTCATAATTTCCGGACGTGCTTGGCGGAATCCATAAATGGATTGTTTGACATCACCAACACGAAAGACATTGTCACCACGCTCAATCAAGTGAATGATGCTTTCTTGCAGATCATTGGTATCTTGAAATTCATCCACTAAGATCATGTCATATTGTTTGCTAACTTCTTCTTGAATCAAAGGATTTTTTAATAATTGATGGGCAAATGTTTCCATATCGGAAAAATCAATGATTTCCATTTCTTGTTTGATTTTGGCATATTCTTGTTGTGTCGTTTGTACCAAGTCACAAAATTCGGAAAGAATGGCAGTCGTATCATCATAAGAATCAAATAGATATTGAGCGATTGCCTTTTCATGAAAAGCAAGTGCATCTTTATAGGGATTAAATTCATCTTTTGAGCTATGTGTAGTTTTCTTGGCAAAACGAAAATATCCATATTTCGCAAAATAGACTAAGAAATGGGAGCGCATATTGTCATAATCCAATGGTAATAAGGCTTCTAAAGCAACTTTTTTTTCACCAAATCGATCATCTATATCCTGTGCTAAATCACAAATTTCAATTATAGCTTGGATATGTTGACGGAAATATTTCATGAACCAAGCATCAATATCAGAATCAAATCGATTTTTTCTAACATCCTGTAACCATTGGAGGGGATCCGGTTTTGCCCAAGCAATTGCAATCGTATCTTTCAGTGCTTTTTGCAGATCGTTATCTTTTATATGCATCGCCCAAATATAATCATTCAAATGTGGCAGAGATAGGCTTTCTTTTGCATGTTGAAAAGCTTGATCAAAGGCTTGTTGTTTTTGGGCATCACTCGCAATGGCATTGGCCATTTTTAAAGAAATTGGTATTTGATAGTAATAATTTTGAACAAGCGATAAACAAAAACTATCAATCGTACAAATCTGGGCGGTTTCCAGTAATGCCAATTGATCACGAATATAAGAAGTTTGTTCTTGTTTTAATAATTCTTGGCGTAAGCGTTCTTTCATTTCACTGGCCGCATCATTGGTAAATGTCATAGCCAAGATATGATTGATGGAAATTTTATCATGGGTGACCAATTGACATAAACGCTCAACAAGTACACTGGTTTTTCCGCTTCCTGCACTGGCAGAAACCAGAATATTCGCTCCACGCAAATCAATGGCTTTTTTTTGTGCTTCCGTAAATGGCATAACTACTCTTCCTCCTTGACGCGATCTGGTTTATCTACGATTTGACGCGATGTACGACAAATCGAACGATATGGACAATAGGTGCAAGCATCGGATGAAGCTTGGGCCACAATGGTTCCGGAACGAATATCTTCTACGATTGAAGTCATGATTTCTTCCCACATTGTTTTTATCTTTCCAAAGGAAGGTATTTCGGATTTACGTTGAAACCATTGTGAATCATCATATAAAGTCAAATCTTGTCGATCAAAGACCCAGCCCTTGATTCGACCTTTATCGAAATACTCTTTTTGTGCATATTTCAAAGTTTCCAAATCATAATTATCTTTTTTTCGTTGATAGTTCAGCTTTACACCCATTTGTGTTGACATTGGCGAAGTCAGTGAAATATAAAAAATACCAATCGGAACTTGATGGGTTTCTTGTTCTCTTTCAATCGCATATGTAGGTAATTGTAAAGAAAGACCTTTGGCAAACTCATTTTTCGTGATTTCTTTTTGACTGGATTTATAGTCAAAAATCACAAAGGCACCTTTGGTTCCATCGATTCGATCAATAAAGCCATGTAAAGAATAGGTATCCGTATCTAGATAAAATTCATGTTCTAGATCTTGTGGTTCCATATGCCATTGTTCTTCAAACGGTTTTAATCGTGCAAGTAAACAATGCAGTTGCCATTTAACCTCATTCTTTTGATTTTGAATCCAGTTCATTTTTGTTGGGAAATGCTTTTCAATCCATTGGAATTGATCGTCTACGATCGCATCGAGATTTTGATTTACATAGTCTTTTCCATAGGTTCGAATACCTTCTTCTAAGATCTTATGAAGCAAGGAACCACGAATACGAATATCCGTCCAATCTTTGGGCTCTTTTAAGTACAATCCATATTGTAGAAAATAACGAAATGGACAATGCACAAACGTTTCAAAACTCGATACCGAACCACGCACTTTATCCTTTTTGACAAATAAGGTTTCAGCCATTGTTTTGGAAAGCGAGTGGTTTGGTCTTTCAAAATGACTAGGTTCCAAAACATCAATAAAGGTGGCTGATCCTAACCAATCATTCATTTCGATACTGGGCTCATATGCCTTGGATTGATAATCGGTTTGCGGATAGGAAACATATAAAATATCCGGTTGTGTCAATCCTTTTTTTAACATTTCTTTTTGGGTATCTAAACGATACGCTAATGTTGGCCAATTGGTTTTTGATACATAGTCTTCATTAAAAATGCCATTTTCCTGACGCAAATCTGGATAGGTCTTACTATGTACATTCATCAAGAAAGTGATTTTTTGTAAGGGACTGATGTTTTGTCTAGGACCAATCCATACGCCTTCTAAAGATGTATTTTTTTGATTGGTTGGGATATTCTGTATGGCATGATACAAAATAGCAAGATCATCACTGGTTTGTATTTTGTCATAAGAAGCAACAATCAATTCCTGGATGGATTGAAAAATGGCGATATTTTCTTGCGTGGGTGCATGCAACGATTGAATCAACGTGGCCATTTTTTCAAAATCATGTATAGAAAAATCAAGGTCGTGTTCTTGTTCAAACTGTTGCGCTTTTGCTTTGGCATATTGATAATGGGAATACGTATATGCATCTACAAATGCATTGGGTTCATATACATCATTGTCTTTAAACCCTAATTCATACCAATCCAATACATCTTTTTCTTTCGGAAAACAAACTTGAATCAAGTGACATAAGTTTTTTGTGCTTTTTTGTTTGGCATAATTCAAACAAGCCAACCATTGGGATGGAATCAAAGAATGATTGGGTTTATTTGTGAGAGTATAAGGGATTTGGTATGTGTCTAACATCTGGACCATGACAGCTTGATCTTTTTCATCATTTAACGCAATATACACATCATTAGCATCATAGTTATTGTTGATGATTTCTTCACAAATCCATTGCGCCTGTTTCCGATTGGTTGCCATCGTCACATAATGCGTTTCTGGTTCGGTATCAGATTCTAACCATTGCGCACCATGATCAAGTAATATATCGACCCAATCAAAATCGGGATATTCCTTACGAAGAATATACACATTATGTAATGCAGGAATTTCAATAGTAGGAAAATGGATATCTTGGCAACATCGAATGATTTCCAAGAGCGCTTTTTCTTTCGAAGTTTCACTTGGATATGTATCGATTTCATACAAATGGGCTTTTTTTAGAAATTGATAGACTTGTGTTAAAAATTCAGGATCCTTTCGACTTTCATAAAAAGGATTGGTTGGATTTAGATCTTGTAGGTGTTCTTTGATTTGAAAGATATATTCAATATCGGTTAATTCTGGCTCACACAAAAAAGATCGGACAAAAGTTTGTAGGCTTAAAACTTGTACGCCAAGACGATTGCCGATTTGTTCATAAATAGCTAAATGCATAGAAGCAGGCGCTATGATGGTTCCTTTTTCTGGAAAGTGCATGGAGGTTCTCCTTTCAAAAAACAGGAGTTAAGACTCCTGTTCTAAAATATCATGGGCAACATAAACACCCGAAGCCGATGCATGTGATAACGAATGGGTAACACCACTACAATCACCAATCACATACAATCCTTTATGACAGGTTTCCAAATGTTTATTGACATCTACTTGCATATTATAGAATTTTACTTCAACGCCATACAATAAAGTATCATCACTCGCGGTGGATGGACAGACTTTATCTAAGGCATAAATCATTTCGATGATATCATCCAATTGGCGTTTGGGAATGACCAAAGACAAATCACCTGGTGTCGCTTTTAAGGTAGGACGAACAAAACCAGCCTGGATACGATCGGGCGTACTTCTTTGACCACGAATCAAATCGCCAAAACGTTGAACGATGACGCCGCCTCCCAACATATTGGATAATTTCGCAATGTTTTCACCATATTGATTACTTTGATGAAAAGGTTGCGTGAAATGATTGGAAACCAATAACGCAAAATTCGTGTTTTCGGTAAAACGTTTGGGATCGGTATAACTATGTCCATTGACAGTAACGATACCGTTGGTATTTTCATTAACGACTACACCATGTGGATTCATACAGAATGTACGCACGCGATCTTGATACGTTTTGGAACGATAGACGATCTTCGATTCATATAAGCTATCGGTTAATTCACTAAAGGTATCGGCATTTAATTCGACACGGACACCAATATCGACACGATTGCTTTTGGTTTCAATGCCTAAATGCGAACAAATGGATTCCATCCATTTACTACCCGAACGACCTGTGGAAATAATGCATCGAGCACCTGTATATACCCCTTTTGATGTTTCAATTTGGTATCCACTTTCTAAATGATCGACGCGTGTAACGTGTTCGAAAAAGTGAAATTCTACTTTATCTTCCAATTGTTTGTATAGATTTTGCAGAACAATATAGTTGATATCCGTACCCAAATGACGAACTTTGGCCTTTAATAGATGCAAGTTATTTTGTAGACACTTTTTCGCAATGATCGTATCAAAGTTATCATATAGTTTGGTTTCAGCTCCACCATATTCACAATTGATTTCGTCGACATAATCCATCAATTCAATGGCTTTTTCTTTACCGATATATTCATATAAATTTCCACCAAATTCATTGGTGATATTGTATTTACCATCACTGAATGCACCAGCTCCGCCAAATCCAGACATGATGGAACAAACAGGACAATGTACACACGATTTGATTTTGTCACCATCGATGGGACATTTTCTTTGGTGAAGTGGACCACCTGTTTCAAATACCGCAATTTTCCAATTGGGACGATATTTCATCAATTCATAGGCCGAAAAAATACCGCCAGGGCCGGCCCCTATGATACATACATCATACATATAGACTTCCTCCTAACGCAATTTGTGCCATGGTATCAAATGCTGTTTCCCGTTGTTGTGCTGTGGTTTCTTGTTGGGTAACCAAAGAATCCGATACGGTACAAATACAAGCTGCTTTTTTACCCGTGACTTTGGCATTATGAAAGAGCGCAAAACTTTCCATTTCAACCACGGCACATTGGTTTTCTATGGCGCCTGAATCGATTCCATCTTCATAATAGAAAATGTCACTGGAATGGAAACGGCAAGGGTGCAACATTTGATTTTGCTCTTTTGCAGCTCTTTGCAAGGCCTGATTGATCGCAGAACTTGGATATTGGATCGTATCCATATCATGCGATTGTTCTTGTGCATAGGTCGAACGTGACCAAGCAGAATCGGCCAAGACGACATCAAATAAGTCCAGAGATGGAATCAAAGCACCACAAGAACCAATCCGAATGATCGTATCCACATCATATTGGGTATAGAGCTCATAGGAATAAATGCCAATACTTGGCATGCCCATGCCAGAACCCATGATGGAAATGGGGCGTCCTTGATACAGACCGGTATATCCCAACATATTTCGAACATGATTGAAACAATGAATATCAGTTAAATAATGGGTTGCGATGTATTTTGCTCGTAAAGGATCTCCGGGCATAAGGACAGTATTCGCAATTTCATCTTTTTTTGCTTGATTATGAGGTGTCATAAAATCACCGCCTTATCTTTAGGATACCATAAAAGTTAAATCAATGAGATGATGATGGTCTCAAAAGAGAATAGAAACAAATAGAGCTATCATTGCGATAAAGAACAATAATGCAATGTACGAAAGAATCATTGCCCATTTACCTGTTCCTTTTATGGCAGAATAAGCAAAGATAATTTCGCCTATTAAAATGATTGGAAATAAAACGTAAAATAATGGTTCGATAGCCAGTAATGCCAAACTTGTAAATATAGAAATCACCTCTAAATCTTCTATTCCTATGAAATATGTATATAACGCTATTTTATGAAAACAATGATATAATTTAAACACATAGAAAGGGGATGACGATGTGAAACAATGGAAAATGATCATGTATATTCTTCTTGGGAATTTCTTGATTGCTTGTGGTACGACTTTTTTTATTTTACCAAACAATATTTTAAATGGTGGTACGGCCGGTGTAGCCGTGGCTCTTCAACCGTTGTTTCATATAGATACGGTGTGGATGACCAATGCTTTGACCGTTGGACTCTATGGTGTAGGTGTCATTTTTTTAGGCAAACGCTTTGCGATGCGTTCCTTGATTTCGACGATCTGTTATCCTGTTTTTATTTTACTATTGAATCAATATGTGAATACATTACCACGCTCTACATTTATTATGCCTGCGTATTTGGCTTCAATCTATTCTGGGTTATTGCTTGGTGTTGGATTGGGTTTGGTCTTTCGAGTGGATGCGAGTACAGGTGGTATGGATGTACCGGCACTGATCTTGCATAAATATACCCAATTATCCAGTGGGGATGCGGTCATGATCGTGGATATTGCGACTGTTGCTTTAGGAATTTATACTTATGGTTTGGTACCTGCTTTGATTGGTATCCTATCGGTATATATTTCTGGAGCGGCCATCAATCGAACGATGACATTGCGTTCACAAGCGGCGAAAAATGTCATGATCATCTCCGATTCTTGGCAAGTTATCAAGGAAGTTTTATTGAACGAAGTGGATCGTGGTGTAACGATTTTAGAAGGACATGGTGGATACACCGGAAATTCACGTCCGGTTTTAATGTGTGTCATCAATCAGAAACAATATCCGAAATTGGAACAAGCTGTTTTACATAAGGATCCACATGCGTTTATCATCGTAAATGATGTACAAGAAGTGAAGGGATATGGATTTAGTTATGAAGAAGATTCATGAAATCATTGTCGTCGAAGGAAAAAATGATACAAATACACTGCAATCCTACTTTGAATGCGATACCATTGAAACAGGTGGAGATCAGATCGTCCAGACAACGATTGATCGCATCAAAGAAGCACAAAGAGTGCGTGGTGTGATTATTTTTACCGATCCCGATTCGCCCGGGGAACATATTCGTCGTTGGATCAATGATCAAGTACCTGGATGCAAGAATGCGTTTATTCCTAAAGATAAAGCAAAGGCTCCGAAAAAAGTCGGTGTTGAACATGCAAATGCACAAGATTTATGGGAAGCTCTTTCGCATTGTGTAACATTTGAAGACGATGTGCATACATTGGATTGGCAAGATTTCATTGATTTAGGTCTAGTTGGCAATCAGTCTTTACGAAATAGCGTTTGTGCTGCCTTTCACATTGGACCATGTAACGGTAAGACCTGTTTTAAACGATTGAATGCGATGCATGTAACAAAGGCACAAATAGAGAGGAAAATAAATCATGAATGATCCCATTGCGACAATCAAGAGGACCAAGGCAATCCAAGATAAATACCAAGTTTTCACAAAGAAGTCATATGGTCAAAATTTTATCATCGAACCTCGCATCGTGGAAAAGATTGCGGAAGCTGCCATTGCCGATCCATCAGAACTTGTCATTGAGATTGGCCCTGGCATTGGTGCTTTAACACAACAACTTTGTGCTCGATCGCAACATGTGATTGCGTATGAAATTGATCCACGCATGCCCAACATTCTACAAAACGAAATTCAAAGTCCACATTTAGAAGTGGTCTTACAAGATTTTTTAGATGTGGATGTCGATGAAGAAATCAAGAAATATCGTAAGGAAAATCAACCGGTCGTATTCACATCGAATTTGCCTTACTACATTACTACACCGATTTTATTTAAATTGTTTGAAACCAAAGAACCAATTGAGCGAATAACTGTTATGATGCAAAAAGAAGTTGGACAACGCTTTATGGCCCAACCATCGGATAAAGAATACAATGCGTTGAGTGTCATATGGCAATATAAATGTGATTGTCACAAAGTGATGGATGTATCTCGACATGTGTTTTGGCCAAGTCCCAATGTGGATTCGGTTGTGTTGCAATTTAATTTTCATCATCGATATCATCTACTCAATGAAAGCGTTTTTCTATCTATGGTCAAAGGATGTTTTGTACAACGACGAAAAACGATATATAATAATCTTCAAAGTTATTTACAAGATAAAGAATTGGCAAAAACGTGCTTAGAAAAGGCCGGGATTGCTTTAAATACACGTGCACAACAATGTGCTTTGAACGATTTTATTCGACTCTATGAGGTGAATTATGAAAGTATATGCACCAGCCAAAGTGAATCTAGCTCTGGATGTGATTGGAAAAAATGAACAAGGATATCATGATTTGGATATGATCATGGCTCCGGTATCTTTATACAACATTGTTGATATCACAAGAGCAGACCAAACCAAGATCACTTGTACAAATGGTAAGATTCCGGATGATAATGCGACCAAAAAAATGGTCCAAGTTTTAAAGGATCGTTATGATATATCCAATTATGAAATTTCCATTGAAGAACATATTCCTATGCAAGCCGGTTTAGCCGGGGCCAGTGCCAATGCAGCCGCCGTTTTAAAAGCCATCAATGATATTGATGGTCTACAATTGACTATTGATGAAATGATCTTATTAGGTAAAAAAGTGGGAGCCGATGTGCCTTTCTGTGTGGTTAATAAATATGCACGAGTACAAGGAATTGGTGAAAAGATTCGCAAGATTGAATGCGATTGGAAATTTCCCATTCTACTTGTGAAACCAGAACAAGGCGTATCCACACCAGAGGCATTTGTGACTTGGCACGCATTGGATCCGCTACATCCAAATTTGGATATTTTAGAGAAAGCTTTGATCTATCAAGACTTGCCATTTTATGTAACGCATATGGGCAATGCCCTACAGCCAGCCGCTTTTCAATTGGTACCTGCCTTGGAAGCATTGAAAGCCGACATGGAAGCTTTTGAACTATATGTGATGATGACAGGATCAGGATCAACGATGATGGGATTTGGCAGTAAAGAAAATTTAATGCAGGCACAAAAAGAATTATCGAAAAAATATCCATTTGTGAAGATTGTTACGGTAGGATAGGTGTAGATATGACATATGCATTTCTTCGATATTTTGTATTTATTTTATGTTTTGGTTTGAGTTTTTATGCCTTAAGTGGCGTTAAATTTGATAAATTTTGTTCGGTAAAAGAACCACGGAAAGCGGTTGTATTGCTTTTCTTGTTGTCGTTTGTGTTGGCTTATTTAGCAAGTGAAGCCGTCTTGCAATTGACAATATATAATGGATTTGGAGGATGATGAAGATGTTTGATCACTGGTATGCGATGGATTTTGGTGGCACCACATGCCGTTTCTTTGATTTTGTGAAAGAAGAGACGGTATCTTTTCCTGCTTGTATCGCAACCAAAGATGACCAAATTGTAGCCATTGGAAAAGAAGCCCTTTCCCATGCGTATACAGACACAATAAAATATCCTTTTGATCATGGTCAATTGTATACTTCAATCACACCGTTGGTAAAATCGGGATTGGAACAATTGGGAGCCAATCATAGTTTGTTGCATCCATCGGCACTGGTTGTGGCGCCAACCGATGCTACGGATGATCAATTGGATGTATGGCAAACGCAAATATTAGCGGCAGGCATACAAAAAATCTCATTTTTGAATGTCATGGATGCCCTTCAAACCGAAGAGCCAACCATGATCGTTCATGCAGGTCATACCTATACAGAAATTGGCATCTATGCCCATCAACAACAGTTTACCCATCAAACGATTTATTTTGCGGGTAAACAAATTGAAGAAGCAATCATGCAAGATATTCAAAAGAAATATGGATGTTTTATCACGGTTGAGGATGCCCATGCTTTAAAAGAAGCGGCAAGCAATGCGCTGTGGAAAGGAAAGAATGCTCGATTGCGTTGTAATGCCAAAAATGCGCAGGGACAGTATGGATTGATTGAGGTTCGTGCTTTGGATTTATGGCCTTGTATGAAAGGTGTCATAGATCAAATCATGTTGTGGTCGAAACAATGTTTAGAAAAAGTATCGGTCGATCTAAAAGAAAGCATTCATGAAAATGGCATTTTATTGAGTGGTGGTTTAGCCCGATGTTTTGGTCTTCGTCAAACGTTGGAACAAGCGTTGAATGATCCTGTCATTGTGACAAAAACACCGGAAATGGATTTACTTGAAAATATGAAAGGATGGAAATAATGTTGAACTGGAACATTATCATCATTCCTTTTTTGATTTCATGTGTGTTGACGCCGGTAATCAAAAAATATTCGATATGGGCCAAAGCCTATGCAAAAGAAAATAATCGAACGGTCCATCATGGCATTATTTCACGTATTGGTGGGATCGCGATTTATTGTGCTTTCTTAATTACGGTTACAATTACCATGGATCCCGATCAAGCGTTAATGGGAATCATCTATGGTGGAAGTATCATGTTTTTTACCGGATTGGTGGATGATTTGATCGATATTCGACCACCGGTTAAATTATTTTTTCAATTGATAGCTGCTATTGTTTTGATCATCAATGGCGTCAGTGTCGATGTGATTCATTTGCCATTTGGCATCGTGATCCATAATGAAATTATTTCCGTTTTATTTACGATCATTTGGGTAGCTGGTATTACCAATTCCATCAATTTAATTGATGGATTAGATGGTTTGGCTGGCGGTATGTCCGTGATCATGTTGGTTGTCATTGCTTCTATGGCATGGATGGAACGTCGTTTGGACGTAGCCATGCTCTCTTTTATCTTAGCTGCTAGTACCAGTGGCTTTTTGATTTATAATTCTCATCCGGCCAGTATCTTTATGGGCGATTGCGGATCCCTGTTCTTGGGATTTATGATTTCAGCGATTTCGTTATTAGGATTTAAAGGATCGACCATCGTCACTTTAGCATTACCAATGTTACTGTTGATGATTCCAATCATTGATACCCTTAGTGCAATTTTACGGCGTACGATTAAGGGCATGAAATTTATGCAAGCAGATAAAAGTCACATTCATCATTTGTTGATGGCACAATTTGGTCATACCAAAACTGTCATTATCATGTGTGGATTGACTGCTTTGTTTGGCATGTGTGCGTATGTGTATTTGTTTAACACCAAAATTGGCTTTGCGGTCATGTTGCTTTTACTACTAGGCGTAGAAATCTTTATTGAAAAGAGCGCCATGATTTCCGAACATTTTCATCCTTTGATGAGTTTATATGCGAAAATTCGTAAAAAAATGAAATTTTCTCATGAGTCTTCATGATATCTTCACTTTCCTTTGATTGAATGATTGTATGCAAGCAAAGGATTGGTTGATTTCTAAGCGCTATGATCGAATGGACGCATTATGGGAAGAAGCGCAGGCTCGTGAAAAACAAATGTTACAAAAATTATCACCGCAAGAGGCTTATGCCTATTTGGTTTCCAAATTAAATTGGTGTGATCGTAAACAAATTTCCAGTTGTCAGGAATTAGGCGTACATATTCGCAAAGGTGATATTTGTTTTGTGGAATATGGATCGGCATATTTATGTGAAATTGGTTATCAACATTTTGGTTTAATTTTGGCAATCGTGCATCATAAAGCGTTGATCGTTCCTATTAGTGGGAGTAAATCGGCGTATCAACATGCTGCGCATAAAAAACATGTGATGCGTTTAGGACGTGTGCCAGGAATGAATAAGGTTTCAGTATTGTATTTGAATGATGCGAAATGGATCAATACCGTACGTATCATTGATGTGAAAGCACATCTAGATACGGATTCTTCCTTGTTCATGGAAGTCGAAAAAAGAATCAAAGAAATGTTATAATGGGAACATGAAAATTATAGTGGCATGTTCGGGTGGACCGGACAGTATGGCTTTATTGGATCAATTACGAAAGAAGGACTATGCGATTTGTGTCGCACATGTGAATTATCATCAACGTCCCACCGCAAATCGGGATGAGAGGATCGTGAAAGAATATTGTGATCAATATCATTTGGAGTTTCGTTCTATAGCTCCACAATGGATACATCGCGGAAACTTTCAAGCATGGGCTCGACATGTTCGTTACGACTTCTTTTTTTCTTGTGCAAAAGAAATGGGAACAACGGATATTTATGTAGCGCATCAGCTGGATGATGTATTAGAAACGTACATTTTTCAAAAACAAAATCATCGGATTCCTCAGGTATATGGATTGGCTTCTATTTCGTATCAACATGGATTTCGAATTATTCGACCTTTATTACAGTATACAAAAATGGAATTGCGACAATATTGTGATGATAATTCCATTCCATATGGTATTGATGAATCCAATTTAACGGATCATTATACACGAAATGTCATTCGTCATCATGTTTTAGATGGATATACAAAAGAGCAGAAACAAGCTTTGCTGCAAGAAATCAACGAGCAAAATGAAAAGCTACAAAAAAAACGCTTGTGGGCCCAAAAACAAATTTCGTCTTTACATTGGTTAGATGATCCGGAAGCATGGTTTATTTTAGATGTGTATCTTTATGAACAAACGCATAAGCATTTTGCGAAAAAATTCTTAATGGATATGGTCAAACAACTTCATGGTCCGTGTGTAATTGATTTAGGAGCATATGAGTTGGAACGTTGGCAAGATCAGTTGTATTGTATGAAAAAAGAAATGATTCAACCCATGCATTTGAATCAAATCGAATATGGTGATTTTCAAGGATTTTCCCTGCGAACATCGGGAACCAAAATTGAGTCAGTCAATATAAAACCATCGGATTTTCCAATCACGATTCGGTTGGTACAACCGGGAGATCAAATCCATATGCGATTTGGTACGAAAAAGGTTTCGCGGTTTTTTGTGGATTGGAAGATCCCCCATTTGATACGAAAACGATGGTTGGTCATCGAAAATTGTCACAACCAGGTGATATTTGTACCAAAAATAGGATGTGACATAAATCATTATAGTGCCAAACCAAACGTGTTTATGGTACAATATACTCTACTTAAGGAGAATGCGAAATGATACAAGACGATGTCGCTAAAGTGTTAGTGAGTGAAGAAGAAATAGAAAAAAAGTGTAAAGAATTAGCCCAACAAATTGAAGCCGATTATCAGAAAAAAGGACAAGTACCTATTATTGTTGGATTGTTAAAGGGTAGTGTGCCTTTTATGGCTGAATTGATCAAATATTTTACGTTTGATTGCGAAATTGATTTTATGAAAGTTAGCTCGTATGAAGGAACACGTTCGATTGGAGATGTACGTATCGATATGGATATGACCCTTTCGACAAAAGGACGTCCAATCCTTTTGGTAGAAGATATCATCGATACAGGACGTACTTTAGTTTCAGTTAAAAAGATGTTTAAAAATAAAGGAGCAACCGATGTCAAAGTGGTTTCCTTATTGGATAAACCAAGTCGTCGTACCTTTGATATCAATGCGGATTATGTAGGTTTTTCGGTGCCTGATGAATTTGTTGTGGGTTATGGTTTAGACTATAATCAAAAATATCGAAATTTACCATATATTGGTGTATTGAAACCGGAAATCTACGAAGATTAAGGGGGGAGCATTATGAAACGAAATTGGCTTAATTATTTGCCAACGATTTTTGTTATTTGTATAATCGTCAGCCTATTGGCATACAATGTACAAGGCAATACCGTACAAATGAATTATACCCAATTTGAATCGTTGAGTAAGCATGCGACATTTGATGATTCGAACTTGGATATCAATGATACGGTGATTACTGTATCTGGTACATATGATGACACGCATAAAAAAGGACATGATCCTGTTGAATATAGTGTTATCGTTCCGAATACAGATGAAAATATCAATTGGTTAAAAGAAACGTTGTCCAAAGATGGTGGTAGCATTACCATCAACAATCCACATTCTGGAGATATTTGGGTCAATTTATTAGCACAATTTTTACCATTTTTGATCGTTGCGATTTTCTTCTATTACATGTTTAGTCGTATGGGTGGTGGCAGTTCGCAAAATAAAGCTTTTGAGTTTGCGAAGTCACGTGCCAATATGGAACAAAATGTAAAGACACGATTTAAAGATGTGGCAGGTTGCGAAGAAGAAAAAGAAGAAGTGAAAGAAATCATTGACTACTTGCGATCACCAAAGAAATTTACCGATATGGGTGCCCATATCCCAAAGGGTATTTTGATGGTTGGTCCTCCTGGAACTGGTAAAACCTTACTGGCTAAAGCGGTAGCAGGAGAAGCGAATGTTCCATTCTTCTCGATTTCTGGTTCAGATTTCGTAGAAATGTTTGTTGGTACAGGTGCAAGTCGTGTACGTGATATGTTCAAGAATGCACAAAAAGCCGCGCCATGTATTATCTTTATTGATGAGATCGATGCAGTAGGTCGTCAGCGTGGTGCTGGTATGGGCGGCGGCAATGACGAACGTGAACAGACATTGAACCAATTATTGGTAGAGATGGATGGTATGACAGATAATAGTGGTATTGTCGTTATCGCAGCTACGAACCGTCCAGATATTTTGGACCCTGCTTTGTTGCGTAGTGGTCGTTTTGATCGTCGTATTACCGTTACGTTACCAGATATCAGAGGTCGTGAAGAAATTTTAAAGGTACATGCACGCAATAAGAAATTAGCACCCGATGTATCTTTGCATAATTTAGCACAACGTTGTCCGGGTTTCTCTGGTGCGGATTTAGCCAATGTATTGAATGAAGGCGCTATTTTAGCGGTTCGTAATAAGGAACATCAAATTACGATGGATGATTTGGATGAAGCCATCGATCGTGTCATGATGGGTCCAGCGAAGAAATCAAAGAAATACAATGAAATGGATAAGAAATTAGTTGCTTATCATGAAGCCGGTCATGCGGTCATTGGTTTGAAGCTAGAGGATGCGGAAAAAGTACAAAAAGTTACGATCATTCCACGTGGTGAAGCCGGTGGTTATAACTTGATGACGCCAAAGGAAGAAAAATACTTCCATCGTAAGAGTGAATTATTAGCACAAATTACGGGTTTATTAGGTGGTCGTACAGCCGAAGAACTTGTGTATGGTGAAGTGAGTGCCGGTGCCGTTAATGATATCGAACAGTTGACCAAAATAGCTAAGAACATGGTTCGTGTGTATGGTATGTCTAGTTTAGGTCCTATCCAATATGCCGATCCACAAGGAAATGTTTTCTTAGGTCGTGATTATACGCAAGGTGGTTCCTATTCGGAAGGTGTTGCCGGCGAAATTGATAAAGAAGTTCGTGAAATCGTACATCAGTGTGAAGTTAAGTGTCGCAAGATTTTAACAGATAATCGAGATTTATTGGATTTGATCGCGAAGAATTTGTATGAACATGAGACTTTGACGAATGAAGAAATCATGAATTTGATGAATTATGGAGAATTGAAAAATCCAAATCAAAAAGTAGAAGAGCCATCTTTGCCTCCAGTTCCTGATCAAACAACCGAGAAACAAGAACCGGAAAAAGAAGAAAAAGAAGAAGATGAGCCAAAAGGCATTGATCAGAAAGATCTTGACGATGCTTTCAATGAACTCACAAAACGAAAAGATTAGACGCCTTCAGCGTCTTTTCTTTTATAGAAAGGAAAATATATGAAAGATCAATTATTAAAGGCATTGGTATGTCAAGGGCGAGTGCGCCTATATATCGCAAGAACAACGGATTTGGTGCAAGAAGCACGAGATCGTTTTGATTTATATCCTTGTGCATCCGCGGCATTAGGAAGAACTTTATCGGTTGGCACGATGATGGGTTCTATGTTGAAAAGTGATCAAGAAATGTTGACGATTACCATTAATGGGCATGGACCTATTGGTACAGTCATGGTCGATGCCTATGCGAATGGCAATGTACGTGGCTTTGTATCGAATCCCCATGTGCCAACGCAAAAGAATGAAAATGGACATTTGGATGTTGGTGGAGTTGTTGGTACCAATGGAACGTTGACTGTCACCAAAGATTTGCACATGGAAGAGAATTGGACAGGTACAGTCGCTTTACAATCGGGTGAGATTGGGGAAGATTTTGCGTATTATTTTACTTTAAGTGAGCAAATTCCTACGGCTGTCGATGTGGGTGTACTAGTGGCTCCGGATCATAATATTGTTTCGAGTGGCGCCATGATCATTCAAATGTTGCCAGATGCAACCGAAACGGATATTTCCATTTGTGAACATGTTCTTCAAGGACTAAAACCTATGTCACAAATTATGCAAGAATATGATGATTCAAGTTTGGAACAATTAGCTATCGACATGTTTGAAGATGTACAGATCCTTAGTACACAAGCTATTCAGTATTGGTGCCCTTGTTCGAAGGAAAGAATGGCACGTGCTTTATCGACCATTGCCGATCGTGATTTGGAAGCGATGATTCATGAAGATCATGGTGCAGAAGTTACTTGTAACTTCTGCAATGAAGTGTATCAATTCAGTGAACAAGAATTGGTGGATATTTTGGAGATGAAACATGCCACACGTAGTTAAGATTGGCAATGTAACTTTAGCGAACAATGTAGTCGTGGCTCCTATGGCGGGCATTTCCAATATTGCGTTTCGAAAAATTAGTAAAGCTTTGGGTGCGGGTTTGGTGTGCAATGAAATGGTCAGTGATAAGGCATTGTTTTATGGTTCGAAAAAAACAGAAGCAATGTGTATTAGCAATCCAGACGAGCATCCATTAAGCTTTCAACTATTTGGACATGATATTGAATCGGTTGTCTATGCGGGAAAATATCTCGATACACAAACGGATTGCGATATCATTGACTTTAATATGGGATGTCCTGTAAACAAGGTCATAAAAGCGCATGCAGGCTCGTATTTGATGAAAGACATAGATTATGCCAAAGAACTCATGGATGCGCTTGTACATGCTGTAAATAAGCCGGTAACGGTAAAAATGCGAATTGGTTTTGATCAAGAACATATCAATTGTGTAGAATTAGCGAAAGCCTTGGAATCTGTGGGTGTACAAGCTATCGCGGTTCATGGTCGTACACGATCGCAGATGTATGAAGGAAAAGCCAATTGGGACTATATCAAAGCGGTAAAAGAGGCGGTTTCCATACCAGTCATTGGGAATGGCGATGTGCGTAGTGTAAAGGATTACTGGGATATCCAGGATCAAACGGGTTGTGATGCAGTCATGATTGGTCGTGGTATTGTGGGAAATCCTTTTTTGATTCAAGATTGTGTCAATGGAAAAGAAAGCGAGCATTCCAATAAACAACGAATGGATATGTGTTGGCAACATGCCATGTTATTAGCAGCATATAAAGGTGAAAAAGTAGCCATAGGTGAAATGCGCGGATTGGCTAGTTGGTATTTTAAGGGATTACCCAATTCGCATGCATTTAAGGATCGTTGTTCGAAGATGCAGAGTTTAGATGATTTGTATGCCATTTTAGAAGCGTATGAAGGCTAAAAATAAGTTGAATGCGCTTACATGAAATTTTATTAAAAAAGGGGTTGCAGAAGGGGGATAGATTTGATAATATAACTGAGCACGCGAAAGCGTGACGATCTTTGAAAACTGAACAGGAAACCAAGAAACACGTCAATTTCGAAAAGGAAAAAAAGATGTCAGAGACATCGTAGAGCTAAATCAAATGAAGAGTTTGATCCTGGCTCAGGATGAACGCTGGCGGCATGCCTAATACATGCAAGTCGAACGGAGAAGGAAGGTGCTTGCATCTTCCGGATCAGTGGCGAACGGGTGAGTAACACGTAGGTAACCTGCCCATGTACCCGGGACAACGGTTGGAAACGACTGCTAAAACCGGATAGGCATATGGAAGGCATCTTCGATATGTTAAAGGGGCCACGGCCCTGGACATGGATGGACCTGCGGTGCATTAGCCAGTTGGTGAGGTAACGGCCCACCAAGGCGACGATGCATAGCCGACCTGAGAGGGCGAACGGCCACATTGGGACTGAGACACGGCCCAAACTCCTACGGGAGGCAGCAGTAGGGAATTTTCGTCAATGGGGGGAACCCTGAACGAGCAATGCCGCGTGAGTGAAGACGGTCTTCGGATTGTAAAGCTCTGTTGCGAGAGAAAAAGGACAGGAAGAGGGAATGCTTCCGGTTTGATGGTATCTCGCCAGAAAGTCACGGCTAACTACGTGCCAGCAGCCGCGGTAATACGTAGGTGGCGAGCGTTATCCGGAATGATTGGGCGTAAAGGGTACGTAGGCGGCCAGATAAGTCTGGTGTGAAAGGCTGCAGCTCAACTGCAGCACTGCACTGGAAACTGTCCGGCTGGAGTGCAGAAGAGGGCGATGGAACTCCATGTGTAGCGGTAAAATGCGTAGATATATGGAAGAACACCGGTGGCGAAGGCGGTCGCCTGGTCTGCAACTGACGCTGAAGTACGAAAGCGTGGGGAGCAAATAGGATTAGATACCCTAGTAGTCCACGCCGTAAACGATGAGAACTAGGTGTTGGGGGAATAACTCAGTGCCGCAGTCAACGCAATAAGTTCTCCGCCTGGGGAGTATGCACGCAAGTGTGAAACTCAAAGGAATTGACGGGGGCCCGCACAAGCGGTGGAGTATGTGGTTTAATTCGAAGCAACGCGAAGAACCTTACCAGGCCTTGACATCCCCTGCAAAGATGCAGAGATGTATCGGAGGCTATCAGGGAGACAGGTGGTGCATGGTTGTCGTCAGCTCGTGTCGTGAGATGTTGGGTTAAGTCCCGCAACGAGCGCAACCCTTGTGATATGTTACCAGTATCAAGTTAGGGACTCATATCAGACTGCCGGTGACAAACCGGAGGAAGGTGGGGATGACGTCAAATCATCATGCCCCTTATGGCCTGGGCCACACACGTACTACAATGGCGGATACAGAGGGCAGCGACAGGGCGACCTGGAGCGAATCCCGAAAAGTCCGTCCCAGTTCGGATTGGAGTCTGCAACCCGACTCCATGAAGTTGGAATCGCTAGTAATCGCGAATCAGCATGTCGCGGTGAATACGTTCTCGGGCCTTGTACACACCGCCCGTCAAACCATGGGAGTCAGTAATACCCGAAGCCGGTGGCATAACCTTAGGGAGTGAGCCGTCGAAGGTAGGACCGATGACTGGGGTTAAGTCGTAACAAGGTATCCCTACGGGAACGTGGGGATGGATCACCTCCTTTCTAAGGAGAAAGCAAGTGTACAGAGAGATGTGCGAAAAGGATTCCTGATCAGTTTTGAGAGATCGGAAGATTTCTCAGAGATGATCTTTGAAAATCGAACAACGAAGAAGACAACAGAAGGTCTATAACGTTTAGTGAAGAAGATTTCATAAACAGTAGTAGAACAGTTCTGAAGAATCTCGAAGAAAACACGAAGAGAACCAAGATCAAGCAAGGAAGGGCGTACGGCGAATGCCTGGCCACTCAATACTGAAGAAGGACGTGCCAAACTGCGAAAAGCGACGGGGAGCTGTTAGGGAGCGAAGATCCATCGATATCCGAATGGGGGAACCCGGCCGATAGAAGATCGGTCATCATATTCTGAATCCATAGGGATATGAGAGGTACGCGGGGAACTGAAACATCTAAGTACCCGCAGGAGAAGAAAATAAGAATGATTCCCTGAGTAGCGGCGAGCGAAAGGGGACCAGCCCAAACCGTCCCGAGGGACGGGGTTGAAGGACTGCCAAAGACGAATGGAGCATAGTGGAACGCGATTGGAAGCGCGGCCGAAGAGGGTGCAAGCCCCGTAGACGACATGCGAAAGGAAGCGGGCAGGATCCTGAGTACGGCGAGACACGAGGAATCTTGTCGGAAGCAGGCGGGACCATCCGCCAAGGCTAAATATAGTTGAGTGAGCGATAGTGGACCAGTACCGTGAGGGAAAGGTGAAAAGAACCGCGGGAGCGGAGTGAAAGAGAACCTGAAACCGTATGCCTACAAGAAGTCAGAGCCCGTTGAAGGGTGATGGCGTGCCTTTTGTAGAATGAACCGGCGAGTTGCGATGAGATGCGAGGTTAAGCGGGAAAACGCGGAGCCGCAGCGAAAGCGAGTCTGAATAGGGCGGAAGTAGAACATCGCAGACCCGAAACCGGGTGATCTAGCCATGAGCAGGTTGAAGTTCAGGTGAAACTGAATGGAGGACCGAACCGACCATCGTTGAAAAGCTGGCGGATGACTTGTGGCTAGGGGAGAAATTCCAATCGAACCCGGAGATAGCTGGTTCTCCCCGAAATAGCTTTAGGGCTAGCGTCGTGAAGAACCTGATCGGAGGTAGAGCACTGAATGAGTGATGGCCCCATCCCGGGGTACTGAACTCAATCAAACTCCGAATGCCGAACAGGATGCACGGCAGTCAGACCGTGAGTGATAAAGTCCATGGTCAAGAGGGAAACAGCCCAGATCGCCAGTTAAGGTCCCAAAATTCCGGCCAAGTGGAAAAGGAAGTGGGGATGCACAGACAACTAGGAGGTTGGCTCAGAAGCAGCCATCCTTGAAAGAGTGCGTAACAGCTCACTAGTCGAGTGACCCTGCGCCGAAAATGTACCGGGGCTAAGCCGGATACCGAAACTGCGGATATCGTAAAGATGTGGTAGGGGAGCGTTGCATGCAGGAAGAAGCCGTACCGAGAGGAGCGGTGGACCGCATGGAAGCGAGAATGCCGGTGTGAGTAGCGAGATGAAGGTGAGAATCCTTCACACCGAAAGCCCAAGGATTCCAGGGGAAGGTTCGTCCGCCCTGGGTAAGTCGGGACCTAACGCGAGGCCGAAAGGCGTAGCGGATGGAAAGCAGGCAGATATTCCTGCACCCGGATGTAGAGCGAAGGAGTGACGGAGACGGGAAGCATGACCCTCTTAACGGATTGAGGGCGAAGCGAGGTAGCGGATGACCAGGCAAATCCGGTCATCGGAACGTGAAGACGTGACAGGGAAGCGAAAGAGCGATCGAGTAGCGAAGACATGCGGACCGGCTTCCAGGAAAAGCTTCTAGCAATGTATGTCCGGCCCGTACCAAAACCGACACAGGTGGGCAGGGAGAGTATCCCGAGGTGAGCGAGAGAACTGTTGCCAAGGAACTCGGCAAAATGACTCCGTAAGTTAGCGAGAAGGAGTGCTCGAAAGAGCCGCAGTGAAGAGGCCCAAGCGACTGTTTAACTAAAACACAGCTCTCTGCGAAGCCGCAAGGCGAAGTATAGAGGGTGACACCTGCCCGGTGCTGGAAGGTTAAGAGGATCTGTGAATCGAAAGAGGAAGCAGTGAGTTGAAGCCCCAGTGAACGGCGGCCGTAACTATAACGGTCCTAAGGTAGCGAAATTCCTTGTCAGGTAAGTTCTGACCCGCACGAAAGGTGTAACGATTTGGGCGCTGTCTCGGCAGCAGACTCGGTGAAATCTTAGTACCTGTGAAAATGCAGGTTACCCGCAACTAGACGGAAAGACCCCATGGAGCTTTACTGCAGCTTGATATTGAACTTTGGTCGTAGACGTACAGGATAGGTGGGAGACAGAGAGACGTGTTCGCCAGAATACGAGGAGTCGCCGGTGGGATACCACTCTTGTGCGATCGGAGTTCTAACCCAGGTCCCTGAGCGGGACCGGGGACCGTGTCAGGCAGGCAGTTTGACTGGGGCGGTCGCCTCCCAAAGAGTAACGGAGGCGCCCAAAGGTACGCTCAGATTGGATGGAAACCAATCGTCGAGTGCAAATGCAGAAGCGTGCTTGACTGTGAGACAAACAGGTCGAACAGGGACGAAAGTCGGGATTAGTGATCCGGCGGTGCCGAATGGAAGGGCCGTCGCTCAACGGATAAAAGCTACCCTGGGGATAACAGGCTGATCTCGCCCAAGAGTTCACATCGACGGCGAGGTTTGGCACCTCGATGTCGGCTCATCGCATCCTGGAGCTGGATTCGGTTCCAAGGGTTGGGCTGTCCGCCCATTAAAGCGGTACGCGAGCTGGGTTCAGAACGTCGTGAGACAGTTCGGTCCCTATCTGTTGTGGGCGTTGGAGATCTGAGGAGAGCTGTCCTCAGTACGAGAGGACCGGGATGGACCTGCCGCTGGTGCACCGGTTGTTCCGCCAGGAGCACAGCCGGGTAGCTAAGCAGGGAAAGGATAAGCGCTGAAAGCATCTAAGCACGAAGCCTACTCCAAGATGAGATCTCCCAAGAAGTAAGACCCCTTAAAGACGATAAGGTAGATAGGCCAGGGATGGAAGTACAGCGATGTACGGAGTTGACTGGTACTAATCGGTCGAGGACTTGATCTGAGAAGAGTCGGAAGCGTTGTTCGATTTTGAGAGAGCATCTCTCAAAGGATCCGGTAGCGATAGCGGAGTGGATACACCTGTTGACATCCCGAACACAGAAGTTAAGCACTCCCGCGGCGAAGATAGTTGGGCCTGCCCCTGCGAACATAGCACGCTGCCGGGTCCTTTTTTTTTGAAATTCATAAAGAAATAAAGCCCTTTCAATATTTCAAAAACATATCATTTATAATATAATAAATATGTTTAAGGAGGACTTCTTATGGACCAAAAGAAAGTTCAAGCTTTTTTCGAAGGGAACGAAATCAAAGCCTACGATATATTTGGTGCACACCTAACGAAAGCAGGCGTTCATTTTGCGGTATATGCACCAAATGCAAAAAATATTTCGGTCATCGGTGCTTTTAATAATTGGGATGACAAAGAAAATACTATGAAAAAGGATGCGCATGGAATTTGGGAAGCAGATGTATCGAATGCCAAACCGGGCCAATCCTATAAATACCGCATTACTCAAGCCACTGGAACCATTGTAGATAAGATGGATCCCTATGCTTTTTATAGCGAATTAAGACCCAATACCGCAAGTATCATTTCGGATTTATCCTATGATAAATGGACCGATCAAAAATGGTTAGATCAAAGAAATAAAGGATTTGATTCTCCAGTCAATATTTATGAGATCCATGTTGGTTCATGGAAAAAACCGGATGAAGATCCCGAAACGTTTGTTCATTATCATGAAATCGAACAAGATTTGATCGAGCACTGTAAAAAACATCATTTTACCCATGTGGAAATGATGCCATTGTGTGAATATCCATTTGATGGTTCATGGGGCTATCAATGTACAGGATATTTTTCAAGCACGTCACGTTATGGAACAAACCATGAACTCATGCATTTTGTGAATGCCTTACACAATGCCGGAATTGGTGTGATCATGGATTTTGTACCCGTTCATTTTGTGAAAGATAATTATGCCCTAGCCATGTATGATGGTACACCACTGTATGAATATGCCAAACCAGCCGATGCCTATTCGCAATGGGATACCTATAATTTTGATCTATGGAAAGAAGAAGTACGTAGTTTTTTAATGAGCGCTGCGAATTTCTGGATCGATATCTATCATTTTGATGGTTTACGTATGGATGCCATCTCCAATGCAATCTTCTGGCAAGGTGATAAACGAAATGGTGTCAATGAGGGAGCTTGCAACTTCATGAAACGCATGAATTTCAATCTGCATAAAGAACATGATGGTAAGATCATGCTGATTGCTGAAGATTCGACAGATTTCCCAAATGTAACAAGATCCACTTTAGATGGTGGTTTAGGATTTGATTATAAATGGGATCTTGGATGGATGAACGATACTTTAAATTATTGTAAGAAAGATCCAATTTATCGTCAGTGGCATCAAAATTCCATTACTTTCTCTATGGCTTATTTCTATTCGGAACGATTTATGAACGTCTTCTCGCATGATGAAGTGGTCCATGGAAAAGCGACCATTGTGGATAAGATGTGGGGTAGTTATGAAGATAAATTTGCGCAAGCACGTGCTATTTATGCCTACATGTTTACACATCCAGGTAAGAAATTAAATTTCATGGGTAATGAAATTGGCCAATTGCGTGAATGGGATGAAACGAAGAGTTGTGATTGGTTCTTGTTGGAGTATCCAATGCATGATGCATTTAATCATTTCTTCCAAGATCTTGGAAAGTTATATGTTGAAAATGATGCGTTCTGGAAAAATGATTATTCACCAGAATCGTTTGAATGGATCGATGCGGATAATGCGACACACAATATGTTCTCCTATATTCGTAAAGGAACGGATAAGGATTATGTCATTATCCTAAACTTCTCAACGAATCCTTATGATCATCAACAATTTGGTGTCGCTTCTATGGGTGAATACAAAGAAGTATTAAATACGGAATGGTCAAAATATAATGGCAACTACAAAGATGATAAACCACAAAAATGTCATGCAGTTCGTTTATCACGTAATGGTAAACCATTCATGATTGAATGTAACGTTCCTAGTTTAGGAGCAACTATTTTTGAAGTTAATAAAAAATAGACCGAGAAATCGGTCAATGGTGTCAACCTAAGAATGATTAGGTTGGCATCTTTTTCTGTGACTGACTTAACCACACGATTCTTGCTGATCAGCGAAAAAAAGCGTATATGAAAACTCATACCTGATTGGAAATTTTTCACATATAAGATATCATATTCTTAACGGGGCTTGATCGTCATCAGTCTGCCGTTCCATGATATGGTATTTGGCCATTCTCGTCCATCCAATCGAAAACGCATCGGCTTGCTCTGAGAGATGACCCTGCCCCACCTCTTATAGTGCCTGCCGGGACGGACAGGTACTTTGATCTTATTAATGATCTTACTTATCAGTTCCATGATTTTTTGTATCTTTTTCTGGTTCTCATTGCGCATCCATCTCAATATTTTTTCGTCCCGAAGCAAATTATTGAGATGTTTTCGGTTGATCTTATAACCATATTTGGTTTTTTTTGGATGATTTTCATACAATTCTTTATCCATCTCTTTTTGTACGATACCACTTAAATTATGAAACAGTACTTTTGCGTAGATTGAAGATCTCTCGCTGTCACATTCCTTGCTGAAATAGCGTTCCCATTCCTGATTGCTTTTCAAAATCTTGTAACTATTCTCAATATCCCAACGCCTGTTGTAAAGATAAACGATGTCACTTGAAGAAAACTCGTCTTTACTTAGGTTGGTAAAATACATTAGATCGACAGTGGTCGTCTGATTGTTTTTGTTCACGATATAGTGATACCTCACCACGCGAATCTTTATATAGGGATCTTTCGAAAACCGTTCTCTTGGCTGCTCATATTTCAATCGTTTCTGCCAGACCTTATCAACCTTTACTTTGATCCATTCATCATTTGATTTCATCTTCTCGATATAATGCTTAAAGAAATTGGATTTGGCCCGTATACAATATTTCAGGCCATGACTTTCTAAAATAGAAAATAATTCGACACTGTCATAATACCGGTCTGCCAGATAAATGCCTGGATATCCATTCATCAGAGATAAATATTTCAATTGTTCGATGGCAATAGGTATCTCCGAATCTTTAAATCTTTTCATCTGGAAATCGACGATCAATCCATTCGTCACATCATAAAGAGCAGCTGAACGGGATGTCGATTTTGCTGCTTGGAATGCATTGCGTGCATTTTGATTCTTGACGAATCCATACCGTTGAAGAGATTCATCCGTTTTATAGAGATTCAACGTTGTCCCATCTTCTGCCAACAGAAGATACCCTTTATAAGTCTTCACCAATTTCGATTGATAAAAACGTTCCGCCAATTTATGGATCAGAAGTTTAAAGACAGATGGATCTACTTTACGAATAGCTTTGAAAGCAGCTTGACGGCTGATTCGGCGAGCCGGCAACCCGATACAGGAATAATAATGACTTAATTCTGAACCAATACAATCCCGGTTACGAAAGATGAGGAAGAGAAGAACGTCATACCACGGAAACTTGTATCTGCGAATAAAATCATGGGGAGATTTACGAGCTGCCTCACGTACTTGTTCGGATTTGATAAAACGACCAAACCAGGAGAACAAAGAAGCAATAGATNTTACAATATACAATAGATTCTTTATTGTTTTGTGTATTTCACCTTCTCTTTTAAAAAAGTTGCTTCAGGATCCTTGGCAAAAGCCGCACGAAGATAAGGAAGATGTTTTGCATCAAATTGACCGAGCTTAACTACAACACGATGTTTAGAGACACCATTTTCATCACGGAAAGATTCGACAAGGTCACAGAAATAGGTCATTTTCTTACCCTTATTGTTTGGAATAACCCGTACAAACATAGAAAGCCCTCCTTTATACTTAACTATATTATAAAGGCTTATATATAAATATTTATAGTCTATATACTTAACTATAAATATATATTTTAGACATTTCTTTTAATTGTTTAAAAACTAGAAGGAAATAAAAAATGGTGTCAAACTAATCATTCTTAGGTTGACACCATTGACCGAGAAATCGGTCTTTTTTAGTTAAGTAAGGGAAACTGTTTATACCATTTCTTTGGAAATATGTTATTTTTTGATTGGGAATATGACTTTTGTGATGTGTTTGTAACAAATGTCTTATTCGTTTATAATGTACATATGGTACAGTATTTTGAAAACGATGCATCTCAAAAACATAAACCAAGCACAATTTCCTTTACGATCCAAGATCATGCATTTATGCTCGAAAGCAATAGTGGTGTTTTTTCAAAAGATCGATTGGATACCGGAACAAGAATTTTGTTAGAAGCAATTCTTGAGAATGAATCTTCTTGTTCTCATGTTTTGGATCTAGGTTGTGGTATTGGTCCTGTTGGGGTGGTATTAGGTACGTTCTGGCATTGTGATCTGACATGCATTGATGTGAATGAGAAAGCTGTACAATTGACGAAAAGAAATCTACAAAAGAATGGTCTGTCCGGAAATGTACTTTGTAGTGATGGAGTCCAATCGGGTACATATGATTGTGTTGTTTTAAATCCACCGATTCGAGCGGGTAAAAAGACAATTTATCGCCTGTTTGATGAAGCTATGGCACATTGTACAAATCATCTATGGATCGTTATGCGAAAACAACATGGAGCAGCCAGTGCACAGGATTATTTGGCAACGAAATATTCGGTATCTCGAGTCAAACGGGATAAAGGATATTGGGTGTTAAGAGTAAGTAGTGATGATGTAGTATGACAAAAAAACAGATCCACTTTTTTCGTATAAGCGCATGGATTTTATGTGTACTAGAAATTTGGAAGCAAATTTATTTAACCTATGTGGTTGGTCATTATTTATGGTGGCATTTTCCTTTTCAAATTTGTAGTATTCCTATGTATTTGTGCTTTGCGATTGGTTATGGAAAAAAGAAATATCAAAATCGCTTATTGTGTTATTTAATGACATATTCCACAGTAGGCGCATGGGCAGGTTTACTGGGATGTCCATTTTTAGTTTGGCCACGATTTATTTTCAATCTGCATTCGTATTTCTGGCATATTTATATTGTTTTTGTAGGATGGGTGGCTGGACATATATGGATGCAAACAAAACGAGACTTGAATGATTTTAAGCAGTCTACGTACCTCTATTTTGCGTTTTGTTTGATTGCTTACTTTATCAATCAAATTGTTTATCCATTTGCCGGCATTAACTTATTTTATTTAAATCCAAAAGTTGAATTTAATTTGCCAATTTATCGCGATTTCATTCCTTGTATTGGCTATTCTTGGACTATCTTTATTTATTTAACATCCGTAGTTTGTTTTTCTTTGATGACATTAAATATATGGTTTAATTCGAGTTCCTGGTATAAACAAAATCATAAAAATCAAGAATCAGAAAACATGAAAACAGTGCATGAATCCGAATAACATGCATTGTTTTTATTTGGTAAAATTATTAAATTCGGTTGTAAAAACAACATACTTTATTTCCTTCTTTCTGTATCATCATAGATGAAAAACAGGGAGGAAATTTTAATGAACGAAATGTTTTGTTTTCAATGCGAACAAACAGCCGGATGCAAAGGATGTATGGGCAAGGCTGGTGTTTGTGGAAAATCTGCGGAAGTAGCTCACTTACAAGATCAATTGACGGGTGCATTGATTGGTCTATCAAAATCAATAAAAGATCAAGAAACTGTATCAGATGCAGTTTGGAATATATTGATCGATGGCTTATTTATGACGATTACGAATGTAAATTTTGATGCTGAATCGATTCAAAAACAAATTGATGCTGTTCATGCACCATCTATTTATGACTTAAATCAAGTATGGAAATATAATGAAGATATTCGTTCCTTGAAGTCTTTGATTTTGTTTGGACTTCGTGGTATGGCAGCCTATGCACATCATGCAGCTATGTTGGGATACCAAGATCAAGAGGTAAATCATTTCTTTGCCCAAGCTCTTGCAGCCATTGGGGAAGATCTAAGTGGTGACGAATTATTGCCATTGGTATTAAAAACAGGAGAAATCAATTTAAAATGTATGGCTTTGTTGGATCAAGCCAATACAGAAAGTTATGGTAATCCAGTACCTACAACGGTACCTTTGACCATTGAAAAAGGACCATTCATTGTCGTAACGGGACATGATTTAAAAGATTTGAAGCTTTTGTTGGAACAAACAAAAGATAAGGGTATCAATATTTATACACATGGTGAGATGTTACCAGCTCATGCGTATCCAGAATTGAAAAAATATGCGCATCTAAAAGGCAATTTTGGAACAGCCTGGCAAAATCAACAAAAAGAATTTGATCAGATTCCAGCCCCTATCTTATTTACAACGAACTGTTTGATGCCACCAAGACTTTCGTATAAAGATCGTGTCTTTACTACCGATGTTGTTTCTTTTCCGGATGTGCAACACATTGATGAAAAGAAAGATTTCACACCATTGATTGAAAAAGCTTTAGAATTGGGTGGTTATAGTGAAGACCATGAGATGACAGGTATTAATGGCGGTCATGAAGTAACGACTGGATTTGCACATAATTTTGTCTTGGATCATGCGGGTGAAATTGTTGAAGCGGTTAAAGCAGGAAAAATTAGTCATTTCTTCCTTGTTGGTGGATGTGATGGTGCCAAAGCGGGAAGAAACTACTATACCGAATTTGTGAAACAAACACCAAAAGATTCGATTGTATTGACTTTGGCTTGTGGTAAATATCGTTTCAATGATTTAGATTTAGGAACGGTTGCTGGTTTCCCTCGTATCATGGATGTAGGTCAATGTAACGATGCGTATAGTGCGATTCAGATTGCGGTTGCTTTAGCAAAAGCATTCGATTGTGATGTGAATGAACTACCACTTTCCTTTGTTTTATCTTGGTATGAACAAAAGGCCGTTTGTATTTTATTGACACTTCTTCATTTGGGTATTAAAAATATCTTGCTTGGACCTAGTCTTCCTGCATTTATTTCACCAAATGTATTACAAGTTCTTGTTGATCAATACCAAATTGGTCCAATCAGTACTCCAGAAGAAGATTTGAAGAAATTGTTATCGAAATAATCCATTGTAATTGACATAGTTAATGTATGGATATAGTCGTAAAATCATTTGATGAATTAACAACCGTAGAACTGTATGAAATTCTAAAGGCAAGAGCAGCGATTTTTGTAGTCGAACAGAATTGTGTCTATCAAGATTTGGATGATGTTGACTATCAAAGTCTGCATGTATTCTACCAAGAGGATAATCGTGTTTTAGCTTATTTGCGTGCTTTCTATAAAGAAAAAGGCGTTGTGCAAATTGGTCGTGTTTTAACCATGCAACGTGGCAATGGATGGGGTGGAAAACTCCTTCATGAAGGATTGATTCAGATTCAAAAGCGAATACCAGCTCAAAAAATATATATCGAAGCACAAAAGTATATGATTGGCTATTATCAAAGAGAAGGATTTCAAGTCACTTCAGAGCCATTTCTAGAAGATGGAATTGAACATGTACAAATGAAGTTTACGATAAAAAAAGGATCGGAATGAAAATTCCGGTCCTATTTTCTTAATTGACCATAAGGAATGGTCGCAATGGCTTGATCTAATGTTTCCATTACGTTTTGTGATATTTCTAAATAGCTTTCCATTTTTGACACATTGTTTGTTTCAAGCATTTCTTTGAAGTCTAAAAATTCATGGGCCATCCAATTGGATTGAGTATTTAAATAGATGTCTTGTGGCTTTTGGTTGCGTATGCATAAATGATAGCCTTGGATCAAATTTGCGCCATCATCTAAAACAATCGTTCCATTATCACCTTGGATGATGGCATGACCTGGACTTTCTGAATCTTTTGCACCGGTACAGATGGCATAAAAATCTGAATACGTTAGAAGTACGGTACCGGAAGTATCTACACCATTAAATCCCATGTTTGCCTGATAAGAAACGGATTTTGGTTTTCCAAATAAGGACACCACAAAATTCAGATTGTATACATTAATGTCATATAAAGCACCACCATAAAATTTTGAATCCAATGCCGGTAATACTTCTTGTTTTTTGTATTTATCATAGCGAGAAGAATACTGGGAGTAGTTACACTGAATACATTTAATTTGACCAATTTTATGAATGTCTTTTCTAAGCTGTTGAAAATTTGGTGTATGAAGAGGACGCACAGCTTCAAACACAAACAACTTTCTTTGTTTCGCTAAAGTGATAATTTCTTGTGATTGGTTGGCATGGATACAAAATGGCTTTTCAACGATCACATGTTTATTAGCTAAGACGGCTTTTTTGGCATATTCATAATGAGCGGTATTGACTAAACCAATATAGACTACATCACAATCCGTTTCTTGAAGGAGTTGATCATAGTTTGTATATACCTGGGGAATATGATATTGATCTTGCAGATCTTTTGCGGCTTGTATATTGTGTTTGGCATAAATAGCACCTACATCAATGGGTAAATCATTTAAACATTTGAGTGCTTCATGGACAATAAATCCAGTACCAATCATCGCAACTTTCATTTTGTGTCCTCCTTTTGTGTTACACTTATTATACAAGGAAGTTGAAACTATGAATAATGAAAACAAACAAAATCATATGTTGATCAATCGACAAGACAATATCGATGAATTTCTACGTATTGCTCATGAAAACTTGGATCCTGTCCAAGATTTTTTAACAAATTACGAATGTGCCATCATGGAAATAGAAACAAAATTTAATGTATTGAATGCTCGATTTTCGATAAAATACGATGGCAATCCCATTGAGTCGATTCATACCCGATTGAAGTCTTGGGACAGTATCATTGATAAATTAAATCGCAAACATTTACCATTTTCACTAGACAGTATTGCGAAGAATATTTTTGATGTGGCAGGTGTTCGTGTGGTTTGTTCGTTTGTGGATGATATCTATACCTTAGCGGATTGTCTTTTAAGTCAAGATGACATTCATTTGATTGAAAAGAAAGACTATATTAAAAATCCCAAAGAAAATGGGTATCGAAGTTTACATTTGATTGTGGAAGTACCTATTTTTACTGAAAAAGAACCAAAGAATATGCCAGTAGAAATTCAACTACGAACCATTGCGATGGATTTCTGGGCTAGCTTAGAACATAAAATGCGATATAAAAAGAATTTAAATGAGGAACAGCTACAACGATTGTCACATGAAATGATGTATTGTGCCGATCGCAGTGCCGAATTAGATGATCGTATGAATCATGTACATGAAGAACTAAAGAAAGAAGATTAGGAAGGGGCGTATACTGTGTTATTAGGAATCGCTAATGCAGATAAAAAAAGATTGGGTGTCTTTATTCAATTTGAATTAAAAAAGCGAATGCGACAGGATCCTGATTATACAGTGGATGAATTCGTGAGTGGAATTTGTTCCAAAACCAAATTCAAATTGTTGGTGCAAAATAAAGAATTATTCGATACTGACATCTATGAATTCTTTTTGCGCAAGTTGGGTTACGAATTCAATTATGACGATAAGATCATCTCTCGTGCATTGGCAGATAAACGGGATCTCCTACAACTTTTAGAGAAACAAAATATGCCTGCTTTTTATCAAGGACTCCAAAAATATCTAAAAGATATGGAAAGTGTAAAAGAATATGCTTTGGAATCCATTGAATATGAATGTTTTAATTGGATATTGGATGTAGAATTAAATACAAATGCATTTTCTGCTTTGCTTGTTCGCTTTAAAATGTTGGATGATTATGGACAGGAAATTTGTGGGTATTTTCTACTGAAATATATTCATGATCATATTGCGGATCGAATTGATGAGAAATGGTTAGATCGGTATGGATTAAAGAATTTAAAAGCTCTTCAAAATCAATTTTGGATCTTAAAGTTATTGATTCAATGGGAAGCCTATTACGATGCATCCATCTATTGTCAAAATGTATTGGATCAAGCGTATAAAAGAAAAAATGATCGATTGTTTTTTCATACACAAATCACGCGTTTGTTTATTGTCATGAAGATCCAACCATCTGCTTTTGAACACTATGCCAATCAAGTTTTAGAAAATCCCATCATACAAGAAGATCGAGAAGATGATTATGTATATGAATTTTATCATGTCGTTGGTTTACATTATTTTATTGAAAAGAATTATGAACAGGCATGGCATTATTTTCGACGAGCTATGAATGATGAGCTATATTATTTCCCGGAAATCATCTTTTTAAATCATATGGCTACGATCACATCGATGAAATTGCCAGAAGAATTAAAGGAACAAATACAAGTCCCACAAGATCAAAAGATTTATCAACCGATTTATCGGTATTTTTGTTTAAAGAACAAGAAAGAATCCTATGATACGTTAGAAACGTATTTATGGGATAATTGCTGTAAAGGATTGGATCGTTTTTATCCATCCTGGGTAATGAAAGATATTATTCAAACCGAGTTTGAGTGGATTGCCAGTCAGACGGGAGATAAGAAATATTTAAATCGCTTTTTAGAGGAAAACAAATGAAACGTGTACTAACAATTCAAGATATTTCATGTATTGGTAAATGCTCCATAACGATTGCTTTACCAGTGTTATCGACAATGGGGGTGGAATGTGCCATCTTGCCAACGACGTTATTGTCGTGTCATACGGCTTTTCCCACTTTTACCAGCTATGATCTGACTGATCATATGATGGCAATCGTGGATACATGGAAGCAACAAGATATTCATTTTGATGCCATCTATACCGGTTATTTAGGTTCTTTTAAAGAAATAGAATTGGTCAAACAAATCATTCACTTGTTTCAAGAAGATGATCCATTGATATTTATTGACCCCGTCATGGGAGATCATGGTGAATTGTATGCTGGATTTAATGAAGAATATGTCAAAGAAAATACAACACTATGTTCGTTGGCGGATATTATTGTACCCAATGTCACAGAAGCTGCCTATATGACCAATATGCCTTATAAATCGGAATATGATGTAGATTATATTCGTTCGATGTTGGATCGAGTGATTGAAATGGGAGCCAAACACGCAGTCATTACGGGCGTTTCCTTATATCCTGGCAAAACAGGAGTATATGGATTTGATGGCAATTCCTATTTTTCTTATCAGAATAAACACTATGATGCCATATTCTATGGAACGGGTGATTTATTTGCGAGTACATCCGTTGGTGCTTTAGTACAAGGGTATTCCATGGAAGAAGCATTTCAACTCGCTTCTGATCATACGGCACATACCATTGATGTAACGATGCAAGATCCAAATCGTGCTTGGTATGGAGTTGATTTTGAATCCACACTCTGTGATTTAGGTAATATAAAAAATAAAGGATAGGCACAACCGAATGTTCAGGTTGTGTTTTTTTCATCCATTGGATAATCGAATGTGATTTAGGCAACATGAAATAAGAAGCACATATCATACAATAAAGAAAAGAAGAAAAGGAAGAGGGTAATATGTTTAAAGAAGAATATGAAACGTTATCAAATGTTGCCACAAACAAGATCCGATTTTCGAAAAAAAATAAGGTTGGTATGTTTGTGATGTCCATGATGGCAGGTGCTTATATTGGGTTTGGAATATTATTGAGTTTTACAGTTGGAGGTGCTCTAACTGGTCTTCCTGCTCGATCATTGGTGATGGGTGCTTGTTTTGGCTCGGCACTAAGTTTGGTTGTCATTGCGGGTGCAGAACTATTTACAGGAAATAATTTAGTCATGACGGCAGGCTTATTAAAAGGGAAAGTAACTTTTCGAGATGTATTGCAGTTTTGGATCCTTTGTTGGATAGGAAATCTAGCCGGTGGTATGATACTAGGCATTCTGTTTCATCTTGCGGGTTTAAATACAGGAGCAACAGCCGAAACCTTTCATGCAGCGGCGTTGGCCAAAACAAGTACAGCGTGGTTACCTTTATTTGTGAAGGGAATATTATGTAATACGTTGGTTTGTATTGCGACATGGTGCGGTACCAAATGTAAATCCGAATCCGGTAAGCTTATTATGATATTCTGGTGCTTATTGATTTTCTTCACTTGTGGATTTGAACACAGTATTGCCAATATGACGGTTTTTATGGTTGCTTTGTGTAGTCATAGTGTTACCCTTGGTGGTTGTATCTATAATCTGTGTTTTGTTACGTTGGGTAACATGGTCGGTGGCATCTTATTTGTAGCTGTTCCTTATTATCTAGCTTCAAAAGAACGTTGATATGTAAGTATTGACGTTTTTTTATATGAAACGAACATCAAATATGATATAGTTACATAAGAAAGTGCTTACAAATATGAAAAAACGACAAACAGGTATATTATGTCCACTATTCAGTACACCTGGTAACCAGGGAATTGGTGATTTTGGTGCCAAAACAAAGATGTTCGTTGATGTCATTGCGGATGCAGGCTATAAAGTTTGGCAAATCTTACCTATCCAATATGCAGGAAAGACGCATTCTCCTTATCAAACGTATTCAAGTTTTGCGGGCGATCCAATTTATATCAACATTGACCGATTGTGTGAAGAAGGTTTGTTGACCCAAAGCTCCATCGTGAACTGTAATAAATTTAAAAATAGAGTGGAATACGATAAAGTACGTGAGTTTAAAGAAGTGTATTTTCGTCGTGCTTTTCGTGTGTTTAAAAAACAATTTGATACATTCAAAGAGGCTTATGAAGCATTTGAAAAAGAAGCTTTTTGGTTAAATGATTGGGCGTATTTTTATTTGTTTTCAACGATCCATCATACAACGCATTGGAGCGATTGGAATGAAGCATATCGCGATTGGTTCAAAGGTGAGCATAGCGTCGATTTGCGCGAATATGAGGATGAACTCTTTTATATCAAGTTTCTCCAATTCATGTTTTATCGTCAACTCGATGAATTGCGTGATTATGCTCATAAAAAAGGCATTTCCATCATGGGAGATGTGCCTTTCTATGTCGATTTAGAAAGCGCCGATGTATGGAGTGATCGCGATGATTTCATGTTGGATGAACAAGGCAATCCGCAATTTGTAGCCGGTTGTCCACCGGATTATTTTAGTGAAGATGGACAACGATGGGGCATGCCAACCTATAATTTTGATCATATGTACAAAAACAACTTTTTATTTTGGGTTAAACGAATGCGTTGGATGCATCGTTGTTTTGATATTATTCGTATTGATCATTTCCGTGCGTTTGCGAATTATTGGCGAATTCCAGCGGATTCAGAAACAGCTCGTATTGGTGCTTGGATCGATGCGCCAGGTGAAGAAATCTTAAATCGCATTCGGCAAGAATGTTCGGGCATTCAATTGGTGGCCGAAGATTTGGGCGGTGACATTGTTCAGCGTGTATACGATTTAGAAACTGAATTTGATATTCCAGGCATGGAAGTCATGCTTTTCCAAATGGAAACAAAATTATTGCGTAAACCTATTCGTGAAAATGTGGTGTTGTATTCAGGAACGCATGATAATGCCACGATCAATGAAGCGTATTCGCATTATACAAATAATCATCGCATCAGTTTGCGTCGTTTCTTTAAGAAACGTGGATATACCCATCGTAAGTTCAATGATATGGTTTGTCACTTCCTGTTGGATAGTGAAGCTAATTTGGTCATTTTACCAGTTTGGGATATTTGCGGATATAAACAAGAAGCACGTATCAATGTACCAAGTACATTGAGTGATCAAAATTGGTCATGGAAATTGAAAGATTTTAAAACCTTTCCAGAAGAAATTGAAAAGACAAAAGAATGGATCAAAAACGCAAATCGATAAAAAAAGTTGGAATTTTATTTCCAACTTTTTATAATGTCTTACCTGTTAATAAATGATAAGCTTCTTTGTATTTATCGATGGTTTTGTCGATGACATCTTGTGGTAAATTATAGTCACTATTTGGATTGGCTTTTAACCAATCACGAACAAATTGTTTATCAAATGATGGTTGGCTTTTTCCTGGTTCATAACCTTCTACTGGCCAGAAACGAGAACTGTCTGGAGTCAACATTTCATCGCCTAAAACGATATTTCCTTTTTCATCCAATCCGAATTCAAACTTCGTATCCGCAATGATAATGCCTTTAGATAGAGCATAATCTGCACAAGCTGTATACAATTTCAACGTATAGTCTTTGATCTTTTCAGCATATTCTTGACCATGTCCTGGAAATGCTTTTTCTAATACATCAATACTTTGTTCAAAGCTGATGTTTTCATCGTGATCACCTAAATCGGCTTTGGTACTTGGGGTATAAATGGGTTCTGGCAATTTAGCGCATTCTTTTAAGCCGGCTGGTAGTTGAATACCACAAACTGTACCGTTCTTTTGATAACTAGCCCAACCACTACCTGTGATATAACCACGAACAATGCATTCAATTGGAATCATTTTTAGTTTCTTTACCAACATAGAATTGCCATTGTATTCTGGTTGAGAGAAAAATTCAGGCATATCTTTTGGATCGACCGAGATCATATGATTGGGAACGATATCTTTTGTATAGTCAAACCAGAATTTTGACATTTGTGTCAATACAGTTCCTTTTTTGGTGATCTTATTCTTTAAAATAACGTCAAAGGCAGAAATACGATCGGTCGCAACCATGATCAATGAATCGCCATTGTCGTAAATTTCGCGTACTTTTCCTTCTTTTATGGGTTTGAATTCTTTCATGATGTTGTATCCTCCTGTACGTTTATTATGATAGCGAAATGCATGAAAAACTTCAATGAGAGATTCTTTTCGTAAAGTTTTCATAAAGTACTATCTTTTTCTATTCACTTATATTATACTGTCTAATGTTTAATTAATGAAACAAATTGTTTAATTAAAAAAACAGGAGAGAGGCTATGGAAATTGGTTCAAAATTAAAAGAGCTACGACTCAAAAATGGGTTAACACTTTCCGAATTGGCATCTCGATCGGAAGTGACCAAGGGATTCTTATCGCAATTGGAAAGAGATCTGACTAGTCCAAATATATCGACACTCGAAGATATATTGGAAGCATTGGGAACCAATCTACAAGAATTTTTTTCAGAAAAACCTGAGGAACAGATTGTTTTTCGCAAGGAAGATGTCTTTGTGGATGCCCAAGAAAATGAAACCATTCATTGGATCGTACCCAATGCGCAAAAGAATCAAATGGAACCGGTACAATTGATTCTTCATCCGCATCAATGTACGCGGAAAATTGAATCGCATGCTGGTGAAGAATTTGGTTATGTGTTATTCGGTCGTGTCAAACTGCATTATGGCGATCGAGTAGAAAACATTAAACGGAATGAAACCTTCTATGTATCGGGGCAACATACGCATTATTTGGAGAATACCACCGATAGGGAAGCATCCGTTTTGTGGATTAGTACACCACCGATTTTTTAAGAGGGAGAAAGTTTATGGAAGAGAAGAAGAAAATCATTGAATTTCGTCATATTGTGAAGAGTTTTGATGATCAAGTCGTATTA
Source organism: Absicoccus porci (assembly GCF_003725415.1). Taxonomy (GTDB): domain Bacteria; phylum Bacillota_I; class Bacilli_A; order Erysipelotrichales; family Erysipelotrichaceae; genus Absicoccus; species Absicoccus porci. The sequence goes on along the minus strand of NZ_RJQC01000002.1, from coordinate 394,579 downwards.
AAGGGGATCGACTTGGATATTTATGAAAATGAGTTTGTAACTTTGTTGGGGCCTTCTGGCTGTGGAAAGACAACCTTATTACGTATTTTAGCTGGGTTTTTAGAACCCAATGAAGGAGCCGTTATCTTTAATGGCGAAGATATCAAAAATTTACCACCGTATAAGCGAGAACTAAATACGGTCTTTCAAAAATATGCGTTATTTCCGCATATGAATGTATATGACAATATTGCGTATGGACTAAAGATTGCGAAGATGTCAAAAGATGTCATTGATCAAAAGGTCATGCGTATGTTGAAGTTGATTGGTTTGGAAGGGTTTGAAAAACGGGATGTAACCTTGTTGTCGGGTGGTCAGCAACAACGTGTGGCCATTGCCCGTGCTTTAGCGAATGAACCACGCGTCTTACTTTTGGATGAGCCATTGAGTGCCTTGGATATGAAACTGCGCAAAGAAATGCAGTATGAATTAAAAAATATCCAACAAGAAGTTGGGATTACTTTTATTTTCGTAACGCATGATCAAGAAGAAGCATTAACAATGTCGGATAAGATCGTGGTCATGAAGGAGGGTGAGATCCAACAAGTCGGCACACCCGAAGATGTGTATAATGAACCGGTTAATAAATATGTGGCCCAGTTTATTGGGGAATCCAATATCATGAATGGAGTCATGTTGGAAGATAAAAAAGTAAAATTTGATGATATCGTGTTTGATTGTGTGGATGTTGGGTTTAAACCCAATGAACCCGTCGATGTTGTGATTCGTCCGGAAGATATTGATATTGTCGATGTGGATCAAGGAAAGATGACCGGTACCATTGAATCGGTTCTATTTAAAGGTGTGCATTACGAAATCATGGTTGAAACCGTACCCGGAACATCGGTCAATGTGAATATGCATGTACAAAGTTTTAATGAAGTGACCAGTAGTGATGGCAAAGAAAAGATTTCTGCCAATGATTTCTATGTGGATTTGGAAGATATGAAAGATATCGATGAAAAAGAAATGATTGCGCGTGCCGATGCCCAAGCTTGGAATCCAGAAACAGATGAATTGATTTCCATTAATTCCGTAGAAACCAATCTGGAAAATAAAATTGGTGAATATACGATTACTTTTTCAACGAGCAATAAAACTTCCATTACGCGTAAGATTTGGGTCATTGACCAACGTGTCATTGAAAACAAGAAAGCCAATGAAGCCATTAGTGCGTTTAATTTCTTTAAAACGGCAGATGAAATTCAAGAGAGCCAAACTTTGGATACTGATTTAAAGACATGGGCCAATGCCCAGGCATGGAAATTGGATGATGAAGATCAAATGATTGATTTGTATGTGGATTATGATTTTGATCCCGAAAATATCAAAGAAGGTATTTATCGTGTCACCTTCTCAACGGAAGGTCATGAATTTAAGATTCACACAACGGATTATGCAGAGAAAGGAAAAGAAGTCGGTCTAACTTTCTATCCTGAAGATATCCATGTGATGGAGAAGATGGGATTCTAATGAAAAAGTTTCGTCAGTTGGTCATTCCGTATTTGATTTGGAGTGTATTGATGCTGTTGGTACCGATGCTTCTGATTGCGATGTATTCTGTTATGTCAGATGGCAACAGTATCGTTCCTTTTCAGTTGACCATTCATCATTATGTTCGTTTTTTTACCGACCCAGACTTTGTCTTGATCTTATGGCGCTCTTTAGTGATTGCCATTAAAACAACCATTATTTGCCTTTTGTTGGGGTATCCCATTGCGTACTACATTGCGAATAGTGAAGAAAAGAAACAAAATGTATTGATTCTTTTGATTACGTTGCCTATGTGGATCAATATGTTAGTTCGTACGTATGCGTGGATTGGTTTATTAGCACCCGATGGCATTATTTCTTGGTTATTGGGATTGATTGGTATTCATACCGAACTGTTGTATACCGAAAAAGCCGTTCTTTTAGGTATGGTCTATAACTTTTTGCCATTTATGATCTTGCAGATCCAGACGGCTCTATCCAAAATGGATAAGTCTTTGTTGGAAGCTAGCAATGATCTAGGTGCGGATCGTGTTCAAACGTTCATTCACATTGTTTTTCCATTATCGCTAAGTGGTGTCGTAAGTGGCATTACCTTGGTGTTCTTGCCAGCTGTATCGAGTTTCTTCATTCCAAAATTACTGGGTGGAGGTCAATTCTTCTTGATTGGTAATGTGATCGAAAATCAATTTATTACCGTTGGAGAATGGAATTTTGGATCGGCAATCAGTATGATCATGGCTGTGATCATGATGTTGCTCATGATGTTGGTTCGTAATATTGAGAAAAAAGGTGCTGTCCAAGGAGATCGTCTATGAAACAGAATAAACGGTATGTGGGCAAGATTTTATTGATTCTTTCATTGATCTTTTTCTATTTGCCTATTGTGTTCATGGTCATTTTCTCGTTCAACGACAGCAAGTCATTGACCCATTTTACGGGTTTTTCCATGCGTTGGTATCGCGCCATGTTGGAAAGCCATGGCATGATGTCCAGTTTGTATATCACGATCATCGTGGCGGTATTGGCAACCATTATCTCTACGATCATTGGTACGATGACGGCGATTGGATTGTCTCAATCCACCAAACGAGTACGTCATTTTATTACCCGTGTGGATGATTTTCCATTGATGAATCCGGATATCGTGACAGCTATTGGTTTGATGTTGTTGTTTATTACCTTCCGGATCGAAAAAGGGTTTGTGACCTTATTATTGGCTCATATTGCCTTTTGTATTCCCTATGTGATCCTTTCGGTCATGCCGCGCATTCGTCAATTGGATCCCAATTTAGCGGATGCTGCCATGGACCTTGGTGCAACTCCGTTTCAAGCCATTACCCAAGTCATTGTCCCACAAATCACGCCGGGTATTATTTCTGGTGCTTTGATTGCCTTTACAATGTCCTTTGATGATTTTATCATTTCTTATTTTGTGACCGGAAAAGGCGTAAAGAACTTGAGTATCATGGTCTACACGATGTCCAAACGAGTCAATCCAAGTGTCAATGCGATTTCGACCATTGTGGTCATCTTGATTACGATCCTTTTGTTGATCATCAATATTGTGTCATTGGTTCGAAAAAAAGAGACGGAAACATCCATGACCATGCAGCCAAAGAAACGCTGGCCAAAATGGGTTGGTGCAGGTGTTGTCGTTGTTGCGTTGGTGTTATCAATATTTGGTATGCATCGCGTAGGCAATCAACCATATGCAGGACAAACGTTACATATCTATTTACCTGGTGAATATATCAGTGATGAAATGGTTAGTGATTTTGAAGATGAAACGGGTGCAAGTGTGGTAATGGATAATTTTGATTCCAATGAACAAATGTACATCAAAGTAGCCAATGGTGAAAACTATGATTTATTGATTCCAAGTGACTATATGATCGAGCGATTGATTCAAGAAGATATGCTGCAAAAAATTGATCAAAAGAAAATGAAATCCACATTTGCGAAGATCAATCCGGATATTTTACATGAATCGTTTGATCCAAACAATGACTATAGTGTTCCTTATTTCTGGGGCAGTGTCGGCATTAGTTATGATAAACGAAAAGTCAGTCTAGAAGACTTAGAAACAGAAGGGTATAATATCTTCTTAGATACGAAGTATAAAGGTGATATTTACCTCTATGATTCGGAACGAGATTCGGTCATGATGGCATTGAAAGCGTTGGGTTATTCCATGAACACCAAAGATACGTCGCAGTTAAATCAAGCCAAGGATTGGTTAAGTCAATGTGTAACGACTATGGAACCAGAAATTGTCACAGATGAGATCATTGACAATATGGCCAATGCCCGAAAAGCACTGGGATTGGTATATTCAGGCGATGCAGCCTATATCATGAGTGAAAATAAGAATATGGGCTTCTTTATGCCAAAGGAAGGAACTAACATTTGGACAGATGCGATGGTCATTCCGAAAAATGCGAGTCATCCAAAACTGGCCATGGAATTCATGAAGTTTGTGACTACCTATTCTGAAGCAAAGAAGAATTCAGAATTTGTGGGTTATACCTCACCGAATATCAAGGTAGAAAATAAATTAGCGAAAACGACTTATAAAGGCATAAATGCGTATACACCTCGAACCAAGTATCCAAAAGATGAAGTGTTTGGTTATGATGCCAAAACACGGAAAGTCATTGCGGAGTTATGGAGCGATATCAAAGTCATTGCTTCCAATGCAGAATAGAGGTTGTTTATGAAAGTAGAAGATGTTTTAAAAAAAGCACGCACCCAAATGGGACCCAACTGTAAGTCTTGTCCAATTTGTAACGGGAGAGCTTGTGGGAATACCATGCCTGGACCTGGTGCGAAAGGCACAGGTACAGTAGCCATTCATAATTATGATGCTTGGCAAAACATTGAATTAAATATGGATACGTTATGTGAGAATGTGGAGGCGGATACCACATTCTCTCTCTTTGGAAAAACGTTCCAATACCCAATTTTTGCCGGTCCGGTTGGTCATGTTGAATTGCATTATGGTGATAAATACGATGATCAAGTCTACAATCATATTTTGGTTCGCGGCTGTCATCAAGCGGGGATTGCTGCGTTTACCGGCGATGGAATGAATGCCGATACGATGAAGGTAGCTTGTCAAAGCATCAAGGAAAATGAGGGTATTGGTATTCCAACAATCAAGCCATGGAATGAACAAGTTTATCTAGAAAAATTAGAAATGGTCAAAGAAGCCGGTGCCTTTGCGGTGGCCATGGATGTAGATGCAGCTGGTTTACCTTTCTTGAAAGGAATTGTACCGCCAGCCGGTCGAAAGACGGAAAAAGAACTACAAGCCATCATTGAAAAAACGCCCATGCCATTTATTGTTAAAGGCATTATGACAGTGAAAGGGGCATATAAAGCATGGCGTGCTGGTGCCAGTGCCATTGTGGTATCCAATCATGGAGGTCGTGTATTGGATGGTTGTGCCCCAACGGCAGAAGTATTGCCAGAAATTGTGCGTGCCATCGATGGTCGTATTCCTATCTTAGTAGATGGTGGCATTCGTACCGGAGTGGATGTATTCCGTGCCCTGGCTTTAGGGGCTGATGGTGTATTGATTGCTCGTCCATTTGTCAATATGGTATATGGTGCCCAAGAAGAAGGAATTCAAGCCTTGGTTGATAAGTTAGGATCCGAATTAAAAGATACGATGGAGATGTGTGGTGCTAAAGATCTGCAGTCCATCCATAAAGATATGATTCGCTTAAAATAAATCAACACATAAGTTGCTATCCAATAGATTGGAGGCAACTTTTTTGAATGGAAAGGGCAGTATAGAGATGGCTAAAGTTAGGATCATGTGATCGATGGCTGTTTTAGATATGTTATGATTAAGGAAATTTAGAGAAAGGGCATGAAAATATGAAAGTGTATGTCAAATGTAAAATCAATCCTAACTCCGGTTTATTGATTGGACATAGCGAAAACTTTACAAAAGCAATCTATGGATTTAGTAATTAGGGGCTGAAATCGTGCCTTACCGAATCTTGGATGATATATACGATATGGTCACAAAGAAGATATCGTAATTGATTATATTGCGCAATCCGAAATGATATTTCATAAATTTGGTTATGATAATGTACATGTAGAAGACTATCCAGTTTGTCTAAAAGCGTATTTAGGAAGAAACATTTGGAAGGATACGATCAATTCAATCGCAACTCATCCCGAAAAATGGTCAGCTGGCTGGTTTGTAAAACCAATCAAAGCCAAATCTTTTACTGGAAAAGTGATTCATTCGATACGAGATCTTGTTGGTTGTGGGAACTATAGTGAAGACTATGATGTACTATGTAGTGAAGCATTGGATATTCGTCGTGAGTGGCGGTGTTTCATCTATTATGATGAAATTTACGATATCCGGCCGTATAAAGGAGATTATCATTATACCTATGATCCAACTGTCTTGGATCAAATGATGAATGATTTTCGAAGTTGGGACAAACGCCCTATGGCTTGTACCATGGATATTGGTGTCACACAAGATCATCAAACGATTCTTATTGAGTGTAATGATGCATATGCATTCGGTTCCTATGGCTTGGAAGACTTTTCGATATGCCAAAATGATATCTGCACGATGGTCACAAATCTTAGGGCGAGAAGATGTATTTGATTTTCACACCTATGGAAAAGAAAAATAAGAAGTATCCTTCTAACTAAAAAGGAGCTATGCGATCCTAAAAGCCTTTTCATATCACGATATAAAAGTTTTGAATGTCAAACTTCAAAACTTTTTAAATATATTGATCATTATTGGATTGGTGAATGACCAAACGATAACTCACAAAGAAAAGTAGGACAATAAATAAGAAGAACCAATAGTTATCTGATGTAGCTAGATAATCATAGGTGCCATGGATCAATACCGGAATGATGAATGCCATGATGCGATAGAGAGTAGATCTGCCATATTGTGCACGATCTTGTGCTTTCTTTGCCATACCGTACCAAACACCCATGAAGATGCCGAAACAAGCATGGCCAGGAATCGCTGTAATAGCACGCACCCAAGCTACACTTAAACCATAATTGAAGACATAGAGAATATTTTCCATCAACGCAAATCCTAAAGAAACGGAAATACAATAGACAATGCCATCAAATAGACAATTAAATTCACGTGATTTCCAAGTTCCGTGATTCACAAATAGATATTTCAATCCTTCTTCGGTACAACCCACTACACCAAAATAGGCAACAAAATTTGAAGTGGCTTTATCCATTAGTGCATCTTCAATCAAGGCAGCCAAAGCCGTCGCAATCATTCCATAGATGACTAATTTCACAATTAAATCAACCGGTTCTCTTTCCATGCGATCCAATTGATACACTTTGATTAATAAATAAATAGCGGGTAAAACCGCTGCTAAGAGTAAGATCCTGGGACCATAAAATAAAAACATAAAATCACCTGGAATTATTATATAATAAAGTGCAGAAAATGGAGAATAGAATATGGATATAGAAATTATTGGTACGATTGCTTCCCAATTGGGTATCCAACCCAAACAAGTTGAAGCCGTTTTAACTTTACTGGAAGAAGGAAGTACCGTACCTTTTATCGCCCGATATCGAAAGGAAAGAACAGGTAACTTGGATGAAGAACAAATTCGTGTCATCGAAGAACAATATACGTATCGACAAAATGTCGAAAAGCGCAAAGAAGAAGTCTTACATCGCATTGAGACAGTAGGTTCATTAACTCCTGAAATCAAAGCTTCGGTCATGGCTTGTACCAAATTAGCCGAAATTGAAGAAATCTATCGTCCCTACAAACAAAAGAAAAAAACACGTGCGGGAATTGCCATCTCACATGGTTTGAAACCATTGGCCGAACGAATCTTGTCTTGTCCAAGAGATTGGAAAGAAGAAGATATCGATGCTTATCTAAACGAAGACGTTACCGATCGACAAGCTGCTCTACAAGGTGCCATGGATATTTTGGCTCAACAATTCAGTGAAGATAGTGCCCTTCGTGATACGATCTTTACTTCTATGATGAAATATGGTCGTATCGAAACGCAAATCAAAAAAGATGCTGAAGATGAGAAAAAGATCTATCGTATGTATTATGATTTTTCTTGTCGGGTAGATCGGGTAGCCAATCATCAAATCATGGCCATCAATCGAGCCGAAAAAGAAAAAGTCATTACGGTACATGTCACTTGTAACGAAGACTATTTACATAACTGGGCTCATCGTCACTTTATTCGTTATCGCAACAATCCTTGTGCAACCTATATCGATCAAGCCGTTCAAGATAGCTTAAAACGATTGGCCATTCCTTCTTTGGAGCGTTTGGTTCGTTCCCAATTAACGGAACGAGCACAAAAGAGTTCGATGGATGTTTTTTCGATGAATTTAGAGAAGTTATTGTTGCAAGCCCCATTAAAAGATAAGACCATCATGGGATTTGATCCAGCATTCCGAACAGGTTGTAAATTGGCTATTATTGATCCTTCTGGAAAGGCTTTATGTGTCGATGTGATTTATCCACATAAACCCAATCAAAAAATAGCGGAAGCCAAACGTAAATTTGTACAGTTATGTACGGATTATCATGTAGATATTGTCGCCATTGGCAATGGGACCGCTTCTAGAGAAAGTGAAGCCTTTGTAGCTGATGTGATCAAAGAATATCATTTGCCAGTTGTGTATTCGATTGTTTCCGAAGCTGGAGCGAGTGTATATAGTGCATCGAAGTTAGCCATTGCGGAATTTCCTGATTTACATGTCGAACAACGTAGTGCCATTTCCATTGCACGTCGTTTATTGGATCCCTTGTCGGAATTGATCAAGATCGATCCACAATCCATTGGTGTTGGTCAGTATCAACATGATCTGCCCCAAAAAGAATTAAAAGAACGACTGCATTTTGTGGTCGAAAAAGCAGTCAATCGTGTCGGTGTAAATATCAATACAGCAAGTGTATCTTTATTGGAAAATGTGTCGGGTTTATCCCGTGCGATGGCGCAAAGCATTGTTTCGTATCGGGAAGAAAATGGATGGATCACCAATCGCAATCAGATCAAAAAGATTCCGAAGATTGGTCCAAAATCCTTTGAACAAAGTGCAGGTTTCTTGCGTATTGAATCGGGAGATGAACCATTGGATCGTACGAGTATCCATCCAGAATCGTATGCGTTGGCTCGTCAATTGTTGAAACAATTGAAATTAACTACATCGGATATGGGTACACCCAAAGCGAAAGCAGCCATTGAAAAGGCGAATGATTCCTTATATAAAGGGGATGACTATACGATTCGTGATATTTGTGAAGCCATCATGCAGCCTTTGCGAGATTATCGTGAAAACAGTGCAGGTCCCATCTTAAAAAAAGATGTATTGACCATGGAAGACCTTCATGTCGGTGATCAATTGGAAGGTGTTGTACGCAATGTGGTTGACTTTGGTGCTTTTGTGGATATTGGTTTACATGAAGATGGTTTGGTTCATATTTCAAAGATGGCACATCATCGAGTCAATCATCCAAGTGAAATTGTATCAGTTGGTGATATTGTAACGGTATGGGTCTATCATATCGATGAAGAGAAGGGAAAGGTTCAGCTTTCTTTGGTGCAACCACGATGAAACCAGAAGAATTGATTTCCATTTTAGAAGTTGCGGGTCGTTTGAAGACAACTACGCGTCATTGTTTCTTGAAAAATGGCCGACAAGAAAGTGTAGCGGAACACAGTTGGCGATTGGCTTTGATGGCTATGCTTCTAGAAGATGCATTCGATTGCGATATGAATAAGGTCATTCGGATGTGTTTGATTCACGATCTTGGTGAGGTATTTACCGGCGATATTCCGACTTTTCAAAAAACAGATGATGATCGACGAGTGGAAGATGATCAGTATCAAGCTTGGATCGATACGTTTCCTGAAAAAGAGAAACAAATGTTTGAAGACTTGATTGTTGAAATGGCAGCACAAGAAACGATAGAAGCGAAATTATATAAGGCATTGGATAAATTAGAAGCGGTGATTTCACATAATGAAAGTTCGATTCAAACGTGGTTACCATTGGAATATGATCTTCAATATACGTATGGACAAAAAGAAGTACAATTTTCTTCCTATTTGAAGGAATTAAAAGCATATATTGATCAGTGGACAAAATCAAAGATTGAAGCAGGAGAATAAAATGAAACAATTTGTGATGTATGGTGCAGGAAGCATTGGTCGCGGATTTATCGGTGCTTTGTTTTCAAAATTGGGATATGAAGTGACATTTATTGATGTCAATGAAGAAGTGGTACGTTTATTGAATACGTATCATCAATATGATCAAGTAATTGTTGGTGAACAAACGCAGACTATCACGATCCAACATGTGAAAGCTGTGGATGGAAAAGATGAACAAGCCGTTTGTGAGGCCATTGCTTCGGCTGATTTGATGGCTACGGCTTTGGGTGCGAATATTCTACCAAAAGTTGCTCCATTGGTGGCAAAGGGATTGAAATATCGATGGGAAACACGTGGAAATGTGCCATTGGATATCTTGATTTGTGAGAATTTAAACGATGCGGATCGTATTTTTCATGATGCGGTTGCCCAATATATGGAGGATCCAAAATGGGATACGTTGGTTGGCTTTGTCGAAACGTCGATTGGGAAGATGGTGCCTCCGGCTAATAACTTTGAGGAAGCAACTTCACCTTTAGCGGTTCGACAAGAGGCGTATGAATTTTTACCAGTTAATAAAGCGGCTATCAAAACCAAGTGGACAGATGCTTCTCAGATTATTCCGTATGCACCATTTCAATATTTTGTAGAACGCAAATTGTTTGTGCATAATATGGCACATTTCACGACGGCTTTATTGGGTATGTATGAAGGGTTCACCTATATTTCAGAAGCGGCGAGTGACATATCGATTCAATGGATCGTTAAGAATTGTATGGCAGAAAGTGCGATGGCTCTAGCAGGAGCATATGGTGTTTCTTATGCCAAACTTCAAGATCATATGAATGATTTATTGTATCGTTTTCAAAATGTGGCATTAAAAGATACGGTGGCTCGTGTAGCTCGTGATCTGATGCGAAAGATCAAACCAAAGGATCGGTTGGTAGGGGCGATGCGCCTGTGTTTAGAAAATGAGATCCAACCAGTCTATCTTTGTTTCGCTATTAGTTTGGCACTTTCGTATGTGGATCAAGATGTATTGGAAGAAGTATGCGAGATTCATCAAGATGAAAAAGTATATGAGTGGATTCAAGGTGATTTAGCTTGGTTAAAGAAAAAGCCATCTTTAACACAAACTATTACGTATTTAGAAAAGCAGGAACATGAAATCATTGGTTCCGTAATTTAAGGGGGATGTGTATGTTGCATCGATATATGTTGTATTTAACGATTTATTTGATCGTATTTGTGGTGTTAGTGCTTTTGTTGATTTTTTTCAGGAAAGCCAAACGCGTATATCCAATTGTCTTTGGATGTGCGTTGGTCTTAGAAGTGATTTTTATGCACAATTATTTGTTTGATATGCCACAAGCCTTTAAGCAAAATTATGAAGAAAGAAAGGGTACGGTACAATCCGTTACGGGTACGGATTTTAAAGTGGATGGTATCACATATCGTGGCGATACAAATGGTCTAAAAAAAGGGGATACGGTCACGTTTGAATGTCTATCGCATACGCATTATGCATCCATTCATACAGTCAATGGACAAAAACCAACTATTAAAGATGAGGGATAAAGATGAAACCACAAAAATTTGAAGTTGTATTTGATGGTGTGTATTTATGTTTTGCCTTGATTGCTGGTATTTTGTTTCTTTCTCATGGACAGGTATTATGTGCCATTTGGGCTTGGGTTCTTTGTTTCGGTGATGCTTTTCATTTGGTGCCACGGATGCAGAGCTTATTGAAAGAACCAACCGAAACAGTAAAACAAAGAATGAATCGAGGCCTACAAATTTCATCCATCACTATGACGGTATTTTATATTCTTCTATATTATATTTGGAAAGAAACATATTCTGTTTCAATATCGAATGGCATTGTTTTTTTGATTTGGATCACGGCTATTATTCGTATTTTGATTTGTTTATTGCCTCAAAACAAATGGGGAGAATCCGATGCATCGATGTATTTATCCTTGCTTAGAAATGGTGTTTTTCTGATTACGGGATTATTGGTTGTGTATTTGTTTGCGAAGGTAGCCAATGTATATATGGTGGTATCCATTTTGATTTCCTTTGGTTGTTACTTACCCGTAACGTTATGGTCCAAGAAACATCCAATGATTGGGATGTTGATGTTGCCAAAGACCTGTGCCTATGTGGCGATGTTGTTGTATTTTTTATAAGATCCGCAAGGGTCTTTTTTTATTTTGTTTGACTTATACCCCCACTGGGTATAATATATGCGTACACAGGGGAGGTATAACCATGAGTTGTTGCGAACCAAAACATAAACATGTACCGCGTTCCGATGCGGAATTAAAACAATTAAAAAATCGGATTCATCGAATCATCGGTCAATTGAATGGGATTGAATCGATGTTGGAAGATAATCGGTATTGCGGGGATGTCTTGATCCAAATTGCGGCGGTGGAAAAAGCGTTACAATCGTTTGGATATACGATTCTTCAGGAGCATTTGGAAACATGTGTAACTGAAGATGTCAAAGAAGGGAATACCGACATTATGGAAGAGGTCATGAATTTAGTAAAGCGTTTAAAATAAGGAAGTGATGATATGAAAGAGGTTTTTGATGTTACGGGGATGAGTTGTGCTGCCTGTCAAGCCAATGTCACAAAGGCCGTTGCCAAGTTAGATGGTGTAAACGATGTCGATGTTTCATTGTTAGCCAATCGAATGAATGTGGATTATGATGAATCGATCGTAAATGAGAAACAGATTTGTGATGCGGTAGCACATATCGGCTATGGAGCGAGTCCCAAAGTACAAAAAGAAGTTGGAAAGTCTTCGATGAAGTCCGATTGGGAAGCTAGACAAGCACGTGTGGAAGCGGAAAGTAAAGCAGCGAAACAACGTTTGATCCAATCCATCATATTGATGATCGTGTTGATGTATATTGCGATGGGAGAAATGTTGCATCTGCCTATGCCTGCCATTTTATCCGGTGAACAAAATGCGATGATCAGTACGATCATCCAAGCTTTATTGGCAACTTATGTCATTTTTATTCAACGACATTTTTATATCGATGGGTTCAAAGGATTGATTCGACGAGCCCCGAATATGGATACCTTGGTTGCGTTGGGATCGAGTGCTAGTTATATTTATGCCTTAGCGATGACATTTATCATGGCTTATGGTTTAGGACATGGACAAATGATGATGGTCCATCAAGCCCATCATTCGTTGTATTTTGATTCTTCGGCCATGATCTTGACGTTGGTTTCAATTGGGAAATATTTGGAATCAAAATCCAAAGCCAAGACAGGCGATGCGCTAGGTAAATTGATGGATCTAACACCTAAGAATGCCACGGTCATTCGCAATGGCCAAGAAGTCGAAGTAGCGAGTGAATCCATTGTAGCGGGTGATATTGTTGTCATGAAACCAGGCCAGCGTGTACCGGTAGATGGTACGATCACACAAGGTGTTGGTTATTTGGATCAAAGCGCAATCACTGGTGAAAGTATTCCTGTTGAAAAACAAGTGGGTGACGATGTCATTTCTGCTACGATCAATGAAAATGGGATATTCCAATTTCGAGCCAATCGTGTCGGTGATGATACGACTTTAGCGCAAATTGTGCGTTTGGTTGATGAAGCGGGGACGTCAAAAGCTCCCATTGCTCGTATTGCCGATAAGGTGGCTGGAATTTTTGTGCCTATTGTCATGGGTATTGCACTTTTGACCTTTGTCGGATGGATGATTTATTCTGGTGATTTCCAACATGCATTAAACAATGGCATTAGCGTATTAGTCATTAGTTGTCCTTGTGCATTGGGATTAGCAACGCCAATGGCCATTATGGTTGGTACTGAAAAAGCAGCGCGTTATGGGATTTTGTTGAAATCAGCTGTTAGCTTGGAAAATCTTCATAATATTGATACGATCGTGTTGGATAAAACCGGAACGATCACCGAAGGAAAACCAACGTTACAGGATTTAAAGAATTTCTCGGATTATAGTGATGAAGAATTACTACAAGTGAGTGCTTCGATTGAAAATGGTTCCATGCATCCATTGGGACAAGCCATTGTTCAAGCAGCTAAAGATAAAGGCTTATCTTTGGATACCGTTACCAATTTTGTGAATGTAACAGGTCGTGGCGTAAAAGGAACAATCAATGGAAAATTATATTTGATTGGAAATGCTGCTTTCATGAAAGAAGAAAATATCGCATTTGATGATCAAGTCTCCTCTTCCCTCTCCACATTAGCGAATGAAGGAAAAACACCAATGATCCTGGCTAATGATGATGTTGTCTTAGGTATTTTAGCTGTAGCCGATACGGTTCGTACCACATCTTTACAAGCTATCCAAGCCTTTAAAGAAAAAGGCATTCATGTGGTCATGTTGACGGGTGATAATAAGCAAACGGCACAAGCGGTGGCCAAACGCTTAGGTGTCGATGAAGTCATCAGTGATGTCTTGCCGCAAGATAAGGAAGAAAAAGTTCGTCAGTTACATGATCAAGGAAAATTTGTAGCCATGGTTGGTGATGGTATCAATGATGCACCGGCTTTGGTTCGTGCGGATGTTGGTATTGCGATTGGAGCAGGAACCGATATTGCGATGGATTCTGCCGATGTGATCTTAATGAAGAATAGTTTATTGGATGTCAATACAGCTATTGATCTTTCCAAAGCAACGATTCGCAATGTACATCAAAACTTATTCTGGGCATTCTTCTATAATGCGATTTGTATCCCAGCTGCCATGGGATTGACCGGTTGGACCATGAGTCCAATGATTGGTGCCTTAGCGATGTCTTTAAGTTCCATTTGTGTATGTACAAATGCTTGGCGTTTACGCTTCTTTAAAGAGAAGATTGTTGCTCAGCAAGAAGAGACACCAAAACCAAAGGTATCAGCCGACGTTGTTGTGGAAGAAGCAAAACCACAACCAGAAGAACATGGTGATCCAGTGACCATGTCTATCAATGGTATGATGTGTGATCATTGTAAAGCCAGAGTAACCCAGGCTTTAGAGAATATCGATGGGGTATCTCATGTACAAGTCAATGTCGAAGAGAATAAAGCGGATTTTGAAGTAAATTCGACAGTCAGTGATGACCAATTAAAGGAAGCTATTACGAATGCAGGGTATGAACCTGTATCTATCGAACGCTCAACAGAGACGGTTGTATTACCAGTTGAAGGTATGATGTGTGAACATTGTGTAAAGCGAGTCAATGATGCATTAGCATCTGTAGCTGGTGTAGATAGTGTACATGTGGATCTAGATAAGGCACAAGCCGAAGTGACAATGAAAAAAGAAACAAAGATCGATGCGTTAAAAGCAGCGGTTGAAAACGCAGGATATACAGTCAAGGAGGCATAGTTATGGGACTATTTAGTAAAAAGAAAAAGAACGTAGAAGAAACGAATGAAAAAATCATTGAGAAAACGATGTTGATTGAAGGAATGGCTTGTAACCATTGTGCGGCAACGGTTCATCATGCATTGGTTCGTGTACCGGGTGTAAAGGAAGCAGATGTAAATATTACATCGGGTACAGCTGTAATCAAAATGGCAGAAGGAACAAGTTTAGTGGAATTGAAACAAGCAGTCAGTGATGCAGGGTATGAACCTGTTGGCTGGAAAGGAGCTGATACAAAACATTCCATTCAAGTACCGGATATGATGTGTAAGCATTGTGTAGCCACCATCAAAAAAGCAGTTGAAGGTGTGGATGGTGTATCGAATGTCCATGTGGATCTAGACAACAAAACAGTAACCTTTTCATCCAATCGAGAAGCATTCACAAAATCTATGCAAGCCATTACCGAAGCAGGATATCATCCGGAATAAGACATACAAAAGGGCCGATGGAAAAAATTCCATCGGCCTTTTGAGATAGAAGATAGAAAGAAAAAATTAACTAACGGGTTCACTAAGGGGTTTGTCAAGAAAAGTGTGTATTTAATATTTTATAGTCGATTTTGATAAGTTCTCGATCTTGTTTTTAAAATGATGTTTTATGCCGAGAAAACTTGTTTATAATGATCGACCCTAAGGTATGCTTAAAACGGCCAGCTGAAAATTGATTTTTTTGACTGGCCGTTTTTTCGGGTTCTTAGGGGCGGAGTCTCATTGTAAACAAGGAAATTGGAATATATATCATTTCAAGATTCAGTATTGAATGTACTTTTCGATACGATCCTTAAACTGATCGTTGACCAACAATTGATTCAATACCATCGACCAATTATTCAAATGTCCTTTGTCCCATTTTTTCTGTAGTTCCTTCACCCGTAAATAGAGCAGCTTGAATACAGCTTCATGATTTGGAAATGACCCTTTTTTCGTCACTTTTCGAAAGGAGGAATTTACCGATTCGATCGCATTTGTCGTATACATGACTTTTCGAACAGCAGATCCATAATCAAACAGCTGTTCTACATGAAGGAAATTCCTTTTCCATACTTCGATCGCTCCAGGATATTGTTTCCAGTTGTCGCAGAATGTGTCGAACGCAGTCTTAGCTGCTTTTAGTGAAGAGGCTCCATATACTTTTTTAAGATCGGCAGTGAATTTTTTGTAGTCCTTGGTTGGTACATATCGGATGGAGTTCCGAATCAGATGAACGATACATCTTTGTACGACAACTCCGGGGAAAATAGCTTTGGCACCCGATTCAAGACCGGATACGCCATCCATAGAAATGAAAAAGATATCTTCGACTCCTCGTGCCTTGATCTCATCAAATACCTGCATCCAGTAGTTCTTTGATTCCGTGGAATCCATCCACAAACCAAGAATTTCCTTTTGTCCCTGCAGGTCATACCCAAGAATCACATAAACGGCTTCTTCTTTGGCTTCATAATCGTTTCTGACAGAAACATACATACAGTCGACAAAAACAAATGGGTAACATTTTTTGAGCGGTCTGTTCTGCCATTCTTCCACTTCCGGAAGGATAGCATTGGTTATATCCGAGATCATATCATGGGATACTTTAAAACCATAAATATCCTCGATCGTTGATGAGATATCCCGTTGTGACATTCCACGTGCATACATGGATAATACCTTTCCTTCGATATCGGAAACATCCTTTGATCGTTTGGGAACAATGACTGGTTCGAAGGATCCATTCCTGTCTCTTGGCGCATTGATTTCTACTTCTCCCATTGTGGTTTTTAAAGTTTTGGGATTGGAACCATTTCTTCTGTTCTTTGTAGATTTTGGCTCTTTTGAATTGGATTTATAACCAAGATGATTGTCCATTTCCCCCTGAAGCATGCCTTCAAACAATGGACCAAAGATTTCTTTGAGAGCATCCTGCATATCGGTTAATGAATCACAGTCATATTCTTTAAGGATTTCATTGGCAATCTTGACAGCGGCGGGATTTCTTTTAATTTTACTCATTTCATTCATTTTCCTTTTTCTCCTTCAACCATATCATGAGATAGGCATAATAAAAACTGTGTTCATTAGTTAGCCGTACGCATCTAACTAACTTACACAGTTTAGATTACACTCTCTNTTTTTCTCCTTCAACCATATCATGAGATAGGCATAATAAAAACTGTGTTCATTAGTTAGCCGTACGCATCTAACTAACTTACACAGTTTAGATTACACTCTCTCACTAAGTTGTTTTTGTTTCTGCCGTTTTTCTTTCAGACGTAGGAGGATATGCTTCCAATTGGGCATATAAATACCTTCATCAGCTGGTTGTTCTTTGACGGCTGCTTTACGTTGTTGTTTGTCTTTTTTCTGGATCCACGACTTCACAAATCGAATAAATTCTTCAGGATGACCTAAGCTAAAATCACCGTGTGTGTAGTTCATCAACATGAAAATATGACTGTTTGGGACTTGTTCATGAAGTAAATCTGCACTATGTTTATAGGCTTTACGAACACGTTGACCAACCATTATAGCCATTTGACAAGTTACCTGATTTAAGTTTTCTGGCATGGTAAAAGAATACGTAGCTTCTAATTGGTTTTTGACGGTATCTTTGGATAATTGTTTAAAGTTTTGATAGTATTCTTTTTCAGCGAAATCTTTATTGAATTTTGTATAATACATGAATGAATTGAAAAGTTTATTTTGGGCGAGTGGATTGGCATAAACGGCTACTAGATCGGACCAATTCCGAATTTTCATTGGTTCCATGCGTGCTTCTTCTATTATGGCATGATCACAAAAGTCAGGACGTTTACTTAAAATGTTGATGGCAATTTGACCACCTAATGAAAATCCCGATAGGACAGCAATATGACCTTTGTATTTTTTATCAATAAAGGCAATGATTTCATCAGCCGCACTTTCGATGTCTTTAAAATCATTTCCTATGATAGGCAAAATAACAGTAAAATCTTTTTTTAATTCCTTTGTTTCAATTTTAAAACTAAATGTTGATAAGCATTCACCGTGGATATACATGAACACGGGTTTATTTCGCTTATTGATGTATTGTTTAAACTCCATGTGTATCCTTCTTTCTTTTTTTCAGTATACTGCATAATTAAATGTGCAGATATTCAATTTTTTGCGAAAATTTTTGCAAATATTCATACTCGATGCTAATTTTTATGGTGTTATAGTAAATTAGGGGGATTATCATGAATAAACGACATAGAGAAATTATTTTATATATTGAGGAATGTCAAAAATATAATAGGAAATGCTCATTAGATCGTTTGATTGATCACTTCCATGTTTCGGAACGAACCATTCGATATGATCTGGATGCAATCTCTCGTTTTTTCACAAATAAGCATTTACCTTCTTTATTGATGGATGAAGATGGAAATATTACATTTTTGGCCAATCATGAAGAAATTGAACAGGTGCTACAAAATAATGATTTTTATTCATTTAAATTAAATAAAAATGAACGCGCCGAGATGATTGCATATTTGTTGCTGGAAGCAACCGATACGATGACTTTACAAGAACTAGCAGATGTTCTTTTGGTATCGCGATCGACAATCATTCACGATGTCAATAATACGCGAAAGATCATCATGCCGTATGGCTTAGAAATCGTGCCTTTGTCCAAAGGTCTACAAATTGTGGGAAAGGAAAGTAATCGTCGGGTTGTCTTGATGAATATATCCAATCAAATGAAAGCGTTGGATTATTATGAAGGCCAAACCAAAAATCAATTATCCAAAACCGATATCAAAATCTTAGGACAAATCATTCAAGATAATGAATTGCGATTTAAGATGTTTTTGACCGATCGTTCCTTTTCGGAATTACTGCAATATCTAAATATCATGATGCGGGAAATCAATAAAGGCCGAAGTGTTGAAATTGATTATGTTTTGCAACATCCATCCATGTCAACATTGGCGAATCATATTTTGGATGTGATCACTAGCACATATGGCATTAAAATGATGCTTACTGAAAAATATTTACTAAGTGACATTTTATATAATTTAAAGTATATAAAACGAAATGATATCGATGATCAGCTCATGCGTATTCAAATCATTGCGAAAGAATTTATTGATCATGTCAATCAAGATATTCATGTGAATATTAAAAATGATTTCCAATTTTATCAAAATTTAGTCAATCATCTTCAATCCACTTTTCAAGATATCCAAGTCAATACAAATATTGACAGAGGATTACTACAGACGGTGATTCAAAATAATCCGCAAGTTGTTCAAGCCATCCAGCAGAATATTGGTCCTTTAGAAGAAGTGGCAGGACGTAAGATCTCGGAAGAAGAGATTGCGTATATAACGATCCATGTGCAGGCAGCCATTGAAAGAAGCCGTGAACATAAGAATTCGATTTCGGTTTTATTGGTGAGTGATACAGGATTAGGTGAAGTAACTTTCTTGGTTTCGAAGTTACGAAGATTTTTTAACTTCAATATTGTTAGTGTGATTCCGCAACATGCTCTATCAACATATGATGTCAATAATGTGGATTTGATCCTAACAACCGTTCCTATTCAGGAAAACCGTTGTGAAAGTATTTTAGTTACACCCGATTTGAATGATGAAGAATGTATTGTTTTGGGTGATCGTATTGAACACATTAAATCAAAGAAGAAACATTCAGATATTGATGAGAACTTTCGTAAGTTACAGATTCAATTAGCCAATGAGATCCAGGAATCACCATTGAATAAAGAAACGATTTATAAAAATATCATTAGTGTTTTGCGTCAATTCGTATATCCCGATTCCCATCAGAATATTCAAGCGATTTTAGCGTATTTATTGAAAGGACATATTGAAGTTGATGTAGAAGCTGATGACTGGCAAGATGCGATTCGCAAAAGTGCATGCGTGTTATTGGCAGAAAAATATATCAATGAAGTGTATATTGATCAAATGATCGTAAATGTTGAAGAAGATGGACCTTACATTGTTTTAGCGCAAGGTGTGGCTGTACCTCATGCATCGCCTTATATGGGCGGTTACCAATTGGGTATGTATTTAATTCGTTTGAAAAAAGCGGTATTTTTTGGGGATAAAGCCGTCCGTTATGTCTTTTGTTTATCCACCGTTGATAAGGATAGTCATTTAAAACCAATGTTTCATTTAATGAATTTGTTGGCAAATCCGGAGTTTATTCAAAGTTTGGATCAATCAGAAAGTCCAGATGAAATCTATTCGGTTATTCGCGATTACGAAGAAATGCTTTAGATAATATTGATGCCATGTTCCAAATAATTCGCTTTTAAAGAAACGGGAATGGTATTGGTGATCAATGTATAAGGTGATTGTAGATGAACTTTCACAAAGTCGATCTTGTCCAACTTGGATGCATCCGCTAGTACATATAGGGAAGGAATGGTAGTGGATAGATATTCCAATAGTTGGGTTTCAACCACACTGGATGTATAAATATGGCCTTGTGCATCAATTGCATTGATGCCGATAAACGCTTTATCAATTGGACAATATTTTAGGATTTCGATCGCGATGGGACCGGTCATTGACATGGATTTTTCGCGAAGTTCTCCGCCTAAAAGGTAAATTTTTATATTTTTCTTTTGCGAGAGCCGTAAGACCACATTGATTGAGTTTGTGACTACGGTCAAAGGAATATCGTCACCAATGGCTTCGGCAAAGAGCTCAATGGTGGATCCGGTCGCAATGAAAATGTGATCATTGGCTTTTAATTGGGTGAGGGCTTTTTGGGCAATTTGACGTTTGATTTTCGTATTTACTTTTAATCGTTTGTAGATCGTTGTTGAAGTATCATACGTTTGTTTTGACTTTAAAACGGCTCCTCCATGCGTCCGTATGAGGATGCCTTTTTTTTCGAGTTCCGATAAATCGCGACGCACCGTCATAGGCACAATCTTAAATTTTTGACTGATGGTTGATACACGAACGGAATCATTTTGTTTGAGCAAATCAATAATGGCTTGTTGGCGTTGTTGTTTCTTCATATTTTTATCTTACGAAAAATGTTCGAAAGAAACAATTTTTTGTTAAAAAGATTGAAATTTGAACAAAACGATGGAAAAAATTAGGGAATAAAAGGGAATTCTATCTATTCTGAATGTGCAAAAAGAACATTTGGAGGTAGAAAAATGAAATGTGTAGCTATTGGTGATATGTTCGTTGATGAACAAGCATTTCACAAAGAAATTGAAAAATCTGGTCTATTTGATTCGTATCAAGGTTTTACATGGAAAGGTGATTTGAATCGTGTAAAAACACGTGCTTTGATTCGAAAGATTGAAACCGAAGGAAGTGAAGCCTATCCTTTACCAGAAGACATTCGTAAAGCCGTTGTGGAAGCCGATGTTGTCTTTGTTCATTTGTGTCCCATTGGTCAAGAAGTGATCCAGCAAGCCAAACATCTACAATATATTGTTTCGGCACGCGGTGGATTAGAAAACATTGCTGTGAAAGAAGCCCAAGCAAAAGGAATCCATATCATTCATTGTCCGGCTCATAATGCCCATGCGGTTGCTGAATTAGTTGTTGGTTTGATGATTTGTGAAACACGGAATGTAGCTCGCGCAAATTATGCTTTAAAACAAGGAGAATGGCGTGAAAACTATCCAAATTCAGGAAGAATTCGTGAGTTGAGAAGTAGTAGTGTTGGGATCATTGGGTTTGGTACGATTGGTCGTTTAGTGGTGGATTTGCTTCAACCTTTCCATACAACAATCTATGTCAATGATCCATTTGTGGATGAAAAAGAAATTAAAGAAGCTGGTTGTATCCCTGTTTCTAAGGAAGATTTATTAAAAGAAGCCGATATCGTGACTTTACATGGACGAATTGGGCCAAATGATCCACCTATTATTGGTGCGCCAGAATTGGCATTAATGAAACCAACTTCTTACTTGATCAATACGGCTCGTGCAGTTTTGGTCGATATGGATGCACTGGTACATAGTTTAGAAATCCATCAAATTATGGGAGCAGCTATCGATGTATTCCCAAAAGAACCATTGGATGCGAATGATCCAATCACAAAATTAGATAATATTACGATCACGAACCATCGTGGTGGCGATACCGTGGATTCATATATTCGAAGTCCAGAGTTATTGATTGCGTATTTAGAAGAAGCTTTAAAAACAGGTAAGACTCGATATATGTTGTAGGAGATCCATATGAAAGTGACAGATACAAAATTTGTTCAGGATTATATTGCGATGGCAATGCATGGAGATGCATTGGGTTGGCATGAGCGCAATGGTGGTAATTTTACGTATTGGCTACAGGATGATGAAGTGAGATCCATCAAAGAAGAACTAACTGTTTCGAATGAATGGTTAGCGATTGGAACTAGCGTTCCTTATTTAGCCAACCAATATTTTTTGATTAGCGGTACAGGGCAGTTTTTTCATAATATGCAAAAAGACCCAACCCATACCATTGGTATTATTCAAATTGATGAGACAGGCGAAAAGTATCAAATTCTATGGGGATTAGAAGCTGGCGGTAAACCAACAAGTGAATTACCTACGCATTTGATGAATATGGAAGTGAAAGCTAAACAGACAAAAGATGCAAATCGTGTGATTTATCATTGTCATTGTCCGAATATTATCGCATTAACTTTTATTTTACCTTTGGAAAGTGAAGTATTTACTCGTGAATTATGGGAAATCATGACGGAATGTCCGGTCATTTTTCCAGAAGGCGTCGGTGTTGTGGAATGGATGGTACCAGGTGGCAAACAGATTGCCATCAAGACGAGCCAGGAAATGAAAGAACATGGTTATAATGCAGTTATTTGGGCACATCATGGCATGTTTTGTTCAGGTACGGACTTTGATCAGACGTTTGGTTTGATGCATACGATTGAAAAAGCAGCTGAAATTTGGCTAAAAGTACACAGTGTTGTAAAGGTGCCTAGACAGAGCATTCCTTTGCAGGGATTAAAAGATGTGGGACAAGCATTTGGTGTGAAATTGAATGATTCGGCATTATACGAAAAATAAGGGGTATATTTTTTTTCAAAATTGTTTGAAAAAGTCTACTCTGTTGAAAATGTAGTTTTTCGTTTAAATTGTAAGCGTAAACAGAGAAACATAGTTGCAACGTGTTACTTTACAGAAGGAGGAAATGTGAAGTGGTAATTCTTGAATTTTTGAAATCATTGATCGATAACTTCGGAGCAGCAATCATTGTTCCAATCATTATCGGTATCATCGCGTTGATCTTCCGTGTGAAACCGCAAAAAGCATTCTTGTCAGCTTTATATGCCGGCGTTTCATTGGAAGGTATCTCATTGATGGTTGGTGCTTTTACACCAATTATTACACCATTGGTACAAAATATGTCTGTTGTCATGAAAGGCTTAACAGGTGTTAACTTAAGGGTTTTCGATGTTGGATGGCAAGCGACCAGTTTGGTTGCGTTCTCAACCAGTGCCGGTATGATCTACCTAGGTTTAGGTATCTTACTACAGACGGTATTATTCTTGATCAAATGGACGAAATGTTTCCAACCATCCGATTTGTGGAATAACTATTCATACATGGTTTGGGGTGCTATGGTCATTGCCGTTACCGGTAACTTCCCATTAGGTATTGCCTGCATGATCTTATGTAACTTATATAGTTTATTAGTTGCCGATATGTTGGCAAATCGTTGGTCAAATTATTACCAATATCCAAACTGTACGATTATCGCAATGCATAATATTGAACCAGGTATCTTTGCCATCGTCTTAGATCCTGTATTGAATTTGATTGGCATGAATAAAATTAAACTGAACCCACAATCAATCCAAGAAAAAATTGGTTGGTTAGGTGAACCAATGACAATCGGTTTCATCTTAGGTTTCATTATTGGTTTATTAGGAAATATCAATAAACTGGGTACAATGCAAGCTTGGGGTTCTATCTTCACGGCTGCTGTTGCTACGGCTGCTGTCATGGCTATTTTCCCATCCATTACTGGTTTCTTTGCCCAAGCGTTTGCGCCAATTACAGAAGGAGCACGTCAATTCATGGGTGATACCAACGACCGTGAATGGTTTATTGCCGTAAATGATGCTGTTGGATATGGTGAACCAGCTACATTAACTTGTGGTTTATTATTGATGCCTATCATGGTCATCATCGCGTTCTTCTTACCAGGAAACCAAACATTGCCAGTTGTTGACTTAGTTGCAATTCCTTACATGGTTGAAGGTTTGGTTGCTGTCTATAATGGAAATATGGCGAAAGTCATTGTTACGGGTATGATTTGGTTTAGCATTGGCTTGTTGATGTGTTCGGCAACGGCTCCAATCTTTACCGAAGTAGCGAAAGATGCAGGATATGCGATTCCAGCTGGAGCCGCGATGATTACCTCATTTAATATCTTAGGAAAACCATTGGTTGGCTTAGTATTCTTTGCATTCTTGTCCAATAACCCAGTTATGATAGGTTTGGCTGTTGTCATTTATGCAGTAGCTTATATCGTTTATCGTACACATGTAAAAGGTATCGAAGCACACTTGGAAAAAATGGCTATGAAAAATGCCGGTTCTCCAGGAACAGAGGATTTAGCAGAAGCTTAAAGGAGAGTGTGAGGAATCACACTCTTATTTATAGGAAGGGTGCTACGTATGATTTGGGAAGATTTGAATAAGAAATTAATGATATTACATGCGGATGCCAAAACAACCGATGATGTTTTTGAACAATTGGGTAGTAAATTTATCCAAGAAGGCTTCTGTAAAGATAATTATGTAGAGGAACTGAAAAAAAGGGAAAAAGATTATCCAACAGGTTTGGCAATCAATGGATTTGGGATTGCGATTCCTCATACCGAAGCAGCGAATGTTCTCCGTGAAGCCGAAGGTATCATGACATTGAATGAGCCCGTACACTTTGTGCAAATGGGGACAACGGATACGATCATCGATGTAAAAGTAGTCATGATGTTGGCTATTGAAAATCCAAAAGAACATATCAAAAAATTGCAGCGAATCATCGCAATCATTCAAGATATGAATGTATTAAATGAAATTTATCAAGCAGATACAGAGGATGAAATTATCCAAGCTATAAAAGAAAAAGAAAGAAAAATCGAGGAGGCTTTATGATTATGGCAAAATCAGTTAGAATTTTATCAATTTGTGGATCTGGAACAGTAACAAGTAGTATGGTTGCTTCCAAATTAAAAGATTATTTACAAGGTCAAGGTTATTCGGTTACATCTACAGAAGCCAAACCGCAACAAGCATTGCAATTAGCACAATCGGGTCGTTTTGATATCATTGCACATACCAGTCCATTACCACGAGGCGATTATGGAATTCCTTGTGTCAATGCGTTTGCTTGTATTACGGGTATGGGCGAAGATAAATTCTTTAAAGATTTTATGGATGCTTTAAAATCTATTGGCAAGTAAATAGAAAAAATTAAAGGGGCTAAATATTATGAATATTGATATAGAAAAAGTGAGAGGATTATGTGATGCATCTCGAAATCAGCAGATTTATGTAGATGATATCATCATAGAAAAAGGTGCAATCAATCAGTTGCCTGATATCCTCCAAAAGAAATATGGGCAATATAAAAATATTGCGATGGTTTGTGATGACAATACTTATCAAGCAGCAGGTAAAAAAGTTGAAGAATTGGTTCCTGGCATCACAACGATCAAATTAGATCCCAATGGATTACATGCCGATGAGCATGGTGTAGGTGCTATGGAAAAAGCCATGGAAGACCATAAAGACGTGGATTTCTTGATTGCTTGTGGATCAGGTACGGTGCATGATATTACTCGTTATTATGCTTACAATAATCATCTACAGTTTTTATCGATCCCTACGGCTGCATCCGTGGATGGATTTGTTTCCACTGTTGCGGCAATGACATGGCATGGCTTTAAGAAAAGTTTTACAGCTGTTAGTCCTTGTTTCGTATTAGCCGATAGTGAAATTTTTTCCAAAGCACCAAGTCGTTTGACAGCCAGTGGTGTTGGCGATTTAATTGGTAAGTTTACAAGTATTTGTGACTGGAAGATTTCACATGCGGTAACGGGCGAGTATATTAGTATGCCTGTTGTCGAATGGGAACAAGACATTCTAAAAGCATTGATCGATAACTTAGATGGTATTGGTTCTGGTGATTTTGAAGCGTATGAAAATTTAATGTATGGTCTATTGTTAAGTGGATTGGCTATGCAGATGATTGGTAATTCCCGTCCTGCTTCAGGTGCAGAGCATCATTGCTCACACTTATGGGAGATGGCTACGATCAACGAACCAATTGACTTCTATCATGGTGAAAAAGTAGGTGTCGGACTTTGCATGGTTAGTGCTGTCTACAAAAAGGCACTCGCTAAGATCAAATCTGGAAATTACACAGTTAAAGATCATATGGACGTTGAAACAGACTTTATCAAGAAATATTTCAAAGAAAGTCTTGTGGATTCTATCTTAGAAGAAAATACGCCAAATATCATGGCGGATATCAATGGTGATTTATTAAAATCCAAAGAAGCTGAAATCATTGCTATTTTGGAAGAGTTGCCTAGTTCTGAACAAATCATTGGTTGGATGAATAAGGTACATGCCTTTACCAAAATTACCGATTTGACTTTGCCAGAATCGTTGCGTCCATTAACATTGAAATTAAGTCCATATGTACGTCAGCGATTAACGTTCATGCGTTTGTTGAAGTTCTATGATTTCTATGATGAGATCATTGGAGAATAGCCTATGTTAGAAGATCTCAAACAAACGGTTTTGGAGGCGAATAAATTATTGCCTGCCTATGGATTGGTTACTTTTACATGGGGCAATGTTTCACAAATTGATCGTGAAAAAGGAATTGTTGCGATCAAACCAAGTGGCGTTCCTTATGATGAACTTAAACTAGATGATATTGTTCTAACCGATTTAGATGGTAATATTGTCGAAGGCGATTTAAATCCAAGCAGTGATTTAGAAACACATTTGGAATTTTATCGCAATTGGTCAAATATTGGTGGTGTTGTGCATACACATTCCCAATGGGCAACGAGTTTTGCCCAAGCAGGATTGGATCTCAAAGCACTGGGAACAACGCATGCGGATTATTTCTATGGTGCCGTTCCTTGTACTCGTAAGATGACCGATGAAGAAATCCAAGGAGATTATGAATTAGAAACAGGCAAAGTAATCGTGGAAGAATTCAAAACAAGAGGAATTGATCCCGATGAAGTGCCGGCTGTTCTTGTTCATTCACATGGACCTTTTGTATGGGGCAAAGATGCGAAAAAAGCTGTTGAAAATTCAGTCGTTTTAGAAGAAGTAGCAAAAATGAATGCAACGGCAACGCTTCTACAAAACAATCAGATTGATTCCATGCAACAAGTTCTATTGGATAAGCATTTTAAACGGAAACATGGTCCCAATGCTTACTATGGTCAAGGCAAATAATCGTGATTGAAGCGGGGCATTCCCGCTTTTTTTGGAGTGTGGTAGATATGTTGTTTGATTGGAAAAGAAAAGATCCGTATAAAGGCCTTGAAAAATTTTCACAGGATCCAAATGGTATTTTGGTGGATGTACGGATTCCTGAAGAGTATCATCTGAAACATTTGGATGGTGCCATCAATATTCCTTTGGCGGATATCAATAATTTTCAAAAATATAACGATAAACATTGGTATGTATATTGTTTAGACGGATTCCGTGCGGAAATCGCTATGTATCGTTTACGTAACAAAGGAATTCCAGCTACGAATATTGGAGGAATTGCCCGCTATCGTTTTAACTCATGATACAATATCTTTGAGGTGTGAAATTTTATGGACAGACATTTTATACAAGTACTTGAAGATAATCCTATTGTGGCTGCCATTAAAGATGAGGCTGGACTGGAAGCAGCATTGCGTACTGAAGTAGGAATCATCTTTATTTTACATGGGAATATTTGTTCTTTGCCAAAATTAGTGGAACGAATCAAATTAAGCGGTCGTATGGCTATTGTACATGTTGATTTAATTGATGGTTTATCTAATGATGATTCTGTGTTGGATTATATAAAAAATGTAGCTCATGCAGATGGAATCATTACTACCAAATTGAATTTGATTCAATATGGTAAAAAGATTGGATTATATACC
This sequence comes from Absicoccus porci, assembly GCF_003725415.1. GTDB lineage: Bacteria > Bacillota_I > Bacilli_A > Erysipelotrichales > Erysipelotrichaceae > Absicoccus > Absicoccus porci. The sequence continues at coordinate 366,355 of NZ_RJQC01000002.1, read as the reverse complement.
ATTCATCGGTATTTTGTATTGGATAGCATGGCTTTACAGAATATCATCAAACAGTCACATGCGCGTGTGCAACCCGATGCGATCGAGATCTTACCGGGTGTCTTACAGCCGAAGATCATTCGTTATATCACAAAGCATTCCACGGTACCAGTCATGTGTGGTGGGTTGGTGACAGTTAAAGAAGATGTGATCAATTCATTACGTAATGGAGCAATTGCGGTATCGACGACACGTCAAGATATATGGAAAATGTAATTATATTTACAATAATAAAAATAATTAGTAAATAATTTATTGACAACGAAATATAATGGTTTATATAATTGATTTGAAAAAATAATGGAGGTTTTTTAATTTATGGCAATGACCGATTTAAAAGACATCCAAGAACGAATGAAGGACATAAAAACATTCATTTTGGATATGGATGGAACGATCTATCTAGGCAATGATTTATTTCCTTATACGCATAAGTTCTTGGATAAAGTAGAAGAGACAGGTCGGAATTATTATTTCTTTACCAATAATTCTTCCAAGGATCTAGAAGCCTATACAACAAAATTGGGAAAAATGGGTATTGATATCACGCCGGAACAGATGATGGTCTCGACCGATGTGATCCTGCAATATCTGGATGAACATCATCCAGGTGCCAAGTTGTATGTGGTTGGTACGCCTGCTTTGTTGCGTGCTTTTGAGAAAGCTGGATGGACACTGGATGATGAAGATCCGGATGTCGTTATCCTCGGCTTTGATACGACCTTGACGTATGAAAAATTATCGAAGCTATGTACGTTTGTTCGACATGGAAAGACGTATTACGGCATCAATCCCGATTTGAATTGTCCGGTTGAAGGTGGCGAATTCATTCCGGATTGCGGTAGTATCGCCCGATGTGTGGAATCAAGTACTGGTGTATATCCGGAATTCTTTGGCAAACCGAGCCATCGTACCCTGGATTATATCGTGAAGGCAACGGGATTAAAACCAGAAGAGATTGCAATCGTTGGGGATCGGATGTATACGGATATTGCGGTAGCTGATAATTCTGATGTTGTCAGCATCTTGGTATTGAGCGGAGAAACCAAAGAAGAAGATGTACCAAAGAGCAAGCATCAACCTGATATCATGATCGAAAACATCGGTGTTTTAGCGGATTTATTGTAAAGAGTATAATTTTGCGTCATTCTTTGAAAAAAAATGTTCAGGAAATATATTGACATATGGGAAACCTCCCATTATAATGACGTTGTAAAAAGTAAATCAATGTATGAGATTAGAGAGTATACATGAAACAGAAATTGTTTTTCGTATACTCTCTTTTTTTGATGTAGAAAGAAGGGTATGAATATGTATGATGTAATCATTGTTGGTGGAGGAGTTTCTGGTACAACATTGGCATTTGAACTTAGTAAGTACGAAGGCAGTGTATTATTACTAGAAAAAGAAAACGATGTCGCTGATGGTACGACCAAAGCAAATAGTGCCATTATCCATGCCGGATATGATGCCAAAGAAGGCACATTGATGGCGAAATATAATGTATGGGGAAATAAAGTGACACCACAGTTATGTAAGGATCTAGATGTACGGGTGAAAAACATTGGATCTTTGGTTGTTGCATTCAGTGAAGAAGAAAAGCCAATGCTTCAAACGTTATATGATCGTGGTGTAAAAAATGGAGTTCCTGATCAAAGAATCATTGGTAAAGAAGAATTACATGAGATGGAACCAAATATTGCGGATAATGCAGTAGCTGCTTTGTATGCACCAACAGCTTGTATCGTGGATCCATGGGATATTGCGATTGCGTGTGCAGAAACTGCTGTTAAAAATGGTGCCGAAGTGAAATTAAATGAAGAAGTGAAAGCCATTCAAAAAGTGGATGATCACTTCGTTGTAAAAACAGATACGGATACTTTTGAAGCAAAAACTGTTGTGAATGCAGCGGGTGTTGAATGCGATAAAGTATATGGCATGGTTAAAAAGCCAGATTATGAAATTGTTCCGAACAAGGGTGAATATTACTTGTTGGATAAAAGCCAGGGAACATTGGTCAATCATGTAATTTTCCAATGCCCAACGGCTGCAGGAAAAGGTGTGTTGGTGAGTCCAACTGTTCATGGCAACTTGATTGTAGGTCCTAACTCAAACCCAACTGTTGATGGGGATTACAGTACGACTTTACAAGGATTGGCAGATGTAAAGGCGGCTTCTATGAAGTCGGTTCCTTCCATTAATTTCCGTGAAAATATTCGTACGTTTGCCGGCTTACGAGCTCGTCGGAAAGATCATGGAGACTTTATCATCGGTGAAGATCCACAAGTTGCTGGATTCTATCAGATTGCTGCGATGCAATCACCTGGATTGTCGAGTGCTTATGCCATCGCAATTGATACAACGAGAATGATGCAAGACAAAGGGTTATTTACAGTAGCCAAAGAAAACCCTGTAACCACTCGAAAAGTTTATCGTTTTAAAGAAATGAGCGATGATGAAAGAGTTGCTTTCATCAAAGAACATCCAGCCTATGGTCGTGTCATTTGTCGTTGTGAAACCATTACCGAAGGTGAAATCATTGATGCGTTGCATCGCCCAATCGTTCCTGTTTCTATTGATGGTATCAAACGTCGTTGCAACGCCGGTATGGGACGTTGCCAAGGTGGTTTCTGTGGACCACGTGTTCAAGAAATTATCGCTAGAGAATTAGGTATTCCACAAGAAGAAGTGGTGAAAGATAAAAAAGGTTCAAAAGTTTTATTTGGACATACAAAAGAGGGAGGTCTTCAATAATGCGTAAGGAATATGATGTAATTGTCGTTGGTGGAGGGCCTGCCGGCTTAGCAGCTGCTTTACAAGCTCGTCAAAACGGTGCTGAAAGTGTTTTGATCATTGAACGTGATAAAGAATTAGGTGGTATCTTAAATCAGTGTATTCATAATGGATTTGGTTTGCATCATTTTAAAGAAGAATTAACCGGTCCTGAATATGCAGGTCGTTATATTGATGAAGTAAAGAAAACCGATATTGAATATCTATTGGATACAATGGTTATTCAAGTTACTCCAGATAAACAAGTCTATTGTACAAATGAAGAAAATGGATACATGGTTCTTCAAGGAAAAGCTATTGTCTTGACAATGGGTTGTCGTGAAAGAACACGTGGTGCCATTGCCATTCCAGGTGATCGTCCTGCTGGTGTATTTACAGCTGGTGCGGCACAACGTTATGTCAACATTGAAGGTTATATGCCAGGTAAACGCGTATTGATCCTTGGTTCTGGTGATATTGGTTTGATCATGGCTCGTCGTATGAGTTTGGAAGGTGCTAAGGTTGTTGGTTGTGTCGAATTGATGCCTTATTCCAATGGATTGAATCGTAACATCGTACAGTGCTTAAATGACTTTGATATTCCTCTATATTTAGCACATACCATTACAGATATCCAAGGAAAAGATGGTCGTGTCAACAAGGTCATCGTTCAAGAAGTTGGACCTGATCGTAATCCGGTTCCAGGTACAGAAATTGAATTTGATGTAGATACTGTCTTACTGAGTGTTGGTTTGATTCCAGAAAATGAATTGTCAAAGACGGCTGGTATTGACATTGATCGTGGAACCAATGGTCCAATTGTTTATGAAAATATGGAAACGAGCATTCCAGGTATCTTTGCGGCTGGTAATGTTGTCCATGTCCATGACTTGGTAGACTTTGTATCAGCAGAAAGTGAAGTAGCTGGTAAAGCAGCTGGCCAATATGTCAAGAATGGAGAAGCACAAAGTGCAACGACATTAGAAACCAAAGCAGTCAATGTCGGGGCTTTGGTTCCACAAAAGATTCGTAAAGATGCGATTGAAAAATCAGTACAGATTTCATTCCGAGTAAGAACGCCGATGCATGATGCCAAGATCTTGATCAAAGATGGTCAGGGAAATCAAGTTGCACAATTTAAGCGTGAACATATGGTTCCTGCTGAAATGGAAAATCTTGTTTTACCAAAAGTATTAGTTGATCGATTAGCAGATAACACGTTAGCGGTTGAAACCGTAGAGGAGGCTTAATCATGAAAGAGCTTATTTGTATTACATGTCCACGTGGTTGTCATCTAAAAGTGGATGAAGAAAATGATTATAAAGTAACGGGAAATAGTTGTCCAAGAGGTGCTATTTATGGCAAAAAAGAATGTACCCATCCCACTCGTGTCATCACCAGTAGCGTAAAGATCGTGGGTGGTACCCAAGCTCGTGTCAGTGTCAAGACCAATCATGACGTACCAAAAGAATTGATGTTTGATATCATGAAAGAAATGAACAACGTAGAAATGAAAGCACCGGTTCATCGTGGTGATGTCGTAGAAGCCAATATTTGTGGTTCTGGAGCTGATCTAGTAATCACTAAAGATGTAGCACAAGCATAATAAATATATTTCAATATACTCTTCTGTCTAAGGGAAGTCAGTTAAATGACCTCCCTTTTTTAATTTTAATCACAAGTATTAAAGTTCTCTTTTTTTGATTGATACCAATTTAGTAAATGCTTCCAATTAGGCATATATTCGAATTCCTGTTCTTTCTGTTTTCTTTCTGATTTAATTCGTGATTGCTTGTCTTTTTCCTGAACCCAGCTTTTAATAAAACGAATATATTCTTCTGGATGATCTAAGCTTAGACCACCATAACAGTATTTCATTAACATGAAAATTTCAGAATTCTTTATTTGTTTGTGCAAAATATCAGCACTTTTTCTATATTCTCTACCTTCTCGAGTACCAACTAAGATTGCTAGTTTTCCAGTGATATTATCTAAGGATGATGAAATTTTATAATTATGTAATTCTTTATACATATTAGATACAGTTTTGATTTCTAAATCATTTATTGTTTTATAATAGACTTTTTCTGATTTAGTATCGGTGTATTTAGCGTAATACATGAATGAATTAAATAACTTATTGTGCGAAAGCATTGGGAAATGAACAGCAACAATGTCACTCCAATTATGAAATTTTACAGGATACATCAGAGCACCTTCAATAATTGCATATTCACAGATATCATTTTTTATGGCCAATATCTCAGCTACTATTTGACCGCCTAAACTAAAGCCAGCTAAAACTTGTATATGACCATTGTAATGACTGCAAATGTATTCAACTATTTCTTTTGCACATTGTTTTATTGAGACAAAAGTGTTATCCAATAAAGGTAAGACAATTTCAAAATCCTTTTTTAATTCTTTTATTTGGGTATTAAAACTGTTAGGGGATAAACATTCTCCATGAATGTACATGAAAACTGGCTTTTTTTTATGGTTATATTGTTTTATTTCCATATAATTATGCTCCTTTGTGTTAATTATATTTTATGTACCATGACTAAAAAACAGTAATAATTTGCGAAAAAAGATGAAAAAAGTTACACTTTAAAATTTTAATAGCTAAGATAAGATATATAGGAGGATTTTGATGATAAATAAACGTAGTCTTGACATTGTGCATTTATTGATTGAACATGAGAGATATGATCAACCTTGTACATTAGCCATGCTAACTAAACAATTTAATGTTTCTGAACGTACTTTAAGATATGATTTGGATAATATCTCGGGTCATTTAACAGAACAAGGCTGTAAATCTTTAGGTTACGATGAACAAGGAAATATTAGACTTAATAATTCCATTAAAGATGTGGAGAGGGTAATATCTAAGCAAGATTACTACTCAATGAAGCTTTCTAGAGAAGAACGTGCAAATGTGATTGCTTATATGATTGCTGAAATTGATATCCCGCTCACAATGCAAAACTTGGCAGATTCGCTATATGTATCTCGATCTACAATCTTACATGATATGAGTGTTGTAAAAGATGTGTTGCAAAAATTTAATTTAAAACTAGAGTCATCAAAAAGGGGCTCACTAGTCGTAGGACGAGAAAGTGATCGAAGGATATTATTATTAAATTTATTTCCAAAAATATATACCAATCAAGTTGAAGTTGTAAGAGACGAAGAACAACAAGAAGTGATTGAAATAGTACAAACTATTATTCAGTCTATTGAAAAAAAGACTTATTATTTTTTACGGATGAATCATACAATGGTTTATTAACATATATAATAATTTTATTAGAAGAATTGAGAAAACAAAGATATGTAGAAATTGACTATATATTAAGACATCCGTCAATGCAATTAATTGGACTAACTGTTGTTGTCTATGCTATTTGGTATGTAGTATATCGAAAAAATTCAAATCGATTTGATGAATACTTAGAACTTCAAGCAGAAAAGAATGTGCAATAAGAGACTAATTTATTGAATTAATTAGAATATAACAAAAATGTCGATCATGATCTTGATATGATTGACATTTTTGTTTTTAATGACTAATACTTACCAATCCGAGAATTGTTTTTGCATAAGTCATGAATTTAGTAAAGCTTTGCTATCATGAAAGAAATGAAAACACCGGTTTATCGAGGGGATGTCGTGGAAACCAACATTTGTGGTTCTGGTGCTGATTTAGTGATCACTAAAGCTGTAGTCTAAGCTTCATATATATATCAAAATATACTTTTCTGTCTTAGGGAAGCTTTTAGGGCTTATCTTTTTTATGAGCAAAAAGCCAGAGATGATATTACTATCTCTGACTGAATTTATTTATAGGAATAAACCACCAAGCTTATATCCTAAAAAGAGAAGAGCTGCAAATAATACTACACCGATTATATTTATAAAAATTTTCTGTTTTCTTTTTTTCATATAATTATTAATTTTCTTTTCCACTCATTCTAACAAGGACTTTTCCTTTGTTGAAGTAGGTTTTAGTAGCTAGTTCTTTTGGAACTTCTTCAGGATCCATAATCTTTACAATGATGTCATCACAATGAATTTGATCATGTGATAATAAATTGATCGCGCGTTGCGTTGTGTGTGGATTTACAAAACTTGTTTTGATAACTAATTCTTTTTGGAATGCATTATATTGATTAAATACAGGCGGATTATTAGGATCACCTAGCCCAAATAAAACAACAGTTGCCCCTTTTCCAGCATATTCGAAAGAGTTTTCGATTGTATTTTTTAAACCGACGCACTCAATAACATGTTGAACGTTTTCAATGCCAGCGTCTTTGACCACTTGATTGACATTTTGTGTGGTTGGATCAATGAATAATGTGGCACCTAATTTCTTTGCGAGCGGTTCTTTTTCTTTTACAGGTTCAACAACAATAATATTTGAAGCACCAGAAATTCTGGCAAGTTCAACCATCATGGATCCTATAGATCCCATGCCTACAATAAGTACAGTATCTCCTGTTTTAACTTCTGCCAAATCCATGCCATGAATACTACAAGATAATGGTTCTGTTAAAGCAGCGTGCTCCATGGATAAGGAGTCTGGAATTTTATATACATTTGATTCAGGAGGACAAATATATTCGGCAAATCCTTTGACTACACCACGTGAATTTTCGCATAAATGGGTTTTTCCATTTTTACAATAATAACAATGACTACAACTCCAGTTTGGATCTGCAACGACACGGTCACCAACTTTGAAATTTGTTACTTTTGAGCCTACATCCACCACTATACCACTTGCTTCATGTCCTAATACTACGGGTGGAATAACAGGACGTGATCCACCCATCCCATTAAATTTGTGAATGTCTGTTCCACAAATTCCACAATAACTTACGGCAATTTTAACGCAATCTTCTCCCATTGGTGGTTCTTTAAAATTAGATACTCTTGCATCATGTTTTCCAAAATATACTACAGCTTTCATTGATTGAAGCCTCCTTCTGGTTGCGTTATAACATAAAAAAATCTTGAAAATAAAGAAGGTGGAAGTATTATGAAAAGGATTTTATAAAATGTATTTTTTATATGGAAGTTGTAAATGTTTTCATTTACAAACGCTTACATAGACTAAAAAATTAGATATAATTGTGCTGAAAAAGGTGAATAGAATGAAGAATCAAAAATATAAACTAAGCGGGAAAAATATATATAGAGATGCACGAGGAAGAGCTATTTACTATGTGCCAAAAGAAAAGCGTGCTTATCAAATTAAAGAAAATCAGGAAGGATTGTTTCAAACTTTACAACTTCGATATTATCTTGTTTTTGTTATTGGATTGTTAATTTATTTTACAATTGTTCCGAATTTATTGATTTCTATTGTTGTACCATGTATTTTATTTATATTTTTGGAATATGAATATCGAAGTGTGTTAAAAAATTCTGTGCAAATAGAAAATTATAATATGAAAAAAAATCATACGAAAAAGTATGATTTCGATGAAAAGGATATAGAAGAGAAGAATTCTTCCTTGATTGTCAAAATGATATTTTTTATCGTTATTGGAATATTATTGATTATCAATTCTTTTATTTCAAAGGATATTGCATCTTCAAGAATAGCCATTTTTGGTACTTATTTAGCTGCTTTAATATCATTTTATTTTAGCTATAGAGTATTTAAAATGTATTACTATAAGAATCATTTATAAAAATCAGTTCTATCCCTGTTTAATGTGAGATTCTTCATATTAAATGGTCGGTAGAGCTGATTTTTTATTCATATAATGCAAGATATTCTGTGATTGTACGTGTAATTATCATTAAAGACAGTCGAGAAGTTTGTGACATGATAGATGTATTTACAATGTTTTCTGTATGCCCAATTATTGTGATATCAGATATGCCCTGTAAACTTGTGCCTTCCTTACAAACACATGTAACCACTTTTGTTCCTGTATGTTTAGCGCGATTGGCCATGTCAAATAAAACTGGTCTAGTATTTAAAGTGGTGATGATAAATACTAAATCGTTTTGTTTTACTAGATTACTGCGTTTTAACCAAACTTCGTCAGCCATAAGGATCGGGGTGTATCCAAGCATTAAGAGTTGTTCTTGAAATTCTTGCGCAACCATGGCGGATGATCCAAGAGCACACAAGATAATACGATTTGCTGATTTTATAAAATCAATAACTTTTAATATATCTGTTATTACAATATTGTCTATGGTATACATGCATTCACGGTATGATTTGGCTAGTATCTGGTTGACGTTACCAATATCTTCGTTTTTCTTTTCATGATCATCTTCTGAGGGAGATTTATTGATTGATATACTATAGCGTAATTCAGAAATCCCACCAGAAAATCCCATTTTCTTAATCGCACGAGAGACGGTTGCCGTTGATGTAAAAGTACGGTTGGCAATCATTGTAATTGAGAATGATTCAACTTTATTTTCGTGAGTTTCAATATAGTCAATAACTTTTTTTTCGGAATCAGACAATTCACGATATAAATCTGTATTTAACATCAAAGACATGAAAACTCCTTTTCTAGGATTAAATCCAATGTGATGTGTTGAATAAATACTGCATAATAGAATAAATAGGCCGTTTTCAATTATGCAATTCAATTTATGATTGTTATACATAATATATAATAAAACAATTAAAATTTCTATTTTGAGAATAGTAACAGGCTTTTAAAAATATAGTATATATGTCTGAAATGACGGATTGAATCACATATATCATCTATATCATTGACGGAATATTTTGTAAAGGTTTTCAAAAATCAGAAAATATGACAAAAATATGAAAAAGAATTGAATGAAATCGTATTCCAAAGATGGAAATGATTCATTATGATATAAACGTAGATCGGAGAAAAGAATTCTAAAGAAGGGAGGAAACAAAATTAGGTATATACAATCATTAAGAAAGGTTAGCAAGTACTTGATGATTGTCGAATAAGAATTTTATTTCTCCCTGTATACATAATAACAGAAAAGGAGACAGAAATTTATGATTTTATCAGCAATTTTAGTGGCATTGCTGGCAACAGGTAGTCAATGGTGGTTCAACCATTTGATTACAAGAACTTGGTTATATCCATTATGGTCTGGTTTCTTAGTTGGAGTGTTCATGGGACAACCAATCTTAGGCATGAAAGCAGCAGCATATATTCAATTGACTTATTTAGGATGGATCACAGCAGGAGGATCTATGCCTGGAAACTTGATGGTTGCAGGTATTTATGGAACTGCTCTGACGATTATTTCAAAGGCAGATCCGCGAATGGCTGTTACATTTGCAGCAGCATTATCGTTAATAGGTATTGTACAGAATACAGCGTATATGACAATCAATGCATTTTGGGTACATCGTGCTGATAAATATTTGGAAGAAGGTAACTTAAAAGGTGTACGCCTGATGAATTATTTGCCATCTGGAATCTTGTCCTTGCTATTGTACGGTTTACCAGTATTCTTGATGATTGTTTATGGAGCAACCTGGTCACAAAATATGATTGCTTCAATCCCTAAGAGCTTAGCGAATGCTTTAAACTTAGTTGCATCCATTATGCCAGCTTTAGGTATTGGTATGTTATTGAACTACATTGGAAAGAAAAAACTTATTGGTTTCTTCTTCTTGGGCTTCTTCTTAACCGTGTACTTCAAATTGGATACGATGGCTTGTTTCGTCTTCGCATCATGCGTTGCTGCAGTTATGTATTACTTCCAAAATGATACAGAGGAGGCAGAATAATTATGGCAGAACATCATTTGACACATAAGGATTTAGTTAAGGCTTGGGTATTGTCCTATTCAAGTGAAACTTGTTATAACTACGAACGATTGCAGGCTTTGGGGCAGACGAACCAGATGATGTCTGTAGTCACAAAACTATATGACACCAAAGAAGAACAAGTTGCAGCGTTAAAGAAATACATGGAATTCTTTAATACTGAACCTTCTTGGATTGGTACTGTTATTCATGGAATTACGATTTCAATGGAGGAGCAGAAAGCCAATGGTGCAGCTATTGAAGATGAAGATATTATTTCTCTACGTACTGGTTTGATGGGACCTATGGCAGGTATTGGTGATACAGTTTCTCAAGCTGTTGTTTATCCAATTTTAGCAGGTATTTGCTGTCAATTTGCATTACAAGGAAATATTGCAGGACCGTTGCTGTTTGAAATTGTTTATAAAGCATTGATGATTTTCTTTGGATATAACTGTTTCATGATGGGTTACAAACAAGGAAAACAAGCAATTGTTTCATTGTTACAATCTGGAACCTTGGATAAAATTACTGAAGCCTTTAGTATCATCGGTCTCGTTGTTGTCGGAAATATGGCTTATTCTCGTGTTGCTGTTAAATGTCCGCTAACTTTCAGATCCGGAGAAGTAAAGGTTGTTGTTCAGGATATGTTTGACACCTTGTTGCCTGGTGCTATTCCATTAATCATTACTTTGCTGGTATGGCGTATGGTAAATAAGAAAATGAATCCTACTTTAATTATTTTAATCATCTTTATATTTGGTATTGTTTGTTCATATTTAGGAATTTTATCGGCGGCATAAACATAAAAGAATTAATTAAGCTATGATATTACCTCAAATGAATGTCATAGCTTGATTATTTAAAGGAGGATTAGAGTGAAAGAAGTGAAAATTTCTCCATCAATCATGTGCTGCAAGGTAGAAGAATTTAAGCCATATCTTGATTTATTTGCAAAAGTGAAATTAGATAGTATCCACTTTGATGTAATGGATGGGCACTTTGTTGATAACGTGATGTTGGGAGTTACAACATATAATGATGTAAAGCGATTAAGTGATTTACCAGTGGATATGCATTTTATGTGTACTAATCCAGAAAAGTTTATTGATATGTATCACATTATGGAGGGAGACAAAATTTCTTTTCATCCAGAAACGACATATCAACCATACAAATTGCTGCAATCCATACATGAACATGGTTGTAGTGCTGGTTTGGTATTAAATCCTGGAACACCATTAGGATATTTGGAAGAATGTATTGATTTGATAGATTATGTAACGTTAATGACAGTAAATCCGGGTTTTGCCGGGCAGAAAATGGTTCCGTCAGCACTCGAAAAAATTGAACGGACTCGAAAATTATTAGATGAAAATGGAAAAGAAAATGCAGATATTGTGGTAGATGGTAATACGACCATGGTAAATGCCAAAGCAATGAGACAAGCAGGAGCTAATGTATTTGTTGTTGGGACTTCAAGTATCATTACTGGATTGGATACTTTTGAGGAAAATTATCGTAAATATAAAACAGAATTGGAAGTGGTTGATTTGTGATAGGATTAGTATTTGCTGGACATGGTAAATTTCCAGAAGGATTGCGTAATAGTACAGAAATGATATCTGGAGAAATGATCCAAACAGAAGTAGTATCACTAATGCCAGAAGATGATCCTTCATCCTATGGTAAGCGATTAGAAAAAGCTGTCAATAGAATGGATACAGGAGATGGAGTTCTGGTGTTAGCAGATTTAAGAGGAGGAACACCATTTAATCAAAGTTTAATGTTATGTCAAAAGAAGCATATTTATATTGTTGTTGGTATGAATTTACCATTGGCATTAACGGCAAATTTGAATCGAAATGAAGATACTACTCTTGATGAATTAGCTCAATGTTTGATAGATGCTGCACCAGACAGCATAGACTTAGTGAAATACACTTACGAGGGGGAATAAATATGGAAAAAAATTTATTGTTTGTACGTATTGATGATCGTTTGATTCATGGACAAGTCATGACATCGTGGATGAAAATCATGCCCGCTAAGCAGATTATCGTTGTTGATAATAAAGTGGCAAAAGATGATTTTATGCTTTTTGTATTACAAAATGCTGCACCGAAAGGTGTAAAAGTAATAGCATTAACGGAAGATGATGCAATTACTAAGGTGAAAGAAGGACTTAAAGTTCCAACGTTTATTTTAGCGAAAACACCATTGAGCTTGAAACCTTTAGTTGATGCAGGTTTAGATATTAATGAAATCAATGTTGGTGGAATGGGAATGAAGCAAGGACGTGAAAAGCTATATAAAAATATTTCAGCTTCTGAAGAAGAAAGAGAATGCTTTAAGTATTTTGATGAAAAAGGAATTCGTGTATATATTCAAATCGTTGCGACTGCAGCCGCGATTGATGTGAATGGATTGTTAAAGTAAATGGAAAGTGTGAATAAATGAAAGCATTGAGTTTATATGCAGTCAATGATTTTCGATTAGTAGATTTACCGGTTCCAGAACCGAAAGGAGAAGAAATTCTCTTAAAAGTTGGAGCTTGTGGAATTTGTGGTTCGGATATTCCTCGTGTATATAAATTAGGTACTCGTGTCAATCCTGTTGTTTTAGGCCATGAATTTGCAGGTGAAGTAGTTGCTGTTGGTGATAAAAAAGATAAAGATCTGGTTGGAAGAAAAGCAGCTGTTTTTCCATTGATCCCATGTAAAAAATGTGATTCTTGCGAGATTGGAAATTATAATCAATGTCAGAATTATGGATATTTAGGATCTAGAAATAATGGTGGTTTTGCACAGTATTGTTTAATTCCATCTAGATGGCATTTGGTATTAGCGAATGATGATGCAAATCTTGAACATTTGGCAATCACTGAACCGGCTTGTGTTGCACAGCATGCAATTCGTAAAGGTCGTGTTACTGCAGGCCAAACGGTTGTTGTTTTAGGTGCAGGGCCAATTGGCATTTTGATTGCACGCTGGGCTAAACTTTTTGGAGCTAGCCAGGTTGTTTTGACCGAAATTAATGAAGAAAAAGAAGCTTTCGCAAAAGAAAGAGGATTGACAGTGATCAATTCGCTGAAGGAAGATGCTAAGCAGATTATTGATCATTTGACAAATGGTCGTGGGGCCGATGTCGTGATTGAAGGAACAGGATCTTCTGGAGGAATCAACGATGCTTTACAAATTGTAAGATATGGAGGAAACGTGGTTTGGATGGGAAATCCATCAAACGATACCACGATCAAACTACAAAATCATTCTACATTATTACGAAAGGAATTGAATATGTATGGTATCTGGAATTCAGCTTATTCAAATACACCAATCAATGAGTGGAAATATACGGTAGAAATGATTCAAAATGGAAAGTTAAAAGTAGATGATTTAATTACACATACCGCAGGCATACAGGATATGTTGAAGCTTTTTGATCAAATTCATGACCATGAAATTACTATATGTAAAGCAATGTATAGCGCAAAACTAGATAAAGAGTAGGAGAATTAAAATGGTCAAGTATAAATATGATTTTACACAGTTTATAAATGAGCACCAAAGCGAAATTTTTGGTAAAGAAAAGAATTTTCTTGGCCATTCATATGTAAGTAAATATAGAAAACAAATTAATGCGTTAAATATAAAGATGAATGAAGTTATCAATGCATATGGAACAAAAGATAAAAAATTTTTACTTGGTCTATTTTCCATGGCAATTAGCCAAATTAATAAAATGATAAAACCCAATGTAAAACTATATGAAGATGATTTCTATGCATTGTTTGATAAGGAGTAGATATTGGATTCAAATAAAGATATAGTGCTTGATGAATTAAATAAGGTATTTGACACTATTGATAATTCTCAAGTTGATCAGATGGTGGAAATGATTTGCGGGGCGAAAAAAGTGTTTTTTGTTGGTGTCGGACGTGTACTACTGATGCTGCAAGCATGGGAAAAACGATTGAATCATTTAGGAATTGATGCCTATTATGTTGGTGAAATTAATGAACCAGCTATCACTTTCGATGATATATTAATTGTTGGATCTGGGTCCGGAGAAAGTATTTTTCCACTATCAATAATTAAATTAGCGAAGAAATATGGAGCTCAAACGATTCATATTGGCTCTAATAGTGAAAGTTCAATGAAACCATATGAAGATTTGTTTGTGCGCATTCCATGTCAAACTAAACTATATTTAAAGGATGAAATACATTCGGATCAAATAATGAGTAGCTTATTTGAACAGAGTTTGCTGCTTTTGGGTGACATGGTTGCTATGAAAATCGTTCAAAAAAAAGATATAAAAGATTTACATTTGTTGTGGAAAAAACATGCAAACTTAGAGTAGGATAATAAAAATAAAATGATGAAAGCTAGTGTTTTACATGGTATTGATGATTTAAGATATGAAGATGTTGAAATACCCACTATCGGGAATGATGATGTATTAGTTAAAGTAAAGGCATGTGGAATTTGTGGATCAGACGTTCCTCGGGTGCTAAAAACGGGAACATACCATTTTCCAACGATTCCAGGCCATGAATTTGGCGGTCAGATCGTAAAAATTGGGAAAAATGTAGATTCAAAATGGTTAAATAGAAATGTTGCGGTGATTCCATTAATCCCTTGCCATGAATGCAATCAATGTGAAATTGGAAACTTTCAATTGTGCGCAAATTATGATTATTTAGGATCTCGAAATGATGGTGGTTTTGCGGAATATTGTCGAGTTCCTAAAGATAATTTAGTTTTAGTGCCAGATGGGGTAGATTTTGAATGTGCTGCTATGTTAGAACCGATTACGGTAGCTCAACATGTAGCATCTAATATCGGCATAGATTATGGTGATGATGTTGCTATATATGGATTAGGCGCAATTGGAATCTTTATTGCACAATGGGCCAAAGCGATGGGGGCTAATCATGTATTTGCGATTGATCTAGATTCAAAAAAGGTAGCAATTGCTAAAAAAATTGGATTGACGGATGCGATTTGTTCAAAGGAAGTTGATCCTAAAAAGATTATCTTTGAGAAAACCAACAAGCAGGGAGTCGATTCTGTTTTTGAAGCGAGTGGATCTGAATTTGTATTTAATGAAGCTATATCATTATTGAAGCATAATGGTAAACTAGGGCTAGTAGGTCGCCCTATAAAACCTCTTCAAATCCAAGTAGATACTTTTGAAAAGATTTTAAGACGTCAAATTACGATTAAAGGAACATGGGCTTTCGAAATGAAAAATACCCCTCATAATGCGTGGGATATTTCATTAGAAGCACTACGAGATGGAAAGATTGTTGCTAAACCAATTATTTCATCTAGATTACCTCTGTCTAAAGTTTATGATGGCATTCGTATCATGGCAGATCATACAGAGTTCTTCTATAAAATCCTAGTGGAACCTGAATTAGACGAATAAAAATAATTAATAAAACTAAGCAAATTGCAAAGTGGAATATTAAGTAAGATAATATTCATAAATGGAGGATACTTATGATAGGAATGATTATTACTGGACATGGAAATTTTGCTTCTGGATTAACTTCAAGCGCAGAATGGTTCATTGGTAATTTAGATAATTGCGTAACTGTTGATTTTCATATTCAGGATGCCCCGGAGGTTTTTTATGACCATCTATTGGCAACGGTTGAATTTCTAAGCTATTGTGATTCTATCATAGTGTTATCTGATTTAGTTGGTGGTGTGCCTTTTCAATTAAGTGCTCAAATTGCTAATGAAAAGAAAAACATGCAAGTTGTTGGTGGAACCAATATGGGCATGCTTATTGAGATTGCTGTAGCTCGACAAGAAGAAGGTATGACCGTTGAAAAACTAGCCGATATTGCTGTGCAAATTGGTCAACAACAAGTCGCAAAGTTTAATTTTGATGAAGTAAAAGATGACGAAGAGAATAAAATTTGAGGAAGCTTGATAGCTTTCTTTTTCTATAAAAGGAGATATTTAATAAAAATGAAAGCGTGTATTTTAGAAGCGCCACATACATATAACATTAAAGATATTCCTGTTCCGGAGCCAAAAGATGGTGAAGTATTGTTACGCGTATTGACTGCATCTATTTGTGTCAATGATGTCAGGGATTATAATGGAGATAATAATTTTTCATATCCACATATCGGTGGACACGAATATTCAGCAGTTGTTGAAAAGTTAGGACCTAATGTAAATGAGAATCTAATTCATGTTGGCGACCATGTGATTAATGACACTACGGATGAATGTGGCATTTGTGACGATTGTAAGTTTGGTAATGAAAATATTTGTGACGAATTCACCAAAGGGCCCGCTTATTTTAATTCAAATGGATATTCTGGTTTCTTCGGATTTTCAGAATATGTTGTAGTAAAAGCAAGCCATATATACATATATCCAAAAGAAACTCCATCGGATATTGCAGCATTAACAGAACCATTAGCCTGTGTCATCAATAGTATCCAGCGTACACCTATTAAAATGGGCGATGATGTCGTTGTTCTTGGTAGTGGTGCCATGGGATTGTTACATGTATTATGTGCCAAACAACAAGGAGCACGGGTAATTGTGAGTGAAGTCAATCCAGAACGTGCAGCTTTTGCTCGTCAATTGGGTGCCGATGTAACGATCAATCCAATGGAAGCGGATGCCGTAGAACAAATCAAAAAACTAACCCATGGACGTGGAGCTAATGTTGTCTTTAATACCACAGCTATTCCTGCTGTAGCAGCCCAAGCCATTGAGATGACTGCAAAAACAGGTTCCTGCAATATGTTTAGTTCTATTCATCCAAATGATCCTATCTTAGTGAATGCTGGACGCATTCATTCAAACGAAATTTATGTAACAGGTACTCAGAATGGAACAAGAGAAACTTATCGTCGTGCCTTGAATTGTATTTGTAAATCAATCATTGATGTGCGACCTTTAATTTCACGTGTATATAAACCGGAAGATATTGTTGAAGCTCTAGAATATGCTGCAAGTCCAGAGTCATACAAAGTATTGATTGAATTTTCAAAATAGGAGGAACCATGTTAGCGGATTTAAATGAAGTATTTCAAATCGCAAATGAAAAGAAGATTGCGATTGGTGCATTCAATGTAGTTAATTTTGAGCATATTCAAGCTATTTTAGAAGCAGCTGAAAAACTGAATATGCCAACCATTTTAGCATTTGCCCAGACCCACGAAGAAAATGATATTGCCTATCTCGAAGAGATGGGCCCTGTCATGGTTTTGATGGCCAAACGCGCAAAAGTACCTGTTGTCGTCCACTTGGATCATGGTGTAGATCTGGACTATATTGAAAAAGCTTTGAAATTAGGATTTACTTCCATGATGTTTGATGGTTCTTCTTTGCCATATGAAGAAAATGTTAAGATGACTCAAAAAGCAGTGGCGCTTGCCAAGAAATATGGAGTAACCATTGAAGCAGAAATTGGCAAAATGGCAGGAATCACCTTAAATAATGAAGGAATTACCGAAAATCGTAAATCGGATCGTAGCATGTATACCGATCCAGCCGAAGCTAAGGATTTTGTTGAAAAAACCGGAGTGGATTGTTTGGCTGCTTCTTTTGGAACCGTACACGGCGAATATTTTGCCGAACCAAATCTAGATTTTGCATTGGTCAAAGAACTCAGTGAACAAACCGGTGTGCCAATTGTGATGCATGGCGGCAGTGGGGTATCCCATGAAGACTATAAGAAAGTCATTGCCAATGGAGTTCGCAAGATTAACTACTATACCTATATGGATAAAGCCGGTGGCGATGCCGTATCGAAACAAGGCCCATATAAGATGTTTAGTGATGCTGCCAAAGTTGGACGTATTGCCATGGAAAAAGATGTAGAATCTGCGATGCGATGCTTTGTGAATATGGATGAAAATATCAAATGATAAATAAAAATTGAGCTTAAATTACAATTTTGTGATCACTAAAGATGTAGCACAAGCATAATAAATATATTTCAATATACTCTTCTGTCTAAGGGAAGTTCTTTTGATGGCTTCCCTTTTTTATATGATAGAATAATGTATATGAAAATATGGATCACACGACATGGGCAAACCAATTTGAATAAAAAACATTTGATGCAAGGAAGAACCAATGAGCCTTTAAATGATACAGGGCGGATGCAAGCAAGAGAAGCAAGAAAACGAATTGAACCCATTCACTTTGATGCAGTTTATGCGTCTCCTTTAGATCGAGCCATTGAAACGGCATGCATTATTGGTGATGTTCCAAAAGAACAAGTGATCATTGATGAGCGGATCATGGAGATGGAATTTGGTCGATATGAATTAAAAAAATATACAGGCATGGGATTGAAAATGACATTGTTTTGGTTGTTGCCAGAAGTGTTACCAAGTCCGAAAACAGTGGAAACAATTGATTCTTTGGTTTCTCGTAGTTCTGCTTTTCTATCGGAAATGGAACAAAAAGACTATGACAATGTATTGATCGTGTGTCATGGAGGCATCATTCGTGCCCTTCGTGGTTATATGGAAGATCGAAATAATGGCATTCGATGGCGACCAAAACCTAAAAATTGTGAAATCATTGAATATGAATCGATTCATGGAAAGCATCGTAAAATTGCCGATTATAAATAGCTGTCATTGAACAGCTTTTTTTATGAGAACTTGATTCTCAAGCAGAGCATCTTCCATTTCGCTGGATAGATGATTTGTGATCAATTGATCGATATCATATAAATCGAATACTTTATAGAAAGACGTATTTAAGAATTTCGAATCATCCATTAAAAGAATGGTTTGTTGGGCATGGGCATGCATACATTGTTTTAAATCAATATCAATATTGGATTGACTTGTGATGCAGTGCGTATCCATGGCATTGGCCGATACAAAAAACCAATCCGCAAAGCGAGATTGAATAAAGTGGCTAGCTTCTGCGCCGATAAGACAAGCATGATGCGGATCATATTGACCACCAACCAATTCCACATGGACATGTGGATGCTCATGGAATGATTGGGCAATGTATAATCCATTTGTTACAACATTTAAATGCATATCTTTGGGAATAGCTTTCACAAAGCAATATGCCGTACTACTAGAGTCAATAAATAAGGATTCACCATCGGATAATAATTTGACAGCTTCTTTGCCAATGGCTTCTTTTTCTTCCATATGTTCATGATTGCGTAACGCAATAGGAGATATATCACTTTCCGGATGGATAAAGGTAACACCACCATGAGTCCGACGTACTTGGCCATCGGCTTCCATACAGGATAGATCACGTCGAACGGTAGGTAAACTTACATAAAGCCGTTTTGCGAGCTCGTGGATTGAAATATATTCTCGAGTTTGCAGAATGGAAAGGATTTTTTGTCGTCGTTCATTTGGTACCATAAAATAACCTCCATGATCGATATCAATCATAGTATACCGAGAAAATTGATTGATAATCAACATTTTGGACACCAATTGAAACAAATATCATTCTTTTTTATAGTGTAATTGGAGGAAATGTATGGGTATAAAAGTATCAGCCTCTTTGATGTGTATGGATTTACTTCATATCGCATCTCAGGTACAAATATTAGAAAATTATATTGATGAATTCCATATGGATATCATTGATTGGCATTATTGTAAGAACATGGCATTGGCACCGTGTTTCATGAAAGCGATACGAACGATCAGTTCTGTTCCAATGGAAGCACATTTATATGTAGACAACATTGATATGGATCTTATTGATTTATGCTGTGAAAGTGGTGCAAATATCATTACAATGCCACCAGAAATCATTGATCGGAAATTGTTTCATATCCATAGAGAATTGAAAAAGCGACATGTTGGTTTTGGGATTTCCTTGAATCCATCAATGAATGTGGATGTTATTATTCCCTATGGACATTTGATTGATCGATTATTGATCCTAAGTGTGGATCCTGGCTTTGCGGGACAGCCCTTTATCGAAACAACATATGATCGTATCCAAAAAGCAGTCCAATTGCGTGAAGAAAATCATTGGCATTATCAAATTGAAGTAGATGGTTGTTGCAATGAAAAATATTATCAAAAACTCTATCAATCGGGAGCCGATGTATTTATTGTTGGTGGCAGTGGTTTGTTTTCAAAAAGTAAGGATATCGAAAAGGCAGCACGTACTTGTTTGGATTTGATAAAAAAGGAGACGCTATGCAGAAATGGTTAGATTTAGAAAATAAAGTAGTGATCGTAACGGGTGGTTCTTCTGGTATCGGAAAAAGAATGTGTCAATCATTTATGGAACAAGGCGCACAAGTGGTCATTGTTGATTTGCATACTCCAGAAGAAATGGAAAGTTGCACGTTTATTTGTTGTGATGTAACAAGTAAAGATGAAGTAGAACAGATGGTCTGTCAAGTAATGGAAATATTTGGTCATATTGATGTGCTTGTGAACAATGCCGGTGTGTCGATACCACGTTTATTGGTGGATGCGGATTCCAGATATGAATTAGATGATACTGTATTTGATAAAACAATGGATGTGAATGTGAAAGGAGCTTTTCATTGTGCACAAGCCTGTGCAAAATCTATGCTGCGTCAACATCACGGTGTCATTCTTAATATTAGCAGTGAATGCAGCAAAGAAGGAAGTTTAGCGCAAAGTGTTTATAGTGCTTCCAAAGCGGCTATTGAAAGCTTGACGCGATCTTGGGCGAAGGAACTCAGTCCTCAGGGAATCCGTGTGGTTGCCATTGCTCCCGGTCCCATGGAAGCGACTGCCTTATTTAGTGCATCCTATATCGATGCGATGTGTCATTGCCGTCATATCCAACCCGAAGCGATTGGAACGACGTATCATGCTGCTACTTTAATGGGTAGAGAAGGCCATTTGGAAGAAATTGCCAATACGGTTCTTTTCTTGGCTAGTGATCGAGCTAGTTTTATTACCGGAACGACAATCAATGTTTCGGGTGGAAAATCGCGATAAGAAAAGACCCTCTTTGAAATAAACAAAGAGGGTCGTGTTGTTATTTTTCTTCTAGTTTTTCAATTAACATTTGGACATTTCTAAGTTGGTCTTTTACGTTGATACCAATCGCAGTCAATGAAAAATTGATTCTTACCAATTCGCCTTGTAACTTAAATGTTACCACGTACTTGAATGCTTTTTTTAGGATATCCAATTGTTCGATATCTTGAAAAGGAATGGAAAAACGACCCGTTGGTACTGTCACATTTAAGGAAGAAAGCGTAACAATATTGAAATGGGTATTTGTTAACCCAATATAGGCATACGTATTCATCCATTGAATGCGTTTTGGCTTCGGATCGATTGCATAAGCAAGCATTTTCGGCGTACATAATACGATTGTTGCCCAAACCTTTGTGATATAGTTTTGATCGATTTCATCTAATAATTCGTTTTTTGCATCTTCTGATAATGTGAGTGCCATGGTTTATCTCCTATAATAATGCTTGGATCTGGGCTTCATAGGTAGTTCCCTTGCAATTCTTTAAAGCACTCTCCAAATATTTTTTACTTTCTTTTTTATTATGTAAATAAGAATATTGTAAACCAATCAAATACTCAAAGACACCGATACGTACTCGCTTTGCTGGATTGGTATAAGCATCTGTTTCTTTTTTTAAAGGCTCCAAGCGAGCTTTGATATCACGAATATGTTCGCTTTTTCTTTCTCCTAAGATACTATACATTAGCTGCATCGTTTCGACCTCAACTTGATTGGTGTCATGTAGCTGACAGATATCGAGCATTTTTTTAGCTTGTTCGTATTTCTCTTGTTCTAAATAAAAATAGAATGCGCGTTTTGCTACCAATGATCTTTGTTCATCATTCATTTTGATTTTTTCAAATAAATCATTGATTTGTTGACTGAT
This sequence comes from Absicoccus porci, assembly GCF_003725415.1. Classification (GTDB taxonomy): domain Bacteria; phylum Bacillota_I; class Bacilli_A; order Erysipelotrichales; family Erysipelotrichaceae; genus Absicoccus; species Absicoccus porci. The sequence goes on along the minus strand of NZ_RJQC01000002.1, from coordinate 343,884 downwards.
TTTTTTTGTATCATTTTGCATAAAATAAGCATTCAGACGCATAAATTCGCGATTAAAAGGGCGATAACTAAAAGTACACCAGAATCCATCCAATACTTGTTCAAATTCTTTGTATTTTCCTTGGTCGAGATATTCTGTTAATTTCTTATAGACAATGCGTTTTTGTATCATTGGCAATAGTAGACCGATGCCCACCGCAATACAAACAATGACCAAGATCCAATTCATATACGATCTTCCTTTCTATGATTTACTAATGATTTGTGATTTTAATTTATTTTCACAAAGTGCCTTAAATTCATCAAAATTATTTACATAAGAAATTTGTTTAATAAAGTCGGGATTAAATAAAGCGGGAGATAAGAAATCCCAAGCACGGAATGCTTCAAGATTGCTTTTTTCAATGCACAATAAGAAAACAACTTGTACATGATTTCCTTCGTTATCCCATACAATAGGCTTTTTCAATAAGATCTCACCGATGAAAGAATCTTCCAAATTGGCATTCATAGGGTGAAGGATGGCAATCTTATTACCAAAATACGTGCTTCCAAATTCTTCACGTAATTCAATTTCTTCGGAAAGATTTTTTACTTTATATAATGAAACCGCTTTATTGACCAACCAATCTTGTGTTTGTTTTTTGTTGCTAAAGTCTTTGATGGCAAATAAGCGAGGATCAAATAAACAAAGGGTATCATCAATGTTTTTAAATCCTTCAATCCGGACTTTGATTTTTTCAAGTTCTTTGTCATTTGGAAAAAAATTGATCTTAGTTGCAAGGCCTACTTCTGTTGCACGGTTGTCTTCGGTAGAGAAGAACAATTCGTAGTTATCTAGATTTAGGGTCTCTAATTCATGGGTATTCACAAATTTGATCATTGAAATATATTTTTGGAATTTATCGTATAGGAATTGTTCCAATAAAAAATATTGGGATCGTTGTAAATTTGTGATAATACATATTTTTTTGCCACCATTGCTGTTTTGCTGTTCATTTAAGCTCTTATTAAAATAAATGGCTAAAAAAGCGGTTTCACTTTCTTTGATCTTACATTGAAATTGTTCACTTAATAAATAAGAAAAATATGTGGCGATTTCAAAGGCATAGGAAAAACTTTGTTTGATATAATCGAGCATTTCATTTTTAATTTGAATGTTGTTTTTTGCTCGGGATATCAATGGTTCACAATGTAGAGCCAGTGACATACGCAAGTTCATATCGTGTGTGAAATCCGTTGGATAGACTTGGCGTATACGTTCCAGTGCTTCAAAGATGAAGTCATTGATTTCATCCGAAATATAATGAATGTTTTTGACATTGCTATGATTGCTAATATATAAAGCCAAAAAATTGATTTCTGGTTGAGGGACGCGGATATGAAAATGCTTTTCAATGCGAGTATAAATCTTATTAGCAATCTTTAATTCCAGGTCCAAATCGGATTGATTATCGATATCTTCTTCATTTAAATAGAAGAAATCTTTGATACGTAGAACGGAGATATTGATCCAGATAATAATATTCTGAAACTCTACATCTGAAATGGGATATTGCTCATGTAGAAATTCATCCATTAATATTTTTCGAATACTTTCCATGCGATTCCCTTCCATATCAGAAAGGGGATTGCTCGATATAATATTGAAATTGTTATTATCGTTATCAATCAAACACATCCGTCGGTCTCGTTCTAATCCATCCACCCATACATAGCCAACAGACTGAATCAATTTTAAAGAAAATTTATTCAATATTTGTTCGACTTCTTTTAAATCGTTGATTAAAGTCGATTTTGAAACATAAATGTAATCTGCACATTGTGAAAGAGGCACACTTTTTCTTTGCTTCATTAGATAATTGAGCAATTTGTGAATGCGACCGTCCTTTTCACTGAGTGATTCTTCATTTTGGCTTTTTAAGCTGGATAGATATTCATCAAATTTTTTTTGATCGTGTACAACGAGTCGAGTACCGAAGGGCACTTTGGATTCGATTGAAAATGAAGATTCATTCTGCATTTCTTTTTTGATCACTTTTAAATCATTTTGCACAGTTCGTAAGCTTACATTGAGTTCATCAGAAAAGTGGTTTGCTTTTAGATATTCATTTTCATGTTCGCAAAATTGTAAGAATATTTCGACTTGCCGTTTTGTTAACATGATCATCCTCCTTTTCTGCAATCAAGCAATTATGAATAGAACATAATTTCACAATTGCATAATTTGCACTTATTTATAACTAATGATATGTGAGTTTATCATCGTTGAATTTAAACAATTTCATAAATACTGTGCAAAATGTTAGTCTGCATAATTAATCACGCAATTCGTTACCGCTTACAAATACGATGGTTGCGCAATGATTGTGCATTTGTTGGATACATCCTTTTAAAAAAACAAATTAAAATAGCATTGTAAGTTGAAAACGCTATCAACCACGTTTTCATCCAATGATGAAATTCCGGGGGTAAATTATGAGAATTGTCTTAGTATCACATGGTTCTTTTTCAAAAGGATTGTATGAAACAATGGAAATGGTTTTAGGGCCACAAGAAAAATTGGCTTATATAGGATTATATCCACATCAAGGTATTGATGAGTTAAAAGCCAATATCGAAGCAGAATTTAAAAAAGCAGATCCAGACGAAGAAATTCTGGTTTTGACGGATTTATTCTATGGTAGTCCATTTAATGCTGTTGTTCAATTGATGAGCAAATGGGATGTGTATCATCTAACAGGAATCAACGTTCCTCTATTAATGGAAATCCTATTAATGAGAGGTAACGATAAAAGTGCATCCGAAATTTGTGATGAAACATTAAAATTAGCCACAAATACAGTGTCCGATGTCCGAAAATATTTAGAGGACCTGAAAAAAGCAGATGTTCCATCCGACGAAGATGACTTTTAAAAAAATAATAAGGAGGAGTAAGAAGTATGCGTAACATTGTATGGTGTCGTGTAGACGACCGATTGATTCACGGCGAAGTAGTAACGGCTTGGATCCCGTTCACTCACGCCAACCGTGTTGTTGTGGTGGATGATGAGGTAGCAAAGGATGATTTTAACAAACGAGTATTGAAATCCTTAGCACCAGCTGGTACACAAGTGGCAGTGTTAACCGTTGCCGGAGCGACCAAAGCACTACAAAAAGATCCAAAACCAGGAGAACGTGTATTGTTGCTAACAAAATCGCCAATCGTATTCGAACAGTTGTTAGATGGTGGCGTTGCCATTAAGCAAGTGAACTTAGGCGGTATGGGTATTCGTGGTGATCGTCAACCATTTGTCAACAACGTATCGGCGAGTCCAGCCGAAGTAGATTCGATTCGCCGTATGAAAAATGAAAAAGGCGTAGATGTCTTTTATCAGTTAGTACCTGAGCAGAAGGTAATTGATATTTCTAACTTGCTATAAAAATATCAAAATAAATTTCTGCTAGACATAATAGAAAAGGAGAGAAAAGTATGTCTGTATTTCAAGCAGTGCTTCTTGGAATCCTGTATTGGATTGGAGAAGCCAATTTACCATTTGTTGGATTGTGGACAATTCAACGACCATTAGTTTGTGGTTGGATTGCAGGTATCATCTTGGGAGACCCATTAAAGGGTGCCATGGTTGGTGCTTCAATCAACTTAGTTTATCTAGGTTTCATTTCAGCCGGAGGTTCAATGCCAGCCGATATGGCTTTGGCCGGAACATTAGGCGCTGCCTTTGCCATCACGGGTAACTTAGATGCCAAAACAGCATTGGCATTAGCCGTTCCTATTGGAATCTTGGGTACATTGGTATGGTATACTCGTATGACTATTGACTCTGTATGGGTTCACTTAGGAGATAAATTTGTTGCGAACGAACAATATCACAAATTATGGATTGCCAACGTTTTATTGCCTCAAATCATGTCCGCATGCATTTGTGTTATTCCAGCCTCTTTAGCAGCTTATTTTGGTGCAAGTTATATTACACCAATCGTTAAAGCATTATCTGGTACACCATTAACGATCTTCCAGATCATTGGTGGTATGATGCCTGCATTAGGAATCGCAATCACATTACAATACATCTTTAAAGGTGAATCTCGTGTATTCTTGTTCTTAGGATTTGTTGTAGCTGTATATTCAGGATTGGCTTTGTTGCCTCAAGGTGTCATCGCATTCTTGGTAGCATTGGTTTATATTCAATTACGCTACAGTGGTGGAGCAGGAGAAGCTCAAACAGAAGCAGCGGGTGCCGCTGATACCGATGAAGAGGAGGATTTCTAAGATGCCAGATATTAAAGCAGATGCTAAACATGTCATTCCTAAAAACCATTTGTATCATGCTGCATTTAACTGGGAGACATGGGTTCAAACAAACTATAACTATGAACGTATGATGGGTATGGCTTGTGGTCACACATTTGTACCTGTTATTGATGACTTGTACAAAGGGGATCCAGACGGAGATGCAAAACGTAAAGAAGTTATGCAACGTGAAATGGAATTCTTTAACGTCCATCCAGAATTTGGATCTTGTATCTTAGGTATGGCTATTGCCCTTGAAGAACAAAAATCATTGGGTGAACCAATTACTGGTGAATTCATTACTTCATTGAAAACATCATTGATGGGACCACTTGCTGGTATTGGTGATACTATTTGGCAAGGTGTATTGATTCCAATCTTATTGGCTATCCTTATTGACATTACTTTGAATTTTAAAACTGTATTAGGTGCTGTCATTTATTTGATTTTGATGCTTGTCATTACCTATGTATTTAGTTTTGCTAACTTCTTCTTCGGATACAATGCCGGATCGAATGCAATCCTGGATTTCTTGGAAAAAGGTTTATTGAACAAGATCTTGCTAGGTGCACAAGTTATGGGTTGTATGGTAATGGGAGGATTGATTGCCAACTATGTAAACGTAAGTTGTGGTTTGGTATTGGTTACTTCCGGATCGAAGTTTGTTGTACAAAAATCATTATTTGATGCCGTAATGCCTAAGATTTTGCCTTTTGCTTTCACATTCTTAGTTTACTGGTTAATGGCTAGCAAGAAGTGGAGCTCTTTAAAAGTTATCGGTTTGATTATTGTAATTGCCGTTGTTGGTGGATTAACTGGTATCTTAGCTGCATAAGGTATTAAGAATTTGCGGTGTAAAATTACACCGCATTTTTTATCGGAGGAACAGAAATGAATAAAGAAGAATTAAAAAAACATGCAAACAATGTTCGCAAGAATATCTTGACTGCTGTCTATTCGGGTCAATCAGGTCATCCAGGTGGATCCTTATCAGCAGCGGATGTCTTGACGTATCTGTATTTTGAAGTGATGGACATCAACAAAGACAATGTCAAAGGAATCGATCGTGATCGTTTCGTATTGAGCAAGGGACATGTTACACCTGCTTTATACAGTGTTTTGGCAGAAAAAGGCTTTTTGACAGAGGATGATATCAAGACGTTCCGTAAATTTGGTTCCAAATTGCAGGGACATCCAAATATGAACTATATCGATGCCGTCGATATGTCAACGGGATCATTGGGTCAAGGTGTATCCACGGCTGTTGGAATGGCTATCGCCAATAAGTTAGACAACAATAAACATCATATCTTCACTTTATTAGGTGATGGTGAATGCCAGGAAGGTGAAGTATGGGAAGCTGCTATGGCAGCGAGCCATTATGGCCTGGACAATATCACATTCATGGTTGACTGCAACCACTTGCAGATCGATGGAAAAGTGGAAGATGTCATGAATGTCTATCCATTGGACAAGAAATTTGAAGCGTTTGGTTTTGAGGTCATCAAAGCCTATGGTCATGATTTTGATGATATCAAGGCAGCATTTGATTATGCCTTGAGCGTAAAGCGCAAACCAGCATGTATTTTGTGGAACACGACCAAAGGAAAAGGTGTCAGCTTCATGGAAGACCAGGCCGGATGGCATGGTAAGGCACCAAACAAAGAACAATATGAACAAGCAATGGCAGAATTGGAGGGCAATGAATAATGGCAAAACAGGCAACCCGTGCAGCCTATGGAGAGGCAATTGCAGAATTAGTGCAAGAAAATAAAAATGTTGTCGTATTGGATGCAGACTTAGCAGGCAGTACGAAATCAGGCGAAGCCAAGAAAGTATGTCCCGAACGTCATTTTGATATGGGAATTGCCGAAGGCAATATGATGGCAGTAGCAGCTGGACTGGCAGCCAGCGGCAAGATCGCGTATGCATCGACCTTTGCGGTATTCGCAACTGGACGTGCCTATGACCAGGTGCGCAACAGTATCTGCTATCCAAACTTGAATGTAAAGATTTGTGCAACGCATGCAGGTATCACCGTTGGTGAAGATGGTGCATCGCACCAGGCATTGGAAGATATTGCTTTGATGCGTGCCATCCCAAATATGCATGTCTTCCAACCATGTGATGGACCAGAAGCTAAAGCTATCGTTAAGGCCGTAGCCAATATTGATGGACCATGTTATGTCCGTCTAGGAAGATTGGCGGTTGAATCGGTCAATGATCCAGAGACCTATACATATGAATATGGTAAAGGTATCGTCATGCAAAAAGGTGAAAAAGTCGCTATTGTCGCAACTGGTATGATGGTACAGGAAGCTTTGGAAGCTGCAAAAGAATTGGATTTTGATCCAACGGTAGTCAATATCAATACGATCAAACCAATCGATGCGGATTTGATCAAAGAATTGGCCAAGACCCATGATGCGATCGTAACGGTTGAAGAACACAATGTGATCGGCGGCTTAGGCGGAGCGGTAGCGGAAGTATTGGCTTCAGAAACCGANAAGAATTGGCCAAGACCCATGATGCGATCGTAACGGTTGAAGAACACAATGTGATCGGCGGCTTAGGCGGAGCGGTAGCGGAAGTATTGGCTTCAGAAACCGATCGTTGTCCACAATATATGATGGGTGTACAGGATACATTCGGACAAAGTGGTACACCAGCTGAATTGTTGGATCACTATGGATTAAACGCAAAACATATCAAAGAATTTGTGGAGGCCATTAAATGAAAATTGCCATTGGAAATGATCACGGAGCCGTAGACTATAAGAATACGATCATGGAAATGTTGCGCAATGAAGGACATGAAGTTATTGATTGTGGAACAGATAGTTATGAAAGTTGCGATTATGTCGATTTTGGTAAGGCAGTAGCTGAAAAAGTAGCTAATCATGAAGTAGAAAAAGGGATTGTGATTTGTGGAACAGGTATTGGCATTTCGATTGCTGCCAACAAAGTGAAAGGCATTCGTTGTGGTCTTTGTACCAATACCACGATGGCGCGTTTAACACGTGAGCATAATGATGCCAATGTGTTATCCATGGGACAACGAATCATTGGTATTGAAGTGGCAAAAGACATTGTACATACCTTTTTATCAACGCCTTTTAGTAATGGAGAACGTCATAAAAGACGTATTGAAAAATTAGCTGAAATGGAAAAATAGGTGCTTCGAAAAGAAGCACCTTTTTCATAATCATTATGCAATATGCAACTGGATAAAACCGGCCAGATTGCGTAATTCTATGCGCAAAGGATGGCACCTTTCATCCATGAAAGATTGTTATGATTCGAATAGGTCAAAGGTAATAATCTTAGAAAAAATGAAAGGTGGTAATGATTATGTCAAATGCACCTAAATTGGCTGATTACTTAGGAAAGCCATTTAAATGTAGTTGCGGACGTACCCATTCTACAGGATTAGAAGGATGTACAGTCGGCGCTGGCGTATTAACGTCTTTAGTTGATTACGTAGAAAAATATGGATTTAAGAAAGTATATGTTGCTTGTGATGAAATCACGTACGGAATTGCTGGTGAAAAAGTCATGAATATCCTTCATGATGCGAATATTGATGCCAAAGCACATGTATTTACAGGCGGACGCTTTATTCCAAATGAAGAATCTTTAGGTAAACTGATGATTGATGCACCAAGAGATTTGGATTTGGTTGTTGCGGTTGGTACTGGATCCATCAATGATATGTGTCGTTTCTTCAGTTATCAAATGAATGTACCATATGCCATTGTAGCAACAGCGGCTCCGATGGATGGTTTTGCATCCAGTGGTGCTGCATTGATGGTTGATAACATTAAACAAACGATTCCTGCGCAAACACCATTATTCATCATTGGTGACACCGATATTTTGTGTGGTGCACCAGCTCGTATGATTTCAGCTGGACTTGGTGATTTGCTTGGAAAATTTACTTGTTTGAATGATTGGCGAATTTCAAAAATCATAAATGATGAATATTATTGTGATACAGTTGTAAATTTGGTAAAAGATTGCATTGAAAATGTATTGACCAATGCGGATAAAGCGGCAAGCCGCGATCCAAAAGTCATTGGTGATATCATGGAAGGCCTTGTATTAACTGGTGTTGCTATGAGTTTTGTTGGTAATTCACGTCCAGCAGCTGGTTGTGAACACCACTTAAATCATTATTGGGAAGCAATCGAAATTCAAAATGGTCAAATTCCAGTACTTCATGGAATCGAAGTTGGATTGGCTGAAGTTGTAATCTTGAAAATGACAGAATTCCTTCGTGAATCTCGTCCAGACTTTGATGCGGCTCGTGCTAAAGCAAAACAATATGATCAAGCTGCTTGGGAAGCAAAGATGAAAGAAGTCTATGGTACAGCAAGCGATGCAATCATTGAATTGGAACATGAATCGAAGAAGAATGAACCAGAAGGACGTTTAAAACGTATCGATAAAATTGAAGAGAATTGGGATGAAATTGTTAAATTGATGAATGATTATATGCCAACATCGGATCGTATGATCGAAATCTTGAAGAGCTTAGATGCTCCATATTTCCCTTCTCAAGTTGGATTCAGTGATGAAATGTTATACAACGCATTGGTATATGGAAAAGAAAATCGTGCTCGTTATACCATGTTATCTATGATGGGAGATTTAGGCGTCTTAGAAGACCTAGCGAATAAAGTGGTTGCATTTGTTAATGAATAAATGACCAAAAAATAGGAATGATCCACTCGGCCAAAAACTCTTCTCTTTATGTAAAGAAATATCTCAACTTAAAGGATCATTGCTATTTTATTGGAGTATCTTCGGATACTCCTATATTTGTTTATAGAAAAAGGAGATAAAAAAATATGAAAGCTTGTGTTCTTGTTGCCCCGAAAACGTATGAGGTTAAAGATATCGAAGTTCCAGAATTAAAAGATGGACAAGTATTATTACGTGTTTTGACAGCGGCGATTTGTGTCAATGATGTGCGTGATTATCAAGGTGAAAATAAATTTTCATATCCACATATTGGTGGGCATGAATATTGTGCAGTCGTTGAAAAAATAGGACCGAATGTAAATGAAAATCTAATTCATGTCGGTGATCATGTCATTAATTATATCATTGATGATTGTGGCATTTGTGACGATTGTAAACACGGTCATGAAAATATTTGTAGTGAATTCATGAATGGTCTAAATTACAACAATCCGGATGGATATTCTGGATTCTATGGATTTGCAGAATATGCCGTAGCCGATGCTCGTGATTTGTATGTATATCCAAAAGAAACGCCTTCTGACGTAGCTTCTTTAACGGAGCCATTGGCTTGTGTCATCAATAGTATCCAGCGTACACCAATCAAAATGGGAGATGATGTCGTTGTTTTAGGCGGTGGTGTCATGGGATTGCTTCATGTGATCTGTGCTAAGAAACAAGGGGCACGAGTAATCGTGAGTGAAGTCAATCCAGAACGTGCTGCTGTTGCTCGTCAATTGGGTGCCGATGTAACGATCAATCCAATGGAATCGGATGTAGTTGAACAAATAAAAGATTTAACAAATGGACGTGGAGCTAATGTGGTCTTTAATACCACAGCCATTCCGAGTGTAGCTGCTCAAGCCATCGAAATGACGGCAAAGAGTGGCTACTGCAATATTTTTAGTTCCATTCATCCAAACAAACCAATTGAAGTGGATGCTGGACGTTTACATAAAGCGGAGATCTATGTAACCGGCACACAAAATGGCACAAAAGAATCGTTCCGTCGTGCGATTGATTGTATCAGTAAAGGTATTGTGGATTTAAAACCTGTTATTTCAAGAACCTATGCACCCGAAGATATTGTGGAAGCCTTAGATTTTGCTGCAAGTCCAGAATCATACAAAGTATTGATTGAATTTTCAAAATAGGAGGAACCATGTTAGCAGATTTAAATGAAGTATTTCAAATCGCAAATGAGAAAAAGATTGCGATTGGTGCATTCAATGTTGTTAATTTTGAACATATTCAAGCTATTTTAGAAGCAGCTGAAAAACTGAATATGCCAACCATTTTAGCATTTGCCCAGACCCACGAAGAAAATGATATTGCCTATCTCGAAGAGATGGGCCCTGTCATGGTTTTGATGGCCAAACGCGCAAAAGTACCTGTTGTCGTCCACTTGGATCATGGTGTAGATCTGGACTATATTGAAAAAGCTTTGAAATTAGGCTTTACCTCCATGATGTTTGATGGCTCTTCTTTGCCTTATGAAGAAAATGTCAAGATGACTCAAAAAGCAGTAGCGCTTGCCAAGAAATATGGAGTAACCATTGAAGCAGAAATTGGCAAAATGGCAGGAATCACCTTAAATAATGAAGGAATCACCGAAAATCGTAAATCGGATCGTAGCATGTATACCGATCCAGCTGAAGCTAAGGATTTTGTTGAAAAAACCGGAGTGGATTGTTTGGCTGCTTCTTTTGGAACCGTACACGGCGAATATTTTGCCGAACCAAATCTAGATTTTGCATTGGTCAAAGAACTCAGTGAACAAACCGGTGTGCCAATTGTGATGCATGGCGGCAGTGGGGTATCCCATGAAGACTATAAGAAAGTCATTGCCAATGGAGTTCGCAAGATCAACTATTATACATATATGGATAAAGCTGGCGGTGATGCCGTATCGAAACAAGGCCCATATAAGATGTTTAGTGATGCTGCCAAAGTAGGACGTATTGCGATGGAAAAAGATGTTGAATCAGCAATGCGTTGTTTTGTCAATATGGATGAATAGGAATAATATGGAAGCCGAACGAATTATCCGAAATAATGAATACGATATGAAAGCGTATGAGCATATCAATTCACACAATAAGAAATTGATGTATCAACGAGAATTTGTTCAAGTTCCCAATCGTATGTTAGTCAAACGAATGATCTATCCAGAAGGGAACATGATCACCAATCATGAGCATCATTGTGCGCATGGTGACTTTGTATTAAAAGGAACGATGCATACAAATGTGGGTGATTTTGGTCCAGGCGATTTTGTCTGGTTTAAAGAAGGCTACAAAATGTATCATGGTGCAACGGATGAAGCCGTTGATGTTTTATACATGACCAATAAACCATTGGATATGGTCTATTATGATGAACCATACAGTCATGAATCGGATGATTCAAATAGTGCAATCTGTTTGCCAAAAAATAGTTATGACATGAAAGATTTTCCACATACGAATTCGAAAACGAAAAAGACGTTGTATCAAAAGTTTTTTGTGGAAGATGAAGAAACGGGTGCCACGATCAAACGAATCATTTACCCAGCTGGTTGTATGATTCCTTGGCATACCCATACATGTAATCATGGACTTTATGTTTTAAAAGGAAAATTAGTCACCAATGTGGGTGATTTTGGACCTGGAGACTTTGTTTGGTTCAAAGCAGGTACCCAGATGTACCATGGGGCAGAAGAGGAGGATGTGGATGTATTGTTCATGTCTGATTCAAAGGTAGATATCAACTATTTATAGAAAGTGTATGAACTATGGATAAAACATTTCGTTTCAAATCAACATCGATACAGGTGTATCATGATCGAATATCCATCAAACAGATGTTTCTGAGTGAAGACTTTAAGAAAATGGATATTATGGATATACGACAAGAAAAAAATATGTTGTATATACAAACACGTAGGAATCAATTTAAAATCAAAATTCCAAAGGGACAGGCACAAGAAGCGGATGCTTTATTCCAATATTTGACAGATCAAAAAGAGGAAAGTCAAACCATTGAAAATGTAAAAGTCAATTATTTGGGTGGTCATCCACAAATGCCGGAAGAAGGCTGGGCCGAATTGGATATTCGGAATGATCGTTTATTACTATCGACGTTTCAAAGAACTGCACAAATTGATTATAAAAACATTCGGACATTGCGTTATGAGAATGAAGTTCAAATTGTTCACAGACTACCCAAAGAACGCTTGTCTTTGTTGAGTACATTGGCTGTGCGTTTGCGATCTTGTCCCAATGCATCCAAATACTACTTTACGATTTATTTTACGAATGCTTTGGGAGATCTGTTTTGTGTGGTATTGGGTGGCAAACAAGCCAAACATGCCTATGACATTGTCGTGTCTGCATGTCGAAAATCTCATGGTATAATGGATACAAAGAAAACAGGAGATGTAAAACCTATGAATAATTTTACTTATTACATTCCTACGCGTATCCATTTTGGGAAAGGAATGATTTCACATTTGAGTGAAATTACGCAAAAGAACATATTGCTTGTATATGGTGGGGGATCTATTAAACGCAATGGCATTTATGATGCAGCCTTAAAGGAATTATCTGGTCATGAAATTTTTGAATTGCCCGGTGTAGAACCCAATCCGCGTATTGAAACCGTTCGCAAAGGTGTACAAATTTGTCAGGATAATCAAATCGAAGCGGTTTTGGCGATTGGTGGTGGTTCATCCATTGATTGTGCCAAAGTTATAGCTGCAGCAGCCGTATATGAAGGAGATGCCTGGGATCTTGTGATGGACAACGATAAGATTCAATCGGCTTTGCCTATTTATGTGGTGTTGACCATGGCTGCAACGGGATCGGAAATGGATAATGTCGGTGTGATTTCGGATATGGACCTACAAATCAAAAAAGGCGTACATTCGGATCATATTTTCCCAACGATGTCAATCTTGGATCCAACATATACCTACACATTGCCAAAACGACAAACAGCGGCCGGAACGGCTGATATCATGTCCCATACCTTTGAAAATTATTTCACCAATGTAGAAGGCGCGTATCTGCAAGCACGGTTTGCGGAAGGTTTATTGAAAACATTGATTCATTATGGCCCAATTGCCATCAAAGATCCAACCAATTATGATGCTCGCGCGAATTTGATGTGGTGTTCCAGCAATGCCATTAATGGCCTATTGAAAAAAGGCGCCGAAGTCAAATGGTGTGTACATGGCATGGAACATCAATTAAGTGCAGTCTATGATGTGACCCATGGAGAAGGACTTGCCATCTTGACACCGGTTTGGATGGAATATATCCTTGATCAGAAAGTCGATGCCTTTGCGACATATGGAATTAATGTATGGAATATTGATGCAAAGAAAGATAAACGAACCATTGCCAAAGAAGCCATTGAAAAAACAAAACATTTCTTATTTAACGAATTAGGATGTCCAAGAACCTTGCGTGAAGTAGGTATCACCGATGAAAAGAATTTCAAGGCCATGGCTGAAAAAGCAGTATGTAAAGGTAGCTTTGTTGATTTGTCTGTAGAAGATATTATTGAAATCTATCGAAGAGCGTTATGAGACTGAGAAATCGGTCTCTTTTTTTTATATAAAGTAGTCATAATTCCATATATATGAAATAAAGTTAATTTTGAATTGACAATTTATTTTGGATTTCTATAATAAAAGTAAATAAAGAACAAATGCACATAATAATGGGTATAAACAACAGGAGGTAAAGAGTGAGCAAATTACCAAAAATAATGACCTTTTCTTGTCTAGTGAAAAAAGGACAATGTGAAATTCGAAAACGACCAATTCCTGTCTTGAAAGACTATGATGTATTGATCAAAATGAAAGCTTGCAATATTTGTACAGTGGATTATCAACAATTTATGGGATTGAGAGAACACCAAGGCTATCCGATGGCTGGTGGACATGAAGGATGTGGTGAAATCATTGCGATAGGATCCAAAGTCAAGGATTTTCAAATTGGTGATCTCGTTGCACTGGGATATCAAGGTTGTGGACATTGTCTGGAATGTCGACATGGCAATGTTTCCGCTTGTGAAAGCTTTCGACAAGAAAGCGAAGATGGCTATAAGTTTGGTGAGTTTGGTTTCGCAGAGTACACGGTAAAATCAGTGGATGGCCTATATAAATTAAATCCAGATTTAGATCCATCGCAAGCGGCTTTTACCGAGCCGTTGGCAACTGTGATCAGTGGTATGAAAAAAGTTCATGTTAAACCATTTGAAACCGTTGTCGTGATTGGCGCAGGACCCATGGGATTATTGAATGCATTAGTAGCCCGTGCTTACGGAGCACGCGTCATTGTATCAGAGTTGTTGGATGCTAAATTAGAAACTGCTCGTCAGATGGGATTTCTTGTGGTGGATTCCAAAATGGAGGATCCAGTACAAAGAGTAATGGAAATAACGGATGACGATGGAGCTGATGTTGTGATTGGTGCCGTAGCAAACTCCAAAGCATATGAACAGGGCATTTCGATGCTTAAGAAGTCACAGGGACGGTTTCTTGTATTCGCGGCAGGACATCCCGAACCAGAACTACATATATCAGCCAATGATATCCATTATAAAGAAATGGAAATAGTTGGCACCTATGGTGGTACCAATGAAGATTTTGAAGACGCAGCCAAGGCTTTGAGCACAGGTATGATCGATATCTCCGCTTTGGTGGAAGCCAGATATCCTTTAAAAGATATGCAAAAGGCTTATCAAGCAGCCGTCGATGGTAATTATCGTATCAGTATTGTTTTTCATGATGAGTAGAAAATGGTTGCATTCAAACTCTATCTATTCAACAATATTTAATAGAATGAAATAGGAGAGAAATATATGCGTGATGACCGATTCATTTATAAAGTTGTAGAGATGTATTATCGAAAGGGAATGTCTCAACTACAAATTGGCAAGAAATTGAATGTTTCTCGTACAACCGTTTTCCGTGCCTTGGAAAAAGCCAAAAAAGAAGGGTATGTACAAGTTGTGATCAATCGTCCACAAGGTCTTCTGATCAGCAAAGAAGAAGCATTGGAAAAAAAGTTTCATCTGCAAGAAGCCATTATTGTATATAAAGAAGAAAAGGATTCGCTCTCCATTCGAGAAGAAATTGCCTATTATCTTTCTGATTTTTTATTGCGCACTCTGCATAATGATATGACAATTGCACTCAGTCGAGGAAAAACACTTCAACAATCGGTAGCTTTTTTGGAAAAAGACATGCGATTAAAGTTTCAAAAATATCACAACGTAAAATTGTTACCACTCATGGGATCTACTAACTATAATCCATCCAATGATTATGAATATCGCTTTTCTTATTCGAACTATTTGATAGAACGCTTGGCAACTATATTGAATTGTGACGGCTATCAATTATTATCGCCATTGATGGTATCCACACCCGAAGTAAAACAAACATTGATTCGAGAAAAAAGTATAAAAGAAATACTCGATATGGCCGAACATGCAGATCTAGGAATAACAGGTATCAGTACGATTGAACCCGATTCGAATGCAATGGGAGATCCAATGTTGGATCAAGAAATGATTCATGAATTATCCACGCAAAAAGGTGTTGGTGAAGTGGTTGGCCAAATTATTGATGAAAATGGGGATATTGTCCAAATGACGTATCACGATCAATTGATGGCATTGGATCTGGAAGCCTTTCGAAAGATTCCCGTTCGTGTTGGTGCCGCTGGTGGTCTGGAAAAGAAAGAAGCTATCCTCTCTGTATTAAAAGGAGAATGGATCAATGTATTGATTACTGATGAGGAAGTAGCAAACTATCTTTTGGAAATAGAATAAGGAACAACATATGACAGACAATAAGAAAGTAGAAGTATTGGATAACCTGAAGGATGCATAGCCGAACACGGAGCAACTGCTTATGAAGATTGTATTTGCACTCAATTTAGTAATAAAAGCCATAAAAATGCTTTACGAAAGACTGGCATATCAAAAATAAAGAGTGAAGATTTAACCATCTTCACTTTTTATGTGTTTAGTACATGTTCTTGAATGAAATGATAGAATCCATCCTCATTATTTGTATATTGTGTAATATGATCCGCTACTTGTTTGACATCTTTAGTTCCATTTTTCATGCATACACCAATGCCAGCAGCTTTGATTAAGGAATAGTCATTAGTCGTATCACCAAATGCCATGCAACTTTCTATGGAAATATTTAATTGTTTGCATGCGATATGTAGAGCGGAGCCTTTATTTGTATTTTTATCCATAAATTCTAATAAGTGACTGGATGATTGCATCATGGAAATAGGTAATTCATACAATTGTTTAGCGATTTCTTTCATGTGATTCATCTGGTCTGGTTGACAAAAAATGGATACTTTATCGACATCATGCGTGAATAGATAATCTTTTAAGTCAACAATATTTTCCGGCTCTTGATATTTTATGGCATCAGCATGTAAATCAGCGTCGGTTGATTCTTGAAATCGATCGGCTCCATTGCGTGCAAAAAAACAGCCTCCAGTATCTTTAAAGGTTTCATATATTTTCCAAGCCACTTTATTTGGAATTTTATTTTGACATATTAAATGATTACTTTGTGGTTGAAAAATTTGAAGGCCATTCCCACCAATGATGATATCGATGAAAGAATCGATTTTCCAATCCTTAGACAATTCAAAAACCGATTGATAATCACGACCAGAAGCCAAACCAAAATAAATACCCTTTTCTTTCAATCGTGCAATGGTTTGATGATTCAACAAAGATACTTTCTTTTCATTATTGAGTAATGTGTTATCTAAATCTGTGATCACAAATTGTACTGCATTCATATTTCACTATACAAAATCCTTTCTCTTATTTATTTTAGTAATCACTCAATGTATATTCAAATTTTTCAATTATTTTATTAGCCTCAGCCGCAGAATCCGTAGCATTTAATTCTTGTAAGAATTTCTCGTTTTGCCAAAGACTAAGTAAATGAAAAAGAGCACGTAAATGATTTTTTTGATTGATGGAAGATAAAGTCACAACGTATCGTACAGGATCGAGCTCTTCAACACCAAACGGAATAGGATTTAATAAACGAATCATGCTCATACCTGTTTTATAACTTCCATCATTAAGTCCAGCATGAGGAATAGCTAAGCCAGGTGCGATTTCAATATAGGGTCCATATTCTTCCACCCCATGAATCATGCTGGCTATATAACGATTTTCAATATAACCATATTTTAATAAAGGTTGTGCAGATTTTCGTATAGCTTCTTTCCAGTCTTTACATGCAACATCAAAATCAATGAATTCAGGTGTCAATAAATGATGCAGAAATGGCGATGCATTATCAATTTCATTCACGGGTTGAATACGATTAAAATATCGATGGATTGCCTTTTTTACATTTTCATAAAGAATATCCGCTTTTTCTGGTACTTCATTGATCAAAATTGGACGTATAGCATCCATAACGCCTATTTCTGAAACTTCAGAAGTATGCGAATTAACAGGCATATGATTATGTAAGCGTAATTCGGTAATCTTATTCCCAATTAAGATATAATCATCTTCCGTTAAATGTGGTGTGATATTGATAAATTCAATGGGGGCATCGTAAATAGGGATGACCGAAATCAATAAGTCAGCACTATTTTCGTTTAAACTATCAATCTCATAACTAGAAATGATACCGACGACATTTACATGAAAATACTTTACGAGTTTTGCTTGAATCAGTTGTGAAGTTCCAATACCGGCATTGCAAACCAAAATCACATTATAGTTGATCTTGGTGGTTTTATATCGCTCTATGGCTGCACAAAAATGAATAACAATATACATGATATCGGTTTCACTTAAAGGCCGATGAAAGAATTCTCTGACAATACCAATATTGTTGTTGACTGCTTTAATGATTGTTTTTTGTGTAGAACGAATATCCTGCAGAACCGGGTTTTCAGCTGTTTCTGTTATGGATTCATGATAGATAGAGTTCAAATGATTGGATAGGTTTTCATAAAGTTGATAATCTCTTGTTAAATCAATTCGTAAATCATTGGATACATATTCAATCAATTTCCGAGTTAAAACTTGAATAGCAATGGTCTCTCTATCATTGGATACTAATAATGAATAATGCAACATATTTTTAATGATATAACCTAATGCATTTATTTCTTTTTCGTTTGGTTCGATGACACTGTATTGACATATATAGCGCAATATATCTTGTGCAAAATGATATTCGTCCCCAAATGAAGGTATGTGTGTATCGATATAGAATCCACGAAGGTTACGTTCGATCATAAGCTCTAAATAAAAACTAAGTAGGTTAGACGAGTCTTTGGTAAATTGAATATGATATTCACTCTCAATTTCTGTAATAATATTATGAATCATATTGCGATCGACATCGTTTAAAAAAATAACATGATCTAATAAATACGTAATGAAGACATCATTTGGATCATTGTCCAATATTAAAATGCGGACCAAAGCTTCACGACATGTGATTTCGTCGTTATTAATGCAAAGCCCTTTATTTTGATGCGTATGTAGTTGAATTTGGACCTGCTCAAGATATTTTTTAATAGATGGTAAATCATTGATTATGGTTGTTCTTGAAACATACAATTGGTTAGCTAGTTCAGATAAAGTCGTATAATCTTGTTTCATGAGCAAAATACAGGAAACAGCAATAATGCGTTCTTGTGGGCTTAATTTATATTCATATAGATCATCAATTTGAAGATATTTCCGACATGAAGAAAAATCACGATTTACTTGAACCAATCCATTTTTTTCAATATTAATTTTTGTGAATCCATAGTTGTATAGAAATTCATTAATCGTTTTTATTTCATTTCGAATGGTACGCACAGTCACATGATAAGAATTGGCAAGATCATGCAAGGAATAATTGGTTGGTTTTGATAAATCATTTATTAAATCGATAGTTCTCCTTTTCATGTTATTTACCATTCCTTTCAATGTTTCTATTCTTATCTTAACAATGGATTGGATTTTAAAAAGATGAGTTATTTTCCCAATTATGAAAAAAATTGTATAATTTTCTACTTTATATGGTGTATTATTTATTATTTTTTTTCGTTTTATTCATTCTATTTATATAAAGCCAATACACATTCCTCTATGTTTTATTTGTATATGTATAAATATATGTATAAAAATCCATTTGTAAAATAATTTATGTGTTTTCATGAATTACTTTATTTTCTTTTTTGATTATAAAAAGTACAAATTATTTCTTGTTGGGAAATATCTACTTCTTTTCATAATGGTGAATATCGTTTAAATTGTAAGCGTATTCAAAAAAACAATAACCAAAAAAGGAGGAATTATTGAATGAAATCAGAGGAAATAAAAGAGCAAGTGGTTCTTTATTCCAAGATTCTTGATCAGAAAGGGCTGGTTAATTCTTTGGAAGGTAATATTTCCATTTATGATCGTGAAAACGATTTATTATATGTTACCCCAACATCAACAAGAAAAGAATTTTTAAAACCAGAAGATATCGCAATCATGAAAGGCGATGATCAAGTTGGTGGAAACAAAAGACGTTCGAGTGAATATTTGTTGCATAAAGTTGCATTAGCTGCAAGGCCAGATTGCAATGCAGTTGTACATGTGCATGCACCTTACATGACAGCCTATGCGTATTGCAACAAGAGCATTGACATTCGTTGCTCAACCACATTCGCCATCTTACATGATGGAATTCCATGCATTCCTTATGGATTACCGGGTAGCTTGGATATCACAAATGGTCTATCCGAAGCGATTCAAGGACATGACATTGTATTGCTAGCGAATCATGGTTTGGTATGTGTGGCAAAAACATTAGAGCATGCATGTGCTGTTGTTGAAGCAACAGAAGAAGTATTAAAAATTTATAATTTGGCTAAGACAATGGGCGTTTCCAATCTTTCCGATGAAGATCTGGAAGCCATAAAGAAAGCAAAGCGATAGGAAAGGAGGTATGTAAGATGAAAGCAGCAGTAATGTATGGACCTAGTGATATACGTGTAGAAGAGATAGAAACACCTGTTTGTCCGGAAGATGGATTGCTCATTAATGTACGAGCCGTTGGTTTATGTGGATCGGATATTCGAAATATGACGACAGATTCTCGACAAGGTAAATATCCACATGTATTTGGGCATGAAATTGTTGGAGAAATCGTTGAAAAAGGACCAAAAGTCAGAGGATATGAATTAGGTGAAAATATCTATGTATATCCAGCAGATCATTGTGGACATTGCGAAGCCTGTCGTTCAGGACACTCGGAGATGTGCGAAAACCAAGGAAAGTATACGGAACGAGTAGGTGGATTTGCAGATTATTATGTGGTTACAGGTACGCAATTATCCAGAGATTCTGTATTCAAATTGGCACCGGATCAAGATGTAATAGCTGCCACATTGGCAGAACCATTATCATCGGTTTATGCTTGCCAAGATAATATCGATGTTCGATATGGGGATACAGTAGTTGTGATTGGTGCAGGTCCCATTGGATGTTTCCATATTCAATTGGCACGATTAAGAGGGGCTACAAAAATTGCAATGGTGGAATTGAATGAAGAAAGATTGGAATTAGCAAAGCGATTTGGTGCGGATTTGTATATCAATTCTTCAAAAGAAGATCCAGTGGAAGCCATCAAGAAATGGACCCATGGAAAAGGGGCCGATAAAGTAATTTCAGCAACACCGGTTACGGCAACCCAAAATCAAGCATTGTATATGACACGCAAAGGTGGCATTGCTGTTTGGTTTGGTGGAGTTGCCAAAGGTAAATTGGCAGAAATAGACACGAATTATGCTCATTATAATGGCTTATGGATTTATGGACATTTTGGTGCAAATAGTATTCAGGTGGAACAGTCATTCCATCTGGCTCTGTCGGATGCTTTTGAAGCCAAGAAGTTTATTACTCATATTTTGCCATTGAGCAAAATCAACGAAGGAATCCAATTAACCAAAACAGGGGAGGCAATTAAAGTTGTCTTGATTCCAAATGAAGAGAAAAATAAAGATCTACTACCTAATGAATAGAATGGGAGGAATGAAATATGGCAGAAAGACCAGTTGAAATTTTAGTGGCTTGTGGAAGTGGAATCGCTTCGAGTTCAGTAGCTGCTGAGGCAGTAAAGAAAATTTGTAAAGAAGCAGGTATTCCTGTGAATGTGCATAAAGGAACTGTGCAGACGATTCAATCATCTGCAAAAAATATGGATATTGTAATGACAACATCTAATTTCCGAGGACATATTGACAAACCATTGATCAAGGTTTTCGGTTTAATTTCCGGAATTGGAAAAGATAAAGTTGCTAAAGAAATCGTTCAAACATGTAAAGAAGTACTTGCAAAACAAGAGTAAGAAAAGAATTGAGGAGAGACTTAGACTATGGATATTTTAATGAATGCCGTCCAGACATTATTAGGAATGGGCGCCACAGCCATCTTGCCAATCATGATTTTGATTCTAGGTTTAGTATTCAGAATGAAGTTTGGCGAAGCATTGAAAGCAGGTTTATTAGTAGGTATTGGTTTTAATGGTTTGGGATTAGTTATTAATTTATTGTTTTCAACCATTCAACCAGCAGTTGATTTTTATTCGAAATTAGGACATGGATATACTGTTACTGATATGGGATGGGCGGCCGTAGGTGCTGCATCTTGGTCTGTACCATTTGCCCCATTTGTTGTGCCAGTTATCTTTATTATCAACATCATTATGATTCGAATGAAATGGACAAAAGTAATGAATGTAGATATTTGGAACTTTATCCATATGTTAATTCCAGGTGCATTAGCTTATGCAATGTTTAATAATGTTTGGATTGGTATCTTGATTACTTTGATCATGGCTGTTGTAGCTATTAAATTTGGTGAACATGTTGCACCAGCTTGGCAAGATTATTATGGATTGGAAGGTACAACATGTTCAACCGCATCGTTCGTATTGATGTATCCAATTTTTGAAGCTCTGGATAAATTGTATAGTAAAATTCCTGGATTAAATAAGGTAAATGTAAATGTTGATGAATTATCACAAAAATTAGGTGTGTTTGGTGAATCTTCATTTATCGGTATTGTTGTTGGTGTCATTTTAGCTTTGATGACTAAACAAAATGTAACTGGTGTATTCCAAATGGCCATTGGATTTGCCTCTGTCTTAGTATTGATTCCACGTATGGTTGCTGTCATGATGGAAGGTATCACTCCAATTGGTGGTGCAGCGAACGAATTTATGTCGAAATGGGTTGGTGAAGAAGACACATTATTGATTGGTATGGATGTATGTTTAGGATTAGGTGATCCAACATGTATCGTTATCACAGCCATCATGATTCCTTATACAATCTTATGTGCATTCATTATTCCAAATATGAATTACTTCCCTGTTGGTATCTTGTCTGTTGTATGTTATACAGTTGTAATGCCAACATTGGCACACCGTGGTAATTTCATTCGTACATTGATTTCTTGTATCATCATGATCACTTTCATTGCTTGGGCAACTAACGTATTTGCTCCAGAAGCAACAATGATGGTATCAACAACAGGATTGAAAGTTAAAGGTATGGTAACCGATTCGTTCTTCGGATACAACTTGATGAACGTGTTACTAGAAATTATTCACCGTTTATTTATGATGTAATAGATGATTTTGGAGGATGCGCATTACATGGATGATATGAAATATTTTGCAATAGAAGGGCATGCAAACACAGATTTTGAAGCGATACACCTTTGTGCCCAGAAATTAAAGGAAGAAGGATATGTAACTGATCAATTCGAGTCAAATTGTATCAATCGAGAAAAAGAATATCCTACAGGCTTGCCAACGGTTGTTCCCGTAGCAATGCCACATTCAGAAGCATCCGGAGTAGTAAAAAATGCTATTTGTATGTTGAAGTTGGATAAGCCCGTTTGTTTTCGACGCATGGATGATGAGACAGAAGAAATATCAGCAAAAATGGTATTTAATCTAGCATTAACAGATTCTAGTCATATGGAAATTTTACAACATTTGATGGGTTTGTTTGCAGATACAGATAAAATGCAAGATCTATATGATACAGATGTAGTAAATCTTCCAGAAAAACTTGCGGCTTATATCAAACAAGGTCAAGAATCAGAATAGCCACGAATAAGCCACAGATTCTCTGTGGCTTATGTTTGCTTTTTATGAAAAGGGGAATCATATGTTAACCAAGAAAATCACGTGTAAATACACAAACAGTGAAGAAATTATTGAACAATATATTAATACTGCCAATAGACAGAATGAAATTCCTATCATTGGTGTCATGATCATGGGAATCCTATTGGGAGTATATGGTCTCATGACAAATCCTGGATCACATATGAATTATATTTGGCTTGGAATAGCAGCTTTAATGGCTTTTGGTGAGATGTTTTCATCTCGCCGCATGGTAACCAAACGACAAATTAATAGATATAAGAAAAAATATGGAAGAGTCAATAATAAAATAGAGATCACATTATCAGATAAGGTTCATTACTCTATTGATGGTTATCGAATGGATTATAAATGGCACTCTATTGTTGAGATAAAAGAGACAGATGATTTATTGATTCTATGCTATCCAAGTGAAATGATACCTTTGAAAAAAGAAGGAATAAAAAATGTTACTTTGGATGATACCCGAGAATTTATTAAAGATCACATTGCTATAGATAAAGCAATGTATACAGAGAAAAAGAAGAAAAAATCAATATATAAAAGTATAAAAGGAATGCAAAGACATAGAGTTGTAGAATGATAAGGAGTAAATATGCAAATTGATGTAAATAAAATCAGGGGACTATGTGATCCGGAAAAGAATCAAAAGATTTATGTCGATGATTTGATCATTGAAAAGGGGGCCCTTCAAAAGCTTCCCATAGTTTTACAAGAAAAGTATCCACAATATAAGAATATTGTTATGATTTGTGATGAAAATACGTATCAGGCAGCTGGTAAAACGGTAGAGCAAATTGTACCAAGTGTTCATACAATTATTTTAGACCCAACAAATTTACATGCAGATGAACATGGGGTGGGGTTAGCAGAAGAAGGATTGAAACAATATCCAGATGTTGATTTTATGATTGCGTGTGGATCAGGAACAATTCATGATATCACTCGTTATCATGCGTATCACAAAAAAATCAATTTCTTATCTATTCCAACTGCTGCCTCTGTAGATGGATTCGTTTCTACAATGGCTGCGATGACATGGAAAGGTATGAAAAAGACATTTACAGCTGTTAGTCCCATTTTTGTATTAGCCGATAGTGATATCTTTGCGCATGCACCCAAACGATTAACAGCCAGTGGAGTGGGTGATTTATTAGGAAAATATACAGCATTATGTGATTGGCGAATTGCTTCCGCCGTAACAGGTGAATATATCAGTTGGCCAATTGTAAATTGGGAATATGATATTTTAAAAGATTTAGTCAATAATTTAGATGGTATTGGATCAGGTGATTTAGCAGCCTATGAGAATTTAATGTATGGCTTATTATTAAGTGGCTTAGCTATGCAGATCATGACTTATTCTCGCCCTGCCTCTGGATGTGAACATCATTGTTCACATTTATGGGAAGAAGCAGCCATCAACGAACCGATCGATTATTTACACGGTGAAAAAGTTGGTGTTGGTCTATGCATCACTTCAGCTGTCTATAAGAAAGCATTGGCTAAACTAAAAGAAGGAAATTACACTGTTAAAGATCACATGGATGTGGAAGTTGATTTCATTAAGGAACATTTCAAAAATCCTGTTCTTCAAGCAGAAATCTTAAAAGAAAATGAAGACAATGTAATGGCAGGAATCACTGGTCAGCAATTGAAAGACCATGAAGCCGATATCATAAAAATATTGGAAGATCTACCAAGTGCGGAACAAGAAATTCGTTGGTTAAAAGATGTGCATGGATTGACAACATTGCCTGAAATTGGCCTAGATGAAAGTCTACGCTCATTGACATTGAAATTAAGTCCATATGTACGTCATCGTCTAACCTTTATGCGTCTGTTGAAATTCTATAGTTTCTACGATGAAATTGTTGCCTAGCCTATGTTGACCGATTTAAAAGAAATCCAAGAACGTATGAAAGGTATCAAGACCTTTATTCTTGATATGGATGGAACCATCTATTTGGGAAATGATTTGTTTCCCTATACGCATAAGTTTTTGGATACAGTAGAAAAAACAGGTCGGAATTATTATTTCTTTACCAATAATTCATCCAAGGATCTGGAGGCCTATACAACAAAACTGGGGAAAATGGGAATCGATATCACACCCGAACAGATGATGGTATCGACCGATGTGATCCTGGAATATTTGCAGGAACATCATCCAAAAGCCAAGCTGTATGTGGTTGGTACACCCGCTTTGTTACGTGCTTTTGAGAAGGCTGGATGGACACTGGATGACAAAGATCCAGATGTAGTCATTCTTGGATTTGATACCACGTTGACCTATGAAAAGCTATCGAAGCTATGTACGTTTGTTCGACATGGCAAGACGTATTATGGCATCAATCCTGATTTAAATTGTCCAGTCGAGGGTGGTGAATTCATTCCGGATTGTGGCAGTATCGCCAGATGTGTCGAATCCAGTACGGGAGTCTATCCAGAATTTTTTGGGAAACCAAGCCATCGTACGCTGGAGTATATTGTGAAGGCAACAGGATTAAAGCCGGAACAAATTGCGATCGTTGGGGATCGGATGTATACCGATATTGCGGTAGCCGATCATTCGGATGTTGTCAGTATCCTGGTACTAAGTGGCGAAACCAAAGAAGAAGATGTACCAAGCAGTAAACATCAACCAGATATCATGGTAGAGAATATTGGTGTGTTAGCCGATTTATTATGAGGTGGAGAAAATATGCAAGGAAAAATGAAAGCGCAAATGTTTTATGCACCAGGAGATGTACGATTTGAAGAAACAGATATTCCTCAAATTGGCGATGATGAAATTCTTGTTAAAGTTCGAGCTGCTTTAACTTGTGGAACAGATTTGAAGACATATCGTCGTGGTCATCCAACCATTATTCAACATACACCATCTACATTTGGCCATGAGTTTGCCAGTGATGTTGTTGAAGTAGGCAAGAATGTTACAAAATTCAAAGTAGGTGATCGGGTTGTTGGTGTAAATACAGCTCCATGTTTTGAATGTGAAAACTGTAAAAATAAACAGTATAGTTTATGTGAACATCTTCAATATTTGAATGGAGCATTTTCTCAGTATGTTGCTGTACCAGCACATATCTTGAAATATAACTTCTTTAAAATTCCAGATGGATTGCCATATGAATATGCAGCATTGCTGGAACCATTGGCATGTGCTGTACATGGTTTTGATTCCATCCCTGCCAAAGTTGGTGATTATGTTGTTGTAATTGGGGCAGGACCGATTGGATTGATGTTCATGGATCTTTTGAACTTGCATGGATGCCGTGTTATTGCAGCCGACTTGTCTGAACATCGATTGGAATTATCGAAGAATTTTGGTACCATTGCGCAAGTTAATGCAGGCGCACCGGATTATGTTGAACAAGTAAGAAATCTAACAGAAGGAAAAGGACCGCAAATCGTTGTAGAAGCAACCGGATTCCCAGAAGCATGGGAAAAAGCATTTGAAATGGCTCGTCCAGGAGCTACCGTGTTATGCTTTGGCGGAACAAAAAAAGGATCNTCGTTGTAGAAGCAACCGGATTCCCAGAAGCATGGGAAAAAGCATTTGAAATGGCTCGTCCAGGAGCTACCGTGTTATGCTTTGGCGGAACAAAAAAAGGATCTAAAGTCACATTTGATTGTGAGAAATTCCATTATGGAGAGATTACTTTGAAAGGTGTCTATCATCATACGCCATATCATGTACAATGGGCATTGAAACTGTTAGCCAGTGGAGAAATTGATGGTGGCAAATATATTAGCGGTTACTATCCACTAGAAAAAACAATTGATGCATTGGAAAGCATTGGCAGACAAGAAGGCATTAAATATGTTATCTTGCCAAATGATTCAAAAGAAGAATGGATGAAAAATAGAGAATAAATCGATTTTCTTGCTTTTAATGGAGGTATCAATGAATTGATATTACATTGAAAGCAAGTTTTTTTAGTGATGAAAGGAAATTGGAAATGATACAAGGCGCTATATTTGATTTAGATGGTTTACTGGTTGATACACAAAAGATTTATCAGATTGGGATGAAAGAGATAGGAAAGAAATATGAAATCGCAATGACCGATTCACTAGCAAAAGAATATACAGGAGCAAGTCCCGATCACATTGCTAAAGAAATAGAATTGAAATTTTCCGTTGATGGTGTAGCCTATATCAATGATGTATTGGAATATGTGGCAAAACAAGAATTGAATGATCTTTCTTTAAAACCAGGCGTTAAGGAAATGTTGACCTATCTTCAATCGTTCAAAATTCCAATGGCGGTAGCGTCTGGATCACCTCGTGCATTGATTGATCGAAACTTAAAATTAGTGGATATCGATGCTTATTTTTCAGTCATTGTCAGTACACAAGAAGTAGAACATGGCAAACCGGCAGCGGATGTTTTCTTGGAAGCAGCGCATCGATTGCAGGTAGAACCCAAACATTGCCTAGTCTTTGAGGATGCAATCAATGGTGTGAAAGCTGGTATTCGTGGCGGATTTCCAACCATCATGATACCCGATATCGTGCAACCAGATGCAGTATTGAAAGAAGCCACCTTTGGTGTATTTGATACATTGGATCAAGCTCTTTCAAAAATAAAATGCATGATGGGTTGATGCAGTCCCATCATGCATACAATGAAGTTGAATCATTGGAGAACACTATTTTTCATGAAAGATAAATTGAATACGGTTATAAATCAATACCATGATTACACCATTGATAATACCTTTGATCAAAGTAAATGGAACATTGAATACCAGTAACGCTTGTCCAATACTTTTAATCGATGGCATCAACAACTGATACATTTCTAAGATGGCTACTTCTGGAAATCCCAATACACTATAGTATAAAGGATAGATGATCCAATAATTAATTGGCCAACTGATCAAAGCCATAGCTAAAGCACCTAAGGCACTGGCTTTGAAAACCCCCGATTTTGTTGGATTCTTTTGGAATACATAGCCAGCTACTGCCGCAAATGTAGCACCAAGAAGGAAATTGGATAATTCCCCTACAAAACCCGATTGGCTGACAGCCATATGGATGATATTTTTGATCAACGCAATCAATACACCTGTTAATGGACCATACGCTAAAGCACCAATCAATTCCGGTAAATCCGAAAAATCTAATTTGATAAAACTAGGCATGATAGGAATTGAAATCTCAATATACTGCAAGATGATCGCAATTCCAATCAACATACCACATCGTGTAACTTTCTTTGTTCGATTATTAACTTCCATTCTTATACTCCCTTTCCTATGCCTTTGAAACAAAAAAATGGTGTACCACAAGGGGCACACCATGAAAAAAACTCGTATTCTTGTCTTTTCCCATCCGGACTCTAACCGTCGGTACTGGAATTTCACCAGTTCAGCCTCATATGAGGGTCATGGACTTTACCATCGGTAGGGAATTTCACCCTGCCCCAAAGACGTTATTTATTTGTTACGAGTACACCTTATATCAATTCTGTGATTTAGTCAAGATACAAGACAATCTCTTTTTGCACTAAACTTTTCTTCAAATCAATCACGCGTTGATTTTCTGAACCACGAAAAGCCAATTGGATGTTCTTTTGTTCCTCAATAAAAGGACCATCTACAAGCACATCAATATAGGATAAGAATTCATCCGTTACTGGGCCATGACGACGACCGCCATCCAATAGATCTTGATCTAAAATAAAGCCGGTCCAAGCCCAAATATCTTTCTTTGGATACAATTCTTTGGCTTTCTTACAAAGTTGGACCAATTCTTCTTGATTTGAAAATTCAAAGGGATCACCACCCAAAAGGGACAAGCCTTTACAGAAATCATTTTTCAAAAAATCAAGAATTTCCGCTTCGGTTTCTTTGGTGTAGGGCTTTCCATAGGCAAAATCCCATGTTTCGGGTTGGAAACAATTTTTGCAATGATTCGTACAACCCGATACGAATAAACTAATACGAACCCCTTCACCATTCGCAATATCATATTTTTTTATATTTCCATAATACATACGATCATTCCTTCTTTTCATACTCTATGATACATGCAAAAAGCAGATTCATCCACTTTGATAGAATATACACAAGACATATGAAAAACCTTGTAAATCCATATGAAATATGAGAAAATATTTTCATGTTTCGAATACTAACACAAATATCCAATATTCTATGGGGCACACCCATGACCATCGTTCTCATTGGAACCGGTATTTATTTATCCATTCGCTTTGGCTTCCGCTATAACTTTCGTAAAATCAAGTTTCATTTTCAAAATACCTTTGGCAAAATGTTTCAACCAGGCCAAGGAACCGGGAGCGTATCCGGATTTGCAGCGGCTTGTACGGCCATGGCCAACACGATTGGTGTTGGTAATATTGGCGGTGTAGCTTCGGCTTTGGTTTCTGGTGGACCGGGCGCTATCTTTTGGATGTGGATCTCAGGGCTATTCGGCATGTCGACCAAAGCCTGTGAAATTATTTTAGGCCAACGATATCGTGTGAAATACAATAAATCCATGGATGAATATATGTGTGATCGTTCATTTGTGATGCGCAATGCTTTGGGCTGGAAAACCGGTGCCGTTATCTTGGCCTTTGCGTGTTTTATACTTGGTCCTTGGACATGTTGCGTCCAAACCGAAGCGGTAACGAGCTCATTAAAAGAAGGCTTTCAAATCCCACCGATTCTTTCTGTTTCGGTTTTAGGTATCACCTGCTTTTTGACCATCTTTGGCGGATTGAAACGAATTTCCTCCATCATGGAAAAAGTAGTGCCATTGATGGCTTTGATCTATATTCTTGGCGGTCTAGGCATTTTATTGATGCATATTACCATTGTGCCACAAGCTTTCTTATTGATTTTTAAATCGGCGTTTACACCCATGGCAGGCATTGGCGGATTTGCCGGAGCTACCGTGCGAGATGCGATTCGATATGGTGTGGCACGTGGTTTGTATTCCAATGATGCTGGTACCGGATATGGCATTATTGCTCATGCCAGCGCAAAAACGGATCATCCAGTCAGACAATCTAGTTGGGGATGGGGTGAAGTTTTCTTGGATACGATCGTCGTCTGTTCGGTAACCGCACTCTCGTTGATTTTAACCAATGTATATATTGACTATCCAAATATTTCCAGTGCTCGATTGACCACCGTCGCCTTTAAAGTGGCTTATGGCCATATGGGCGGTTGGTTTATATCCGTTGCGATTGCAGTCTTTGCGTGGACAACGATCATTGGTATGTATTACAGTTGTGAGAAATCCGTGAACTATGCATTTGGTGATACAAAAAGAAATAAACTAGCAACAAAAATTTATATGATTTATTATATGTTACCTTGTGTTTTGTTTTATAACATCCAAGCCGATTCTTTATGGGCTATGACCGATATTTTATCGGCCATATACATTATTATTACTTTGATATTTATTTATTCAAAACAAAAAGTGATCATGGATCTATTCCATGATTTCTGGTTCCGTTTTATTCCTGAAAAAGAAGCAGGATTAAATCCAGAACCCGTTGTATTTGGAAAGGAAGAAAGTGAATATGAATAGACAATCTTTACAAGATGTATTGAATCAAGAAAAGATCATGATCATTGATGGATCCATGGCTACAGGCTTGGAGCTAAAAGGATATGATTTGAATCAAAGCCTTTGGACAGCCAGTGCTTTGGTTAATAAGCCGGAATGGGTCAAACAAGTGCATATGGATTACTTTAAAGCAGGAGCCGATTGTGGTATTACCGATAGCTATCAAGCTTCTATACCTGGCTTAATGGCTAAAGGATATAGTGAATCCGAAGCCGAAGCTTTGATTACAAAGTCGGTTACTTTATTTTGTGAAGCTCGCCAACAATGGTGGGAAGAAGAAGGAAAAGCGAGCGAACGCGTGTATCCTTTGTGTTTAGGAGCTGTGGGATCCTATGGTGCTTATCTTGCAGATGGATCGGAATATCGAGGAAATTATGGTGTTGATGAGGAAACTTTAATTCAATTTCATAAACGCCGTATGGAACTCTTATGGAAAGCTGGCGCTGATCTTTTGATCATCGAGACCCAACCTTCACTTACAGAAGCCTTAATTGAAGCAAAATTAGCGGAAGAATTAGGTGCTACCTATTGGATTAGTTTCACTTGTAAAGATGGCAAACATACTCATGAAGGCCAAACCATCGAAGAATGTGCCAAAGCATTGTCTGGTTTGCCTCATTTAGCGATGGTCGGTATCAATTGTACAGATCCAAAATATGTCGAATCCTTAATTCAAGAATGGAAGAAATATACCGATTTACCAATTGGTGTATATCCAAATAGTGGCGAAACCTATGATCCACTGACAAAAACATGGCATGGCCCAACCCAACCTATTCCCTATGAAAATTGGGCAGAAATTTGGATGAAAGCAGGTGCTAGTGCTGTTGGCGGTTGTTGTCAAACAGGAGTGGATCATATCAAACAAGTGGTTCGTGCTAGAAATCGATTTTTATCAAAACAATAAGTAAAATGCACCTCAAGTGAGGTGCTTTTCTTACTTTATATAGATAAATGTTTCTTTAAAGCTTCTTGGTAGAAAGATGCATATGGAGATAAGATCGTATGTTTACGCACGATGCATCCAATGCGCATTTGGGAAGAAAAATGTAAAGGACGAGCAATGATGTTGTCACCATTTAATTTTTGATCAATGACACCACTACAAACGGTAAAACCATGTAGTCCAATCAATAAGTTAAATAAAGTGGCACGATCTCGAACTTGAATATTCTTTGGAAAGTCTAACATCGGAATCAATTCCTCCGAAAAATAAAACGAGTTCTGTTCCCCTTGCTCATAGACAAGATAAGGGTAGGGAATTAAATCATCGATCTCAATGATATCTTTATGAGCCAAAGGATGATCTGCACTTAAAAAAACATGAGGATCTGCCACAAAGAGTTCAATGAATTGTAAATCCTTGTTCTTGATCATCTTCGATAAGATAGCTTCATTATCCGGTGATAAGTAGAGAATACCGATTTCACTCCGACCATTTGCGACATCATCAATGATTTCACCAGTCTGGGTCTCTCGTAAAATAAAGCTATATTGATCCGAATCAAAATGTCGAATCAAATCCACATACGCATTGACCGCAAAGGAATAATGTTGGCAAGAAACCGAAAATTTCGGCGTTCGCTTTTTCCCCTTGCCAAAATGATCTTTCATATTATCCGCTTGTTCCAATAACATGCGGGCATAAGAAAGCAGTTGTTCTCCTTCATGTGTGATCGTAATCCCTTTCTTGGAACGAATAAAAGCTGTTACGCCCATTTCTTTTTCCAAACTATGAATCGACGTACTTAAACTAGGTTGGGAAATATATAATTTTTCAGCCGCTGCCGTAATGCTTCCACACTCGGCGACGGTTACTAAATATTTTAATTGTTGAAGTGTCATAGAACCTCCCTCATATATTGTAACAGGTCATTAAAAAAAGCTATATGATATAAATCATACAGCTTTGATATTCTACAAATGAAGCACACGCTCTTTGATTTCTTGTGTACGTCCTTGATTCCAGAACTGTGTGCCAATATAGCCACAAGTACGACGAGCTACGTTCATCTTTTCTTGATCAGTATTGCCGCAATTTGGACACTTCCAGATCAATTTATGATTTTCATCTTCTACGATCTGGATCTCACCGGTATAGCCACATACCTGGCAATAATCGCTCTTTGTATTCAATTCGGCATACATGATGTTATTGTAGATGTGCTTCATGACAGCCAAGACCGCATCAATATTGTTTTCCATATTTGGCACTTCTACATAGCTGATGGCTCCACCTGGAGATAACTTCTGGAATTTCGATTCAAATGTCAACTTATCAAATGCATTGATTTGTTCTGTGACATGAACATGATACGAGTTTGTGATGTAGTTTTTATCCGTTACATGAGGAATGATGCCAAAACGATCTTGTAGACATTTCGCAAACTTGTATGTTGTTGATTCCATTGGTGTTCCATATAAACTGAAAGAAATATTGGTTTCTTCGCGTTTTTTATTGCACCAATCATTCAAATACTGCATAACTTTCAAACCAAATTTTTCACCTTCTGGCGAAGTATGCGATACACCTAACATGTAATAAACCATTTCAGCAATACCAGCATAACCTAAAGAAATGGTTGAATAGTTGTCATACAATAGCTTATCGATGGTTTCACCCTTCTTTAAACGAGCCAAAGCACCGTTTTGCCATAAGATTGGAGCCACATCACTTGGCGTACCTTTTAAACGATTATGACGATACATCAAAGCTTCAAAACAAAGATCCAAACGCTCATCTAAGATCTTCCAGAAGGCATCCATATCACGTTTCGAAGAACATGCCACATCAACCAAGTTGATGGTTACGACACCTTGATTGAAACGACCATAATATTTATGGTGAACTGGATCTGGTGTTAAGAAAGAACGACATCCCATGCAAGGGTAAACATCTCCACCCTTTAATTCTTTCATGATCTTTTCGGAAATATAGTCAGGAACCATACGTTTGGCCGTACATTCGGCTGCTAATTTTGTTAGATAGAAATATTTACTATCTTCTTCAATGTTGTTGTTTTCTAAACAATAAATCAGTTTAGGGAAAGCAGGCGTAATGAATACACCCTTTTCGTTTTTGACACCTTGAATACGTTGTTTCAACATTTCTTCAATGATCAAAGCCAAATCATCACGCGTTTGTCCTTCTGGTACTTCGTTTAAATACATGAATACCGTCACAAATGGTGCTTGTCCATTGGTAGTCATTAAAGTAATGACTTGGTACTGAATCGTTTGAACACCTTTTTCAATTTCACGACGAACACGCATTTCAGCTACTTCATTGATCTTTTCTTCGGAAATTTCAATGCCAGCTGCTTCAAACTCTTGGCGCACTTCCTTACGAGCTTTTTGACGGGATACATCCACAAAAGGTGCTAAATGCGATAAGGTGATGGATTGACCACCGTATTGCGAACTAGCCACTTGCGCAATGATCTGTGTGGCAATGTTACAGGCTGTCGCAAAACTATGTGGTTTATCAATACCGGTTTCACTAATGACCGTACCATTTTGAAGCATATCTTCTAGGTTGACAAGGCAACAATTGTGCATATGCTGTGCAAAATAGTCGGCATCATGGAAATGAATGATGCCTTTTTCATGTGCTTCTGAAATTTCTGGTGGCAATAAGAAACGCTTGGTGATATCTTTTGATACTTCACCGGCCATATAGTCACGTTGTACACTATTGACC
The DNA here is from genome assembly GCF_003725415.1 of Absicoccus porci. GTDB lineage: Bacteria > Bacillota_I > Bacilli_A > Erysipelotrichales > Erysipelotrichaceae > Absicoccus > Absicoccus porci. Next base: position 309,332 of record NZ_RJQC01000002.1, on the reverse strand, counting down.
AATGGGTTCTTATTGGAGTTTTCTTGTTTTACTTCTTCGTTTTGACGTTCCAATAAACTCATGATTTGTTGATCGGTTGAATTGGCTTTACGAACCAAGGCACGCTCATATCGATAGGTAATATAGTTATGTGCTACCGAAAAGAATTGTTTCTGCATCAATTCGGCTTCGACCATATCTTGAATCTCTTCGACATTAGCACTTCGTTTTAGCGCCTGGCACTTGGCCGTTACACTGTTAGCAATATCTTGAATATCAGCATCAGTCATTGGCGTATGTAGAGTTGCTTGGTTTGCTTTAGAAATCGCATTAAAAATCTTTTGAACGTTGAATAATACTTCTTCACCACTTCGTTTAATAACATTCATATTTAAAATCTCCTTTATTTTAAATTAGTTGAACGTTCAACTAATTAACTATCAAGTATCTTCAGTATACCTAGAAAAAATATGAATTCAAGCCTTGATTTTTGAAGGTGATAATGGTTCTAACGATTTCATCGATAAAAATTTAATTTATTTCCGTTTTGGCATAAATGACTTTGCCAATAATTTGTACGGGTAATTCATTAACTTCCTGTTTAGTAAATACTTTGGTTTCGACATCAGGGTTGGCTGCTTCCAATAATAATACGGTATCAGACTTGATGATGCGTTTGACCGAAACTTCGTCCTGGCCAATCAATACCACCGCAATAGTACCGCTAGGCACATCATTACAGGCTTGCACATATAATAAATCCCCATCGTGGATCTTGGCATTGATCATGGAATTGCCAGTAACACGTAAAAAATAATCTCCTTTGCGATAATCGGATTCAGAAACGGGAATATATCCCTCTAAGTTTTCTTCCGCAAATAGACCATATCCAGCTTTGACCGTACCTAATAGTGGCTTTTCAAAGGAAAAAGTGGACATTCGTTTCATCTGATCCATATCCAAATGCATCAATTGAGATAATTTTTCCAAGGTATCTGCATTGATTCGTTTGGTTTGTCCATTGCACCAACGGGATACCGTTGACTTGGTGACACCTAGAACTTGTGCAATTTCATCATTCGTAATATTGTTCTGTCGTTTGTACTCTTGCAGTATTTCTTTTACATTCATACTGATATTATATATGCAAAAAGAAAAGATTGTATATAAAAGTTGCACAAAAGTTGCGTTTTCACACAATTTGACATAATGTTTCGAAACCTCACAAATTTTCACATGATTAGGTGAAAATTGCGCGTTAATTATTTAGTACATTACAGTTGAGCAAAGGAAAGCTCCAAATAATAGTACAAAAAACTTCATATATTTCTCTCTCCCCTAATAACGTATATGAAAAAAACAAAGAGCGATGAAGGCAAGCATCGCTTTTTGTTTGCATTGAAAGATGAAAAACAAATTTTCACACGATTAAGAGAAAATCTTATGATAATTATTTCGTATATTATAGTTGAGCAAAGGAAAAGCTCCAAATAATAGTACAAAAACTTCATATATTTCTCTCTCTCCTAAACATATATGAAAAACACGAAGCGATGAAGGCAAGCATCGCTTTTTGTTTGCATAGAAAAAGCTGGATTGAAATCCAGCTCGTTATGCATTGGTTGCATTTTCTTTTTCAGATACGCTGATTTTTTTGATTTTCCAGGTATTGTCTTTTTTGGCAAGGGTTAGTTTTTCTTTGCGTTCTACAGATTTCAAACCATCCAACTTTGATCCATAGGTGTTAAATAAATCGGTAATAATTTCAACCATTAGATCATTGATTTGTTCATCAGTTGCATTATTGGCTTGAAGACTTTCCATTTTTGGCTCGTATTTTTCTTGAATCGAATTAGTAATGGACGCATCATTGGTAACATTTGTAAAGCTATTCATGTCAATCCCTTTGATGGTCACCTTAACGGTTACTTTATCTTTGTCATCATTGACACTCGTATCGTCTTTTTGGATTTCATAGCTACGTACATATTGTTTGACTGTATTTTTCGCAAACTGATTGGCAACGTCTTTGACTTTTTGATTTTGTGAATCATTGAAATCAAAGGAAGTTGACATTTCCTCGATCATTTGATCCATGCTATCGGTAATGATTCCATATTCATTGTCATCGCTAACATCACTTGTACATAGTTTCGTCGCTTCATCAAATTCACCTTTTTTTAGTTGATCATAGTATTTGGTGACAACCGTTTCTGCATCTTGTTTGGACGTATCTTGCGCACAACCCGACATTGAAAATACAAGTAGGACAGCCATCACACAAGCTAGTAATCGTTTCATTTTCTCCCTCCAATAAAAAAATTACATATATTAAAATATTAAGTGGAGCATACATAAAAAGTCAATAAACAAAGAATCAATGTTTAAGATTTCTGAAAATATAGTTCAGAGAAAGCGAAATTTTGTTATAATGTTTGTGCTATGAACTACAGTGTATGTTTACTGGCAGCTGGAAAAGGCACACGCATGAAGCTGCCATACAATAAAGTCTTTCATCGATTGAAGAAGAATAAAACCGTTTTGGATATGAGTTTAAGTATCTTTTTGCGTGATTCAGAATGCAAACAAGTTGTCCTTATGTATGCCAAAGAAGATGAAAGCTATATGATAGAACGATATAGTAAGATCCATCGCGTTGAGTTGCATGAAGGCGGTATGACACGACAAGAAAGTGCAGGTATTGGCCTTCATTTTGTGAATCAAGACTATGTGATGATTCATGATGCCGCTCGCCCTTTTGTTACAAAAGAACAAATTGATTCTTTAAAAGTTGCCTTAGAAACAGAAGATGCTTGTTTATTGATGATTCCAAGTGTGGATACGATTAAAATTGTAAAAGATGGATATGTTGAAACAACGCCATTGCGTCAACATGTATATAATGCCCAAACCCCACAATGTTTTAAAACATCATTGATCAAGAAGTGCTATGAGAAATCCTTATTAGAAGGACGACAAGCAACGGATGATGCTCAATTGGTCGAATGGTATACGGATGTACCAATCAAAGTCGTATTGGGTGATCTCAACAACAAAAAAATTACATTACCACAAGATATTCCAGCGTAGAAAGGAGTTTTCCATGAATTATTCACTTTTGATTTATCAATCCAATTCCCATTCATTAGATGCTTTTTTGAATGATTCTCGTTGTAAAGAAATTATTCAATTGTGTACAACAGAAGAATTAATGACAAACAGTGCCAAACCACAATCGAAAACACTGTATGTGCCATTTCAAGATTCTTTATATACATCTATTTTTAATGGATTAAAGGGTGTTACCCAAGAAGACGTGATCGTAAGTGATGGAAAAACAACTCTACAAATGCAAGATATTGATACTTTGCTGAAATACTTAAATCAATGGCCCGCTATTCAATATAAGGATGCAGCCTATGCATTTGATACGCGCTTATTGATGTTTTCGCTTCAAAAAGCCTTGGAATCCAATCAAGATTTAAGTGATTGTTTCCAAACCATTGACATGGAAATCAAAACGATTGAGTGAAGCATGCTTCACTTTTTTTTTCATAGGAATTGCGTTAAGATTGATTTATGAATTTAAGGATAGCACGACATACAAATATCAAAACAGGACTGAACGATGAGCAAGTTTTACGCTCGCAACCAAATGTCTATGAAGATAAAAATTCACGTTCTTATAAACAGATCATTCACGATAATTTCTGTACATTATTTAACGCCATCAACTTAGTTTTGGGATTGATGGTTTTTATAACGGGCGCCTACCGCAACATGATGTTTGTTGGTTTGGTTTTTTTAAATACCGTTATTGGTATTATCCAAGAAATTCGATCCAAAAAGATTTTGGATAATCTAGCTTTATTAAACCAACAAAAAGCCAATGTGTTACGAAACGGCAAGATCAAATCCATTCCGATGGAACAAATTGTCCGCAATGATATCTTGATGGTCAGAACCGGTGATCAAATCAGTGTGGATGCCATCGTGGTTGAAGGTCAAGTCGAATGCAATGAATCCATTTTAACTGGTGAAAGCGACTCGGTTATCAAAAAATATGGAGATGCCTTGATGTCTGGTTCCTTTGTGGTTTCTGGACAAGCCAAAGCCCAAGTTGTCAAAGTGGGGGCAGATACGTATTCCCATTCCATTTTGGAAAGTGCCAAACGTGAAAAACAATATCCATCCGAATTGCGTGATAGTATCAATGCCATTATCCGCTTTTCCACGATTGTATTGATTCCAACCGGATCAATCATGTTGATCAAACAATTGATGGAAAATCTTGTTCAATGGCGCAGTGCCATTTTATCGACCGTAGCCGCTGTCATTGGTATGATTCCTGAAGGCTTGGTCTTATTAACAAGTACCGCCCTAGCTATGGGCGCTGTGAAATTATCACGTAAACAAGTCTTGGTACAAGAATTATATTGTATTGAAACTTTAGCACGTGTCGATACGCTCTGCCTGGATAAAACGGGAACCATTACCCAAGGAAAGATGAAAGTCGTATTGACCGATGGTTTAGGAAAAACATCCGATGAAGAGATGCAATATATATTAGCAAATATGTATTCTTGTTTAAGTGACGATAATGCCACGGCCCAAGCCATTCGAACCTATGCCGGTAAAGGCGATACCCATTGTATTCGAACCATTCCCTTTTCAAGTAGTCGAAAAGCCAGTGCTGTTGTGTTTGAAGGCAATCGCGCCTATATGACCGGTGCCTATTCCTTTATTGTGAATCAACAAGAAAATTGGATCAATGAACGCATTGAATCCTATGCTCAACAAGGTATGCGTGTTCTTGTTTTGGCAAAAGGTCGCATCATGGGTGATCAAATTCGTGGTAATAATGAAGTGATTGGTTTGATTGGTATTCAAGATGTATTACGACCAAATATTCGTCGTACCTTACAGTATTTCTATAAACAAAATGTGAATGTGAAGATCATTTCTGGTGATGATCCGCGTACTGTGGCTGCGATTGCTCAAAAAGCCGGTGTAAAAGGTCGAGCTGTTGATATGACAACGGTCAAAGATATTGATCAAGCCGTACAAACGTATTCCATTTTTGGACGTGTCACCCCAGAACAAAAGAAACAAATGGTCGTTGCGTTACAAGGTCAAGGTCATACCGTAGCCATGACGGGTGATGGTGTCAACGATGTTATGGCCTTAAAAGAAGCGGATTGCTCAATTGCGATGGGATCCGGATCAGAAGCCACCAAAGGTGTGGCCAGCTTGGTCTTATTGAAAGATCAATTTCGGGCGATGCCATCGATCCTACGTGAAGGCCGTATTGTCATTAATAACATTCAACGTTCGGCCTCGTTGTTCTTGGTAAAAACCATGTTCTCCTTTGGTTTATCCTTGATTACGATTTTCTGGTTTAGTGCGTATCCATTTAAACCGATTCAATTATCATTGGTATCCCTATTAGGAACAGGTATTCCTGGTTTTGTCTTGGCGCTGGAACCCAATGAAGAACGAGTCACTGGCCATTTCTTACAACATGTATTTGGACGAGCCTTACCAGGAGCCGTTATGGTTATCTTATCCGTTGTCTTTGCGAATTTATTTAGACAACCGCTCCAAATGAGTGGTGCCCAATTTTCAACGATTTGTACCATCGTTGCCTCATGGAACTCTTTGTGTGTGTTATATACCGTATGTACACCAATGACACAACTTCGCAAACTCTTATTGATTTGTATGTTTGCGGGACTCGTGATTGGTTTGACTCTGTTCCATAGCTTACTTTATCTGGTTGGATTGACCTTCTGGCAAGGTATCTATGTAGCATGTAATTTAGCCATCATACCGGATTGTCTATTGATCATGAAAAAAGCAGTGGATAAAACATTCTTACGAAATGCATAAACCTCCAGGAACAAAGCCCTGGAGGTTTCTTTTATCTAGATGATTTGAATTTGATCAGCAATTTCATTTTGTAGACGTTCGGAAGCAAATTCTTTAAAAGCTAATGGATGAATCATTTCTTTCACTTTATAGGCCTCCCATACCGGACGAATCTCATCATAGAAAGATTGATCAAAGTGTGTATCGATTTGACCTTTGTCATCTACCTTTAATAAATCATGATAATTAACATCTGCTAGACTAATTTGTTCTTGCGTATGGGTCAATAAGAAACGTACGATATTTTCTGGTGTACGTAAAAAGACATACGGCTTATCATAACGACCATCTTTAAATACAAAACCTTGAATACAATTTGAACGTTTAATTTTTGCCATAAATAAAACTCCTTTCTTTTTTAGATACGTGGCAAAGGTAGATTGTGTTCAATTTTTTTATACAAGATGAATGTTAAAAAAAATAAAAACTTGCACCAAATCGATGCAAGTTTTTGTCTTAGTCATGTAAATTGTATTTAGCACGTAATTCGGCTTTACGTTGCTCCCACAATTGATCAGCCACAGGACCCCAATTCTTTGCGTATTCAACGGTTTTCGAACGTAAATGATCAACTGGTTCTGGTTCTTCAGGGTCCGTTGAATGGGCACCTGCTTTTTTGACCATTTCTGGTAAAGCATCAGGGTTTTCGAGCATTGGGCAAGGTTTCAATTGATTGTCATTGAAAGGTTGTCCATCATGATAAGCCATGAACATTGGACTACGTAAGCAATCCAACAAAGATTTTTCACGAATGTTGGAATCGCTATAGTGGATAAATACACAAGGATCGACATCACCACGCGCATTGATGTGTAAGTAACGACGACCACCGGCAATACATCCACCAACATATTCACCATCATTTTGGAAATCCAACAAGAATAATGGCTTGGTTGCACGTGCCTTACGAATACGACGCATAACTGCCGTACGTTGTTCTGGATTTGGCATCAATTCAGGTGATGAAGCCATACCTGTTGGCATGAAATGGAAATACCATGTGAAGTAAGCACCCAAATCGATCATCTTTTGGAAATATTCATCGCTTGTGATGGCATCCCAGTTTTGGCTGGTATAGCAGCAACTAAATCCAAATGGCAAGCGGCGTTCACGCAACAATTGAGTAGCGCGCATAACGGATTGATAGACACCTTTACCACGACGCGCATCGGTTGTTTCTTCATTACCTTCCAAAGAGATGGCAGGAATGAAATTCTTTACACGAAGCATTTCATCCGCAAATGCTTCATCAATCAAAGTGGAGTTGGTAAAGCTTAAGAAGATGCAGTCATCATGTTTTTCACATAATTTGATCAAATCTTTTTTACGTACCAATGGTTCTCCACCTGTATAGATATACATGTAGACACCCATTTCTTTTCCTTGACGAATGATGTCATCGATCTCATCATAGGAAAGATTCAATTTATTTCCATATTCGGCAGCCCAGCAGCCAATACAATGTAGATTACAAGCACTGGTTGGATCGAGTAAAATAGCCCAAGGAATATTGCATTGGTATTTTTCACGATATTCATCTTGTTTCTTCCATCCTTCCAAAGCAGAATTGATGAAGAAGTTGACACCAACTTTTTTGATCATTTCAGGATCTAACGTTAATAAACGGTCATAGATGAATGAATAGTATGGGTTAGATGGATCTTCGATGATTTTACGAATTCCTACACGTTCACGCTCGAATCCTCCACCAGAAAATTTATCAGCCCAATCCAGTAATTTTGGAAAGTTTTTTTTGGGATCTTTGATCGCATAGTCGATGGCTTTGCCAAGGCCTAGGCGCTTAATGTTTGCACTGATATCCATAATACGTTTCCTCCTTATAGTCTCATGGCCTTTAGTTTAATGGTTCCAAAATAAATATGCAAGGGACCAAAGGCCTTAGATAGGCGAAATTTAAGCATTTCATAAAAAATGACCAATAAAATTTTCTATAGTATAATAAAGACAATGAACTCTAGGGGGAATAAAGGATGTTAGCCCAACAAAGACAAGAAGCCATCGTTGAAGAAGTCAATGAAAAAGGATCTGTTTTGGTGAAAGAATTAGCCATTAAATATAATGTAACACAGGATAGTATTCGTAAGGATCTGAGTGTTTTACAGAAACAAGGCTTACTAAAAAAGACATATGGAGGGGCGGTTCGCATTCGTAAAAAAATTGCAGCCCAGGATCTTGTGGCATCCAAACGAATCAGTCAAAATCGACCAGCCAAACAAGCGATTGCACAAAGAGCCTATCAATTGATCGAACCCAATGATTTAATTTTTTTAGATCTTTCCACCTCGAATTTAGAATTAGCACGATTATTAGTGGACAACGATAAAGGCGCAACCATTGTGACCAATATGCTCGATATTGCGAATCTTTATGCGACAACAAATAATCGACATTTTATATTGCTGGGTGGCCATTTGAATCAACAAGGCGATGCCTTTGCCGGCGCTTTAGCTATGGCGCAATTGAGTCCCTATCAATTTGATAAAGCATTCATTGGTATAGAAGGCGTGGACATTGAATCTGGCAAGATCTTTAATTACAGCGTGGAAGATGCATTGACCAAACAAGCTGTATTGAAACAAACCAAATCCACGTATATGATGTTAGAAACAAGAAAGTTTGAAATGACAGGAAATTATGCTTTTGCACATATTTCCGATTTTACGGGTGTTATCATGGAAAAAAGTCCTGAAGAAAAATATATTCGCGCATTAGATAGTTTAGAGGTAATTGACAGATGAATAAAAAATATTTCTTTTTCGATATTGATGGTACATTGACAGATCGTTCAACAGGAAAGATTGTTCCTTCAGCGCAACAAGCTTTGAATGAACTCCAAGAGAATGGACATTTTGTTGCGATTGCTACGGGTCGTGCTCACTATAAAGCCGTTCCTTTTATGGAAGAAGTCGGTTTACATAATATGGTCTGCTGCGGCGGTGGGGGACTCGTAGTTGATGATCAATTGATCAAAAATGAACCATTGGATCTAGCCAAGGCCAAAGCCATCTTAAAAGAAGAAACCGACCTTGGATATGGGGCGCTTTTGATGTTGGATGATTCTGTAAAAGTTTATGCGAAAGATGATAAGTTCAGAGAACAATGTGGTCCTCGCAAAGAACCAACGGAATATATCATTGATCCCGATTTAGACTATGAAACTTTACCTATAATATATAAGATGTATTTTTCCATTCCCAAAGAAGAAGAATATAAATTGAAGTTAAAAGATACATTGGGCAATTTGCGTTTTCAACCGGAATATTTGATGTATCAATACGATGCCAAACGACAAGGCATTCTCGATATGATGGAAACCCTTCATGCCAATCCAAAAGATGTTGTTGTATTTGGTGATGATCATAATGATTTAGTCATGTTCGATCCACAATGGACATCCATTGCGATGGGCAATGCCACTGATGAATTAAAAAGTCATGCAAGTTATGTGACCGATGCCAATGTGGACGATGGCATCTATCATGCATGCCAAAAATTTGGTTGGATCGAATGAACCCATGGAAAAACAATTAGGCATCGAAAACTGGAAATTAATGGATTATGCATATTGTCCACAAATCGTTCAAGAACTTATTGAACAAGGCATCCAGATCCAAGATACACATAATGCTTTGATGATTCAATTGCAACCACTTTTTGAATGGAAACAAGTATTAAAAATAATGGATATTATTGATGATCATAAAGAAGAGATCAAAGCCGTGCATGGTATAGATGGCAATAGTGTGTATCTACTATTGAATTATGGTTTATCGCGTACGATCATTCGTGATTATATTTTTGGAAAAGTGAACTTGGAAGATCTTCTCTTCATGAATCGTGAACAAATCATGAAAACCTTAGATCTTTCTGTCTATACCGCATCCAAAATCATGGAAGCCTGTCGGTTTGCGATGCATATGTTAGTAGAAGATAGTGACTATCGCAAACAAGAAATTCTTCGGAAAGATGTCTGTGATTTCTTTCGTGGTACCAACACCATCTATACCATTGAAGAAATCATGGAAACCATGTTGTGGCGATCCGATGAAGATCTATTGATCCATATTTTGGATACCTTGGAAGAGGAAGACTTGATCATTCACGATGCCCGTGGATATAAGAACAAAAAGATCTTCCCTCATAAAAGTTTAAGCGAAGTGCTGGATTCCATTCACGATATGACGGCTCGTACGATCGTCGTAGAACATTTGTATGGAAAAACGATGGAATCCATTGGCCTGCGTTTATCGCCACCCATTTCTCGATCACGGGTCAGTCAAATCTTTCATCAAGAAATCGATCATTTTCCCATCGTGAAAGAAGATGTCTATCGTGATTTATTGATGCATTATGATATGGATAAAGACACCTTTTATGCGTTGACCGATGCCTTGGAACCAACCTATGGATATATTCAAGAACGATATCACGAAGATCTTGATGGGACAAAAATACAATTGAATGGGGATGTTCTTAGTCGTGATGTGGCAAAAGAATTCGTCATTAATACGAAAAAATTAAAACAATACTTAGCGAAACATTATTTACATGTATATGATCAATGGGTTTCCAAAGACGATCGCAATGGTTTTCTACAAGCCATCTGTCATTCTTTTGATGGCTATTTCCAAAAAAAAGATGTGGAAAAACGCTATAATAAAATCTTACATGCTGTTTATCCCGAAAAACAAGAAGAATGGGCTCTGCATGATTTTCGTTTAAATTCTATTTTGAAACAAGGTTATCTCGTTCATTCTGCCAAGAAAGGATCTCGATATCGAATCGTGAGTCGCAAATTGGTACAAGCCATTATCCGTTACACACAATTAGCACAATATAAAGATACGATTGTTTCGACAAAAAAGGTCTTTGAAGATCATCGTGATGTCATGGAAATGTATGATATTCGCGATCAATATGAATTGCATTCCTTATTACGTACAGGGAAAGAACGGTATCAAATCGATGTGAATGAAATGGAATTTAGTCGTATGCCAATGTTGGTGTTTGGACACGGCAATGAAAATGAAATTGTGAAACAAGAAATCAAAGCCTGTGCGCCTATCGACGTGGAAGTATTTGCTCGTCATATGGCCAATAAATATGGTTATGATATTAGATCTTTCTATTCGTATTTGCGACGCAATTTTAATGTTTATATTGAAGAAAATCGCATTGATATTGTGGATGAGGCCATCTTGCATTCCCAAGATTTCCAGACCATGAAAAATAGCTTAACGGAAGATTTCTATTTTGTGGAAGATTATCAAAATGCCATTGAAGAACAACATTTGAATTCCCAATTGATGGATGCGTATGTGATTCGTCGTTTGGGATATAAATTATATGCTGGTTATTTACTAAAAGAACCTCATACGCCGGGTCGATACTTTGAACAATGGATACAAGAACATGCTTCGGAGATTCAACCGCGTCATATGGATATTCTTACTTTCCAATATGCCTTGGAACGATTAGAAAAACGATTGGATGTATTTGAATGGACACCTGGTCATTATGTCACATTGAAACAACTCGATATTTCTAAAAAAGATTTAAAACAATACATTGAACAAATCAAAGATGCTGTGGCAGATGGACAATACTTTACACAACAATCTTTGAAACAATTACGTATTGTATCGCAACAAGTAGCAAATTCTTTTTATAAATCGTTATTGAAGAGTGAAACAAGCATTCAAATGATGACAGTTGGCGATAGTTGGGTCTTTGTGAAAAATACCCCACCCAATATGCGTGATTTCTTTTTACAATTGATGCATGAACAACCAGGATTGACAGTCAATAGTTGCATTACCTATCTCTATCAGTGGTATGGTATACGTGTGGATCGAAGATATATGCTTGAACATATCATCGATGCGGGTCTATTCTATAGTTTAGATACAGACCGCATGTACGAATCACGGCCACAAGCTATCTTTACGCAGGAGCGATTATTCGAATGAAAGAAGAATTTACCATCGATCGTGTGAAACGATTAAAAAAAGATAAAGACTATTATAATTTATTTCGTTATTGTCAATATCATGCAAAAGGCAGTAATTTGGATGCCATTTACGAATTAGGAAACTGTTATCGCCATGGTTGGGGTTGTGATAAAAGCGAACTACATGCTCATTTGATCTATGCCGAATTGACGCGATTGGGTTATATACCAGCCATTACTGCTGTTGCTTGGGATTACTACGAAGGAAAAGGTGTGGGCCAAAGTTATAAACGAGCTTTCCGCTTTTTTAAAGAAGCTTGTCAATACAATGATCAGGATGCGATGTTTAATATCGCATTGATGTACTTTAATGGTACGGGTATTGAAAGTGATAAAAAATTAGCTGTTCATTATTTTGAAAAGGCGGCTGTGTTGGGCCATGCACGGTCTCAATTTAATTTAGGCGTTTGTTACCACAAAGGATGGGGCGTTTCCAAAGACTTGGTAAAAGCACATTATTGGTTGTCTCAAGCAGCCAATCAGGGGTATCATAAAGCTGGTGAATATTTAGGTCAATTACCATCGTATTATGTTGTCGAAGATCTTGAACGAGTCAGTGAACAATTGGAATCCATCGAACAAGAAATTGATGGACCGGTTGAAGCCGATAAGATCATTCGAAAAATACGACGGATACTCGATCATATTGAGGAGGAAACAAAAAATGGAAATTAGTAACACAAAAGGACATTTAATTGTGTCTTGTCAAGCTTTGCCAGATGAACCATTGCATTCAAGTTTCATCATGGGAAGAATGGCTTTAGCTGCCTATCAAGGAGGCGCCAAAGGAATTCGTGCGAATACAGTCGAAGACATCAAAGAAATTCAAAAAACGGTTGATTTACCAATCATTGGAATCATCAAACATCCATATGGTGATAATCCCGTATTTATTACGCCAACCATGAAGGAAGTCGATGCTTTGATGGAAGTGAAACCAGCCGTCATTGCGTTGGATGCGACATGTCGACCTCGTCCAGATGGTAAAACATTGGATGAAATGGTCAAAGAAATTCGCGCCAAATATCCCGATCAAAAGATCATGGCGGATTGTTCCACTTTGGATGAAATGAAACACGCCGATGAATTAGGCTTTGATTTTGTAGGTACGACATTGGTTGGTTACACCGAAGAAAGTAAAGGCAATCATATTGAAACGAATGATTTTGAATTGATTCGTACGTTCATTGCTCAAAGTGATCGTCCTGTGATTGCGGAAGGAAATATCGATACACCAGAAAAGGCACGAAGAGTATTGGATTTAGGATGTTACAGTGTGGTGGTTGGTTCCATCATTACCCGTCCACAATTGATCACAAAACGCTTTGTGAAAGCTGTTGATGGTGAATAAGTCATGCAGATGCATGGCTTTTTTTACGCCTTACCAACAAATATGGACCACTTACCGATAAACACAAGACAAGAACCAGCCAATTTTATATAGTGTAAGTGAAGAAAGATAACGGCCCATGAAAGCAGAAATCAAAATTGAAAATTGCCCAGAACCCTATGCGATCATTTATACACCCGAAATCAATAAAGAAGTCCAACGCATCCTATCGTATATGCAACAGAATACCCAGACGTTGATTGGCCAAAAAGAAGATCGACAATATGTGTTATTCATCAATGAGATTGTCTTTGTACAAGTCAAAGAGGAAAAAACTTATGTTTATACCATGAATCAAATGTATCGTTCCAAACAACGATTGTATGAATTAAAACAAATCTTAGGTCATGATTTTGTACAAATATCCAAATCATCCATCGTTCGTATGCAAGCTTGTGAAAGTGTAGAAGTTGATTTTGGTGGCGTATTGGTCTTGCATGTGAAAAATGGATTGAAAACCTATGTATCACGACATTATTTGAAAAATTTTAAGAAACAAATTGGATTGTAGGAGGTCAATATGAAACAAGTCATGAAATCCAGTTGGATTGGTGTAAGTATAGCTTTGCTTATTTTTGTGATCATTGGCATTATCTTTGATCAAACGCACCAAGGCTTTTTACCTCTGGAAAACTATCAATATACAAAAATGGCAGTAGGAACCATCATTGTTGGACTGGGATTTGGGTTACCAAGCCTCATCTACGATAAAGAACAAATACCGTATAGTATGCAGGTGCTTTTCCATCTGGGTATTGGTTGTGCAATCCTTTTGATAACGGGATATATGGTTGGATGGTTTACGAATTTAGTCGGTGCATTTATCGAAATTGGCATGAGCCTTGTTGTTTGGATTGGTTTTGCCTATCATTATCGCAAAGAAGCCAAGCAAATCAATCAACAATTGAAAAAGTAGGACAATCGACGTCCTACTTTTTTATCCAAATACATATCCAGTCATGGCCATGGAGCCTAGGTTACATACATTATTAAATACCTTGACCTTGTCGTTTCTGGCTGCACCTAAACAATACAATAAAGGTAAGAAATGATCGGGTGTTGGTACGGCATAAGCGGCATCGGGATGGGTATCATAATGAATCACAGATGCATGATCATGAGATACGATGGACTGGGTAATGGCATCATTGAATCGATGTGTCATTTCAGTACCATCGGGATTGTCCCATTCCACACGACCTAGGTTATGAACAACGTTACCACTGCCAAAAATCAAATAGCCTTGTTCACGAAGAGAGGCTAGTTTTTGACCCAATTCATAACTTTGTTGCGGATCCAAATGGCGATTTACTGATAGTTGCACAACTGGAATATCGTCATCCGGAAACATATGAACAAGAACCGTCCAAGTGCCATGGTCAATGCCCCACGTATCATTGATGGAAACCGAAGATTCAAGCAAGGATTGGACGGATTCGGTCAATGGGGCATAGCCTGAAACGGGATATTTGACTTCATATAATTCTTTTGGAAATCCGTACATATCATAAATTTGTTTAGGGGTAGGTGCACTTTGAATATAGGTTTGATCCGTAAACCAATGTGCTGAAATTGCCAAGATGGCTTTGGGCTTATCAATCGAATCACCAACGGCTTTCATGGTTTGAGTGATTTCATTATTTTCCTATGCAATCATTGGACTGCCATGTCCCGAAAAAATAATGGGCATTTTCATTGTGATTCCTCCTTAGTATAAAAAATATACTTGATAAAAATATTATACTTATATACACTATAAGCAACAAGTAGGATTTTTTACTAAAGTAAGTATCTTTTCCTTAACTATTGGAGAAATAATGAAAAAAGAAACATGTCAAAAAGCTGGTGAATTTGGAAAGTGTCCATTTGTGACAGCGCAACAATTGTTAAAAGGCAAATGGGCCATCTTGATCATGCATGAATTGAATGAAGGTCCCAAACGATTTGGTGAATTACGAAAAAGTATCGATATTACCCAAGCCACTTTGTCATCACAATTGAAAAAGATGGAAGAAGAAGGTTTGATTTTACGAACCATTTATCCAGAAGTGCCACCAAAAGTGGAATATACATTAACGGATATTGGCAAAGAATTTCATATTGTTTTAGATAGTATTGAAAAGTGGGGCAATGCGTATATTGCATATTTAAAGAAAAAAGCTTGACTTAAAGTATCCTTTAAGTCGTAGGATACTTCCCGGGAGGTATCTTATGTACGATATTTTAAAAACGATTTCTGGTCCAGAAGATGTAAAAAAACTATCAATGGATCAATTACATACATTATCGAATGAAATGCGTGAGGCTTTATTTAACCGTCTAACCAAGATTGGTGGTCATTTTGGACCAAACTTCGGGATGGTCGAAGCTGAAATTGCGATGCACTATGTGTTTGATTCACCCAATGACAAGTTTGTGTTTGATGTTTCGCATCAGTCCTATCCGCACAAGATGTTGACAGGACGTTGGCAAGGCTATGTGGAAGACGAACATTTCTTAGAAGATTCAGGCTATACGAATCCCAATGAAAGTGAACATGACTTCTTTAATGTGGGTCATACATCCACTTCCATCACATTGGCGCTTGGTTTGGCCAAAGCTCGTGATTTAAAAGGGATGTATGAAAATGTTGTGGCTGTCATTGGTGATGGTTCTTTAAGTGGTGGTCAAGCACTGGCTGGTTTGAATGTAGCGGGTGAAATGCATTCCAACTTTATTATTCTTGTGAATGATAATGAAATGGCCATTGCGGAAACGCATGGTGGTCTCTACAAGAGCTTGCAGGATCTTCGCATATCAAAGGGAACTAGCCCTAACAATATCTTTAAAACATTTGGTTTGGATTATATTTATGAAGAAAATGGCAATGATATCGAATCGATGATTGCGGTATTTGAAAAAGTAAAGGATATCGATCATCCTATCGTTGTGCATATGCATACGCAAAAAGGAAAAGGGTATGAAATGGCTGAACAAAATAAAGAAGCTTGGCATTGGTGCCTGCCATTTGATCGAAAAACCGGTTTGCCAACGGTTGATTTTGGTCAAGGTGAAAATTATTTGACCATGACACAAAACTATATCCTTGAAAAAGCGAAAGCCGATCCAAAGTTTGTGGTGATAACACCGGCTATGCCTGGTTCTATTGGCTTGATGCCAGAACAAAGAGAACAACTAAAAAATCAGTATGTGGATACGGGTATTTCGGAAGAAGCAGCGGTTTCTATGGCTTCCGGTGTAGCTCGGAATGGTGGTAAACCATTGGTCATCACCAATATGACCTTTATTCAACGTGCGTATGATCAAATTTCGCAAGATGTTTGTATCAACAACAATCCTGTAACGATGGTCATGAACTTTTCATCGTTTGATGGTTTGACGGATGTGACGCATTTGGGTATTTTTGGTTTATCGACATTTATCAATATCCCCAATTTAGTTGTATTGGCACCTACTTGTGTAGAAGAATATAAAACCATGCTGGATTGGTCGGTCGATCAAACTGATCATCCGGTATTGATCTTGATTCCAGGCAATGAGCCAGTTCATCGAGATGTGGATACCACATATGAAGATTTGAAGTATCGTATCGAACAACAAGGTGAGAAAGTTGCTATCTTAGCTTTGGGTGATTTCTATCAAAGAGGTCAAGAATTAGCGCAAGCAATAGAAGAGAACTTTGGTTTTCAACCAACTTTGATAGATCCACGCTTCGCATCGAATGTGGATGAAGATATGTTGAAGCGTTTGGAAACAAATCATGAAATTGTGATTACCTTAGAAGATGGGGTATTAGATGGCGGTTTTGGTGAAAAGATCAGTCGTTTCTATGGTGCCAAACCGATGAAAGTAAAAAACTATGGGCTCCAAAAAGTTTTCTATGATCGATATGATCCAGCAAAACTATTAGAAGAACTGGGTATGACAACTCCACAAATCATAGAAGAGATCAAACAAATGATATAAGTACTACCGATGGCATTTTGTCATCGGTATTCTTTATAAAAAAAGACCTCCACCAAAGTGGAGGCATATTAATGATTTCGTTTGGTAATAAACATAAGGCCCATTGTGGTGATCAAAAGGCCAAAGAAAGAACCAAGAATATGTGTTTGTGTACTTGTTTGTACGGAGGTTGTTGCAACGGATTGAACCGTTTTTGTTTCTTTTTCGTTATTGATTTGTTCTGTTTTTGACGCTGGATCTTGGGTACTAGGGGTCGTACCTGGATCTGTACTTGGATCTGTACTTGGGTCTGTTCCTGAATCTTCTGTATATGGTTCAACCGATAGTGCCGTTGTAGCTGCAATCTTCTTTTGTTGGATCATGGCACCAACCATGTTTTGGAAACCTTTTCCGTTTGAGTCTACGGCACCAGCGGCAGGAATATACACACGTGTCTTACCATATATGTAAGCTAAAGTAGAAGCCAATTCCATCGATGTATCTTTGGAAGGTTCTTCTTGGGATACTAAGACAAATGAACCATTGTTTGTGATCGAAGTAACACCTGTTGTGGTTTCGATACCAGCCGGTAATGTTAAAGTGAAATCACCATAGTATGTATCGGGTACTTGTAAGGTCAATGTACCGGTATACCATTTGCCATCGGCTTTATTGTAGCGGAAGGTTGTATCACCGACAACTTTGATCTGATCTGAAGATGGTTCTTCACTTAATAGAGTGGCAGATGCATTCAATAATTTTACGGCTAATGGATAACGAGAAACATCCGAAATGTTGTTGTTGGTAATGCCATTGTCATACATTAATTTCCATAGTGCATAAGCGGTGCTTTTATACGCCTGGGCTTCGGTAACGGCATAATCGGTACCGTATTCTCTACTATAGTCTTCCAAAGGATTATTCGAATTTAACATTAAGTAGATCGCGTTGTAGAACGATGTATTGGTGATATCTGTATGGCTATGGCCCGAAGGGGTAGTAGAATGGCCCGAAGAGGGAGTAGAGCCATAATAAGATGCCATTTCCGACGTAAATTTTACCAATTTTTGATAGTTTTCCGTCTTATTTTTGTAGTCATCGTACGTAAATATCGTATCACCTAGAGTGGTATAAAAATCGGAACGAAGCCAATCTGGTGGGCTCAACAAAGCATTGAATTCATTTTCGGACATGATCACGGGTTCCGAAACGACTTTGTATAGATTTAGACCATTGTATGGATAACCAGCATATAATAAAGTTTGAATTTTCTGGATCAATGCTGGACTTAATTTGGTCGTATCGATATTGACATACGTATAAGTAGGTGCCTTAAAAGTTGGCGTATCATGAGGCCAATGGAGTACATTATTCATACAATAAAGAATAATAGTTCCATTTTCAGCTGAATGGATATCTGTAGCCTCGTCATATTCAATCTTTATGGGGTCATTAGCCGATGTTGTGGTATTTTCTTCAGTAGTCGTTGTATCGGTTGTCTGAATATTGGCATTGGATGTATCTTCTGTTGTTGCTTCTACTGTTGTGTTTGTTGTTTCTGTAGCGACCGGTTCTGCTTCTTCCGCATGGATGGTAGAAGAAACCGTTATAAAAGAAAACAGCAGACCAAAGGTAACGCAGAAAAGCAATAAAGGAAAATAGTGTTTGAATCGTGTTTTCATAGGTATTCTTCTCCTTTCTAACAAAATGTTGTGTAAACAACAAAATTGTGATGCCATTATAGCATCTTACATTGCATCCTTCAAAGGATAGGCTATAATAATGGGATAGAATGAGGTGAAAAAATGCTGAAAAAAGAACAATTGGAAGCACTTTTAACACGTGCTATGCATTCTTTCGCAGATTTTGCAGAAATCTTCGAAGAAGAAGGCACAAATGAAAATATTGCCATGATCAATGACGAAGTGGAACGTGTCAATCGCACCCAAAAAGCCGGTGTTGGCATTCGTCTATATCAAGGCGTACAATCTGTATACGGTTATACCAATGATACCAGCATGGAATCGTTAAATGAATTGGTTGATTCCTTGCGGGATGGATTTGGACGGAAGGATACATACATTTCCGTTTCTTTACATCCAGAAACCATTGAAAATAAACATCTTGTGAAAATTGATCCCATCGATGCGAAATTAACCGATAAAGTCGCATTGATCACACGGATGGATACCGCTGCTAAACAATACGATGCACGCATTTCCAAAACACAAACCGGATTATTATCCGTTCGTCAACATGTTCAAATTTCCAACAGTGAGGGAAAATTGGTACAAGATACACGAACTCGATGTCGTTTGGTTTGTTCGGCCTATGCCAATGAAGGAAATAATATGCAGTCTGGTTTTTATGGACCAGGAGCTAGTAGTGGCCTAGAATATTTTGAAACCATTACGCCGGAAGAAATTGGGAAAGAAGCGGCTCGTATTGCGATTGTTATGTTGTCGGCCAAAGATTGTCCATCTGGCAAGATGCCAGTCATTATCGATAATGGCTTTGGTGGTGTCATATTCCATGAAGCTTGTGGACATGCACTGGAAGCAACGGCCGTATCCAAAAACCAAAGTGTTTTTGCGAATAAATTAGGTCAACAAATTGCCAGTACAAAAGTAACAGCTATTGATGATGGTACCATTCCCAATGGTTGGGGTTCAGAAAATATCGATGATGAAGGCAATCCACAGACTCGACGTGTATTGATCAAAGAGGGCATCTTACAGTCGTATATGATCGATCGTTTGAATGGACGTCGTATGGGTATGGAATCCACAGGTTCCGCCCGTCGTCAATCGTATAAATTTGAACCAACGAGTCGTATGTCCAATACATACATTGCTGCTGGTACAGATTCATTCGAATCCATGTTTGTGGGTATCAAAAAAGGTTTATATGCCAAAAAAATGGGCGGTGGATCGGTCAATCCGCAAACAGGTGAATTTAACTTTGCGGTCAACGAAGGCTACTTGATTGAAGATGGTAAGATCACAGATCCAGTGAAAGGCGCTTCTTTGATTGGTACGGGTTCTGAAATATTAATGAATATTGATATGGTCAGTGATAACTTAGAGCGCGGTCAAGGCATGTGTGGATCAGTGAGTGGTTCGATTCCTGTAGATGTCGGTCAACCAGCCATTCGTGTTTCCAGTATTACAGTAGGAGGTACGACCAGTGAATAAAGAACAATGGATCAAGCGTGCCTTACAAAAAGGCATAGAAGCTTTTGAAATTTATCAAAGTGTACAAACGGAAAAAAGTATCACATGGTTTGATGGTCATATGGATACCATGACGACCAGTCATGTATTAGGCACTTCCATTCGTGGGATTTATGATGGAAATATGGCCAATATAGCTATGGAAGAAGTCAATGACGATCAGATGGATGATGTACTAGACGAATTGATTGAACAAGCCAAGGTGATTACGACCAAAGACAAAGATGTGTTACGAAAACCAGAATCCTTTGATGATGTGGAATCACCGAAAGATTGGGTAGCCCCTACAACGGATGACATCAAAGATTGTTTGATGTCATTGGAAAAAGAATTGTTGGCTTATGATCCCCGTGTGATCCAAGTGGCATCCTTGGGATGGGAAGAAAGCACATCCAGTCGCGAAATCACGAATTCCTATGGCATGCACGTAGCCGATCAAACGCAAGTACAATATTTAATAGCCAGCGTTGTTGTGCGTGAAAATGATGTCATTAAAGATGATTATCAAATTGAAATTATTGAAAATTTAAATCAATTTGACCATCAAGCCTTCGTGAAAAAGTTATGTGATAAAGCTTTATTTAAGCTTCATGCCACATCATTAAAGTCAGGCGAATATCCTGTGATTTTCTCTTATGAAGCCATGACATCCTTATTTGGATCTTTTGTGAATTTTTTTAATGGGGATTTGATCTATAAAGGCATTTCACCCATTAAAGATAAATTAAATGAGCGCATCTTTTCCAATAAGATCACGATCATTGATGATCCTCAAAATACCGATTGTTTAACGATTGCGAACTTCGATGATGAAGGTTGCCCAACCCGAGCCAAAGTCCTTGTCAATGATGGCATTTTCGCCAATATGTTGCATGATACAAAAAGCGGCAATCGCATGGGCATGGAATCGACTGGAAATGGTTTTAAATCCGGGTATGCCGGCGCCGTTAGCGTGCAACCTATGAATTGTTATATCGAACCTGGACAATATACGTTGGATGAATTGTGTGAACAAATGAAAGATGGCGTGGTGATTACCGATCTTCAAGGACTCCATGCAGGTTTGGATTTTGTGAGTGGCAATTTTTCTCTACAGGCCAGTGGCTATACAGTCAAAGACGGTAAAAAAGATCATGCTTTGGCATTGATCACAGTGGCTGATAATTTCTTAGAATTAATGAATAAAGTCGTTGAAGTAGGAAATGATCTCGATTGGCAATATCATCAAGTCGCAAGTCCAAGTATTCGCTTTACAAAATGTGCCATAAGCGGCCAATAAGGAGGTTTTTATGCAACAATTTCGAAACACAGCCATGAAACAAGCAATCAAATCATTGCGTCAAGATGAAAATCCCATAACGATTCAACATATGCGCGATTGCTTGGTTGTTGGGCAATTATTAGTACCGGCTCAATGGGATAAAGACCCCGTTAAAGATAATCATGGACAAATGGTTTTCTCACCAGATACAAAATTTCAATTGATGGTGATTGCCGATGATGAAGGCAACTATTATTTTCCAATGTTTACCAGTATGGAAGAATTGCGCAAATGGGATAAAGATGAAGAAGTGCAATCTTTGGTCATGACTTTTGATCAATATTTACCATTTGTGAAAGTGGCCCAACATGATATCCAAGGCATCGTGATCGATCCCTATAGTGAAAATGTACCATTAAGTTGTGAATATATCATTGATATCAGTGAACAAAAAGATAGTGAATTCCAAGCCAGAGATATTCGCGCTGACGATGAATTTGATCTTAGAGAACCCGTTGCGAATGTGGAAGCGATGATCAGCCAACTGCAATATCTAGGAAAACGATATCCGGAAATCAAAGCCATTTATTTTAAAGAACGCTTGGTCAAAGGAAAACCATCTCATTGGCTCGTGATGGTGGACATGGATCCAGAAAATCCAGAAATATTCCGAAGCATGGGAACGACATGTGCCCCTGTTGCCAAAGGCAAAGGTATTGAATTTATGTTTGCTTCTACTCCACAAGGTGAAAAGATTGCACAGGAAAACGAGCCGATTTATCAAGAAAAAACAAATTAACAATTAGGCATATTCTTTATATGGAATATGCCTTTTCTAGTGGTACACTAGAAATAAAGGAAGTAGTACTATGCAAGAAAAACCACATTTAACATTAAATCCAGATGAAGATACGAATATCGAAGAAAATCTCACAAAGAAAAATCCTCCATTGGCAGAAGATATTCAAATTGATGAAAGTCAATTTACTCCCGAAGAAAAGGAACAAATCCAAGAATTTGCCAAAAAAATCGATATTACCGATAATATGGTCGTTTTACAATATGGCATCAATGCCCAAAAGAAATTAGCGAATTTCTCGGATAAAGCCTTAGCTGAAGTACGCACCAAAGATTTAGGCGAAGTCGGCAATATGCTGAGTGATGTTGTTACGCAACTGCGCGATTTTGATGTCAACGAAGAAAAGAAAGGATTTGCCGGACTTTTTAATAAAGGCAAGAATCGTGTCGAAAAATTAACGGTTCGATATAATGCGGTAGAAAGCAATGTGAATAAAGTAGCCACCATGTTGGAAGATCATCAAGTGCGATTGATGAAAGATACCAGCATGTTGGAACAAATGTTTCAAATGAATAATACCTATTATAAAGAATTAAATATGTACATCATTGCCGGTAAACAACGGCTAAATGAAACGTATCAAAAGGAATTACCGGCATTGCGTGCCAAAGCGGAACAAACCCAAAATCCCGAAGATATGCAAGCCGCACAAGATCTTGCCCAAGCCTGCGATCGTTTCGATAAGAAATTACATGATCTACAAATGAGTCGTATGATCGCTATCCAAACGGCACCACAATTGCGCTTGCTGCAAAACAACAATTCCTTGATGATCGAAAAGATTCAGTCAACACTTGTCAATACGATTCCATTATGGAAAAGTCAAATGGTCATTGCTTTGGGCTTGAATCATGCCACCCAAGCAGCCAAAGCACAACGAGAAGTCACCAATACGACCAATGAATTATTACGACGAAATGCAAATGCATTACATACCGCAACGGTAGAAACGGCCAAGGAATCCAATCGGGATATCGTGGATATTGAAACTTTAAAACATACCAATGAACAATTGATCCAAACGTTAGATGACGTGATGCAGATACAAAATGAAGGCCGTCAAAAACGTCAAGAAGCCGAACAAGAATTACGACAAATTGAATCGGAATTGAAACAAAAAGTATTAGAAGTCACAAAGCAATGAAGGCTGGGTATTGACCCAGCTTTTCTTATGGGACGAGAACAAAATATCCGGCAGTTTCGGCCATTCTCTTTGTGGATCTTGATCGCAAAAAACAAGATCAAAAGTAGAGAGGGGAACAAACTTACAAAAAGCTTTCACATTCAATTTATGTGAGTCAAAAACCAAGAGGTTTTGTTTGGCGTTGCGCATGGCAATTTGTTTGATGGCTGTTGTTTCGGTTTCTGCGGTGGATGTCATATCATTCGCAATATCAACACCTACACAAGCAATTGTAGCTGGTGTATCTGTTGATGATGACGATATGGACGAGGTGTTATAATATGAAAAAGAAATTAAGTGAAAAGACATTAAAACGTTCGTGGATGCGTTGGGAAATGGCCTTTGCCTTTTGCGATTCGATGATCCCCGTGTTTAAAGAACTGTATCCCGCTGATGCCCAAGCCCTGCAAGAAGGCATGCAACGACATAGTGATTTTTATTGTACCGAACCACAATTGGGATCAATCATTGGTGGAATCGTTTGTGGTCTTGAAGAAGATCGTGCCAATGGTGCGGAAATTGATGATGAAATGATCAATAGTATCAAGATTGGTTTGATGGGACCATTAGCGGGAATTGGTGATTCAATGATCCCGGGTATGTATATCCCATTGTTGTTGTCGATTGGCGTTGATTTATCAACGGGTGGAAATCCATTGGGTCCACTCTTCTATATGATCGTTTATTTTACTACGGCAGCATTTGGTTCTTGGTATTTATTTAAAAAGGGATATGAACTGGGAACAAAATCCATTGATGCATTGATTGGTGAAAAAGCCCAGAAAGTGCGTGAAGCCATCAATCTATTAGGTGCCATTGTTGTGGGTGGTGTTGGTGCTTCCTATGTGAATTTGAATTTAGCCGTAACTATTGGTGCTATGAATGGTAGTAAAGGAATCGTTGCGAACGATATGATCAATACTATTTATCCAAAATTATTACCATTATGCGTTGTTCTATTGGCTTGGTTTTTGATGTCCAAAAGAATGTATCGGCCATCAAAATGTTAGGTATATTCTTTGCGATTGCCTTGATTGGTGTCGGTATTGGATTATTCTAATGACATTACGAGAATATAATAGCCAAATTATCTATTCGCTGACGAGCCAAGAAGCTTTTAGTGAAGATACAAGTCTATCTTTTCAACAAATTGATACACAATGTCCGGATAAACTAAAGTTTTTATTGCTCAACGAATTTGTGCGAAATGAAATGATCTATGTTACGAATAATCGATTTTATTTAAACAAACAAAAATATCAACACGAAAAGCGCAGGGCATATGTTGTTTATCTATGTATCTTGATTGTTCCAATTATCATAGGATCATGGATGTTCATAAGAGGAGTTGGATCATGAAAAAAACATATGAAATTCCTAATCATTTTATGATTGGAACCAGTTCAAGTGCCTGGCAAATTGAAGGTTGTGCCGGTAAGAAACCAGGACAGGAAAGCTGGGCTGAATTGTTTTATCAAACCAATCCACATCGTTGGTATGATGAAAGGGGGCCACAAAAGGCAAGTGATTTTTATCATCACTATAAAGACGACATCGCCACGATGGCCAAGTTTGGGATGAATACCTTTCGGTTTACGATTCAATGGCCGCGGTTCATGCAAGGCAATGAAGTTGATCCCGATGAATCGGCCTATTATCAAGATGTCATCAATACCATCAAAGCCCATGGTATGAAACCAATCATTTCTTTGGAACATTGGGAGATACCTGCAAAGCTATTCAAAGAACAAGACGGGTGGGTATCCAGAAAAACGATCGATGCGTATCTTCATTATGTGGATTGTGCACTCCATGCTTTTCATGACGATGTCGATACGTGGTTTGCGTTTACGGAACCTAATATTCCTATCGATAATGGATATATCAAAAAGATTTGGTATCCTTTTGTCCATGATCCCCAAAGGGCATATCAAGCTCATTTTCATAAGATCTTGGCAACGGCCAAAGCGGTAGCCTTAGCGCATCAAAAATATCCAAATATCACGATGGGAGCAATGGTGCATATGACACCTATTTATGCCGCTTCCAATGATATTCGGGATGTACAAGCGGCGTATTATACCGATTTGTTTGAGGTTCGTCTTTATTTGGATGCCTACTTAAAAGGCGAAATCCCTTCGGAAATTTTTACGGAGTTAAAAAAGTACAATTGTTTATTTGCGTATGGACCGAATGATCTTGAGATCATTCATGAAAATCCAGTTGACTTATTGGGTATTGATTATTATTTTCCAATTCGGGTCCAAGCTCGAAATACACCTTATGAAGGACCTTTCTGCTCAAAGGTGTATTATGAAGACTATGTTTGGCCAGAACGCGAATACAATGCCAATCGCGGATGGGAAATCTATCCAAAAGCTATTTTGGATGTAGGACGACGTATCCAAAAGGATTATGGTAATAAGCCATGGTTTGTATCAGAAAATGGCATTGGGATCGAAGGAGAAGATCGATATCGAAATGACAAAGGGTATATCGATGATGATTACCGCATCGATTTTATCCAACGACATTTGGGTTATGCTCTACAGGCGAAAGAAGAAGGCTGCAATGTGTATGGTTATTTGATTTGGTCATTTATTGATAATTTATCAGCAATCAATGCTTTTAAGAATCGTTATGGATTGTTGGAATTGGATTTGAATACATATCAACGTATCCCGAAAAAATCATTGCATTGGTTACAAAATGTCATGCAAAAAGGAGAACTATCGGTTGAATAGTTCTCCTTTCTAATTTAAGAATCAATTATTAAATATTTCTTCTTTTCTTAGAAGCTAATACCATGCCTAGAGCAGCTAAGCTGGTTGCTAATTCAGCACTGAATAAATCTAAATGAGTACCAGTGTTGGTAGAAGTGGATGATTGATTTGGTTTTACCTTTGAACTAGTTGATATAGCATTTGTAGATGCATATGGATTTGCCATAGCACTCATACGAGCACGAGCTTGTGTTTCTTTGATGGCCTGTTTATTTGCTTCTTCTCGATCAAAAATCGCTTTGATTTCATCGTATTTGCTTTGCGCTTCTTTACGTGCGGCATACGCTTTATCCAAATTATCTTTTGCGTTTTTAGCAGTTCTTAAAGCATCCCGATATTCTGTCATGGTTGGCATGAGACTATCCATAATATCATCATTGTAAGAATAAGATGGATCGGATTCCCATGGAAGCACAGAATCCGCAGTGATAGCAGCTAGATCTGCTTTTTCTTTTTGAATCTTCGCTAAACGAGTCTTATGGGTGTTAAAATCGGATTCATACTTGTTGATCAAATCTTTTGTAGTACTTTGCTCTTTTTCATTTGCAGCTAAACTATCTTTTGTAGTCTGGATGTTAGATAACGTTTTATCCAGATCCTTTTGTGCATTTGCCACAGCATCCAATTTAGCACGTAAATCAGAAGCGATGGAAGACTTCTTCTTGGCATCAGTTTTAGCTGCATCTGCTGTAGCTTGCGCTTTATTAGTATCTAAAGTGATCGCATCTACAGATGTTTTTAAAGTTTTGACTTTCTCTAAAAGATCATTATGTTTTTTCGTTGATTCATCAACTTTGGCTTGACTGCTCTTTGCTTTGTTTTGTGCATCTTCTGTAGCGTCTTTGGCTTTATCCAAATTGTTCTTAGCAGTATTTAATGTTGCTCCGTATAAATCAACAGCTTTTTGACGTTCTGATACGGTATTTTCTGCATCTTTTTGAGCATTTTCAGTCGCAGTAACAGCACTTGTTTTGGCATCCAGATCAGCTTTGGCATTTGTGATATCAGTGTTTATTTGATTGATCTCATTTTGTTTTGCCGTTTGTTTTTGCTTGTTTTGATCAGCAACTTGCTTTTTGGCTGTAAGATCAGATTGAGCTGAATCGACAGCTTTTTGTGCTACATTAACAGCAGATTTGGATGTTTCGATAGCTTTGCTCAGCTGCTCACCGGATTTATATATTTCTGGCCAATCTTGACTATCTTCTGTACTGTCCCATCCACCATATGTTCGTAAATAATTTATATCTGCTTTAGCGGATTCATATTCGGCTTTGGAATTATTATATGCATTTTTAGAAGCTATCATAGCTCGATTCATTGTATAGTATGCAAATTTTTCTGGTGCAATGCTCTTCCAATATTCATCCAGATAATTCTCAAAATCCGTTACGGTAAAGTCGTTTTCAGGTTTTGATGCCGTTCCAAAGTTTTGGATAGCACTGCCTACAGCTGAGAAACCAGTGACATTCCAGTCAGGATTGACAATATTTAAATAGTGACCAACTGTTGAAAAATTTCTTTCTCCGGCATCATATTTAGCTTTTTCTTGGTCATACCACATGTCAAATGCTGCTTTTTGAGGATTTGTTGAAGTTTGTTCATCTAATTCTGACCATCTAGGAATCATATTTTCACCTACGGAATAAATCTGATCAGAACCTCCCATTGGGAAATTACCGGTATGACCATATAGATTTTTAGCAGCTGTAACATTCACATTATTAGCAGCGATAGCCATCGCATTCGGAGAAATCATTAATTCATTCAATCCCAATTCTTTACGTCTTTCATTGAAGTATTTAATATACGAGATAGCATCTTTCACATGTTTTAATGTAGTGGCATCTGCTTCTTTTGAAGAATCTGTATATCCATTAAGATTTGTATTTTTAATGGCAGTTGTCAAATCTACACCTGTCTTTTCTTGTAACCATGTGTAGAATCCAGCTAGTCCTTTATCATACTCCGTATTAGCTTCATCTGCTTTTGTCTTCAATTCCGGATCATATGCTTTCAATGCAGCATCATAATCTGCTTTGGCCTTATTATAGGCATTCGTAGCCTCTGACAATTTTGTTTCCGCTTGATCCAAGGCTTCATATGCGTCCTTATGATTATTTTTATAGGCATTATATTTGTTCTCTGCATCCGTAACTGCTTTTTGTTTTTCTGTTAAAGTAACTTGAGCAGCATCCAAGTTAGATTGAGCATCTGATACAGCCTTATCCAAGGAATCTTGTTGAGCAGTGATCGATGCCAATTCTGATTGAGCTTGAGCTAAAGTCTGATTCAGTGTGGCAATTTGTGCATTGACGATATCACGAGCAGCAATTGCATCTTGTACCTTTTGATTGGCTTCTTCCAATGCACTTTTTGCATCTTCTAAAGATTGAACGGCTTCTTTATATTTTTCTCCTTGTTCTCCAGTTGTGATCAGATCATATGCATCTTGAGCTTCTTTTTGAGCAGCTTGTGCATCGGCCAAATTCTTCTCTAATTCACTTTGTTTAGATGTTAGCTCATCTAATTGAGTTTTTGCAGAAGCTTCATCCAATACAGCTTGGTTATAATCAGCCGTTTGTTTATCTTTTTCAGCTTGTTTAGCATCTAAATCTGCTTTGGCCGTATTGTATGCGTCTTGAGCAGCATCTGCATTTTTCTTAGCCGTATTGTAATCGTCTTCTGTGATATTTCCTGCATTAGATTTTGCTGTATCCAATGCTTTTTGATACGTATCTTGTGCCTTTGATAGATCTTGTTGCTTTTGGGTTAGTTCATCTTTTTGTTTTTGAAGATCATTCAATTTTTGCGTATTTTCATCCAATCCCTTTTGGCTTTCATCAATCGCTGCTTGCTCTTTTGACTCTTCGGTTGTGATGGTTGAGTCAATGGAAGCTTTAATTTCGTTAGCAGTAGTTTGTTTGTTGTTGTAATCTTTTTGTGCAGATGATTCGTTTTCTTTCATTTGATTTAATTCCGATTGAGCATCCGTTAATTTCTCACTTGTTGTTTTTTGAACTTCTGTCGAATTCGAAGTTTCTGCAGTAGTTGTCGTAGTATCCATAGCATTTGTTGCCGGTTGAATATCTTCTGCATGAATTGTTGTACTAGCCAATGCGGTCATACCTGTAGCTACAAATCCCATAGCTAAACTCTTTTTTAAAGCTAAAGTTTTCATATACATTTCGCCTCTCTCTATTTAGTCATCTTTATACGTTTAACTTCTATACTATAGGATAGTATATTAATTAATATTTGTTAATAACTATTATTACTTAAATATAAATTCAGCATTTTGAAAATGTAGAATCATAGAGATAGAGAGAAAGGATATTGGAGTATTATTTTATATAAAAAAAAGAGAACTATCGCTAAAATAGTTCTCCCTTAATGTTATGCATTCGCATGTTCTAGATCAACGGATTCAGAATCTTGTTTATCTTCTGGATTTTTCTGATTGTATGCGACTAAATCTAATTCGTTTTCCGTTTTTGCAACTAAGACGGTTGCTGTTGCGGCACCAACCACATTGGTTGCGGTACGAGCCATATCGGCAATACTGGAAATTGGTGTTAATAAGACGATAACTTCAACCGGTAATCCAGCAGCAATAAATACAGCTGTTGCGGTAATGGTGGCTGTTCCTGGTACACCAACAGTACCAATGGCTACAACTAACGTTAAGACAATTAAGAAGATGTATTGACCAACGCTGTAATGAATTCCTAATAGATTGATAGCAAAGATAGCAGATACAACAGGCCAAATACCGGCGCATCCTGGCATACCAAGATTGGCACCTAAACTAGCAACAAACGATGCAATATCTTCTTGTACACCTAATTTCTTTAAGGAATCTGTCGTGACAGGAATGGTACCAACCGAACTTTGGGATGTAAAAGCAACCAAACCAGCTGGGAAAATGCCTTTAAAGAAGGCAATTGGATTCAATTTGCCAATCGCTGTCAATAAAGATCCTTCGACTAAGAAAATCTGAATTGCACATAAAACATAAACGATAACAAGAACACTAAGCAAAGGTAATAAATCAGATAATGTATGAGAACTAATGGCACGACCAATCAATGCCAATACAGCATATGGCGTATAATCAATCAAATAACTAACGACGGTACCTAAAATCTTATTGGTTGCATCGACAAATTGTTTAAAGATCTTGATATCGGTTTCGCCATATTTGATCAATGCGTTGTAAGCCAAAGCCACAAAGATGGCAAAAAGCACGATGGGTACGATTTCTCCATTCACATAATGACTGGCTAAATTGGATGGAAATAAATTTGTGATCGTATCAATAAAAGATGGAACTTCTTCTGCTTTATAGTCTGTAGCTAGTTGATATTGGAATCCTTTGCCAATATGGAAGAAAACACTAAACAATAAAGCGAATGTACTCGCAATCAATGTATTCAATAGTAAGAAACCAACGGATTTTAAACCAATCTTTTTTAAATTAATTTTTTCGGTAAGGTTGGTGATGCTGGAAATAATACTAAAGAATAGTAATGGAACAACGATGGCACTGATCAATCGTGTATAGATCGTTCCGAAAGCAGAATAGTAAGTATATTTATTCTTAAAGGCAAGACCAACAATCACGCCAAGACCAACGGCAAGGAAGGTTGCTTTGGTGAAGCTCCAATCTTTTTTCTTTCGTAAGTACCAAATAATCGCATAAAATACAAGGACAAGGCCTAAAGCGGCTAATTCTAAAATATCTATATTCATAATGTTTCTCTCCTCCTAAAAAATATAAATACATAAGTGGTTATTGTTTAAACCAACACATTCGTTTATTCATGTTGCGACAACACATCAAGACCACCTCTTTCTTAAAACTTATATATCTTATGTGATTACTATGATAAATGGAGAGAGTGCTGTTGTCAAATGATATATATATAAACTATAGGAATAATATGATTAATAAATAACACAATATGTTTTGAAAAAAGAAAATAACCCTTACAGTATGAATATAGATAGAAGGAATACGATGAATATTTATTACACAGAAGAAAAGCGATTTACCCAAGATCAAGTCCAACAGTTATTTTTATCTGTTCATTGGATATCGGGTCAATATCCACAAAGACTATATAACGCATTGATGCATTCTTCTACGGTCATTACGGCATGGGATGATAAACACCTAGTTGGGGTGGTTCGTGTTTTGGATGATAGTGAAATGTTGGCGTATATACACTATGTATTGGTGGATCCAGCTAATAAAGGACATGGTATTGCGGGGCATATAATCGAAAGGATCAAAGAAAAATATAAAGATTATTTGTATATCGAATTGATGCCTGAAGAATAAAAAATGCTTCCTTTTATGAACGATTTGGTTTTGAAGTTATGGATGATGGCGTAGCCATGCAACGATGTAACTTCTCGCATTAGCAATAAAAAAACCAGCTTTTTCAAGCTGGTTGAATGCCTATTCGATAGAAATGGTTTCATGATTTTCAATGGCATCTTGTTTATCAGGAACTGTGATTTGTAGTTCACCATTTTCGAAGTGGGCCTTAACATCTTCTGGTTTTACATTGTCGCCTACATAGAAGCTACGTGTATAACGTCCATAATTGCGTTCCTGACGAATGAGCTGATCATTATCATCTTTATCTTCGTGATTTTGATCACGACTAGCTGTGATATTTAATACTCCATCATTCAATTCAATTTGGATATCGTCTTTGTTTACACCAGGCACTTCCATATTGAATTGGATGTTGCCGTCCTTTTCAACGATATCTGTCTTCATGACATCGTTTGAGCCGGTCCATTGGGTATCAAAGAAATCATCAAATAAACGATCAAATGTTGGATAGTACATCATAATATCACCTTCCTATTATTCAATAGAGATATACTGTTTCGTTGCTTCGATCTTCTTTGCTTCCGTTGGTAAAGTAATCGTTAATTCACCATTATCAAAGGAAGCTTTGATATCTTCTTGATGATAGTTATCACCTACATAGAAACTTCTTGATTGCGTTCCTGAATAACGCTCTTTACGAATGATCCGACCATTATCATCTTTCTCATCCGTGTTGCTATGTTTTGTAGCAGTTACTTTCAAATAACCCTCGGTCAATTCAATTTGAATATCTTCTTTTTTGTAACCAGGTACTTCCATGGATAATACATAGTTACCATCTTTTTCAACAATATCGGTTTTTAATACACCGGTTTGACTTGAAAAACCACCATTAAAGAAATCATCAAATACACGTCCAAATCCTGGATAATATGCCATAATTTATACCTCCTTACTCAATTGTGATCATTTTGCTTTTTGCTTCTGGCTCTTTTACTTCCTTTGGCAAGGTAATCTTTAATTCACCATTATCGAAAGAAGCTTTGATATCTTCTTGATGATATCCATCACCAATATAGAAGTTTCTTGAACAAGTACCTTCATACCGTTCTTTATGAACATAACGACTATTTGAATCATCACGATTGGTCTTACGCGTTGCGGTTACTTTCAAATAGCCATCGCTCAATTCGATTTGAATATCCTCTTTTTTGACACCGGGAATTGCCATATTCAATTCATACATACCATCTTTTTCATGAATATCGGTCTTCATTAGTCTGGATGGCTCATCGGTGAAGAAGTCATCGAATAAGTGATTCAATGGATAATATCTCATATATCTGCACCTCCTGTTTCTTTCTACGAGTATAATAACACGTTTTTTAGCAGCGTCAACACAAAAGTGCTAAAAAGTTTATTTTTATAATTTATAGCAATCAAAAATAAAAAGTGCTAAATAAAACAGACCTACACATGTAGGCCTGCATATTCTTCTTTCCATTGTTCACGAGAAAGTTGTTTATAATCATCATCAACTAACACCTTGCCAAAGTTTTCATACAATTCAGTAGGCGTTGTTTTGATTTCCGGAATCTGTCTTTTCAATGCCTTTAAGAAACGCTTGGCTTCTTCGGTTTCCACATCACCAATTCGAATTTCTTTGCCATTGACGGTTTGTACATAGAAGATCGTATAATGACGTGATTCTTGACCACTCAATCGTGTGATCATCTTACGAGGAATATATACTTTTCCCATATACGCCCAATGTTTCGATAAACAAATATCCGAAGGCAAATAGGCCTTTTTGGTCAATGAGAAGGACAATTTATGATATTTTTCATCTTTCATGATTTCCTCTAATTCTTTATAAGAAATCTTATCTTTCACAACCTTTAAACTTTCTGGAATATATAAATAATGAATAATAAATCCCAAAACAACCAAAACAGTCAAAAAATTAAAATGAACGATCCATGAATAAGAAGCCAGTTGTGTTAAGATTACGGCATATTGTGCCAACCAAATGACCTCGATCAAAATCGCAATGATCAGAAGGATCTTTCTTTGTGTTGTATATTTTTCTGTAATCATGATGGTACCTCGCTAAAGGGTATTATACGCTATGTGCTATAATGTAGCCAATGAAAATACTTTGTCCCGATTATGTGAAAAATATACTCGATACATTCCATCAAGCCGGTTTTCAAGCCTATATCGTCGGTGGTTGTGTACGCGATGCTTTATTGAATTTAACCCCAAAAGATTATGATGTAACGACCAATGCCAAACCCGAACAAGTACAAGCCCTATTTGAACGAACCATTCCCACAGGCATTGCCCATGGCACCATTACGATTTTAAGTGATCAACCCGTGGAAGTGACAACCTTTCGACAAGAATCCATGTATTCCGATCATCGTCATCCGGACCATGTTGCCTTTGTGAATGATTTGACTGAAGATCTTGCTCGTCGTGATTTTACGATCAATGCGATGGCCTATGATCCCAAAACCGGATTGATCGATCCCTTTGGTGGGCAAGCCGATCTAAAAGCACAAAGGATCCGTGCGGTAGGCGATCCCTATCAACGCTTCCAAGAAGATGCCTTACGCATGTTACGTGCCCATCGGTTTGCAGCTCGCTTTCATTTTCAAATTGAAACCCAAACCGAAAAAGCCATCCAACAATTGCATGAGGATATTCAATACGTATCGGTAGAACGTGTTCGCCATGAAGTTTTAGAAATTTTAAGATCCAATCCCTACGAAATTGAGAATATGACATTGTTACTGTCACATTGGATGCCAGAATTAGAATCGTGCAGAACATGTCTCCAACAAACCCCTTATCACGATACAAATGTTCTGCACCATATTTTAAGAGCCGTTAAGCTATTGGATCCATTTGATGAAACACTAGCCTGGACACTATTGTTTCATGATCTCGGAAAACCAGCTTGTCATACAACAAAAAATGGCATTGATCATTTTAAAGGCCATCCCGCCAAGAGTGCCGAAATCTCATCTCGTATCTGTAAAGAATTTAAAATGACCAATACCCAAAAAAAAGTCATTCCCTTATTGGTTCGTTATCACGATGAAAAGATGAAAGACCCCTTGGCCTTCATTCGTAAATTTCGGATCGAAAAACATTGGAGCGATGCATGGATCAAACAATTATTTATTGTGAAATATTGCGATATCATGGCTCATTCCGTTTATGGCCAACAAACAATAAAAAAATTAGAAACACTGGAAGATTGTTATCAAGGATGTGATCGTCCCATGGAGTATTCCCAATTGGCCATCAATGGCAAAGATATTGTCGAAAATACCAATCTTTCTGGTAAAGACATTGCGAATGCTCTGCAAGCCTGTTTGGAATATGCATTTGACCATCCCGAAAAGAATCACAAAACAGATTTATTCGTATATATAGAATCGAGGTATCCATGGAAATAGGCATTTTACTTTTATTGATCTTGGTTTTATGCGCTTTGATCGTATTGATCCTACAATTGAAGAACCAACAAACCAACAGTCTTCAAATGATGATGAAAAGTCAGGAAAGTGCAACACATACCCAAGACATTTCCCATCAATTTGATCATATTCTCCAACAAATCCAGAATTTACGAAGTGAGCAGAGCGTTTCATTTCAAACCATGGATGCGATGGATGCTCGATTGGATAGTATCAACCGTATCATGACCAACACCAAGGCGCGCGGAAATTGGGGTGAATATCAACTCGAATCTTTATTAGAAATGTATGCCGGATCCAATCCGGAAATCTATACGATGCAGTATAGTCTACAAAATGGGAAAATTGCCGATGCGATCTTGCATCTTCCCGATACGCCAAAGGTTTTATGTATTGATTCCAAATTTCCCATGGAGAATTATATATCCAAACAAGATCATTTATTTGTTCGGGATATGAAAAAACATATTGATGATATTGCTGATAAATACATCATATACGAAACCGTAGATCAAGCCATCTTGTTTTTGCCAAGTGAAGCTATCTATCAATTTATCTGTGCCAAACAAGTTGATGTATTAAACTATGCCCTACAAAGGCATGTTTTATTGACATCCCCCACGACATTGATTGGGGTAATCTATACATTATTAGCCAGTACACGTGATTTTTATCGTGCCAGTCATATGGAAGAAATTGAATCCACGATTCTTTCTTTACAGGAAGACGTAAAGCGATTATGTTTAAGAAGTGAAAAGGCGGAAAAAACGATGGATACGCTACAAAAACAATTTCATGAAGTATCCATTTCCGCACATAAAGTAGCCGGACGTATGGAACGTATGGCAAATGGAAAGAATGATGAACTATGATGCATGTACTAAAAGGAGATATTACCCGTTTGGATTTTGATGTGATCGTCAATGCAGCCAATGAACAATTGGCACCAGGAGGTGGTGTTTGCGGCGCTATCCATCAAGTGGCTGGAAAAGCATTGGCCGCTGAATGCTGGAAATTGGGTGGTTGTCGAACGGGACAAGCGAAAATGACACATGCGTATGAATTACCTTGTAAAGCGGTCATTCATGCCGTGGGTCCGATTTATTCGGGTTCACCAAAAGATAAAGAATATCTAGAAGCAGCATATTGGAACAGCATGGTGCTGGCCTATGATTTCATGACAAAAAATCATATGGATCATTTGACCTTGGCTTTTCCATGTATTTCTACCGGTATTTATGGCTATCCCAAAGAAGCAGCATGTAAGATCGCTATTCGCACCGTACAACGGATGTATGCCCAATACAAAGATACACGACATATTGATGTGACTTTTGTCTGTTACGATGAAGAAAATTATATGATCTATAAGAAAGCGATGCATGTACGATGAAATCCATGGTTGAAAGATCACATGACTTTTTAAGCAAAGCTTTGCATCCCCAAGCCATTTGTATCGATGCAACATTAGGCAATGGCAAAGATACCAAATATTTCTTATCGCAAAATGTACAAAAAGTCTATGCATTTGAGATCCAAGAAGATGTGATCGCAAAGACAAAAAAAGAAATCGATGATGATCGTGTGTTCATTTATCATATAGGACATGAACACATGGATCGTATCCATGAAGTGGTGGATGCCATTATATTTAATTTTGGTTATTGTCCCCATGGTAAAAAAGAAATCACGACATTACCAGAAACGAGTTTGGAAGCCGTACAAAAAGGAATGGATTTGTTGCGGAAAAAAGGCAGAATGGCTTTGGTTTTCTATCATCATTCTCAAGCCCAGCAAGAACAACAAGCCATTGAATCCTATTTATCTTGTTTAACTTCATGCGATGTCTGTAAAGTACAAATGATGAATCATGATGCCCCATATCTTATTGAAATTGAGAAAAAGTAGTAACAAGCACATCATCAAAGATGTGCTTTTTTCGTATGTATGAAACTCTTTCATTGTGATTAAATTCATGAAATGCATATTTTATTTTAAAATGTAAGCGTTATAATAGCTTTGTTAGGTGTATTCATATCATACCAGGAGGTGTATTTGTATGTTATATGAAGTACAATTTCTATCGTATAATCAGCGCGATCAAGTCCAAGGCTGGATCTATGTACCAGCTGCCAAACCCAAAGGCATCGTGCAATTGGTGCATGGCTTTGGGGAACATTCCCGTCGTTATTTGAAGATGATCGTACAATACTTAGATGCTGATTATATCGTTGCAGCCGATGATCATGTCGGCCATGGAAAAACCGCTATCGTCAATAATAATAGCTGGGGCGATTGGGGCGATAAAGGCTTCCATACGATGATGGAAGATGAGCACAGTTTACATGATCTTGTGGTAGAGAAATATCCAGATCTACCATATTTCCTATATGGCCACAGCATGGGTTCGTTCATCGTACGTGACTACATGTCAAAATATGGCGATGAATTGGCTGGTGCTACCATTTGTGGAACGACCGGTGTTTGGCCAGATTTGGAAAAAGGAATTCAGATATTGGAACAAGATGTGGCCGAACATAAAGGCAATGAATCCGATCCAGAAGCAGCCAATGCCTTAATGGGTTGGATGTTTGCACGTTGTCCGGAAGGTGTGAAATTAGGCAATGAATGGATTTGTTCCGATCCAAATGTACAATATGATCATGCTAATGATCCATTTGATGCCTTCACAAAACCAACCACCAATCGTGCCTTCTTATATTTTGCCCAAATGATGGAATATATTTCCAGTGTGGATTGGGCCAAGAAAGTACCAACAAGTTTACCAATTTATAATATTGCCGGTGATCAAGATCCCGTTGGTCAATATGGTAGTGGCATTTATCAAGTAGCCAATTGGTTGATTGATACAGGTCATGATGTTACGACCAAACTATATCCTGGCTATCGTCATGAAATTCATAACTATAAGGATATTCAAGACGAAGTTGTTGCAGGTATCATTGATTTTATGAATGATCATTGTTGATGTAAATGAAAAGGGCCTCATTATCATGAGGCCCACTTTTTATTGAATCTATGACCTATCAAGAATTAGTCTTGAAGAGTTCTAAATTTTAAAATCAATACAAATAGAATGAGCGAAGCAAGGACTGTAATCGTATAGCTTAGAATGTTTATATTTGCTGCTGTACTAACAGACTTTGTTTCTTTTGAAGAAGATGAATCTTTTTTAGATGTTGTATTGGCAGAGTTTTTCGTTTTTGAAGACGAATCATTGGCAGTGGCTGGATTCTTTTCCCAAACAGCTTCTAATGTATCGCTGGTATAGTATCCATCTTTTGCTTTTTCACTATATGCATCACCTGGTTGATAAGAAGAGCTACCTTTCCACTCTTTGAAAGTATATCCTTCCTTCTTTGGTGCTTCTAAGATTTTTGTGCCTTCTGTAACATCATGTGTTTCGGTTTTATTTTTATCACTGCCATCTTTCCATACACCACCATTTGTCTTGTATGTGATCGTATAACAATATGTCGCATACAGATTGACCGTCTTTGGCTGGATATTTTCATAGCCGGCTTCTGGTGCCTTGAATACAGTATCGATATCTACTTTGTTTCCATTTTCATCTACAAACCCGGTGAATTTTCGACCTTTCATCGAAGGCTCTTCTTTCAGTGCATCAGCAAGTGTCAACTGATCAAACGATTTTGCATGACCTAATTCTGTCTTATGATCCACATCATATACGTGCAATTGAATAGCTGGTTGCCACCAAGCATGAGCTTCTTCTGTCGTATTTTCCGTGAGAGCCGTTAAATCTTTTGTATAGGTATCGCCTTCTTTATATGGATTCCCATTTAATTCCCAATATAAGAATTGATAATCCTCTTTTGGGGTTCCTTTTGAAGGATCCGAAAAAGTCTGTGTATAATTTGTTACAGTAGCGGCATTTTCTCTTTATCGCTCCAATGAAAACTACCCGTAGATATGTTATCAATACCATTCAACGTATAATCATAATAATGTACCACATGAAATTGAATCAATATTTTTGCTACACCATTGTTTGCATGTTGTGCTACGGTTTGATAATCTACATTACTTTCTACTTCGGTTTGTGTATCTGCCCAGACCATTGTTTTATAGGTATAAAAATCATTGTCAACATTGAATTTTGTATATTTTTGACGACCATCATCAACTTCGGCAAGATTTTCAATGCCTTTACGTGCTTTGCTCGATCCCGGTTGGGATTGATACAATGAAACTTCTTGGCCTTGTAGGGCAGCTGCATCATAAATACCTACGACTTGAATAGGGGCCTGTGCTGGCTCCTTGGAATATTTTACCAATCCGGTGACGATACCATGACCATTAGATAATGCTTTTAAATCATTGTAACTATAATATTTGGAATAATCTACACTGGTATTATTGCTTTGCCAAACAATGCCTGACATAGTGTATTTTGCACCATCAGTATCCTGAAAAGAAGAATAGCCGGTAATTTGACTTTCCATAAATTTTTTCTGTTGGTTACTAACAATGGTGTAGTGCATGGTTTCTTGTCCGGCATAAGGACCAGCATTGTCATCATACACGAAACGTACCGATAAAGGATCGCCATCTTGCCAACCTGCATCAAGCGCAAATACCTTGTTTTGCATGCTGAATGTCAATGCCATAGTCAAACAAACGACAATCGCAAATAAATGTTTAATCGTACTTTCATCTCTTTCTCCTCCTAATTAATTAAATTATATCATAAAATT
Organism: Absicoccus porci; assembly: GCF_003725415.1. GTDB lineage: Bacteria > Bacillota_I > Bacilli_A > Erysipelotrichales > Erysipelotrichaceae > Absicoccus > Absicoccus porci. Next base: position 269,166 of record NZ_RJQC01000002.1, on the reverse strand, counting down.
AAGAAAACTAAATCAAAAAGAAGTATTTATATAGTATTAATGAGCATCGGTATAAAAAACCACCAGACTACAGGCCATGACATAACTACAAGGCTATTCAAAAAGAAGTTGTTGCTGGAATCATCACATTATAGATGCAATAAAAAGGGCATCGAATCTTAAGATTCGGTGCCTGTTTTTTGGGCAATATAAGTATTGACATTCTTACGAATGATATCAAAATTAACTACGCCATATTTTAATAACGTATCAATAAATTCTTTATTATCATAGGAATCACCTAATGCTTTTTTGACTTTGTCTCTTAGACTATCCAATTGATACCATCCATAAGCATAAGGTAAATACATACAAGGCTCATAGCAGAAGCTATCATACATATCTTTTAATGTATCTTCGTCATACATATCTTTCATTTGATCCACAAATTCAGATTTTGATAATTTACGAAGATGAATCATCAAATCAAATGTGGCTGGTAAATAATAAGAAAACTTATCATTCGCAAGTTGCATTTCTTTGGCATCATTGCTAACCAAATTTGTATCTAAATAGCTCAAAGCATCTTCTTCAGCCAACATCGCAAATCCTTCTGTAAAAGCAATTTCTGAGAAACAATGTTGGATGGGATAGGTCAAGTGTTGATGGTTGTAGTTGGCTTGATACATATGGCCCGGAATACCTTCATGTGCAAAGGTCATATACGTACTCAATGAAGTGACATCTCCACCATAATCTATCGCATTGAAACGAATGCGATTGGTATCATTACTATCAAATGGAGGTTCTACATAATAAGCAACTACATTATCACTTGTTTGTTCTTCAGGCAAGTCTTGAATTTCATAATTTGGAATCTGAATTTCAGGATTATTTTGCGTATAGTTTGCTTTTAAAAACTCCATGATCTCGTTGGCCGATGTAAAATTGGTCTTCGCTTCTTCACTTGTCGAATTGGAAGATTGTAGCTGCGAAATCATATCATCACAACCATTCGCAAGATCGACCATAATCTTATTGGCACTCCGCGTCGTTCCCGCATTTTGTTCCACCAATAATTTATAGTAAGCTAAACCATTTTTTTGTTTTGTGATTGGTGTAGCCTTACTATTTTTGGATTTCAATTTCTTGAGCTCCGTTTTCATCGTTTGATACGCTGGAAAATAATCCGTATCCAAAGCTTTTTGAACTTGTTCTTTGTATTTGGCGGTTTTGGCCGCATCTAAATTTAAAGCATCGATTTCAGAAGATGCATTATTATATATTTCATTTTGATCTTTATTCTTGATGGTCGTATTGATCGTATCCATCACATCGTCATAGTCAAAACACAACGTTCCTTTTTGCGCCTGTTTTTTGGAAAACGCAATCGCATCATCCGTATAACGATCGGTATCTTTCAATAATTTAACGAAAGCTTTAACATCATCTTCACTATACATATCAAAATTAGCGAAGTAATTGGATAGAACACTTTGAATTCCATTGGAACTTGACCAAATATTTGGTAGATAACGATACTTTGCCTGCATCTGCTTTTTTGCCAAGGTATTGGATGAAACATATTCATCATAGATTTCTTGTTGCGTTTGATCCAAAGAACTACGCTTAAATTTTTTTAGTTTTTGGATCGTATCGCTCAGTTCTTTTTTATCTTCTTTGGTGTAACTAATCGTACCCAAAGTTACCTTCACATCCGAAGCTTTGATGCCATAGGCTTCTGGATTGGAAAGATAACTATGCATGGTCGTATAGTCATCTTCCATGGTTTCCTTAAAATCTTCTCGTAAGAAAGTATCAAAATCCGCATTGGGTGTGCTTGCGGTTTTGGCATAGACCGGCACAACGGAAGTCGCACACAAAGTTGCTGCACACAGAATGGATAGTATTTTTTTCATATTGCTTCTCCTTAATTTGTTTATCAAAAAAGGACGACATCTAAGATGCCGTTTCCCTCAATTCTACGATGGTTTGGCCAATTCGATGATTCTTTACTTCACGTACAATGATGCGCATCTGATCCGTATCCACTTCAAAATGGGATCCATCTTCCGGAATATGACCATATTGCGATAAGATATAGCCATTAAACGTTTCATCATCTTCATCATGCAAATCAATGTGCAACGCTTCTTCTACATCTTCGAGTTCGGCACGCCCATGAATACGCCACTGATATTGATCCAATCGTTGAATATCTTTGGTGTCGACTTCATCTTCTTCATAGATTTCACCAACTAAGCTTTCCATAATATCATGAAGCGTACAAATACCAGTTAGTCCGCCATATTCATCTAAAACGATCGCAAAATAATTCTTTCGAGCTGTCATTTCTTTAAATAAATGATCAATCTTTGTACTCTCTGCCACAAAGAAAGGATCATCCACTGCGACCTTCATGATTTCTTCTTTGGATGCATTTTGATTCATGCGAAAATAATCACGCGTATCCAATAAACCAACAACATCATCTTCATCATCTTTATAGACCGGATAAAAGGTATGCCGATGATCATGAATGATTTGATGCCATACATCTACATCTTGATTCAAATTTAGAGTGATGACTTCACTTCGATGGGTACAAATTTCTTCTACGGCGACATCATCCATCTCAAAAACATTTTCAATCATAGCTGTTTGGGCTTGATCAATATGACCCGATTCCGAACCATCTTTGATCATTTCACGAATTTCTTCTTCCGATATATCTTCATCTTCAAAGAAAGTGGTGATTTGAACCGGCAAGCTGAAAAGATAAAAAAGCCCTTCAAATGCACGATATATATTGAGTGGCCATTTCGCTGGATGCTGATGGATCCAGCGCTTTGGCAATTGAATACAAAGTAATGTAAACACATAAATCAATACGATCGCAAATAACCATCGATATTGATCAAAAAACTGCACACCACATTGCACAAAACAAAAACCACAAAAAATATGTAACCAACGCGTAGTGGCATACGTTCGATTGGTCTTTGGGATATCATCTTCATCAATGGCTGTTTGAGCAATGGATGCGAAAATCGCAACAATAGCACATAAAATAAGAATTCCTATACAATAGGGTCGACTCGGGAAATCGTCCATAAAACGGTTCTCACTCCTTTTTAGCTATGATAGCGAATTTTACATAGGAATTCAAACCGACTTCGTTTTATGATCTTGTAGTTGTTTCATCAAGAAAGTTAAGATCCGCTTTCTCGTAACGATCCCAATAAAAATATTCCGATCATCGACGATGGGGACAAAATTTTGATCCAATGATCGCTCAAACAACTCCGCTACCGGTGTCGTAATCGTACAGGCCGGATTAAAATTCTTCCGAATCAATTTTTTGATTGGAACACTTTGATTCTCATGACTTAAACAATAATAAAGAAAATCACCTTCACTCAATGTGCCCACATAAGCCCCTTCCTTATTAATAACGGGAAGGGCTGTAAAGCGATATTGTTTAAATATTTCAAGTGCTTCGGAAATACTCATCTCATTATATAAATATTGGACATCTTCTTTATGTCTCAAAAAGAAAAATACATTATCTAACATACTTCTTACCTCGTGTTCCATCCTAACAAATTTTTATGCCAAGAAAGTCAATAAATTATGGGAAATCTTTGGAATACGAATTATTTGATTTATCAACAAATTTATTATATAGTAATAGTCATTATCTAAAAAGGGGTGATTGAATTGACAAGATTATCAGAAATTCTTCAATCAAAAATGAATCAAAACAATTGGGGATATCGTCAACTGTCAGCAAAATCCAGACTATCGGAAATCTATATATCCGATAACTTAATGAAAGACAAAGGCATCTTTATCCCTTATTATGTATCTCATCAATTATACAAAGCGTTTCCCGATGAGGATTGGCAGAAAATTTGCGAAGAAGAACTGCACGCAAGGAAAGCCATTCATTAACGAAAAAGGAACTTGAAATTCATATACATTATGGTAGAATATATCCGATATAGAGATATAGTTGATGCGGGATTTTGAAAATCCTTTTTTTTAAAAAGATAGGAGGTTTGATTCTATGAATCAATATTCGTTGCTATCGATGAGTGACTTATCCGATGATGATATTTTTAGTATTCTTCATGATGCTAAACTTTTTGATAATTCTATGAAAGATTGGCAATTGCCAATGCATAACGCATTGGTTGCTAATCTTTTTTTTGAAAATTCAACACGGACCCATTTCTCATTTGAAAGCGCCCAACTACAACTCGGCTGCAAAGTGGCTGATTTTGATGCCAAAGCATCCAGCGTACAAAAAGGTGAAAGCCTCTATGATACGGTCAAAACCTTTGAAATGATTGGCTATAAATGTGTCGTCATTCGCCATCCCAAAGATGAATACTTTAAAGAATTAGAGGGAATAAACATTCCTATTGTCAATGCTGGTGATGGCAAAGGCAATCATCCTAGTCAATGTTTATTGGATCTATTGACCTTCTATAATGAATTTGGCACATTGCGTGGTCTAAAAATTGTGATTTGTGGCGATATCAGTCACTCTCGCGTTGCTTCCTCTGACAAAGAAGCCTTGGAACGATTGGGATCCACCGTTGTCTTTGCTGGACCCAAAGAATGGGAACGACCCGGCTATCCAACAATGGATTTTGATCAAGCCATTGAATGGGCTGATGTTGTCATGATGCTACGCATCCAAAAAGAACGCGGTGCCTCCTTGGCCAGTATGACCAATGAAGAATATTTAAAACAATATGGCCTGACTAAAGAACGATATAGTCGCATGCAAAAACATGCCATTGTCTGTCATCCAGCTCCTGTGAATCGCGGCATTGAAATCGATACCGATTTAGTGGAAGCCCCAAAAAGTCGCATCTTCTTACAGATGCATAATGGTATGTTGGTCCGCAAAGCCATCATGAAACGTGCATTTGGCTATGCACCCTTTAAGGAGAATCTATGAAAGTAATAAAAAGTGGCAAAGTCCTGACGGAAAATGGCCTACAAAAGGTCGATATCCAATTTGATGAAAACCGGATCATCGCGATTGGTGAAAACTTAGATGGAGATGAAATCGTGGATGCCCATGGCTTAACCGTCTTACCTGGGTTGGTCGATGTCCATGTCCATTTACGACAACCTGGACGCGAACAAAAAGAAACCATCCATACTGGAACCTTGGCAGCAGCCCATGGTGGATTTACCTCGATTTTTGCGATGCCCAACGTCATTCCTTTTCCGGATGATGTTAAAACCATGCAAGAATACAAAGCCCTGATTCAAAAGGAATCCGTGGTTCGTACCTTCCCGTATGCGACGATCACGACCGAAGAAGCCGGCAAAGAAGTGGTTCCTATGCATGATCTAAAAGCCTATACCCATTGGTTTAGTGATGATGGCGTAGGCATTGATAATGATGATGTAATGAAAGAAGCTATGGAAACTGCTAAAAAAGAAGATGTGCTCATTGCGATGCATACCGAAGATATGGCCTATCGCAAACCAGGAGCCTCCGTTCACGATAGTCCAATCAATCGAGATCGTGGATACATCGGCATTCCCAGTGCATGTGAAGCCGAACCCCTAAAACGTGATTTGGACTTGGCGGTTTCAATTGGAAATAAATATCATGCATGTCACATTTCTTGTATAGAAAGTGTACAATATCTACAAGAAGCAAAAGCCGCTGGTGGCAATATCAGTGCTGAAGTCACGACCCATCATTTGTTGCTGGAAGATAAAGATGTTCAGGGACCCATGTGGAAAATGAATCCACCCCTTCGTAGCCATGCCGATCGGATGGCCTTGATTGAAGGTTTGGAAAATGGCACATTGGACTTCATTGCCAATGACCATGCCCCACATACCTTAGCGGAAAAAAATCAATCGATGGAAAAAGCTCCATTTGGCATTGTTTCTTTGGAAACCAGTTTTCCTTTGTTGTATAGCGAATTTGTTGTAAAAGAAAAACGCTGGACATTGACACAATTGATCAACTGGATGGCCACGAAACCAGCCAAACGATTTGGTATTCCTGCTGGCGAAATCAAAGTCGGTAAGTATCCCGATTTTGTGTTTGCCGATTTGGATGCCACCTATACGATCGATGCTTCGACATTTGTCTCAAAAGGCAAGAATACGCCATTTGATGGATGGCAAGTACAAGGAAAGATCTGTCAAACCATTGTTGGTGGTAAGACAGTATGGAAAGGATAAAATCTATGGAAAGACTATTGATTTTAGAAGATGGTAGCGTATATCACGGAATAGCTTTCGGATCCGATCACTTCCGTATGGGAGAGCTCGTATTCAATACTTCGATGACAGGCTATCAAGAAATTATTACGGATAACTCCTATTGTGGACAAATTGTCATGATGACTTATCCATTGATTGGAAATTATGGCTTTAATGGCGATGATAGCGAATCCATGATTCCGGCAACTTTTGGATTTGTGATTCGCGATTATTGCGACGTCCCAAGTAACTGGCGTTCCCAAGAAACCTTAGATGATTATTTGAAACGTACCGATATCCCCGGTATCTATGGCATTGATACCCGAGCCATCACATTGAAATTGCGCGAATATGGAACGATGAAAGCCATTCTTGCCGATCCCGATGTAGATGTGGACGCCATGGTACAAGATTTGAAAAATGCCGATTATCTACATGATCAAGTCAAACGCGTATCGACTACGAAAGTATTCCCCATTCCGAATCGCGGCAAGAAAGTCGTATTGATGGACTTTGGTGCTAAATTAGGTATCGTTCGTGAATTAAGCAAGCGCGGCTGCGACTTGATCGTCGTACCATATGATACCCCAGCCCAAACCATTTTAGGTTATCATCCCGATGGTGTCATGTTGTCCAATGGTCCAGGCGATCCGCAAGATGTAACGATTGCGATCGAAACCATCAAACAATTGATTGGTAAAACATGTATCTTTGGCATTTGTTTAGGTCATCAATTGATTTGTTTAGCTTGTGGTGCAAAGACTTATAAATTAAAATTCGGTCATCGAGGTGCCAACCATCCGGTTGTCAACCTCGCAACCGGTGCGGTTGAAATCACCAGCCAAAACCATGGTTTTGCGGTCGATATCGATAGTTTGAAAAATACTGATCTAGTAATGACCCACCAAGCTTTGAATGATAAATCCTGTGAAGGCGTACGACATACAAAATATCCTGTCTTCTCGGTACAATATCACCCCGAAGCCAGTGCCGGTCCACAAGATAGTAACTACTTATTTGATGAATTCATGGCCATGATGGATAAGGAGGAAGCCCATGCCTAAACGTACGGATATTCATAAAATTTTGGTGATTGGTTCCGGACCTATCATCATTGGTCAAGCGGCTGAATTCGACTATTCCGGTTCACAAGCTTGTCAGTCATTGCGTGAAGAAGGATATGAAGTTATTTTGATCAACTCCAATCCAGCCACCATTATGACCGATACGACTATTGCGGATCGTGTATACATTGAACCATTGACCGTTGATTTTGCGAAACGTGTCATTTACAAAGAAAGACCCGATGCCATTTTAGGTACCCTAGGAGGACAAACCGGATTAAATCTGGTTGTCGAACTGCATGAAGATGGAATCTTGGATGAATTCGGTGTAGAAATTTTAGGTACTCACCTAGAAGCCATCAACCATGCGGAAGATCGTGAATTGTTCCGTGCTTTGATGAATGAATTGGGCGAACCCGTTCCAGAATCACGTATCGTTCACACCGTTGAAGAAGCGGTTGAATTTGCGAAAACCGAAGGCTATCCATTGGTTGTTCGTCCAGCCTATACATTGGGCGGTACTGGTGGTGGTTTTGCGCATAACGAAGAAGAACTACGCCATATTACCGATGCGGGATTAAAGATGAGTCCCGTTACTCAATGTTTGATTGAACAAAGCATTGCTGGCTATAAAGAAATCGAATACGAAGTTATGCGCGATGTCAAAGACAATGCCATCGTTGTATGTAATATGGAAAATGTGGATCCGGTTGGTATCCATACGGGTGATTCCATTGTTGTCGCACCCGTTCAGACCTTAACGGACCGCGAAAATCAAATGTTGCGTAATACCTCTTTACGAATTATTCGTGCTTTAGGTATCTGTGGTGGATGTAACGTCCAATTAGCCTTGGATCCGCATAGCTTTAAATACTATGTTATTGAAGTTAACCCTCGTGTATCGCGAAGTTCTGCTTTAGCTTCGAAAGCAACGGGTTATCCAATCGCAAAGATCAGTGCCAAATTAGCTGTTGGCTTAGGTTTGGATGAAATCATCAACCCTATCACGAAAACAAGTTATGCATGTTTTGAACCAGCCTTAGACTATATCGTAACGAAATTCCCTCGTTTGCCATTTGATAAATTCCCGAATGCCGATCGTCAATTGGGTACACAAATGAAAGCAACCGGTGAAGTTATGGCCATTGGCCGTACCTTTGAAGAAAGTTTCTTAAAAGCCGTTCGTTCTCTGGAAATGAAAGTGGATCATTTGGAAAAAGCCGAATTGAAAGAAATGGACAAAGAAGAATTGTTCAATAAGATTAAAGCCCGTGATGATGAACGCATCTTTGCGGTCATGGAATGGTTGCGCAAAGGCTATGACATGGAAACCGTCATGCATGTGACAAATATTGATTTATTCTATTTGGCCCATCTACAACGAATCCTAAAATTAGAGAAACAAATGGCCAAACATGTCAAAGATGTAAATACATTGCGTACTTTGAAACAAAACGGTTTTAGTGATTCTTATATTGCTCGTAACTGGAATATGTCGGAGATGGAAGTCTATAACTTGCGTAAAGAAAACAACATCATGCCGGTTTATAAAATGGTCGATACTTGTGCTGGTGAATTTACCAGTGAAACACCATATTTCTATTCCACTTACGAACAAGAAAATGAATCCATTCCAAGCAACAATAAAAAAATCATCGTTTTAGGTTCGGGACCTATTCGTATCGGTCAAGGTGTGGAATTCGACTATGCGACTGTCCATTGTGTGGAAACCTTACGTGAATGTGGCTATGAAGCCATCGTCATCAACAATAACCCTGAAACCGTGTCTACCGATTTCAGTATCAGTGATAAATTGTATTTTGAACCATTGACCACCGAAGATGTCATGCACGTTATCGAAGTGGAACAACCATTGGGTGTCATCGTTCAATTTGGTGGTCAAACCGCTATCAATATTGCGGATAGTTTAGCGCAACATGGCGTGAAGATCTTAGGTACATCCTTAGAAAATATCAATCGTGCCGAAGATCGTCATGAATTTGAAGAAATGTTGGAAAAATTGGATATTCCACAACCCGAAGGACAAACGGCTACAACCGTCGAGGACGCTTTGGTCATTGCCAATAAAATTGGTTATCCTGTTTTGGTTCGTCCAAGTTATGTCTTGGGTGGACGAGCTATGGAAATCGTTCATGATGACGATGAATTACGTGTATATATGGCCACAGCCGTTAAAGAAATCAGCCATGATGCACCAATCCTTGTCGATAAATATGTCTTAGGAAAAGAATTGGAAATCGATGCCATTGCCGATGGTGAAAATGTATACATTCCAGGTGTTATGGAACACATTGAACGTGCCGGTATCCATAGTGGTGATAGTATTTCTGTCTATCCAACGCAGATCGTGGATCAAACCGCTAAAAATACGATCATTGATTATGGTACACGCATTGGTAAAGGATTCCATTTTGTGGGATTGTACAATATTCAATTCATCGTCGATAAAAGTAATAAAGTCTATGTATTGGAAGTCAATCCACGATCCAGTCGTACGGTACCTTTCTTAAGCAAGATCACCGGTGTACCAATGGCCAATATGGCAACACGTGCTGTTTTGGGTCAATCCATTGTGGATCAAGGCTATACACCAGGCTATAAACCAGAAGATAAGAACCGTGTATTTGTCAAAGCACCGGTATTCTCTTTTGCGAAATTACGTAGTGTTGATACGGTTTTAGGACCAGAAATGAAATCAACGGGTGAAGCTTTGGGTGGCGATGTGAATTTAGAAAAAGCATTGTATAAAGCGTTGATTGCCAGTGGTGTCAAAGTTCCAAGTCATGGTTCGGTATTATTGACGATTGCGGATGAAGATAAAGATGCTGCCTTGGATGTAGCGAAACGTTTCTCCAATATTGGCTATGGCTTATATGCGACCGCAGGAACAGCTAAGTTCTTATCGGATCATGGCTTATTTGTCCATGTCGTTGCGAAAGTCAGTGAAGAAGGCGAACAAGAAAATGTTTTGGATGTCATCAGTAAAGGCCATGTCAACTTTGTGATCAATACCATTTCAACCAAAGAACGTTCCAGTTCCAGTGATGGTTTCTTGATTCGTCGTGTTTCGGCCGAAAATAATATTTCTTGTATGACAAGCTTAGATACGGCCTATGCTTTATTAGGTGTATTGGAATCACGATCTTTCTCTTTGGTCAGCATGAATGAAATGGAGAACTAAGATGATTCAAGAAGCACGCATTCGCTCCAATCAACCACTCTGTGCGGATACTTTCCGTATGGAGTTGATTTGTGATAGTAGTGAAGTACAACCTGGACAATTTGTGCAAGTCCAAGTACCTGAATTCTTTTTACGTCGTCCCATTTCGATTTGTGAAAAAACGGATGATGGCATTGTTCTAATTTATAAAGTAGTGGGTCAAGGAACGAAGAAAATGTCCGAAATGCAGGATCAAACCATCAATATCTTTGGTCCATTAGGAACGGGGTTTCCTATCGAACAAAAAGACCATGTGGTTTTGATTGGGGGAGGTGTTGGTGTTCCTCCATTGTATGAAACGGCCAAACAATTTCTGAATCAAGGAACAAAAGTCGATGTGGTTTTAGGCTTTAATTCCAAAGAACAAGCTTTCTATATCTATGAATTTCAAACGTTAGGTTGTTCGGTATCCGTTGCGACCATGGATGGTTCACTCGGAACCAAAGGCACGGTCATCGATGCCATACAAGAAAAGAAAATTTCTGTGGATTTCTTAGAAGCTTGTGGTCCCTTACCCATGTTGAAGGCACTACAAAATACGTATGATCAAGGCTATCTATCCCTAGAAGCACGGATGGCCTGTGGTATGGGTGCTTGTATGGGATGTGTCGTAAAAGATCAAGAAGGCCATGCCTTACGGGTTTGTAAGGATGGTCCGGTGTTCCCGTTAGGAAAGGTGGTTTTATAAGATGGATATTTCGATAGAATTACCTGGCTTACATTTAAAGAATCCCATCATTCCTGCTTCCGGTTGTTTTGGATTTGGGAAAGAATTTGCTGAACTCTATGATTTGAGCATCTTAGGTGGTATCGCCATTAAATCAGCTACCCCCAAAGAACGATTTGGGAATCCCACCCCTCGAATTGCCGAAACACCAATGGGCATATTGAATGCGATTGGTCTCCAAAATAAAGGCGTTCAATCCATTATCGATAATGAATTACCGTTTTTAGCTCCATACGATACCGAGATCATCGCCAATGTGGCAGGTGCTACCGAAGAAGATTATGTTGAAGTGGTACAAGCTTTGAATGATCAAGACGTTGTGAAAGCGTATGAATTAAATATTTCTTGTCCCAATGTCAAACATGGTGGTATGGGTTTGGGTACCCAGCCGGAATTGGCTGCGCATGTAACGCAGATGGTCAAGGCCGTAGCCCAAAAACCTGTCTATGTGAAATTATCACCAAATGTGACGGATATTGTTGCGATTGCCAAAGCCGTCGAAGCAGCTGGTGCCGATGGATTGGTTTTGATCAATACGTTAATGGGTATGCGCATTGATTTGAAAACAGGTAAACCACTGTTAGCGAATAAGACGGGTGGGCTTTCTGGACCTGCCATCAAGCCTGTAGCGATTCGTATGGTCTATCAAGTCGCTTCTGCCGTACAGATTCCCATCATTGGTGTGGGTGGTATTACGTGTGCGGAAGATGTTTTAGAATTTTTGAATGCGGGAGCTAGTGCGGTCGAAGTTGGTGCACAAAATTTTGTGGATCCGTATTGTTGCCCAAAAATCATAAAAGATCTACCAAGAGTATTAGAAGAATATGGCTATGAATCCATTACACAAGCCATTGGAAGGAGTTTAGATGAGTAAAACAATTGTTGCGTTGGATTTTTCCAGTAAACAAGAAGTTGTTGATTTTTTATCACAATTTGATGAACCCGTATATGTCAAAGTCGGTATGGAATTGACCTATGCGTGTGGTCTTGAAATTATTAAGACCATCAAAGAAATGGGACATCATATTTTCTTGGATCTAAAGTTACATGATATTCCCAATACCGTAAAAGGTGGTATGAAAAACTTAGCTGCCTTAGGCGTGGATATTGTTAATGTGCATGCAGCGGGTGGTATTCCGATGATGCAAGCGGCCATCGAAGGTTTGGAAGAAGGTGCCATCGATGGTAAGCGTCCATTGTGTATTGCGGTCACCATCTTAACATCTATTTCTCAAGAGATCATGAATGATCAATTAGGCATTGAAGGCGAAGTCATCGATACGGTCAAACGCTATGCCCAAAATGCGAAAGCAGCCGGTTTAGATGGTGTAGTTTGTTCGGTCCATGAGGCCAAAGCCATTCATGAAGTATGTGGCGATGATTTCTTGACCGTTACGCCAGGTATTCGTTTAGCAACCGATGCCAAAGGAGATCAAGCCCGTGTAGCAACACCAGATTTTGCTCGCGAACAAGGATGTGACTATATTGTGGTTGGTCGATCCATCACCAAGAGTGAGGATCCTGTCAAAACGTATCATTTGATCGAAGATACGATGCAAAAGTAATGGAAAGAAGAGTTGTATCATCCCCATCGATACAGCTCTTTTTAAGATACATAAGGAGGAATAAACATGTCTTGTACAACCGTATTAGTGGGTAAGAAAGCTTCCTATGATGGATCTTGTATGATTGCACGAAATGATGATTCACCATCGGGACAATTTACCCCAAAGAAATTTGTGGTTGTTCATCCCGAAGAACAACCGAAACAATATTGTTCGGTTTTATCGCATGTCGAAATAGAATTGCCGGATGAGCCAATGCGTTATACATCGATGCCCAATGCGATTGAAAGTGAAGGCGTATGGGCAGCCAGTGGGGTCAATGCAGCCAATGTGGCCATGACCGCTACCGAAACGATTACGTCCAATCCTCGTGTATTAGGTGCGGATCCATTGGTTGAAAATGGTATTGGCGAAGAGGATATGGTGACATTGGTCTTGCCATATATTCATTCGGCCAAAGAAGGAGTACTACGTTTGGGTTCCTTATTGGAAACGTATGGAACTTACGAAATGAATGGGATTGCCTTTTGTGATGTCAATGAGATCTGGTGGTTAGAAACGATTGGTGGTCATCATTGGATGGCACGAAAAGTACCCGATGATGTCTATGTGGTCATGCCCAATCAATTAGGTATTGATCGTTTTGATTTTGAAGATGAAGAAAATTATATATGTTCATTCGATCTAAAGAAATTTGTACAAACGAATCATTTGAATCTATCTTCGTATGGTGCTTTTGATCCTCGGGCGGCGTTTGGTTCCCATGAGGATAGTGATCACATCTACAATACGCCAAGAGCTTGGGATATTTTACGAACCTTGAATCCGCATACAAAGTTTGAACCCGAAGCCGATGATTTACCATGGTGTATGGTTCCAGAAAAGAAAATAACGGTAGAGGATGTCAAATATGTTTTAAGTTTGCATTATCAAGGCACACCATATGATCCGTATGGAAAAGAAGCCCAAGCAGGTAAGTATCGTTCGATTGGTATCAATCGCAATGATTTTTTAACGATTACCCAGATGAAACCAAACTGTGAAACGATTGAATGGGTTGCTTTTGCTTCCAATGTCTTCAATGCATTGGTGCCATTCTATGCGAATATTGAAACGACACCAGAATACATGGCCAATACCACAAAAGATGTTTCGAGTGATAATTTTTACTGGTCCAGTCGTTTATTAGCCGCTATGGCCGATGCTTCCTATCGCCAATCAATTTTTGAAATTGAACGCTATCAAAACAAAGTTGCTGCTAAAGCGCATCAAATAATTCATACCTATAATGGTCTATTGGAACATGAAACCGATGAGGGCAAAAAGTTACAATTGCGTCATCAAGCCAATGAAGACATGGCACAATGGCTACAAGATCAAACAACCGAAGTATTGAATCAAGTCCTTTATATCCTAAGTAATCAAATGAAGAATGCATTCAGTCGTTCGGATGCATGATATAATAGCGAAAAAGGAGTACAAATATGAACGAATATAAACAAGAATTTATTGAATTTATGTTGGCATCCGATGTCTTAAAATTTGGGGATTTCACCTTAAAATCCGGTCGAAAAAGTCCTTTCTTTATGAATGCAGGGGCTTATGTCACAGGAGAACAATTAAAGAAATTAGGCGAATTTTATGCCAAAGCTATCGTGGATACATATGGTCTCGATTTTGATGTATTATTTGGACCCGCATACAAAGGGATTCCATTGGCCGTTGTGACAGCGATTGCGTTACATACCTTATATGGCAAAGAAGTTCGCTATTGTTCGGATCGTAAAGAAGCAAAAGATCATGGTGCGGATAAAGGCAAATTCTTGGGTACAAAATTGAAAGATGGCGACCGTGTTGTAATGATTGAAGATGTCACAACTTCGGGTAAATCGATGGAAGAAACGGTGCCAAAAGTAAGAGGGGCTGCTAATGTCGATATTGTTGGTTTGATGGTTTCTTTGAATCGATATGAGAAGGGAAAAGGCAACAAGACCGCATTAAAAGAAATTAGTGAGTTGTATGGTTTCCCAACAGCAGCCATTGTCTCGATGCCAGAAGTTATTGAATATTTAGGTGATCGTTTGGATGATGATCTAAAAGCACGCATTGATGCATACTATCAAGAATATGGTGCAACAGAAGACTAGTTCTTCTGTTTTTTTATACCGCAAAATCCGGATGGTCTTCATACATTTTCTGGATCATTTGGACAAAATTATGAATAATGTCTCGATGATCTGAAGCATGGGTACATAATACACAAGGTATGGTTTCTTCACAATCAAAGGGAATCCACGCAAATTCATTGGTATGATCATTTAAAAAACCAGGAGAAAGCACAAGGGCTCGATTGGCTGCGACATTGGTCAAAGAAGTATCATAATCATCACTATTGAAATAATCAATCGGTTGGGTTTCGATCATGCGTTGTTGGACTTGACGCAAAGGAATAGGGGAAGGACCGCCTACCATCAAGGTTCGACCCGCTAGATTTTCGGGTTCAATACGTGATTTTTGCGCTAACGGATCATCATGACGAGCTACTAAATAGATTTTAGAGTCATACAGTGGATGAACTTGAATATTAGGAATATGACGAATCTCATCTTGGATCGCAAAGAGTACATCTTGTTCGCCTTGTAAAAAAGAATCCAATATATGATTTGAATCAAAAAAAGGCGTAACCAAAATACCCGAATCTCCCTTTGAAATTTCTTGGATCACTTGGGGCAAGAAATAGAGTGCCGAACGAACGGGTAAGGCAATTTGAATATTTTCACGATACTTGGTTGAAAAGTTTTGCCCTTGTTCAATGGCTTTTCTTAATTCAGCCCGAATACTACGAAGACTCGCCACAAATTGTTGGCCGGCCGGCGTGATATTCGTTCCCTTGCCACTCCGATCAAAAATAATAAAGCCAATTTCTTCTTCGGCTGCATGAATCTGATAGGTCAAGGTTGGTTGGGAAATATAAAGATTTTCAGCGGCACGATTAAAGTTTAAGGTTTGTGCGAGTTCTAATATATAGTCAATTTGTTTGGTGTTCATTTTATCTCCTTATAATTTAATAATTCTATTATATATCGATTATTTCAATTTGAAAAATTAATATATCGATTTTAAGATGAATACAGAAACGAGGTATACAGATGTCAAAAAACTTAATTCTATATTACTCACGAACAGGTGAAAATTATGTCAATGGAAGTATTCAAAAAATTTCCAAAGGCAACACGGCCTATGTGGCTACATATATTCAAGAAGCAATTGGTGGGGATTTGTTTCCCATTGAAACGGTTGATGCGTATCCAAATGATTATATGGCCTGCATTGATCAAGCGAAAAAAGAAATGAATGCCCATGCACGACCTGCTTTGGTTCACTATATCGATGATATTTCCGATTACGACAACATCTTTATTTGTGGACCCTGCTGGTGGGGGTTGTTCCCCATGCCAATCTATTCTCAATTGGAACGATTGGATTTTACGAATAAAAATGTATATGTTGTCGTAACGCATGAAGGTAGTGGCATGGGAAATTGTGAACGCGATTTGAAAAAAGGATTGAAAGGTGCCACGTTTGGTCCTGGCTTAGCTATTCATGGTGCCGATGCCCCAAAGAGTGCCAATCAAGTAAAAACATGGGCAAAAAGTTTATAGGGGGAAAAGATTATGGAATATAAAAAAGGATATGTTTATGAATTGATGGACCGAGGCGGTCCTACTGATGTGCGCGAATCGTATTTTAAAGAAGCCGTGGAAGAAATGATGCGAGCTCGTACCCTTTGTCAAAAAGCCAATGCGACTTTACCTGATGATCCATCGTATGTGCAGTATTTGGAAGAATTATTTGGTCGTAAATTGGATGATGTACGAATCTTAACTCCCTTTATTTGTGATTTTGGCAATCGGGTTACATTTGGAAAAGATGTATTTATCAATCATTCCGCGATTCTATCAGCTTCGGGTGGTATCGAATTTGAAGATGGTTGTATGGCAGCTCCCGGTTTACGCATTGCCACAATCAACCATGATATGAATGAAAGACATACGATTTATACCTATGGCAAAGTCACTGTGAAACAAAATGCTTGGATTGGCATGAATGTAACCATTTGTCCCGGTGTGACCATTGGTAAATATGCCGTCGTTGGAGCAGGCGCTGTGGTCACAAAAGGTGTCCCTGACTATGCCGTGGTTGCCGGTGTACCTGCTAAAGTAATCAAGATGTTAGATCCAAATGATCAAAAAGAATGATCCATCTCGATTTTCTTTACAGATGATCTATTTCTATTTTGATTTGGTATAATGTTCAAGCAAATGAACGGAGGAAACAAGTATGGAATGGATCGAAGTCATGAAACAACGACATAGTGTCCGTCAATATACGGATCAAAAGATTCCCATGGAAATACAAGAAAAATTGAAAGCAGAAGTGGAACGCTTAAATACCGAAAGCGGCCTCCATATGCAACTATTCTTTGATGAACCCGTTTGTTTTGATTCTCGCATGGCACATTATGGAAAATTTACCGATGTGAAAAATTATCTTTCCATTGTCGGTAAGAAAGAACCAAAACTAGAAGAAAAAACTGGATACTATGGTGAAAAAGTGGTGTTGTTGGCGCAAAGTTTAGGTATCAACAGTTGTTGGGTCGGCATGACCCATGGTAAAAGTGATGCGATCATAAACAAAGACGAGAAACAAGTCATCGTTGTATCCCTGGGATATGGAGAAAACCAAGGCGTTGCCCATAAAAGTAAACCCATGGATAAACTATGTTCTGTTACCGGAGATGTACCCACTTGGTTTCATACGGGCATGGAAGCAGCCATGCTTTCGCCAACCGCTGTTAACCAACAAAAGTTTTTGATTTCTTATGATGGAAAGAAACTGAGTGCTAAAGTGAATGGTCGAGGTTTCTTTTCCAAAGTGGATCTAGGCATTGTGAAGTGCGATTTTGAATTGGCAAGTGGGCATACTTTTGATGAATAAGAAGATTGAAAAACTTGCCCGTGCATTTGGTGCGAGTCAAAAATTGTTGATTGCGTTGGGTGATGAAAGTCGCCAGCACATCATCTCCAAATCATGAAAGATGCGGGATTATTAAAGACACGAAAAGAAGGGACCAAGATCTTCTATTATTTTGATCCCGATATGAAATCCATGAATGCGTTGATTGATGTGTTGCATTTAGCCATAGAAATCACCAAAGAATTACCCAATCGGAGTGGGGATGAATGAAAATTTATACCTTACAAACCGGTAGTACCTTGGTTTCCAGTGCGGTTCCGGATCGAAGCTCGCATCGATGGACCTATGCCTATACGGGCTTGTTTCAATGAAGAAAGAAGCGAATTTGTGTACCTGTTAAAGCCTTTTTGGTGGAAAACCAAGGCCATCGGGTATTGATTGATACAGGTTGGTCGGAAGCATGTGTCGATCATCCCCTTTCTCATCTTGGATTTGGTTTATGGTTTGCGAGTGAACCGGTTTTGAAAAGAGAAGAAGCAATACCGTATCAACTACAGAAATTGTCACTGAAACCATCAGACATCGATGCGATTGTATTGACGCATCTGGATTGTGATCATGTGTCGGGTTTACGACCTTTAAAAGAAGCCAAACACATCTATTGTTCCAAAGAAGAATAGCAACATGCCCAAACCAGAGATGTACACTATCGCAAAGCTTTTTGGGAAGGTGTTCACATAGAAACAGTATCTATGAAAAAGGATACATCGGCCCCATTTGGAAAGAGTTGTGATTTATTTGGCGATGGTAGTTTTATCTTGATTTTAACACCGGGACATAGTGAAGGATCAATGGCAATCTTGGTATACGAGCACAAGCAATATGCCGCCTTTATTGGCGATGATTCCTATAATCATCATTCGTGGGAAGAACAAAAATTGCCTGGACCAATATATGATATACAGTCCATGAAAAAAACCTTACGTTGGGTCAAGCAATTGAGTGAAGATCCCCATTGTATAGATATTTATGCTGACCATGAAAATGTGTAACTCGATTCGAGTTGCACTTTTTTTGTATAATAGGTAACAGAGGTGATTTATATGGAAGATACCATCCAAACCATAACACAAAAAATCATTGCGTTTCGTGATCAACGCAATTGGCAACAATTTCATAATCCCAAAGATCTGGCCATTTCCATTTCTTTGGAAGCAGCCGAACTATTGGAAGTATTTCAATGGACCGGTGCAGATACGCAAGCCGATACAAAAGAGAAAATGGATAAGATCAAAGAAGAGTTAGCAGATGTATTGATTTATTCACTGATGATGGCACATGATCTTGATTTAGACGTGTTGCAGATCATTCAAGATAAATTAGCAGTGAATGAGAAAAAATATCCGGTGGAACAAGCCTATGGGAAGTCATTGAAATATACGGCCTACCAAGGAGATCAGAAATGATTGTCTATGATGGTTCGCGACGGGATTTTCTTGAAAGTGTTGAAAATGATACCATTGCGATCGATATTGAACAAAATATATTAAAAAAGATGGGACGCCATACATCAAAAAATGAATTTCGAGCATGGGACAATTCTATGCAGTATATGTATAAAGTGATGAATGATCCCGATATACCAGATAACGTAGGCATTGCGATTGAATACAATATTCCCCAAACGGCCAAACGTGTCGATTTTATGATTTCGGGCTATGACGAAGAAAATCATCCAGGCCTGATCATCATTGAATTAAAACAATGGGAAGAACTTCAAAAAGTTGGCAATTCGCATACTTTGGTGGAAACCTATACTGGCCATGCCCAACGTAAAGTGGTCCATCCTTCCTATCAAGCTTGGTCGTATGCGCAATTGATCCAAGATTATAATACGGCGGTTCAAGATGCACATGTGCAATTGATTCCTTGTGCCTATTTACACAATTATATTCGTTCGGATCAAGATCTATTGGATGATGAGCAATATGAAGCATACACTTCCGAAGCACCCGCTTTCACCAAAGGTCAAGTGAGTCAATTACGCGCATTGATCAAACGATTTGTGCGAAAAGGAGATAATGAAGACATATTATACAAGATCGATCATGGCACGATTCGGCCTTCAAAAAGCTTGCAGGATGCGATTGCTTCGATGATTGCGGGAAATCCTGAATTTATCATGATCGATGAACAACGTGTTGTGTATGAAGAAATTCTTCGCTTATCTTGTCAGTGTCAAAAAGATCATCAAAAACGAACGATCATTTGTACCGGCGGACCTGGAACAGGTAAAAGCGTGATTGCGGTTCAGTGTTTGGCGACTTTGACCCAAAAAGGCCAGTTTGTCCAATATGTTTCCAAAAATAGGGCACCACGGCAGGTGTATGCATCAAAATTAAAAGGGCAAATCACAAAAAGCAGTGTAGATAATATGTTTAAAAATTCTGGTTCCTATGTGGATGTAGGACGTAATCAAATCCATACATTATTGGTGGATGAAGCGCATCGATTGAATGAAAAATCGGGTTTGTTTCATAATAAAGGCGAAAATCAAATCAAAGAAATCATCCATGCGGCTGGTTGTTCCGTCTTCTTTATTGATGAAAGTCAACGAGTCACTATGTCAGATATAGGGTCGGTAGAAGAAATTTGCAAATGGGCCAAAGCGGAAGGTTCTCAAGTAACAGAACTCGAATTGCTTTCGCAATTTCGGTGTAATGGATCCAATGGCTATTTGGCTTGGGTGGATGATGTCTTAGAAATTCGACAAACAGCCAATTTTAATCTGGAAGGCTTGGACTATGATATTCGTGTTTTTGATGATCCCCAAGATGTACAAGATTTGATCTTAGAAAAAAATAAGGTCGCCAATCGAGCCCGAATGTTGGCGGGTTATTGTTGGGAATGGCCTAAAGCCAAGCGACAGGATAGTTCCTATCATGATATTCAGATTGGTGATTTTGGCATCAGTTGGAATTTGGATGATGGCCAAGCCTTTGCGATTAGTGAAACATCCGTCCATGAGGCTGGTTGTATTCATACGACCCAAGGCTTGGAATTTGATTATGTGGGTGTGATCATTGGCGATGATATGCGTTATGAAAATGGTCATATCGTGACTGATTTCACTAAACGGGCCAAAAGTGATCAATCCATTCGTGGTTTAAAGAAATTATATAAACAAGATCCGCAACAAGCCTTAGCACGAGCGGATGAAATTATCAAGAATACCTATCGAACCTTGATGACGCGAGCCATGAAGGGTTGTTACATCTATTGTACGAATGCTTGTCTTCGTGACTATTTACGACAGCGCCTATAAGGAACCATGCTATAATGGAGGACGGAGGAACGATATGGAACAAGCTTCTTTATTTGATACGACGGATTCACGTCCTTTAGCGGATCGCATGCGACCCGAAACCTTGGAAGAATATGTGGGTCAAAAACAATTGGTAGCTCCTGGACGGATATTATGGCAAATGATTGAACATGATAGTGTACCATCCATGATTTTTTGGGGCCCGCCCGGTGTTGGCAAGACGACATTAGCGCGAATGATCGCGCATAAGACCAAAGCCCATTTTGTGACATTTTCCGCGGTTTCGTCGGGAATCAAAGATATCAAGGCAGTTATGAAAGAAGCGGCACAACACAAAGTATTGGGACAAAAAACCATTGTGTTTGTGGATGAAATTCATCGTTTCAATAAAGCCCAACAAGATGCATTTTTACCGTATGTAGAAAATGGCAGCATCACCTTGATTGGGGCAACGACGGAAAATCCGAGTTTTGAGCTAAATAACGCCCTTTTATCGCGTTGTCGTGTTTTTGTGTTGCAGTCCTTAAGTCAAGAAGATATTGTGGAACTTCTCCATCGGGCTATTTCCAGTCCCAAAGGATTTGGGGAACTACATATTGATATGAGTGATGCGCAAATCGAAGCCATTGCGAATTTTTCGGGTGGAGATGCTCGATTTGCTTTAAATACTCTAGAAATGGTGGTATATAATAGTCCAAGTGATGTGGAAGGCATCCATGTTTCCCAAGATATCATCAAACAATGTCTGCAACGACGATCACTATTATATGATCGTCAAGGTGAGGAGCATTATAATATCATTTCAGCTTTGCATAAAAGTATGCGAAATAGTGATGTACAAGCATCCATCTATTGGTTAGCACGCATGTTGGAAGCTGGCGAAGATCCCTTATATGTGGCTCGTCGCATTGTTCGATTTGCTTCGGAAGATATTGGTATGGCCGATTCACGGGCTTTGGAAATTTGTATTGCCGCCTATCAAGCGTGTCATTATTTAGGCATGCCCGAATGCAATGTGCATTTAACGCATGCGGTCGTGTATTGTGCCTTGGCACCAAAATCCAATGCCTTAGAAACGGCATATATTCATGCGTCGCAAGATGCTAAAGCAACATTGGATCAACCGGTACCGTTGCAAATTCGCAATGCACCGACACGATTGATGAAAGATCTTGGCTATGGCAAAGATTATGAATATTCCCATGACTACAAATATCACATGACGGATATGGTTTGTTTGCCAGAGGCATTAAAAGATCGTGTATATTATGTACCGAAAGATCAAGGATCGGAATTAAAAGTAAAGAAGCGTATGCAAGATATCAAGAATATCAAGCATATGATTCATGAACAGAAAAGGAAGAAATAGTATGAAAATCCAAATTCATTCATTAGCAGAAACGCAACGATTTGCACAAAAAATGGCAGATCTTTGTCGAGATAAACATGTCATCCTTTGTTTGGATGGAGATTTAGGTGCAGGAAAAACGACTTGGACACAATCGTTTGGCAAGGCTTTAGGTATTCAACAAGTCATAAATTCACCAACGTTTACGATCATGAAATCGTATACCCAAGGCAATGGACAACCTTTTTATCATATTGATGCCTATCGATTAGAAGGCATTGATCAAGATCTAGGGTTTGAAGATTGTTTTGATGAAGGCATTTGTGTGATCGAATGGGGAAATTTTATCGCCAATCAAATTCCTGACGATCATATCTCGATCTCGATTGAAGAAGGCATTGATGAAGAACGAACAATTGAAATGACCTATACAGGAAGTGTAAGTCAAACGATAGTGGAGGCATACAATGATTAGTTTATGTATGGATAGTGCCTATAAAAATTTAGTCTTAGGCCTATATGAAGATGATCGTTTATTGGCAGGAATTGCCAAGGAAGCGTTTAAGCAACAAAGTGAAACCATTTTTGTGGAATTGAATCAATTATTGGCACAAACCCATTTGGATTATGCCGATATTGATCGGGTGATCATTACCGATGGGCCAGGTTCGTATACGGGCATTCGGATTGCGATGACCATTGCGAAAGTGTTGTGTACCCAAATGCATAAAGAACTATATTGTATTTCAACGATGCAGTTGTATGCCGGTATGGAACCAAGTGCTAACGTAATCTTGGATGCACGTAGTCATCGTGCCTATATTGCACATGTGGAAAATGGCATCATTCATCCGGAAACACAAGTTTTGTCATTGGATGAAGTGAAGACATTTATTGATCAACATCCAGGTACCTTAATGGGTGATGCGTACTTATTGGATCAAGAAGGCAAACCAAGTGATTTCTTAGCGAATTTTATGCAGGTACCGGCTCGAAAAATCGAGAATATTCATGCGTTGGTTCCGCAATATTTAAAGTCTTCCAATGCATATAAAAATAAATGATGTTGGTGGATGATAAGAAAGCCAATGTTTTGGCAAATTTTGAATCGCAATGTTTTCTAGATGCATGGACCAAGGAACAAATTGAATCCGAATTTCAAAACAATCCTTTTTTTCATGCGTGGATGACAAAGGAAGGATATGCCTTTGTGTGGGAAGCTTACGAACAAGCAGAATTGGTACGAATTGGCATTTTGCCAACGTATCGTAAACAAGGCTATGCCCATCGTTTATTGATCGAATGTATGGTCCATGCCAAACAAGCTGGTTGTGAAACAATGACATTGGAGGTGCGGGTATCCAATATACCAGCGATTCGTTTATATGAAATGTGTGGTTTTATCAAGAGTCATTGTTCGAAGCATCATTACCAAGATGGGGAAGATGCTTGGATCATGATCTGTGAATTATAGGAGGATGACGATGATCGTTTTAGGAATTGAATCGAGTTGTGATGAAACAGCGGTAGCGATCGTAAAAGATCGCAAAGACATTTTATCGAGTGTTGTAGCCTCACAAATCGATGTACATAAAGAATTTGGTGGAGTCGTACCCGAAGTAGCGAGTCGAATTCATGTCGAAAATATTTCGTATTTGATTGAAGATGCTTTAAAGAAAGCCAATTTGACGATGGATGATGTCGATGTGGTAGCGGTAACCAAAGGACCTGGTTTGATTGGTTGTTTACATGTCGGTGTACAAGCAGCCAAAACATTGGCGTTTGCGTTTCATAAACCGTTGGTGCCAGTGCATCATATTGCGGCCCATATCTATGCCAATGAATTGGTTACAGATGTACACTATCCGGTATTGGCATTGGTTGTATCGGGTGGCCATAGTCAATTGATCTATATGAAAGAAGAGGGTTCCTTTGAAATCTTAGGAACGACCCAAGATGATGCGATTGGGGAAGCGTTTGATAAAGTCGCACGTGTCATGAATTTGGGTTATCCAGGTGGACCAAAGATTGATAAGTTAGCAAAACAAGGAAAGAACGTCTATGCTTTGCCAAAACCAAAAACACAAGGTAAATATGATTTTAGTTTTTCGGGATTAAAGAGTGGCGTTCTGCAATTTACGAAGCGAATGGAACGCCAAGGAAAAACATATAGTGATGCGGATTTGGCTTGTTCCTTCCAAGAATGTGCGTTGAATGAGATCTTTGATAAGATTCGCTTGGTGTTGAATGATTTTCCAGACATCAAACATTTTGTTGTTGGTGGTGGCGTTTCGGCCAATAGTCGTTTGCGTGAAAAAGTGGAAGAATTAAAAGGTGAATATCCAAATGTGACATTTACGGTACCACCAATGTTTGCGTGCACAGATAATGCGACCATGATTGCGGTTGCCGGAACGATTGCGTATGAACATGGTCGTCGAGCCGATGCTTCGTTGACAGCCGATGCCAACTGGGAGATCCAATAGTGCAAAAAGGAATTGTGAAAGGCAATGTCATTTTAGGCAAGGATGTCAGTGTTTGGTACAATGCGGTCATTCGTGGCGATAGTGATGCAATCGAAATTGCGGATGGAACCAATGTTCAAGATGGTTGTGTGATCCATGTGGACAAGGGTTTTCCCGTTCATATTGGACAACGCGTAACGATTGGACATGGCGCCATTATTCATGGTTGTACGATTGAAGATGAAGTGTTGATTGGTATGGGAGCTATCGTTATGAATGGGGCTTCCATTGGGACGCATTCCATCATTGGTGCGGGTGCCTTAATTCCTGAAAATACCCAAATTCCAGCTAATAGTGTAGTGGTTGGTTGTCCAGGAAAAATCATTAAACAAACCACAAAGGAACAAGTAGAAATGATCATCAACAATGCGAAGCAATATATAGAGGAAGCGAAGAAAGAGAATGATTGAAGCGGTAATTTTTGATATGGATGGATTGATGTTTGATACCGAAGCGACTTTTTTTAAAGGATTCAAACAAGTCTGTCATGAACGAGGCGTTATGATCACGGATAAAGAAGTGAGTCAATTGATTGGGTGTGATTCGCGAACGGTGCAGAAGTTTGAAGATGCGTATCCAGGTATCATTGCGTGTATGGACCATTTCCAAAAAGTGCGTTTAGATATTTTTATGCGGATGTTTCCCAATCCGAAAGATGGTTGTAAACCGGGATTGAAAGCGTTGATTCGTTATTTGAATCAAAAGAAGATTCCGTATGCGATTGCTTCGAGTTCCATGCGAAAAGACATTGAGCGTTTGATTGCGTATGCGCATTGTGATATTCATCCACGAGAAATTGTTTCCAGTAAAGAAACAGGCATCCCTTCCAAACCGGATCCGATGATCTTTAAAGAAGCGGCAAAGCGATTGGGCAAGGCACCCGAACAATGTCTTGTCTTAGAAGATTCGAAATTTGGCATCATGGCGGGTCGTCGAGCTGGTTGTCAAACGATTTTTATTCCGGATCGGATCGAGCAGGATCGGCAAATGTATCCGTATATTCAATTGCGTATGCATACGCTCCATGACGTTATAGATTATTTAGAAAAGAATATGCTAGAATAATAAACATAAGAAGGAGAATAATTCATGCCAGATAAAATTATTGTTTTGGATTTTGGAAGTCAATATAATCAATTGATTGCTCGTCGTATTCGTGAATTTGGAGTGTATTCCGAGTTGCATTCGAATGAAATGAAATTGGAAGATATTCTTGCCTTAGGTGATGTTAAGGGAATCGTATTTAGTGGTGGTCCGAATAGTGTCTATGAAGCGGATGCACCAAAATGTGATCCAGCTATCTTTACCAGTGGCTTACCAATTTTAGGTATTTGTTACGGTATGCAGATGATTCACTATGAAATGGGTGGAAAAGTCGAATCCAGTGAAGAAAGACAATATGGTCGTACGGAAATAACGATTGATCATGAAAATGAATTATTTGCGGGAACGCCAAAGAAACAAACCGTTTGGATGTCACATGGGGATAAAGTATCCCAATTGGCACCGGGATTTGAAGTATTGGCAACGAGTGATACGTGTCCAAATGCAGCGACAGCCAATATTGAAAAGAAGATTTATACATTACAATTTCATCCGGAAGTACGAAATTCGGAATATGGAAATGATATTTTACGAAACTTTGTATTCAAGATTTGTCAGGCCAAAAACAATTGGTCGATGAAAGATTTTATTGCGACACAGACGAAGAAAATCCAAGAACAAGTCGGTTCGGATAAAGTCTTATTAGGTTTATCTGGTGGTGTGGATTCTAGCGTAGTGGCTGCTTTACTACATCAGGCCATTGGTGATCAATTGATTTGTATGTTTATTGATCATGGTCTATTGCGTAAGGGTGAAGCCGAAAGTGTTGTAGAGACATTTGGTAAGAACATGAATGTCAATTTGGTCAAGATCGATGCGAAAGATCGTTTTATGTCCAAGTTGAAAGGTGTTACGGATCCAGAAAAGAAACGTAAGATCATTGGTAATGAATTTGTATATACATTTGATGATGAGGTCAAGAAGTTAACAGCTGGTGAAGAAATCAAGTGGTTGGCACAAGGGACGTTGTATACCGATGTCATTGAATCGGGTACCAAGACGGCACAAACGATCAAATCGCATCACAATGTAGGTGGTTTGCCAAAAGATATGCAGTTTCAATTGATCGAGCCATTAAATACATTATTTAAAGATGAAGTACGTGCTTTAGGTGAAGAACTAGGTCTTCCAGAAGAGATGGTATGGCGTCAGCCGTTCCCAGGTCCTGGTTTGGGTATTCGTATCTTAGGCGATGTGACCGATGAAAAGATCAAGATTGTACAAGATAGTGATTATATCTTGCGTGAAGAAATTGCCAAGGCTGGTTTAAACAAGGAAATCTGGCAATATTTTACAGCTCTGACGAATATGCGTAGTGTGGGTGTCATGGGGGATCAAAGAACCTATGATTATGCCGTAGCGATTCGAGCTGTTACTTCAATCGATGGTATGACAGCCGATTGGGCAAAGATCCCATTTGAGGTATTAGATCGTATTTCCAATCGTATCGTCAATGAAGTAGATCATGTCAATCGCGTAGTGTATGACATCACTTCTAAGCCTCCTGGAACGATTGAGTTTGAATAATTCAATAAACATTAAAAGTCCTTTATATAAGGGCTTTTTTATATGCCAATTTTGGCCGTGAGTACAAAATGATAAATAAAAAAGATATTGAAAGTTATGAAAAAACTTATGCTGAAATAGAAATATTTATTAAGCAATTTCCACATCTAAAAAATATAGTGATAAATGGTTTGAAACAAAATAATAATAAATGCTTATTTAAAAGCTTAAATAATCGTTCTAAGGTAAGCGTCAGATAAATCAGTGTCTATGATGTTATAAACAAAACCCGTTGTGAACAAACAGTTATTTGTATCATAACGGGTTTATTTACATATTGTCTTTATATCACTGCACCATGGCAGATAATCATCCAGTAATGAAGGATCGGATATAAAGTCTAGTCCAGGTAATGAATTGAATAGAAGATTCAGATATTTATATGGATCCAGTTCATTGGCTTTCGCGGGTTTGTCAAGAAAAGTGTGTATTTAATATTTTATAGTCGATTTTGATAAGTTCTCGATCTTGTTTTTAAAATGATGTTTTATGCCGAGAAAACTTGTTTATAATGATCGACCCTAAGGTATGCTTAAAACGGCCAGCTGAAAATTGATTTTTTTGACTGGCCGTTTTTTCGGGTTCTTAGGGGCGGAGTCTCATTGTAAACAAGGAACTTGGAATATATATCATTTCAAGATTCAGTATTGAATGTACTTTTCGATACGATCCTTAAACTGATCGTTGACCAACAATTGATTCAATACCATCGACCAATTATTCAAATGTCCTTTGTCCCATTTTTTCTGTAGTTCCTTCACCCGTAAATAGAGCAGCTTGAATACAGCTTCATGATTTGGAAATGACCCTTTTTTCGTCACTTTTCGAAAGGAGGAATTTACCGATTCGATCGCATTTGTCGTATACATGACTTTTCGAACAGCAGATCCATAATCAAACAGCTGTTCTACATGAAGGAANNNCTTTTCGAAAGGAGGAATTTACCGATTCGATCGCATTTGTCGTATACATGACTTTTCGAACAGCAGATCCATAATCAAACAGCTGTTCTACATGAAGGAAATTCCTTTTCCATACTTCGATCGCTCCAGGATATTGTTTCCAGTTGTCGCAGAATGTGTCGAACGCAGTCTTAGCTGCTTTTAGTGAAGAGGCTCCATATACTTTTTTAAGATCGGCAGTGAATTTTTTGTAGTCCTTGGTTGGTACATATCGGATGGAGTTCCGAATCAGATGAACGATACATCTTTGTACGACAACTCCGGGGAAAATAGCTTTGGCACCCGATTCAAGACCGGATACGCCATCCATAGAAATGAAAAAGATATCTTCGACTCCTCGTGCCTTGATCTCATCAAATACCTGCATCCAGTAGTTCTTTGATTCCGTGGAATCCATCCACAAACCAAGAATTTCCTTTTGTCCCTGCAGGTCATACCCAAGAATCACATAAACGGCTTCTTCTTTGGCTTCATAATCGTTTCTGACAGAAACATACATACAGTCGACAAAAACAAATGGGTAACATTTTTTGAGCGGTCTGTTCTGCCATTCTTCCACTTCCGGAAGGATAGCATTGGTTATATCCGAGATCATATCATGGGATACTTTAAAACCATAAATATCCTCGATCGTTGATGAGATATCCCGTTGTGACATTCCACGTGCATACATGGATAATACCTTTCCTTCGANATCATATCATGGGATACTTTAAAACCATAAATATCCTCGATCGTTGATGAGATATCCCGTTGTGACATTCCACGTGCATACATGGATAATACCTTTCCTTCGATATCGGAAACATCCTTTGATCGTTTGGGAACAATGACTGGTTCGAAGGATCCATTCCTGTCTCTTGGCGCATTGATTTCTACTTCTCCCATTGTGGTTTTTAAAGTTTTGGGATTGGAACCATTTCTTCTGTTCTTTGTAGATTTTGGCTCTTTTGAATTGGATTTATAACCAAGATGATTGTCCATTTCCCCCTGAAGCATGCCTTCAAACAATGGACCAAAGATTTCTTTGAGAGCATCCTGCATATCGGCTAATGAATCACAGTCATATTCTTTAAGGATTTCATTGGCAATCTTGACAGCGGCGGGATTTCTTTTAATTTTACTCATTTCATTCATTTTCCTTTTTCTCCTTCAACCATATCATGAGATAGGCATAATAAAAACTGTGTTCATTAGTTAGCCGTACGCATCTAACTAACTTACACAGTTTAGATTACACTCTC